>JABIVD010000010.1 GCA_018667335.1 Rhodospirillaceae bacterium
CGCTGATCGTCAACGGGTTCTGCAAGGAAGTGTTGCAGACCCTGCCGATGGAGTTTGCGGTCGAAGCCCAGAAGCTGGTCGGGATCAGCCTCGAAGGCAGCGTGGGCTAAAGGAGAAGTTTGAGATGGCGTTACTGGAAATTCGCAACCTGCACGCGAACATCGATGGAAAGGAAATCCTCACGGGATTGAACCTGACCGTCGATGCGGGCGAGGTGCATGCAATTATGGGCCCGAACGGGTCTGGCAAGAGCACCTTGTCCTATGTTCTGACCGGGCGCGCCGGTTACGAGGTGACCGACGGTGAAATCCTGTTCGATGGCAAGGATGTGATCGAGATGGCGCCCGATGAGCGCGCGCGCGAAGGCGTGTTCCTGGCGTTCCAGTATCCGGTCGAGATTCCCGGCGTGACGAGCATGACGTTTCTGCGGACGGCGGTGAACGCGGTGCGCGAGCATCGTGGTGAATCAGTCTTCGACCCCATGGACTTTGTGAAATATGTCCGCGAGCGGGCAACTGATCTGAATATCTCCGACGACATGCTCAAGCGGGCGGTCAATGTCGGCTTCTCCGGTGGTGAGAAGAAGCGCATGGAGATGCTTCAGATGGCGGCCCTCGAACCGCGGATCGCGATCCTCGATGAGACGGATTCCGGCCTCGACATCGATGCCCTGAAGGTTGTGGCGGACGGTGTGAATGCGATGCGCTCGCCCGAACGCGGCATGCTGCTGATCACCCATTATCAGCGTCTGCTCGACTATATCGTCCCCGATCACGTGCATGTTCTGGCCAACGGTCAGATTGTGAAATCGGGTGACAAGGCCCTGGCGCTCGAACTTGAGGAAAAAGGCTATGCCGAATTCCTCGAGAACGCAGCCTGACGGAGGCGGTATTGCCTGACGGAAGCGGACATATGCAGCCATATCTGGCCCAGGCGCTGGACGCATCATCGACCTTTGCCGGCGCGGGCGTGGGGTGGATTGATGCGCTGCGGCGCGCAGGTGCGGATGCCTATGGCGAGCACGGCCTGCCGCGGCGGCGTGACGAGTATTGGCGCTACACCAACCTGAATGCACTACTGGACGAGAGTTTCAAGTTGTCCGAGACGGTGCCGGCGATCGGTTTGCCGACGCTGCCGCACCCCTCGGTGGCAGGGCTGGCGACCTATCGGGTGGTGCTGGTGAACGGGCGCGTGCAGCCGAAGCTTTGTGCCCTCGACGGAATGCCCGATGGCGTCCTGATCAGCGGCCTCGAGGACTTGCTGGCCGCCGCGCCGGACAGGCTCGAGCCCTATCTCGGTCAGATCGCGCCGCTGGAAGATATGCCGATGGCGGCACTCAACACGGCGTTTCTGCAGGACGGCATGGCGATTTTCATCGGCGAGAACATCGTCCTCGACAAGCCCGTGCATCTGATTTCGATCACCGCCCCGGGCGAGGGCGCGATGATGGTGCAGCCGCGTCATATCGTGGTGCTGGGGCCGAAAGCGGAAGCAACCCTTATCGAGACCCACATCACGGCGACGGGTGGGTCGAGCTTCAACAATATCGTCACCGAGTTGCAGCTGGCTGAAGGCGCGAAACTCAATCACTTCGTGTTCCAGGAAGAGGCGGATACGAGCGTACATTTGTCGGGGACGGCAGTCTCCCTCGCGGCCGGGTCGTTCTACGACAGCTTCGTTCTGCAGAGCGGTGCCGCGATCGGGCGTAGCGAAATTCGTGCCTATCTGAACGGCCCCGGCGTCGATTGCCGGCTTGATGGCGTCTATCTCGGGACCGGAAAGCAGGTCGTGGACAACACAACCTATGTGGAACATGCCGCACCCGAATGCCGCTCGCGCCAGGTCTACAAGGGCGTGCTCGACGGGCAGGCCCGCGGCGTATTTCAGGGCAAGGTGCATGTGATGCGCGATGCGCAGAAGACGGACGGCCATCAGCTGAGCCGGGCCTTGTTGTTGTCGCCGCGTGCGGAGATCGACGCGCGCCCGGAGCTTGAGATCTATGCCGACGATGTGAAATGCAGTCACGGTGCCACGGCGGGAGAGCTGGACGAGGACTCGCTGTTCTATCTTTTGAGCCGAGGAATTCCGCGAACGACGGCGCGCCGCATGCTGATCGAGGCTTTTCTGTCCGAGGCAATTGCGGAAATTCCACTTCTGGCGGTCGCGGAAGATTTCTCAACCCATGTACGTCAATGGCTGACCGGGCACATCGATCAGCAGGCAGACGGAGCGGGCACATGACGTCTCCAACCACGGCACAGGCAGGCACGCCGGCCTATGACATCGATGCGATACGGGCCGATTTCCCAATCCTCGGCCGGACCATGCACGACAAGCCTTTGACGTTTCTCGACAGTGCGGCTTCGGCGCAGAAGCCGCGTCAGGTGATCGACGCGATTTCCAGCACATATGAGACGGAGTACGCGAACGTCCATCGCGGCCTCTATCAGATCAGCGAGGCCGTGACGGCGCGCTATGAGGGGACCCGCGAGACGATCCGGCAGTACATCAATGCCGCACACAACCACGAGATAATTTTCACGCGCAACGCGACGGAATCGATCAATCTTGTGGCCTACACCTTCGGCCGCAAGTTTCTTGAGGCGGGCGATGAGGTTGTCATAACCGAGCTCGAGCATCACTCGAACATCGTGCCGTGGCAGATGTTGCGTGACGAGAAGGGAATCGTCCTGAAGGTCGCGCCGGTCAGTGATGACGGCGAGCTGATCATGTCTGCGTTTGAGGATTTGCTTGGCCCGAAGACGAAGCTCGTGGCGGTCGCCCATATGTCGAACGTCATGGGGACGATCCTGCCGGTCGAGGACATCATTCGCCGGGCCCATGCGGTGGGCGCGAAGGTCCTGCTCGATGGCTGTCAGTCGGTGACCCATATCCCGGTCGATATGCAGGCACTCGGATGCGACTTCTATGTCTTTTCCGGGCACAAGCTGTATGGGCCGAGCGGTATCGGCGTTTTATACGGACGTGAAGAATTACTCGATGCGATGCCGCCCTTCATGGGCGGCGGCGACATGATCTCGTCGGTGACCTTTGAGAAGTCGACCTGGGCCAAGCTGCCCCACAAATTCGAGGCGGGCACGCCGGCCATCGTCCAGGCGATCGGCTTGGGCGCGGCGATCGACTATGTGAATGCGATCGGGTTGGACGCCATCGGTGTCCACGAGGCCGATTTGCTGAACTATGCGACGCAGAAATTGTCCAGCGTGGACGGCCTGCGGATCATCGGCACGGCGCCGAAAAAGGCGAGCGTTATTTCATTCACGCTTGATTTTGCCCACCCCCACGACGTCGCGACGATCATCGATCGCGCCGGCGTTGCCGTGCGTGCGGGGCACCATTGTGCGCAGCCTCTGATGGAGCGGATGGATGTTCCGGCGACGGTTCGCGCATCGATCGGGCTCTACAACAACCGATCCGATATTGACGCCCTGGTGGCGGCCCTGGGCGAAGTGCAGGAGTTGTTTGGCTGATGAGTGATGATCTGCGAGAGCTGTACCAGGAGGTCATCCTGGAGCACGGCAAGAACCCGCGAAATTTTCACGCCGACGACGACGCCACGAACGAGGCGCGCGGAAACAATCCGCTGTGTGGTGACCAGCTCGTGATTTATCTCAAGCTTGATGGTGACCGCCGGGTCGCGGATGTGTCTTTTCTCGGCAAGGGGTGCGCGATCTGTATGGCCTCGGCGTCGATGATGACGGAATTGCTCAAGGGCCGCAGCCAGGCCGAAGCGGAGGCGTTGTTTGAGGCGTTCCACGACATGTGCACGGGCGAGGAAAATGGGCATGAGCTTCCCGACGACGTGGAAAAGCTCCGCGTGCTGTCAGGGGTTCGTGAATTCCCAACGCGCGTCAAATGCGCAACCTTGCCTTGGCACACCATGGTCGCCGCCCTGAAGGGCGATGACGAAATTTCGACGGAATAGGATCGACGGGTATCAGTATGGATCATGGAACGAGTAGCCCCTTGGGCATGTTTGCACCGATGCCAGAGGAGGGTGAGGAGATCACCGCCCGGGCCGGCGAGCCGCTGCCCGACGGAACGGTCATCGCGAACCAGGACGCGGTGATTGCCGCCTTGCGTACGGTGCACGACCCGGAAATTCCGGTGAATATTTATGATCTTGGGTTGATATACGATCTCGGGATTCACACCGACGGTTCCGCACGGGTCGATATGTCCCTGACGGCGCCGGCCTGTCCAGTGGCCGGAGAAATTCCCTACTGGGTCGCGAACGCAGTCGCTGAAGTCGAGGGTATTGGCGAGGTGGTGGTAAACCTGATCTGGGATCCACCCTGGACGATGGACCGGATGTCCGAAGATGCCAAACTGGCACTTGGGATCGATTGACCTATATAGACCGACGATAGAGATCACCGACGGATCTCTCGAGGAGTTCAATATGCCAGAGCCGATCATCAAGCTGACCGACGCCGCTGCAGAGCGGGTGCAATCCCTGATGTCCAAGGCGGACGAAGGTGTCGCCGGTCTGCGCGTTGGCCTTTCGACCCGCGGCTGTTCCGGCCTGTCTTATGTTGTCGAATATGCCGAGGAAGCGAAGCAGTTCGAGGAAGTCATCGAGGATAGGGGCGTGAAGGTGTTTATCGACCCGGCCGCGACCATGTTCCTGATTGGTGCGACGATGGACTACCGCGAAGGCAAATTTGAATCCGGGTTTGTCTTCGACAATCCGAATGCCAAGGGCACATGCGGCTGCGGTGAATCCTTCCACGTCTAGGTCTCCGGCTGACTGACATTGAGCCCTTCGATGCCCCGAATGATTTTCATAGACAGTGCTGGCGCGTCCCATGATGTGGCCGCACCGCTCGGTCATTCGTTGCTGCAGATCGCCTGGGACAACGGGCTGGATGTCGAAGGCGCGTGCGAAGGCGCCATGGCGTGCAGCACATGCCATGTGATTGTCGATCCGGACTGGTATGCCCGTCTTGATGCGCCGACCGAGGACGAGGAAGACATGCTCGACCTCGCACCGGGACTGAAGGCGACCTCGCGGCTTGGTTGCCAAATCATTGTGACTGAGGCGATGGATGGGCTGACGGTCCACCTGCCCGGGTCGACGCGCAACCTGATGCTCGGCTAGTGGCGTATCTCGACGAACTGGAGCTGTTCCCGCGCCTGCGCAAGGCATCCGCCAGTTGGAACCAATATGTGGCCCATCCGTTCGTGGATGGAATCCGGGACGGGAGCCTGCCGGAGAATGCCTTCCGTCACTATCTGGCACAGGATTATCTGTTCCTCATCCAATTCGCCCGCGCCTACGCGCTTGCGGCTTACAAGGCCGACACGTTAGGCGATATCCGCGACGCAGCAGCCGGGATGAGCGCGATCGTCGATACGGAGATGTCCTTGCACGTCGAATACTGCGCCGGCTGGGGCCTCCGTGAGGCCGAGATGGAGGCGCTGCCTGAGGCGTCTGCCACGATGGCCTATACCCGCTACGTGCTGGAGAAGGGCAACCAGGGCGATTTGCTGGACCTGTATGTGGCCCTGGCGCCCTGCGTCATCGGGTATGGCGAGATCGGCGCACGGCTGTCATCGGATCCGGGCACAACGCGCGACGGCAATGCCTACACGCCTTGGATCGAGATGTATGCCGGCGAAGATTATCAGCCTGCCGCACGCGCACATGCCGAAACCCTCGACCGTCTTTGGCAAAGCCGTGCGGGCGGGGCTCGGCTGGATGAACTGTGCCGCACCTTCGACGAGGCGACGCGCCTGGAGGTCGATTTCTGGCAGATGGGGTTGGACGCGGCCTGAGCCGTCACTAACGGGTCGCTGCCTCGCCGAAGCCGATCACGATCTCAATATTTTCGTTGGCGCTGCGCACGCGGCCATCGTCCCAGAGGACAGGCTGTGCGTCCGGGCCGATATCCACGGAATAGCGATCTTTCGGAAGTCCCGTGCGGGTCATGCCGGTGCGGGCCTGGGCGAGGAGTTCGGCTGCGGTATAGGGCCGGCCGCGGCTCAGGGTGACCTGGCCGCCATGGACGGTCACGGAGGCGCGCCAGTCGTCTGTGCCGCCGATGATCTTTTGTACGCGGCGGAGAAGAGCCTCCACTTCGCGGGCTGCGGTCGTTTCGCGGCTTACGACCTGGTTGCCGCTGACGTTGATTTGAAATTCCAGCGGGCCGGTCATCAGGCCGGGATCGAAGCGGAACTCGCGTTGTAACGCTGTGATCGCGGCACCAGCCGCCGCATTGTGCACGTTCGCCAGTTCGGCCGCGACCGTATCGAAACAGGCCAGCCGCTCGGTCTGGTCCGTAAGGGCAGCGCATCGACCGATATCATCTCGAAGATCGGCATGAGCAGGTGACCCGCCGAGAACCATGATTGCGGCGAGCCCCGTCGCCAGCGCGAAGCCGCGTGATCCGGCGCCGATCCTGGTTCCTAGATGGTTGTTTCTATGCATCCTTTGAAGATGGCCGCTCGGCGGCGCATGTTCAAGCCGGATACGTATTCGTGACCTGTTTGCCGATCGCGTCGACACGCCTATATTGCCGCCCGTGAGCAAGGCATTGAACAGTTTGGGATTTGATCGCCCGCCGGCCGAGACACGTGTCGTCGTGGCGATGTCGGGCGGGGTCGACAGCTCGGTGACAGCAGCGCTGTTGCACGAGCAGGGCTACGACGTCGTCGGGATCACGCTGCAACTTTATGATCATGGTGCTGCAACCTCTCGCGCAAAAGCATGCTGTGCCGGACAGGACATCTACGATGCCCACCGCGTCGCGGATCTGATCGGCTTTCCCCATTACGTGCTCGACTATGAATCGCGGTTCCGCGAGGACGTGATCGAAAATTTTGCCGACGCCTATGTGCGTGGCGAGACGCCGATCCCCTGCGTGACCTGCAACCAGACCGTGAAGTTCCGCGATCTCGTCACCACCGCACGCGATCTGGGCGCTGACGCGCTGGCGACGGGGCATTACATCCGTCGCGAGAGCGGCCCCCACGGTGCGGAACTGCACCGGGCGGTGGATGCGTCGCGGGACCAGAGCTATTTCCTGTTTGCGACCACCCATGAACAGCTCGATTATCTGCGCTTCCCGCTCGGTGCGATGCCGAAGGACGAGGTGCGCGAACATGCGCGACGCTTTGAGCTGACCATCGCCGACAAGCCGGACAGCCAGGACATCTGTTTCGTGCCCGACGGCAAGTATGCGGAAATCGTCGAGAAGCTGCGCCCCGGCGCGGCAGAGCCTGGCGACATCGTGCATCAGGACGGCACCGTACTGGGTCGGCACGAGGGTATTCTGAAATTCACCATTGGCCAGCGGCGCGGCCTCGGTATCGGTGGCCGCAAGGACGCCGACGAAGACGCGCTTTATGTCGTTCGCCTGGACCCCGAGGCGCGGCGCGTGATCGTCGGGCCGCGTTCGGCGCTGGCGACGACGCGTATTGCCGTGAACGGTCTCAACTGGCTGGGCGAGGGGGATGCACCGCCGGCTGCAGGGCTGGATGTAACGGTCAAGATTCGCTCGACGATGGAGCCGGTGCCGGGGCGTATCGAAGGCTTGGCCAATGGCCGGGCGATTGTCGAATTGACGACACCAGAGTTCGGCGTATCGCCGGGGCAGGCGGCTGTCTTCTATGACGGCGGTCGGGTTCTCGGCGGCGGTTGGATTCAGCGCAACGAGCAACGGAGTGAAGCGGCATGAGCATCTACATTCTGGTCCACGGTGCCTATCACGGCGGCTGGTGCTACGAGAGAATCATGCCGCTGCTCGAGACGGCTGGCCACACGGCCATCGCGGTCGATCTTCCCGGTCATGGCAATAACATCGTGCCGATAGGCGATGTCTCCCTGGATGCCTATGTGGACCATGTTTGCGACGTCGTCTCGGTGCAGCCCGAACCGATCATCCTCGTCGGCCACAGCCTGGGTGGCATGACCATCACCCAGGTCGCCGAGCGCCTGCCGGAACAGGTGGCCTGGGTTGTTTATCTCACGGCGATGATGCCGAAGAACGGTCAGAACCGTTCGGATCTGGCGGAGTTCGAGGGGCCCGAGAAGATGGCGGCCAAGCGGATCATTTCCGAGGACGGCTTGTCCTCGACCATGCCGGAAGAGATCATCCCGCCCACGTTCTACGGTCAGTGCAGCGCGGAAGACGTTGCGCGCGCGATCGAACGCCTGGTGCCTCAGGCGACGGAGCCGTTCCTGCGCCAGGCGCAGACCACGCCGGAGCGCTTCGGTACGGTCCAGCGTGCCTTCATCGAATGCGCGCGTGACAACGCGATCCCGATCGACATGCAGCGGGCCATGATCGCCGCGCAGCCCTGTGATCGGGTCTTCACGATCGACACCGATCATTCGCCTTTCTATTCGGCCCCGGACGAACTCGCCCGCGACCTGCTCGAACTGGCCTGACGCCGGAACCATCCGCAGACCTGCCTTGCAGGGCTTTTGCTCGCGCGCCTGATTGGGATTGCGTAGCATGACTCAAGGCCGGTCGATGGCCGGACACCGCCTAACAAATTGATATTCGATTCCTGAGGAGGAACCCCATGCTCGTCACACGAAATCCCGCCAATATTGCACCGCCCGCCGCCATGTACAGCCATTCGGTCGAAGTGCCGCCGAACGCGCGCTGGCTGGTCACTGCCGGCCAGGTGGGAGTTACCCCGGAGGGTACGGTCCCCGAAGGTTTCGAGGCCCAGCATGACCTGATCTGGCAGAACACGCTGGCAATCCTGGAAGACGCCGGCTTCGGTCCGGAGCATATCGTGCGCCTGAACGTCTACTCGACCGATCCGTCGGGCCTGCAGTTCCTCATGCCGCACCGTGAGAAGTATCTCGCACCCGGTCATGTGCCGGCCTCGACCTGGGTCGTCATCAGCCAGCTCGCCAACCCGCAATGGGTGGTCGAGATGGAAACCATCGCCGCGAAGCCTGAATAGATTGGCTCCGACCCGGTCGGGCCTTCGGGCCCGGCCGGATCGATCCGCATGAGCAACGCGCAAGACAGCCGGTTCCGCCAGGGCTTGTGGCCCTACGCCCTGATGTTCGCGGCTGCCTTCATCCTGGCGTCGAACCACATCATCGGACGCTGGGTGCAAGGCGATATGCCGCCGATGGGCATCGGTTTCTGGCGGCTCTTCATTGCGACGGTCGTGTTGCTGCCGTTCGCGGGCCGGTCGGTCTGGGCCAAGCGTGGCGAAATCCGGCGGCATTGGAAGCTGTTTGCCGTGATGGCGATCGCGCTCGGGCCATTCGGGAATGCCGCAGTCTATGTGGCCTACCATTTCACCACCGCGATCAACGGCGGCGTCGTCTCGACGGTGCAACCCGTCGCGACGGTGCTGATCACGTTCTTCCTGTTTCGAGAATCCATCACACGGGTCCAGACGCTTGGCATCATCCTCGCGACGGTCGGGGTGTTCGTGATTCTGTCGCGGGGGGATCTGGGGGTTCTGGCGGCCCTCAAACCCAATATCGGCGATCTGATCATGCTCGCCGCGATGTTCGGGTTCGCCGTCCACAACTCGTTGCTTCGGAAAATCCCCGGTGATTTCACCACGTTGGAAATTCTGTTGTCCGTGCAGTGTGTCTCCATGGTGGTGATGCTGCCGCTCTATGTCACCGAAACCATCATATTCAAGCCGATGCCCGTAACTTGGGAGGCCGCCGCGGTCATGGCCTGGGTCGGCGTCGGGGTGGCGATCATCGCAGTCGGCTTCACCAACACAGTGGTGCTGTCCATCGGGGCCAACAAGGCCACAATGTCCAATTATATCCGTGCCTTACTGACAGCGCTGCTTGCGGTTCTTATCCTCGGCGAACACCTTGAGCTCTTTCATCTGGTGGCGTTTATGTTCGTCGTCGCGGGTGTCGTGATGCTGGGGCGGGGGCGGCGCGCGCGCCCGGCTTGACAGGCGGTGAGCGCAGCACCTATATCCGCAGCCGCAACTGGGGCGGAGTAGCTCAGCTGGTTAGAGCAGCGGAATCATAATCCGCGTGTCGGGGGTTCGAGTCCCTCCTCCGCTACCAATTCTTCCATTCATGCAATACTTACCGCGGCACTGAAGCGGGCCGTCGCTGTGTCGGCACGCTTTGTATGGCTCGTCTCTGATGTCGGAACCAACCGAATGGAGGACGAAATCATGTTGCAAGCCCATAATCCCGATACAATTGCCCCGCCCGTCGCCTTTTACAGCCACGGCATCGAGGTGCCCGCGGGTGCCCGCACGCTGCATATCGCCGGTGTCGTCGGCGTCACGCTGGAAGGCACCATGCCGATCGGCTTCGAGGCCCAACACCGTCAGATCTGGCTGAACGTCATCGAGGTCCTGAAATCCGCGAATATGGGCGTCGAAGATCTCGTGCGGCTCAACGTGTTCTCGCTCGACCCCTCGGACGTGTTCATGGTCAGCGAGGGGCGCCAGGAGTTTCTCGGTGGCCACCGGCCGGTCTCAACCTATCTGGCGATCAAGGGCCTGGCGCGGCCGGAATTCCTTGTCGAGATGGACGCGATCGCCGCGAAAGTCGACTGAGCGTAGCCGTTCGATGTCCCCGCGGCCTCGATCAGGCTGCGGGGACGTCGGAGGCCCGGCCTTAAATCATTAACCCAGGGACACTACATAAGAGGGGTAGAACCACTATCGGAAGCATCCCGTGGCAAAAGACCCCTATACAGTTCTTGGTGTCAGCCGAGATGCGTCTGCGGATGAGATCCGCAAGGCGTACCGCAAGCTTGCCAAGGAAAACCATCCCGACCTGAAGCCCGGCGACCAGGCGGCGGAGAAACGCTTCCTGGCAGCGCAGGCCGCCAATGACATCGTCGGCAACAAGGACAAGCGCGCCCGTTTTGATCGGGGCGAGATCGACGCTGAAGGCAATGAGCGCGTCGAACAGGCGTCCTACCGCCATTACGCCGAAGCCGGCGCGGATCACCCCTATAATTCGACCGACGGCTATGCCGATATGGGCGGTATGTTCTCGGATCTGTTTGGCCGTGCCCGGTCCGGCGGACAGACGGTCCGTATGCGCGGTGGCGACGTGCGTTACACCTTCGATGTCGATTTTCTCGACGCGGCGGGGGGCACGAAATCCCGAATAACGATGCCCGATGGAAAAGCCCTCGACCTGGCGATCCCGGCCGGGACGCGGGACGGACAAGTCCTGCGCCTGAAGGGTAAGGGTGCGCCCGGGCTGGGCGGAGGCCCTTCGGGAGATGCTCTGGTCACAGTGAATGTCAGACCGCACAGCCTGTTTCGCAGACAGGGCAATGACATCCACATCGACCTGCCGATCGCGCTCCATGAGGCTGTTCTCGGCGCGAAGGTGCGCGTGCCGACGATCGATGGACCCGTCTCCATGAACATCCCCAAAGGGTCCAATACGGGCGCGCGCCTGCGCCTGAAGGGGAAGGGCGTTCCCGCCGGGAAGGCAGGTCGCGGAGACCAGCACGTAACGTTGAAGGTGATGCTGCCCGACGATCCCGATCCGGAACTTGTGAAGTTCCTCGAGGAATGGTCGCAAAAGCACGGCTACGATCCAAAATTGGACATAGAGGCCTGAGCGATGCGCGAGGTCGAGGTCCTGAAAATTCTATCGGGCGTGCGCCGCGTTGAGCTCCGACGCTGGGTGGAGCATGGCTGGGTGTTGCCGGAGCGCCGTCACGGCGAACTCTGGTTTCGTGAGATCGACATCGCACGCCTTCGTCTGGTCCGGGAAATACGACGCGATATGGCGATCGCCGAAGATGGCGTGCCGACGGTTCTTTCGCTGATGGATCAGGTGTATGGTCTGCGTAAGGAATTACGCCGTTTGGCGGAGGCGGTGGACGCCCAGCCGGGCCAGGTCAAGAAAGCGATCGCGGACCATATGAGCGCGCGCTAGACGAGCCGGTCTCCCGTCCATCCGTGCGGGAGAGAATGCATGCACAAGGTCACGACGTTCAACAGCGCCACGTTGGCGCCACACCCGAAATATGGCGATCATGCGCGTGGGCTGAACTGGTCGCCCTTCGTTGAGCATGCCGACGACACGGTGCATATCTCTTATGGGATCATCGAGGTTGAACCGGGCGGCGAGACCGAGCTCACGATCCAGGCCCACGAAACCGGGATTTACATGATCGCCGGCGAGATCGATGTGGTCCGCGAAGGGCGGGCGTATCGTCTGGTCGCCGGCGACTTCATGCTGATCCCGACAGGGATCGCCCACGCCTACCGGAATGCCGGTTCAGTAGCCACGCGCTGGGTCGAGATGTGCGCGCCACAGCCCAAGGCGCCGGATGCCTGGCAGGACACCTGGTTCGACGGTGCCGCCGACTGGCCGGATACGCCGGCATTGATCAATCTGGCGGACCGTCGCGATCAGATGGTGGGTCACTACGACCTCGCGCAGCACACACCGCCGCTGACAATTACCCCGGATCTGGACGGGTTTTCCCAGCGCATGATGATCGACGATGTGTTCGGTGCTGTGCATTTCAACATGTTCGTCATCAGCTTCGCGGATGGCGGGATATGCAATCATCACGACCATGCCTTCGAGGAGGCGTACTACGTCCTCGGCGGCGAAGTCGATATTGTCTTCGACGGGCAGGAATATCTGCTAAAGGAAGGCGACTTCGCCTGGACCGGCGTGGGCGCCCAGCATGCGTTCTTTCCCCGCGAAGGGACGCCGGTACACTGGCTGGAAATCCAGGCGCCGCAGCCGCCGCTACGCGAAGGCGTGCGCTTCTACAGCCCGTGGGACAATTTCACCAATGTCCTGAAGTTCTAGTGCCCTGAAGTTTCAGTCCGTAACCCTGTTGAGTGAGACCCGATGTCCGAAACCGCACCCCTGACGATCCGCCTGAACCCCGCCGACAATGTAGTCGTCGCGCGGGCCGAGCTCATGCCGAACACCGATATCCCGGGAGAGGACGTCACGACGAATGCGCCGATCCCCCGTGGCCACAAGATCGCGACGCGGGCCATCGCCAAGGGCGAGACCGTCGTCAAATACGACCAGATCATCGGGTTCGCCGCGCACGACATCAAGGTTGGGGACCATGTTCACACCGACAATTGCGAGTTCCGGATGGTCGATCGCGACTATCAGTTTGCCACCGATTTACGCGAGACGGAGATGGTGCCCGAGGCCGAGCGCCGTACCTTCGAGGGCTATGTGCGCAAGAACGGTTCTGTCGGCACCCGCAACTATATCGGCATCCTGACGTCGGTGAACTGCTCGGCGACGGTCGCGCGTTACATCGCGGATTCGTTCAACGCGACGGGCAAGCTCGATGATTATCCGAACGTCGACGGCGTGTCGGCCTTCGTGCACGCGACCGGTTGCGGCATGGCAGATTCCGGTGACGGTTACGCCAACCTCCAGCGCACCTTGTGGGGCTATGCGCGCCATCCGAATTTCGCCGGCGTGCTGATCGTCGGACTGGGTTGTGAGGTCAACCAGATTCCCTTCCTGCTCGACGCCTATGGCTTGGAGCTCAACGACACATTCCAGACCATGACGATCCAGGAATCCGGTGGCACGCGGAAGACCGTAGACCAGGCGATTGAACGGATCAGCACGATGCTGGAGCCGGCCAATGCCGCCAAGCGTTCAACCGTTTCGGCCAGCGAGCTCACGGTTGCGCTCCAGTGCGGCGGCTCGGACGCATATTCGGGCATCACCGCCAACCCGGCGCTCGGCAATGCGGTCGATCGGCTGGTCGCCAATGGCGGCACGGGCATCCTGGCAGAGACACCGGAGATCTATGGCGCCGAGCATCTGCTTACCCGCCGCGCGGTCAATGCCGAGGTCGGTCAGAAGCTGGTCGACCGGATCAAGTGGTGGGAGGACTACACGGCCCGCAACCATGGCTCGATGGATAACAACCCGTCGCCGGGCAACAAGGCGGGTGGTCTTTCGACCATCCTCGAGAAGTCCCTGGGTGCTGCGGCCAAGGGCGGCACCACCAACCTGACCGGCGTGTACAAATACGCCGAGCCCATCGACACCAAGGGCTTCGTGTTCATGGATTCACCGGGCTTCGATCCGGCCTCGATCACCGGCGAAGTCGCGTCGGGCGCGAACCTGGTTTGCTTCACGACCGGGCGCGGCTCGGTCTATGGCTGCAAGCCGTCGCCGTCGATCAAGCTCGCCACCAACACCCAGATGTATGAGAGCATGACCGAGGATATGGACATCAATGCCGGCAAGATCGCCGACGGCGATGCCACCATCGAGGATGTGGGCCTGGAGATCTTCGACTACATGCTCGACATTGCAAGCGGCACCCAGTCGAAGTCCGAGGCGCTCGGGTTTGGCGACAATGAGTTCATCCCCTGGCAGGTCGGCGCGGTGATGTAGCCGCCAGCGGGAATCACACAGACGGGTAATCAATATGGAAGCGATGGATTTGTCCGGCCGGGTCGCACTCGTGACCGGCGGTGGCCGTGGTATTGGTGCGGCCATTTCACATGCTTTGGCGGCGGCTGGTACAGCCGTGGCCGTCAACTATGTTTCAAACGCAAATTCCGCCCGGGATACGGCCGCTGCGATCACGGACGCGGGCGGTCGTGCGGCGATCGTGCAGGGCGATGTGACGGTGAACGACGATGTCATGCGCATGGTCGCCGAGACTGAGGCGGAACTCGGGCCTGTCGACATTCTGGTCGCGAATGCGGGGATAGGCATTCGCCAGACGATTGAGGAGACGACGGAAGACGACTTCAACCATGTTCTGCAGGCGAATCTGACCTCGGCATTCCTGTGCTCCCAGGCAGTGGTTGCCGGCATGCGCGAGCGTCGCTGGGGCCGTCTGATCTACATCACGTCGGGCGCGGCCCATAATGGAGGTCGTGTCGGGCTTCACTATTCCGCCTCCAAGGGAGGGATGGAAGCGCTGGCCCGGGCTTATGCGCTGCGCCTGGTCGAGGAAGGTGTGACCGCCAACTCCGTGTCGCCCGTGCTCATTCGCACCGACATGACGTCCACCGCGACGCCCGAGCAGCAGGTGTTCTCTCCGCCCGTGGGCCGTATGGGACATGTAGACGAAGTGGCGTCGGCCGTCGTCATGCTTGCCGCGAACGGCTACATGACCGGTCAGACTGTCCACATGAATGGCGGCCTCTACTTCACCTGACGGTGGTCATTGGTCGGTGAAACGCGCCTCATCGCGGTTGGGCTGGAGCAGCAGTTTGCCCCTGATCCGGCCGTCGTCGAGATGCTGGTGTGCCTCGACGGCATCTTCCAGTGGCATTTCGGCATAGATCGCTGGCGAGATTGTGCCGGCGGAGATCATCTCCATCAGCAACTTCAGGTCCGCCCCTGTCGCCTCGGGCTCATGATCGAACGAGTGGATCGAGAACACGCGCACGGCGGGACAGCGCGCCCACCGGGCGCACTGAGCGGCAAATACATCGTCTTGCGGCAGACCGTCGATCATGCCGTAGAGCACCAACGTTCCGTGGATCGCCAGCAGATCGAGCCGATTCACGAAGTCGGCGCCACCGACAGGGTCGATGAAATGGTCCACGCCGCGTCCGCCCGTGACCTTCATGATCGTGTCCGTCAGGTCATCAGCCTTCGTATCGATCACATGCCGGGCGTCACGCGCCTTGGCGAAGGCTGCTTTTTCAGCATCCCGCGCGAGCGCAATGGTCTCAAGACCGGCGGCATTCGCCAGGTCCAGCAGCGCGCTCCCGAGGCCGCCCGACGCACCAACGATGGCGACTGTTTCACCTGCACGCGCCCGCACACCGGAGTGCAGGATGCGGTATGCGACCCGATAATTCATCAGGCATCCGGCGACTGCCAGGTCGAAGCCGGCGGGACAGGGGAAGGTCCAGTCGGCATCGACGGCAAGATACTCGGCGTAGCAGCTGCGTCCAGGTACGGCCGATACGACGACCGGGTCACCTTCTTTGTGACTGGTCACGCCCGCCCCGACCGCAGCGATGGTGCCACTCATCTCGATGCCGGGGATCGTCGGCAGCTCCGGCATCCAGGGATAGCGGCCGTCGCGCACGAGTTGGTCGGCGAGGCCGATTCCGATCGAATGGGCTTTGACCAGGACCTGGCCGGAGGTGATCTCGGGGCGCTCGATCTCGTCGAGCTGCAGGACTTCCGGCCCGCCTGTGCGGTGCAAACGAATGGCTTTCATGGGGACGACCTCGTGCGTTGGGTTTTCGGCCATTGTTGAGGTCGAGCGGCCGGGTGACAATCCCTGAAGCTGATCTATCCTTGTGAGCGGGGGCGAAGGGTGGTGGAGTGCTCGTCTCTAGAAGCCACTGCGAAGGAGGTCAGCATGGAAACCATCGATATCACGCCCGAGGAGATGGAAAAGCGCATCGCACGGATCGATGACCTGACACCCAACAAGGCGGAGTTCGAGGAACGTGACGGTATTCCCCAGGAGGCATACGAGTACCTGGCGGCCAAGGAAATCTTTCTGCTGATGGCCAAGCCGAAGCCGGCCGAAAAGCAAAACACCAGGCCGGCGATTGAGGGTCCGGACGGAGCTTCGATCTATGTCGTCGGAACACCGCCGAGTGACGGGTCTTCACTGCACGCACACATGACAACCTATGAGACATTCATGCCGCTGACCGGTCGTTACCGGATTGATTATGGGCGCGGCGGCAAGCACAGCGTGGTTCTCCATCCGTTCGAGATGCTGTCGATGCCACCAGGCGTTCTTCGCAACTTCACGAACCTTGAGGATCACGACAGCCGGATGCTGGTGATCATCCAGGGGGAGGACGAGGACGCGCTCAACGATGTCATTCTGGAACCCTCGAAGGGCGAGGAGATCGCTGAACGGTGGGGCCCCGACGTCAAGGCCAAGTTCGAACAACGGGGGCTATTTCTCTTCAACGCGGACGCTGCGGAGTAGCCGACCGTCGCACAGGTGGCAAGCCGACCCCGCTGGCCGAGCGTTCGAGCAGCACCTCGCGGCGGAATCGCAACAGGCGGGCAGGGCGCCCACCGGTCTTGGAAGACATCGCGCCGGTGTCCTCGACGAGGCCCTGATGCTCGACCAGTCGGCGGAAGTTCGCCTTGTGCAGCTCGACGCCCGCCAGAGCCTCGACGGCACGCTGGAGGGCCAGGAAGGTGAAGCGCGGCGGCATCAGCTCGAACACCACCGGGCGATACTTGATCTTGCCGCGCAGGCGCGAGATGGCGGTGGCCAGAATGCGCCGGTGGTCCGCCTGCAAGCTGTCGGCCTCCATGATCGCGGCTTCGCGCGGCGCCCAGCAGGCCGCGCCGTCTCGATGTGCTTCGGGGACAAGCCCGATTTCGTACAGAAGCTCATAGCGCTCGAGGGCCAGCTCCTCGTTCCAATGCTCTCCGGCCACACCGAACGCAACCCGCGCCCGTTCTTCACGTGATTTCCGTTCGTCGCGCGGCGCCTCGGCGATCCAGCCTGCGATGCCGTCACGCACGGTTGATAGGATTGCGGGTGCGCCGGTCCGCCAGTCTTCCCAGGGGAAAAACTCGTACCAGCTTCGCCATTCGCTCTCGTCCATGCCGTGCGGCTTACTTTCATGCACCAGGGCGAGATAGCCGATCGACAGCATCCGACCAGGCTGCGCGCGCGCGCTGGCATGGCGGTTGGCGTCGCCGAAGCTGTAGAGCTGCTCGACATAGCCAAGGTCGTAGCCGGTTTGCTCCTCCACCCAGGTGCGCAGACCTGCCTCCAGCGTGCGATGACGAGGCTCCAGCGGGCCCGAGGGCAGGGCCGCAGGCCGGGAGGTGTCCAACTGCCGGACGAGCACGCGGGGGCCGTCAGACGCGACGGCGACAATCACAGCTGCGAGCTCAACCGTGATGGCATCCTTTCCGGCGTTGCTGCGCCCGCGTGGCGGGCCGGGCCGGGTCATATGCTGTGCCTTGCGGGCATGGCGAACGCTTTGCCTTTGCATCCCGTTGAATTCAGCCGAATTGGCACCTCAGTCATATCGCGTTCGCATCGTTTCGTCACATCGTCCGATCCATGTGCATTCCAGTTGCAGCCTGTTGAGGCGGGCACACCAGTATCTTTCGCATTCGTCCGCATCGGTTGTGTTGGCCGGTGGTATCGTCGCGCAACTTTTCAGGAGAGACACAAATGCCGCCGAAAGCCATCCACCCGACCGCCGACCCGAGCCAAACTCTGTCCACCGCGAATCCGGATTTGCGCAAGACGGTCACGGTCGGCGATGCCGAAATGGCCTACATCGATATCGGCGAGGGTGACCCAATCGTGTTTATGCATGGGAACCCGACGTCGTCGTTCCTGTGGCGCGACGTCATCCCGCATGTCGAGGGGATGGGCCGGGTTATCGCGCCGGACTTCATCGCCCATGGCTGGTCGTCGACCTCGCCGCGCGATGCGTATCACTTCCAGGACAACATCGAGTATTTCGATGCCTTCTTTGAGGCGCTCGGTCTGGACGAGAACCTGATCCTGGTGCTTCATGACTGGGGCGCGGCCGTCGGCTTCGAGCGGGCCGCGCGGGTCCCGGAGCAGATCCAGGGCATCGCCTATATGGAGGCGATGGTCTGGCCGCGGCACTGGTCGGATATCCCCGAAGACAGAGTGGGCGCCTTCAAGCGCTTCCGCACGCCGGAAGGGGAGGCTGAGGCCATCGAGAAGAACCTGTTCGTCGAGGTGATGCTGTTTGAGCGTGGGATCATCCGCGATCTCTCGGAGATTGAGAAAGAGGTCTATCGCTATCCGACCAATCGTCCGGGCGGCACCAAACTGCCCGGCGTCATCATGCCCAACGATATTCCGTTCGACGGTGAGCCGGCGGCGAGCCAAGCGATCGTCAAGCGCTATGCCGACTGGCTGGTCGAGACCGAGACGCCGAAGCTGTTCATCAATGCCGACGAGGGCCATGGGCTTGCGGGCGCCGCACGCGAACATGCGCGGACGTTCAAGAACCAGACCGAAGTCACAGTGCATGGCCGGCATTATATGCAGGAAGATGTGCCTGATGAGGTCGGTGCCGCGCTGGCAGACTTTGTGCGCGGATTGCGCGGCTGAACGCGCTCAGTCGTCCATCGCTTGCGGGCGCAGGAAAACATCCAGGCGCGTTGTGGCGACGGAGATCTGATCCCAATGATCGGTATCGACGGTGAACTTGGCAAGGCCGGCAGTCGGGTAACCGAGCATCATGTCCCGCATCGCCGCGTCATCGGGTGAGGCCCCCGCGAGCATCCGCGCCAGGGCTTCGAGGCCGGGGTTATGCGCGACGACCAGCGCCGTCCCGACGATGTCTGGGAGGGCGCTGATGTGCGCGAGCAGGGTGCCCGGTGCTGCGAGGTAGAGATCGTCGTGCGTGTCATGGGGCGGTGCGTCCGGAAGATTGTTGCAGACGGATTCCCAAGTCTGGCGTGTTCGCAGCGCGGGCGAGACCAGGGCGTGGTCCGGCAACAGGTCATTTTGAATGAGCCACGGAGCCAACAGCTGACATTCGCCTTGGCCGTCGTTGGACAGCGGGCGATCAAAATCATCGAGGCCGTTTTCGGCCCAGTCGGCCTTCGCGTGGCGTAGCAGAATGAGGTGTTTCATATTGGGTGTTCCGCGATATCCAATGCGGCTTCAACCGCGCGGCTAGCCTAGCGAATCCGGGTGACTCGTGCATGCCTGGACAGCCAAAAATTGTGCACACGAATTAGATTGCTGCGATGCAGTAAAATGATTGACACACGCGGGTGTGATCCTATATCACCCTGCGCACCGTTAAAGGCCCAAAGGAACCCTGTTCCTGCAAGTCTTTATGCGGTTACCGGACGGGTTAAATAAAACTGTTCGGACCGGGAAAAAGCGTTTGACTTGCCCAGTCCACAGTCGTACAACCCGCCCTCGCTGCCTAGTTGGGCGTTTACCCAGTTGGGCGGCTCTGCTGCATGCCGAGTAATTTCGCTCCATAGTCGGAGCGGATGTTGGCATCTGCGCTGTTGGACATTGTGAATACCTGAAGAAGGGATGCGCAGGCGGCGGTGCGTGATAATCAAACACGTCCGCTTGCACGCGCATTCATAGATGTAACGAGGTACATTAA
>JABIVD010000040.1 GCA_018667335.1 Rhodospirillaceae bacterium
GCTCAATGCCCTTTTCCCGTGCGACAGCGTCGGCAACGGCGAGCATCTCAATGCGGCTGGGACCTCCAGACTCCATATTCTCTATCCTTCGTTTGTCCGGCCCTTTTGGGCCGCGGCAATTAGTTCATCGGTCAATACGAGTTTCGCCTTGGCGATATCCGAAAACGGCAGGATGAATTCGTCATCCTCTGCGTCCAGGTCTGCCAGGCGAACCCTGTCATCCTGCAGGCCCAACAAGCGCCCGCGGAAACGCCGGCGGCCGTCCACGGCCTGCTTCAACTCAACCTTCGCCTCGTACCCGGCAAAGCTCTCGAAATCCTTTGGCCGCGTCAGCGGCCGGTCGATCCCCGGCGAACTCACCTCGAGCTGATAGGCGTCCCGAATCGGGTCGGCCACATCAAGCAGCGCGGATGAGGTGCGGCTTGCCAGGGTACAATCCTCGATCGTCACATCCTTGCCGTCGGCACGGTCGATCATGATCTGCAGGAGCGGACGCCCCCCGCCACCATAGTTGACGCGCACCAACTCAAAGCCGAGATCGGCCAGCGAGGGTTCAATGACGGAGATGATCTTGTCCGTCTGGATATTTTCGCTGATCAGGTTCAATCCTCGATCAAGCTCCTGCTACGCCCGCCGAAAAAAAGGTAACAAAAAAGGCGGCGCCGGGTTGTCCGGGCCACCCTTAACTGTCTGTCACCAGACGTTGGGCCTTGTTGAGCGGGAATATAGGGGAAACGCCGGAAAAGGCAACCCGCGCATTAACCCGTGCGTGGAATTCGCAGATAGCGCAAAAACGTCGACCCGGGTCCGCCGCTGCGATTCTTGTCCTCATAACGTGTGTCCGGCCAATCGGCCGGCCGGTGGCGCCAATCATCGGCGCAGGATGCCGTCCAGGAAAACGCCGGATGTCCCTGCAGATGCCGCAGGATCCAGACGAGATAATCCTGATCATCCGTCGCGACCCGCAATTCCGCACCGTCACGCATCAGGCGCGCGAGGGTATCGAGCAGCTGGGTGTTAATCAGCCGCCGCCTGTGATGACGCAGCTTCGGCCATGGATCTGGAAAGAGAATGAACACCCGCGCGAGAGCCCCGTCCGCCATGGCTTGCAACAGCGGGCGCACATCGTCGGCGAGAACCCGAATATTCCCGGGCCGGTCCGATTCGATTGCAGACAGGAGACGCGCGACCCCGTTCAGATAGGGCTCTGCACCGACAAAGCCGACGTCGTGATTGTTCGTGGCCTGCCATGCCAGATGTTCGCCGGCGCCGAATCCGATTTCGAGCCAGACCTCGCTGGCATTGGGTGTGAACCACGCAGCCGGATCGATGGTCGTGCCGTCCGGCGGCACGGTGATCTGGATATCCGGCAGATAGGTCTCGAGCAGGCGTTCCTGGCCGGCCCGCAACTTGCGGCCCCGCCTGCGACCATGGAAGCGTGCGTCTTCGCCTCCAGGATTCGCGGCAGAATCCGTAATCAAAGCGCGTTGTGCAGCGCGTCGACGAGGTCGGTCTTTTCCCAAGAGAATCCGCCATCCGCATCAGGCTGCCGGCCGAAATGACCATACGCCGCAGTGCGCGCATAGATCGGCTTGTTCAAACCGAGATGCTCGCGAATTCCGCGCGGGGTGAGGTCCATTGCCTTCTGCACGGCTTCGGCCAGCTTCGACTCATCAACTTTGCCGGTGCCATAAGTATCGACATAGACCGACAGGGGGTGTGACACGCCGATCGCATAGGCAACCTGGATGCTGCAGCGGTCCGCCAGCTTGGCCTCAACGACATTCTTGGCCACGTAGCGCGCGGCATATGCCGCAGAACGGTCGACCTTGGTCGGGTCTTTGCCCGAGAACGCGCCGCCGCCATGGGGTGCTGCACCGCCATAGGTATCGACGATGATCTTTCGGCCGGTCAGGCCCGCGTCGCCGTCGGGCCCGCCAATGACGAATCGGCCCGTTGGGTTCACGTAGAACTGCTCTTCCGAACACATCCAGCTCTCCGGCAGAACATTGAGCACATGGGGGCGCACAATCTCGCGCACATCGTCCTGGCTCAGCCCTTCGGCATGCTGGGTCGAGACGACGACAGACGACGCACCAACCGGCTTTCCGTCTTCGTAACGCAGCGTCACCTGGCTCTTCGAATCGGGACCCAGGCCAGACTCGGCACCGGAATGACGGGCCTCGGCAAGCGATTTCAGAATTGCGTGTGAATAGTGAATGGGTGCCGGCATGAGCACATCGGTCTCGCGACAGGCATAGCCGAACATCAGGCCCTGATCGCCAGCGCCCTCATCCTTGTTCCCGGCCGCGTCCACGCCCTGCGCGATATCGCTCGACTGGGAATGCACGTAACAATTCACGTCCGCGTTTTTCCAGTGGAAGCCGTCTTGCTCGTATCCAATATCCTTCACCGCCGCGCGCGCAATCTCTTCCATGCGGGCCGCATCGATGTCCGCCGGGCCACGCACCTCGCCCGCCATGACGATGCGGTTTGTCGTGGTCAGGGTTTCGACCGCCACACGGCTCTGCGGGTCGCCGGTCAGGAAGGCGTCGACAATGGCGTCGGAAATGCGATCGCACACCTTGTCGGGATGTCCCTCGGAGACGGATTCACTGGTAAAGAGATAGCTGCTTTTGGACACGGGGTCGGTCTCCCTGCGATCGGATTGTATGGCTGCGGTGGGCAACCCGCATCCTTGTGAGTTCAATTTATATACGCCGCCCGGCGCCCCCCCGGCCAGGCGACCCGGTTGTGCAGGAACGCCACCCGGCCCGTCAAGGGGATTTGCGGTTGCGCACCAGGGCCAGGGCCAGGGCCAAAAACAACGCCGCCAGGATCAAGGGAATCAACTCACCCCAACGCGCAAAGGGAGTCGATGACAATGCCGCCGGGAGCCCGCTATCGAGAACGCCCTGTTCCCCGATACCAAGCCGGGCAATCACCCGCCCGTACGGATCCACAACAGCCGAAATTCCCGTATTGGCAGCACGAACCATCGGCAAACCTTCCTCGACCGCACGTGTCGAGGCGATCGCAAAATGCTGCTGCGGGCCGGCGAATGTCCCGAACCACGCATCATTGGTCAGGTTCAGCAACCAACCAGGCCGCTCGCCATGCGGCGTTACACGGCCGGAGAAGATCGCCTCGTAGCAGATCAGAGGGCTCACCGTCGGCAAGCCCGGGATCTCGAGGAGCCGCCGGCCCGCGCCGGCAACGAAGTCGCCCTGTCCTGGTACGATCTTGTCGATCGGAAGCACCCCGCGCAGCGGCACATACTCACCAAACGGCACGAGATGAGATTTGTCGTAGACCCGTTGCACGTCCGCCGCAGCGTCGATCACCAGCAGCGCATTGCGCAGCTGCTGCGTATCGTTGTGAAAGGCACGGCGCACAGACCCTGTGATCAAGGCGCCCCCGGGTGGTGCAGCGGCGGCGCTTCGAATGCGGGCCAACACATCATTTGCCAGCAGAAACGGCACCGCGGTTTCCGGCCAGATCACATGCGTGGGAGCCAATTCCGCCGGAGTGCGGCTGAGTGCAAGATGACGCTCCAGGTGCGCCACGCGCAAATTCTGATCCCATTTATCCCGCTGGGCGATGTTCGCCTGCACCAGCCGCAGGCGCACATCGGGAACCAGCGTCTCGACGGCGCCCGCAAGCCGGACCTGTCCACCGGCCCATAGCGCCAACGGCAGCACGATCGTCACTGCCACCGTCAGTCCCCAGCGGCGCACAAGAGGCAGTCCGTTGGCTGAAAGAATCGCCGGCATCCCGGCGGCAAGGACCGTCAGCCCGCCCAGGCCCAGGACGCCCACCAGCGCCGTGACCTGCATCATCGACGGCGCCCCGGCCCAGACGTACCCCATCAGGTTCCATGGGAACCCGGTGAAGACGATCCCGCGGGCAAACTCGGCGACCATCCAGAGCGATGCCAATGCGAAGACCCGTGCAACCGGTGCGGCGCGCGCCGGCAACAGCATGAGCGCCCCGCACACCAGAGCCGGGAACAAAGCCAGCACCGCGGCGAGCCCCGGAAGGGCGAATGGTATCAGCCACGCGGTGCGTGCCGGATCGACGAGCAACGGCTCGGCAATCCAGTGAACACCAACGATGAAATGTCCGAAGCCGAACCAGAACCCCACCCACAATCCGAGCCGGCGGCGCCGGGGAACCATGTCCGCGCCTTCGAGAAGCCAAAGCAGACCAACGAACGCCGGCACCAGCAACGGCACAACGTGAAAGGGCGGCAACGCCAGCGCGGATATCGCACCCAGCAACAGGCACGTCGCGACGCGACGCCAGCCGCTCAGCGTCTGTGTACGTTCAGCAAGATTCGTCAGCATGGGGGCGCCGGGCATTCATTGGGAAACGCTGTCAGTGAGGATCGGGGTCGGCCGAATCAGACTGTCGCTGGTCACGGACCCGCAGTCGTTTGATGCGACGTGCATCGGCGTCAACCACGACGAACTCGACGCCGGAAGAATGGGTCACGACCTCACTGCGCCGCGGCACCCGATCAACGAGAGAGAATACGACACCCCCGAGCGAATCGTTTTCCTCACGTTCTTCGTCCGTCACGAATGTACCAATCATGGATTCGAGCTCCTCGATCTCAGCGCGCGCATCGGCCAGGATCGAGCCGTCCGGGTCCCGCGTGATCAGCGGGCCATCCTCGTCATGCTCATCCTCGATCTCGCCGACAATCTCCTCGACCAGGTCCTCGATCGTCACCAGTCCGTCGACACCGCCGAACTCGTCCACAACGACCGCCATGTGGGTGCGTTGGGCCCGCATCTCCAAAAGCAGGTCGAGCACCCGGATCGAGGGTGCGGCAAAGAGTATTTCACGCGTCAGTTCACGCACGGCCAGGCGCGGGCTGCTGCGCATGGTCGCAAGCACATCCTTGATGTGGACAAACCCGACCACCTTGTCGAGATGCGAATGGTAGACCGGGATTCTGGAATGTGCCTCCCGCGACATCAGATCCGCGAGGGCTTCGAGTTCACACTCCTGGTCGGTGGCAATGATATCGGCGCGCGGAATCATCACGTCTTCGGCGGTCAGGTCATGCAGCTTGAGAATGTTGGCGATCAGCGCGCCCTCGTCCGCGTTGATCGGCGCCGCCTCGGCGCTCGTATCCTCGATCAGTTCCCCGATCGTCTCGCGTACGGAGTTTTCTCCGTTTCGTGCGCCGAACAGGCCACGCAGCCAATTCGCCAGCTGCCCCATCCCGGATGCTTCAGCACCCGGTGTCGGCTTGTCGTTTCGTGAAAGCTCGGTCATGGCGTCTTCACCCCGTCACGCGGCTTCGCTGCCAAGATACGGATCGGGGATCCCGATCCGGTGCAGCACAACGCGCTCAAGCGCTTCCATAATCTCGGCCTCGTCCTCACGCTCATGATCAAAGCCCAGCAAATGCAAAGTGCCGTGAACGACGAGAT
This sequence comes from Rhodospirillaceae bacterium, assembly GCA_018667335.1. GTDB lineage: Bacteria > Pseudomonadota > Alphaproteobacteria > UBA6615 > UBA6615 > UBA8079. Next base: position 5,445 of record JABIVD010000040.1, read on the forward strand.
GACTAAGATGGTGGGTCAGAGACTTGTTCTGCTCCACCGCCTCACCGGCACTGGTTTCATAGGCGACCACGACGTCGCCCAGCATCACCACGCCGTTCTCTCCGACGGGTATGGCGGGCTCTCCGACGGGTATGGCGGGCGAATCATTCAGCGCGAAGGCCAGCACGTTGGTCGCGGCGTCACGATCGCGCCAATCCCTGTTCAGGGTTCTGATCTCCGCGTCGTCGGTCAGGCGCACGCCCAACTCAACACCGGCGGTGATCGACACATCGGCGCCGACCAAGGCCGCGCGCGCCGCGGTGGTCACAATGTCATCCAGGTCCAAATCCGTCGCACGCCAATCCGGGCTCACAACATCAACAATCACGACAATCTCGTCGCCACCTTGTTCGGTCATCGATTGCGATCCGCGTCGCCGATATCATCGCCATTCCCGGAGCTTCTCAATTTATCGCGGGCGTTGTAGGCGGTCACAATCCGGGCCACCATCGCGTGGCGAACCACATCGGATTCGCCGAAGCGCACGGTCCGCACCCCGCCCACCCCATCGAGCACATCGAGCGCGTCGGCCAGTCCGGACCTCGTCCCGCTCGGCAGATCGATCTGGCTCATATCGCCGGTAACGGCCATCCGCGAACCCTCCCCCAAACGGGTCAGGAACATCTTCATCTGCATGGCCGACGTGTTTTGGGCTTCATCGAGAATAATGAATGCACGCGACAGCGTTCGGCCGCGCATGAAGGCCAGTGGTGCAACCTCTATCTCGCCGCTGCTCAGGCGTTTGACGATCTGTTCTTCGGGCAGCATGTCGTGCAGCGCGTCGTACAGAGGGCGCAGATAAGGGTCGATCTTTTCCTGCAAATCACCCGGCAAAAACCCGAGACGTTCACCGGCCTCGACGGCCGGACGTGAAAGGATCAACCGGTCGACTTTGCCCTGGATCAGCTCGTTCACCGCCATCGCCACGGCCAGATAAGTCTTGCCAGTGCCCGCCGGTCCGAGCCCGAATGTGAGGTCCGCCTCGCCCAGCGCCTCGAGATAGCGCGCCTGCTTCGGAGACCGTGGGGTAATCGTGCGTTTGCGCGTGCGGATCGCAATCTGGCTGTCGCCCTGATTTCCGCTGGTGGCCATGCGCACGGCAGCCTGCACATCGGCCGGCGCGACTTCCTGCCCCCCCTTGAGGCGGCCGTAGAGATCCTCGATCGCCCGGTCGGCGATCTCTCGCGATGTTTCCGGGCCCTGGATCTCCAGCCGGTTCCCGCGATACCGCAGGGTGACGTCAAGCAACTGCTCGATCTGCATCAAGTGCTCATCGTGATGCCCGAACAAAGCCGGGAGAAGCGAGTTGTCGTCGAACTGGATCTGCACCGGTTGTCCGGTCGCCGTGTCAGTCGATGTCAAGCGCTCAACCTCTCCTCGGATTCTTCGCGCGGATGCGCGGAACCAGAGCCAACAATGTGCCCCTCAAGACTGTGCGGCTTGCACGAGTCGATGGCAACCTTCGCAATATCGCCGACCTGATATTCCGTCGTGGCCACATGCACAGCCTGATTGTAGGGGCTCCGTCCGACCAGCTGGCCCGGATGGCGGCCCGCACGCTCGAACAGGACGTCGAACGTGCGCCCGACCGTGTCGGCATTGAAGGCCTGCTGCTGCTCTTCGAGCAAAGCCTGGAGACGCGCGAGGCGCTCATCCTTGATGTTCTCCGGCACCTGCCGCGGCATCCCCGCCGCAGGCGTTCCCGGACGAGAGCTGTATTTGAACGAGTAGGCCATGGTGAAACCTACGGCGCGTACGAGATCGAGCGTGGCCTCAAAATCCGCATCACTCTCGCCGGGAAACCCGACGATGAAATCACAACTCAGGGCGAGGTCCGGCCGGGCCGCGCGCAGACGCGCAACGATGTCCAGATACTGCGCAACATCGTGACCGCGATTCATCGCCTCGAGAATGCGGTCGCTCCCCGACTGCACCGGCAGATGTAAAAACGGCATCAGCGCTCCGACGTTTTCGTGCGCGGCAATCAATGCATCATCGACGTCGCGTGGATGGCTGGTCGTGTATCGAATCCGCGCCACCCCATCGAGCGCCGCGAGCCGTTCAACCAGCACGCCCAAACCGATCTCGCGATCGGCCTCGTCCACGCCGTGATAGGCGTTGACGTTCTGGCCCAGCAATGTGAGTTCGCGAACACCACCCGCGGCAAGCTGGCGTGCCTCCTCCAACACCTGCGCGACCGGACGAGAGAATTCCGCGCCGCGGGTATAGGGAACCACACAGAATGTGCAGAATTTATCGCAACCTTCCTGGATCGAAAGGAAGGCCGACACGGCATTTGCCTGCTGCCGTTCGGGCAGATGATCGAATTTGCTGTCGGCCGGAAATTCGGTGTCGAGCACACCGCGCTGGCCCGGCGCCTCCGCGCCTGCGCGATGCGCACGCGCCACCATCTCCGGCAGCCGGTGGTAGGTCTGCGGGCCCAGAACAATGTCGACGTAAGGCGCGCGCCGTAGCATTTCCTCGCCCTCTGCCTGGGCGACACAGCCCGCGACCGCAATGACCATGGGAGAGCCTTCTTCGGCCCGGCGATCCTTGGTCTTGCGTAGGCGTCCGAGCTCCGAATAGACCTTATCGCTCGCCTTCTCGCGGATGTGGCAGGTGTTGAGAATCACCATATCCGCATCCTCGGGATCATCCCCGGGGGCATAGCCGAGCGGCGCCAGGATTTCCGCCATACGTTCGGAATCGTAGACGTTCATCTGACAACCGTAGGTCTTGATGAAGAGTTTTTTGGCCAAGGGCCCTTATGCCATCTGCAATGCGAACGCGGCCCCAGAAGGCCTTCGTGCCTTCATTTTAACCGACAACGCTTTGTTATTTATCAACAATCTCACACCTAAGCCTTCGTTGACTTCGAGTCAACCCGCGCCGAAGCGCGCTTTTCGCGAGGGCTTGCAAAGCCCTTTTTGGCGCGGCGTAAACCCTTGAGATCGTTCGAACGCGGGCGAGACCGCCATCGAATCCAGTCCCAGTCGCCCGACGTGCCGACCTTCGGCTGGATCCGGCCGGACAACGCGTCCGAATGACTGCGGACGATCTGCTCATGGCAATGTTGCGACAGCGCCTTACGCGAACTGAATTGATCGATCGTCACGGGCGGGTGGAACGAGACCGTCACGGTCAGACGCCCCAGGCCAACGAGTTCGGCGGCATGGCCAAACAGCTCCATATCGCCGTACCAGGCATAGAAGGGGCGCAGATGGCGACCGATGGGCACACCGTCGACACGTGAATAGGTCAATGACACCGGCTGCACCGTGAGCGACTCGCCCTTCGCGCGAAACTCGGCCACCGAGAGAAGCGCGCTTTTGAAGGGCAGTATATGATTGCCGTCGTCGCTGGTGCCCTCGGGAAACAGGATCATGCTGTCCCCGGCCTCAAGCCGACGCCCGAGCGCCGTGGCCTGAAGATGCGATGTGCGGACCCTGCGGTCGACGAAGACCGAGCGTTGCAGCTTCGCCAAAAGCCCGAACAGGGGCCATTCGGCCACCTCGGACTTGGCCACGAAGGAGCCCGGAATCAGGGCCCCGTAGATCGGGATATCGAGATAGGACGTGTGATTGGCGACAAACAGGGTCGGCCGTGTTCGCGACCGGCGCCCGAAAACCTCAAGCCTGATCCCCAGAAGCCTGCAACAAATCCGGTGATACCAGAGCGGAATGCGCCGCGATAACGGCAGGCGCAACAACAACGCGACCGCCTGCACCGGGATCAGCGCAAGGGTGAACAACACATACATGGAGGCCCGTGCGACCGCCGTTTCCCTGGCATTGTAAATTGTCGGCTCGCTCACGCGCCGCCCCCGGCCTCTTCACTCTCCGTGTCCCTCTCGCGGCCGTAGTGCTTGTAATATTTCTCGGTCACGAGATCGGTTTTGACCACGATACAAACGTCGGTGGTGTTGAATTGGTGATCAACGACGGCGCCATCACCAACAAAACCGCCGAGCCGCAGATACCCCTTCAAAAGCGGTGGCAACGCGGTCAGTGCCGCCTTCTTGTCGATCTGATCTTCGGGCAGAAAATCCATGCCCACATGCAGTTCCGGCAGCGCAACGGGGCGCATGACCTCAGGCGCCAGATGGAAATGATGCAGATAGCTCAGCGGCAGGGCGAGGCTTTCGGGCTCCACGCCGTGCAGGCTGGCACAGCCGAACATCATGGATATGTCGTAGTGAAAAACAAACTGGGCAATCGCCGCCCAGAGCAGCTGCATGGTGGGGCGGGCGCGATACTTCTGATCAACGCATGACCGGCCAAGCTCGAGAATCTCACCGGAATAATCCAGCAGCGGGGCGATGTCGTATTCACCCGCAGTATAGAAGCGCCCAAACTCCCGGGCGCGCTCACCGCGCAGCAAACGGTAGGTCGCGATAATCGTTTCCGGACCTTCTCCACGATCCGTGTCGCACACAAGCAAGTGCTCGCACACGTTGTCGAATGGGTCCACGTCGCGCCGAAGACGCTCCATTTCCGCATCCGGCTTGGCCTTCATCTCGTCGTAGAAAACGCGGTATCGCAACGCCTGAGCCGCCGCGATATCGCTCTCGTCCCGGGCCAGGCGCGCCACGAGCGACCCGGACCCGAGCGACGCCAGCGCCGCGTCGAGACCTGCAGCGCCCTCTGCCGATCGCTTCGCACCATCACCATCGCGGCGGTCGTTCATACGAATTTCACTTGCATGATTTCGCGGTGGCCCGTCAATCGGCGTCGTCCGCCGCCGCCTGAATGGGCGTCGCGAACAACTCAAGCCGATGATCAATGAGTTCATAGCCGAGATCGTGCGCGATCTTCGTTTTCAGCGCTTCAATCTCTTTGTTAAAAAATTCAATGACCTTGCCGGTCTTCACATCGATCAGATGATCATGATGATCGTCCTGCACCTCTTCATAGCGTGCCCGACCATCGCCGAAGTCATGTTTCTCGAGAATATTGGCCTCTTCGAACAGGCGCACTGTCCGGTACACCGTGGCGATCGAGATCCGCGAGTCGAGCAGGGTGGCGCGGCGATAGACCTGATCGACATCGGGATGATCATCGGCTTCCGACAGCACCCGCGCGATCGTACGGCGCTGCTCCGTCAGCTTAAGCCCACGATCCGTGCACAGCTGTTCGATCCTCGACGGCATGTTCGCGTTCACGCCCACCCCCCCCCCGGTCGACCAGCTATCTGTTTCAGAAACCTTCACACGCGCAATATAGGCCAAATATCGAGTCACAGCGAACATACGCCCCGCAACGCCGAAGCTATTTCTTGCCGCGTTTTCCCAAGCCTATCTTTTTCGCCAGTTGGCTGCGCTTCTTGGCGTAGTTCGGCGCGACCATAGGGTAATCCGCCGCCAGGCCCCAACGCTCGCGATACTGCTCCGGGGTCATGTCATAAGAGGTCTTGAGATGCCGCTTCAGCATCTTCAGCTTCATCCCGTCCTCAAGACAGACGATATAATCCGCCGTCACCGACTTCTTGATCGGCACCGCCGGAGACGGACGCTGTTGCGCGCTCGCCGAACCACCGGTGTCGGTAAGGCTGGCATGCACCTGAGCAATCAATTGGGGCAGCTCATTTGCCGGCAGCTTGTTGTTTGACACATGTGCCGCAACTATATCGGCCGTCAACTTCAACAATTCTGCTGAACTAACCTGTTCACTCATCGGATTTTGCCTCAAGAATGCTTGTAACTGTGACTATACAGCCGAGTATTTAGTCTCTGTTCAGCATTTGTCCAAGTTTTTTCGATCCACAGCCTCGGCACTGCGCGCATACACCAGAGCATCCACCTTCCGGTCGTGCCCGGCGTAATAGTCGGGCCGAAGACCAACCCGTACAAAACCGACTGATTCATACAGCGCGATCGCCGCCGCATTGCCCACAGCCACCTCGAGCACAACCCGCGTTTGCGATCCCGAATGCCGAAAAAAAACGTCGAGCAAAGCCTTGGCCACGCCGGAACGGCGAACACCTGGCGCCACACAAAGGGTGAGGATCTCGGCTTCGTTGTCCAACAATCTGCACACAAGAAGCGCCGACGCTTCTTTCTCGTCATGGCGGGCGGCAAGCGCAAAAGTTGTCGGCATTCCCAGGATCGTGCGAAACGAATGCGCTGACCACGGTGTCTCCGGGAGGGGCGCAAAGCAGAGGCCATGAAGCTGCGCAAGATGCTCCGCTGCGGTCGCGGGCGCCTCCTCGATGATCCAGCCCCGGGCTTCTGTGCGTGCCAATTCCTGCCTCTACCCGCGAAGGCGCTGCCGGTCGGCCGCCGGCGGGCTGGTGTCCGGCGGACGCAAGTACATCGGACGCGGGGGCGTTATGTCCGCGCCCGGTAGTTCACCAAACGCGACGGCCGCAAGGGTCGCGACAGCTGCAGCATCGGCGGCCTGCGTACGCCGAACGATCTGGTCGAGATGATGATCGGTCGCCTGATCGACAAAGCGCTCAACGGCGTCGCCCACAAGCGTAGCGCCGCCAAGCGATGCGATTTTCTGTTCGACCTCCGCCGCCCCGACCACCAGAGGTTCGGCAAGCGGAATATCGTCGGAACCGAACGCCTGAATGTAGAAGTCCGCGCGCTTGGTCTCCAGGAGAACAACGACCGGACCGGTCACACCGTCATTGCGGGCCAGATGGCGGTGCACCTCAAGACTGCCAATCCCCATGACCGGAATGCCAAGTGCCAGGCCGAGGCCGCGCGCGGCGGCGATAGCAATACGCAATCCAGTGTAGGCGCCTGGCCCGATGCTGACGGCGACGAGGTCGAGGCTTTCAAAGCCTCCTCCTGTGACGACATCACGCGCCATCGGCATGAGCGCCTCGGCATGGCCGCGGTCCATTGCCTCCCAACGCCGGCTCGCAATCACACCGCCCGCCCACAACGCGGCGGAACAGGCTGCTCCGGCTGCGTCCAGGGCTAGGATGGTCGGGTCGGAAGTCGTGATCATTTTCCTGCTTTTCAGCGAATCCGTGCTCGGGTCTAGCATCGCGCGCCGGTCACGGCAAAGGTGGCCCGCCGGAGGACTTCTCAATGGACGAACCCAAAACGCACCGTGCGGCATATGTGGAAATTGATCCGTCAGCCTACAACGTCGACATCCATCTGGCCTACGCGACCGCCGATAATTTTACCGGGCAACCGGTCTACACGAACGCACACTGTTTCCTGCATGAGGATGCCGCGGAGCATCTGGCGCGCGCAATCGAGCTCGCCGGACGCCTCGGCTATCGGATGCTGGTTTTCGACGCCCTGCGGCCGAGCGAAGCACAGTGGGCCTTGTGGAATCACACGCCCGACCCCGACTTCCTGGCCGACCCGCGGCGTGGGTCACCTCACAGCCGCGGTGTTGCAGTGGACCTGACCTTGATCGACGATGCCGGCTTACCCCTCGATATGGGCACCCACTTCGATGCGTTCACCCCCCTTTCCCATCACGGCGCGGACGTGTCCCCCGATGCGCAGCGCAACCGGCATCTGCTGCTCGGCATCATGTCCACCGCCGGGTGGGATTTTTATTCGAAGGAATGGTGGCACTTTCAATTGTTCGACCCACGGCGCTACCCGTTGGTGGAAGATCGTGACCTCGACAAGCCGATGATGAGTTAGATTCGGCCAAATGGCCTTGCGGCGCAAATGCGCCCAACGTTAACGTTCCGGAAGCAATACAGGCTGTCTCATGTTGCCCCGGACCGTGGAGACGCACGTGACCAGACGAGCACTCAATTTGTTGAAACGACGCGCGCAAACAGCAATATCCGCGATACTGGCGGCGGCAGCCGTCTGGCTGTCCTTGTCCGGGCCTGCAGGTGCGGCCGATTCGGCCGTCATCCTGATGTATCACCGGTTTGGCGAAAGCGCTTTTCCATCAACCAATATCCGTCTCGCCCAGTTCGAGGCACATATCGCGGAACTCGCCTCCGGGCCCTATACCGTGATGTCCGTGCCCGACATCGTGGCGGCGATCCGCGAAGGCCGGGAGCTCCCCGACCGGACCGTGGGGATCACGATCGACGATGGGTATCGCTCGATTTACACCGAGGCATGGCCCCGGCTGCGGCGCGCCGGATTTCCGTTCACGGTGTTCGTGTCAACCGACCCGGTCGACCGTGGATTCTCCGACTTCATGGACTGGGAACAGGTGCGTGAACTGCACGAGGCGGGCGTGACCATCGGTGGGCACACGGCCACACATCTGCACATGGCCGCGAACTCGGTCGAGCGCAACGAATCCGACCTGGCCTTGTCGAATGCACGTTATGTCAGTGAACTCGGCGCCGTGCCCGAACTTTTCGCCTATCCATTCGGTGAAGCCAGCACCCGGGTGGAACGCATCGTTCGGGACGCCGGATACGCGACGGCCTTCGGCCAGCATTCCGGCCCGTCCGACGCCTCAGCCGACCCGTACTACATGCCCCGCTTTGCCCTGAACGAGGCCTTCGGTGACATGGATCGTTTCCGGCTGGTGACGAATGCGCTGTCGATTCCCCATACCGACATGACGCCGGCCAACCCCACGTTGACCCAAAACCCGCCCATCTTCGGCTTCACCCGGGCGGCGGATTCGCCGCCAATCAAAGGGCTCGCATGCTATGCCGCAGATCAGGGACAGGTTCGCGTTGAGGAAATCGGGCCGCGGATCGAGGTGCGGATGGACGATCCATTTCCAACCGGCCGGGCCCGGATCAACTGCACCGGTCTGGGGCCTGACGGGCGCTGGCATTGGCTTGGGATGCAGTACTACGTGCCACGATCCTAGGAACCGCCCTGCCGATCGCAACCGCGAACAAAGACCCCCGGTTCCGGTCGTCTGCGTTGGGCGTTTACCGTGATGCGATTCCATCGCGGCCGACGTCGAACGGCTCGCTCGACAATTGCGCGACCTCGAAGTCATCGAGCTGATTCGTTCTGATCAACCCAAGCAACGCATCAACATACGCTTCCCGGCGCTCGGAGTAGCTGATGAGTGTCTGTGCAAGTTCACCTGCGTTGAGCTGCGTGTCGCGCGCGCGCATCTGCGCGCGGGTTACCCGGTAATCTTCATAGGCATAGTGACGGTTGAGATTGACCACATAGCTGCGGACGCTGTCGAGCAGACTGTCGAAAGCGCGAACTTCGAAACGTTCCCCATCCGCGCGTTCCGCGGGAACGAAACCCGTCCCAACGCTCCAGGCGCGCTGCCCATAAAGGGCGTTGCCATCGCGCGCGAAGCGGGACCGACCCCATCCACTTTCCTCGATCGCCTGGGCCAAAGCCAGCGTCGGTGAGACGGTATCCACACGCCGCAACAGGGCCGCAAAATCACCCGGCGCCGCATCATATTTCTCGGCGAGCCGGTCGAGCCAGTCCTGGTCGTCATCCGACAATTCGTGGCCGGAAATAATCTGTTCTTCCAGATCAATAAGACGGCGGCGCTCCAGCCGAACTTCCTCATTTGCCTTCAGGATCAAAGGAAGAACCGTGCGAATAAACGTGCGCTTACGCGCCTCGACGACCATCTGATCATCGAAATCTTCAGGCAATGATTCAACCAACAGACGCGGCACGCGCGAATCACCACGCCTTATCTGCCGAAGCGCATACCCGGTATCGTCGAGCACATCATGCAAGCTATCGGCAGAGGTGACCTCAACCATATCGTCATGGATGTCGGCAAACTGCGGGCGCGTAGGCGCAGGCGTAAAATCGACCTGCGGCAACGCGACCCAATCAAGTGCCGCGCGCGCGCGCTGATCAACGGAAAATCCGGCCACGGCGCCATAAAGCATGGCGGCGCCAACGGCGGAAACCGTGAAAGCAGTGCGCTTGTTTTTACGGAAGTTACGAATGATGCCCCTCATTTCGACACGCTCCCCCACGTTGCCGCGGGCCAGGGGCGTATAAACTTTTATGAGTATTCAAAGTGTTCGGCAAGCCGCGATTTGACGCCGGCCCGCGCATCCATTCCTCGAATTTTTAACGAAACGCCGCTAGGCGACGGCCTGAACCTCTTCCACTTCAGGCACGTAGTGCCGGAGAAGGTTTTCGATGCCCATTTTCAGGGTCGCCGTTGAACTCGGGCAGCCGGCGCACGCACCCTGCATGGTCAGGAAAACAACACCGTCCTCGAAGCCGTGAAATACGATATCGCCGCCATCCATCGCCACGGCGGGCCGCACGCGCGTGTCGAGCAACTCGACGATCTGCGCGACCACCTCTTGATTCTCGCCATCGCCGGCCGCGTGCGCCGGGCCAGCGGCCTCGCGCATCGCCAGATCGCCCGATGTGTAATGTTCCATGATCGCGCCGAGTACGGCCGGCTTCAGGACCTGCCATTCGGCTTCCGGCGCCTTCGTCACGGTGACGAAATCGCTGCCGAGAAAAACCGCCGTCACCTCGGGCACCGTGAACAGGCGCATCGCCAGGGGTGACGTATCGGCGCTCTCCCGGTTGGGGAAGTCGGCCGTGCCCTCAGCAAGCACCTCGCTCCCCGGAAGGAACTTCAGGGTCGCGGGATTGGGTGTCTCTTCGGTCTGGATAAACATCCGGTACCTTGCCTCTTAGCCTGTTGAAACCACATTCAACGCGTGGCCGGGAACCCGTGTTAACGAATCCTGTGATGGAGCGTTAACGTTTTCTACCAATCGGGCCTTGTTCGAAAGGGAATTTGGTCAGATTTCCGGAATAATCAAGTCCTGATTTGCCCCGCTCTTGGTTAATACAAAGCCCCAGTACGGTTAATCCGGCCGTCGCCAAAGTGGCGAACACAGCAAGAACATCCTATGTTTGCCGCATGTCGGCGAATGCTTTTGAAAACCCGAACGTTGGAACGACCCCCTGTGGATAGCGAAACACTTGTGTCCCAGAATCGCGTACCCGAGAGCCTGGCAACGGGCTTGCCGGACCCGAATTATGATTGCCCCGTGTTCGAATGGATCGAGAATTTCGGGCGTTACGCGGATTCGCTGCCCACGCTGGTCGGTGAGGTCGGGCGGCGTTTCCAGGATTGCGGCCTGCCGCTGGCCCGTCTCAGCATCGTGATCCGGACCCTGCACCCGCAGATCGCCGCAGCCGGATTCGCGTGGAACGGCGAGACAGGCGAAATGGCCGAGTTCGCGGCCGACCATCAATCCCAGTCGAGCGAATCCTTTCAGCGCAGCCCTGTGCGTCTCGTGTTCGAGGGCTCCCCCGGCCTGCGTCGCCGGCTGCTGGATCCGGACTGCCCGCGCGACTTCCCGATCCTCGAGGAGCTCGCGGCCGATGGCGTTACTGATTATCTGATTTTGCCGATCCCGTTTTCCAACGGGCGAACCTACGCCTGCTCCTGGGCAACCAAGGCGCCCGATGGTTTTCCCGACGCCGCGATTGAGCGCATCACCCAACTCATGCCCGCCTTCTCCCTGGTGCTCGAAATTCTCGCCGTGCGCATGATCTCGCGCAATCTGATGGACACCTATCTGGGCCACAGCGCGGGCGAACGTGTGCTCCAGGGCGAGATCTATCGCGGGGTGAACGAGACCATCGAATCCGTCATCTGGATTTCGGATCTGCGAAGCTTCACCCGCATGTCGGATGAATTCGCGCCGCCGGTGATGCTGGGAATTTTGAATGACCATTTCGAACGTGTGGTCGGAGCCATCGCCGATCACGGCGGCGAAGTGCTGAAGTTTATGGGCGATTCCGTGCTCGCGATTTTCCCCGTCGACCCCGGCCTTGGCCCTCAGCCGGCCGTGGACGCCGCGATCAAAGCCGTCCGGGACGCCACAACAAGGATCGAAAAGGGAAACGCCGCGCGGCGCGAGAAGGGCCTGGTCGAAATCGGCTTCGGAATCGCACTGCATCACGGCAATGTCGTCTACGGCAATATCGGCGCGCCCGACCGGCTGGACTTCACCGTGATCGGTCCGGCGGTCAATCAGACGGCGCGAATCGAGGCGCTGTGCCGCACCCTTAGCCGGCCCGTTCTGGTCTCGCAACGCATCGCCGATGCCGCACAATCGGAGCTCGTGTCGCTCGGCTTCCAGGCCCTGCGCGGTGTGCGCGAACCCCAGGAGATTTTCACCCTGCCGGAATACGCCTGACGGCGTGCGCGAAACGCCCCAATTCAGGCGCCCAGGAACCCGACGATCTCGTGCACTTCCTTGATGACCGGCGCGGCAATGGCCGCCGCGCGCTCTGCCCCGTCTCGCAGAACCGCATCGACATGATCCGGCGCCGCCATCAGGCGCTGCATTTCTTCGCCGATCGGGCCGAGCTTTGCGACCGACAGATCGACGAGCTCGCCCTTGAAGGCACTGAACTGCGCGCCGGCGAACTGTTCGAGCGTGACCGCCATAGACTGGCCTGAGAGCGCGGCATAGATCGAGAGCAGATTGAACGCCTCGGGCCGCGCGCGCTCGACCTCGGCCTCGACATGCTGCCCGTCTTCGGCGAGCGAGTCGGGACCCGGGAGTTCTCCCGGATCGGTCTTGGCCTTGCGAATCTTGCCCGCGATATCGTCGGCGCCGTCGGTGAGATTGATCCGCGAATATTCCGACGGATCCGATTTCGACATCTTCTTGGTGCCGTCGCGCAGGCTCATCACCCGGGTCGCCTCGCCGAAGATCAGCGGCTCGACGACAGGAAAACAGTCGGTCTCGAAATCATTGTTGAACTTGATTGCGATGTCCCGCGTCAGCTCGAGATGCTGTTTCTGGTCCTCGCCGACAGGCACATGGGTCGCCCTGTAGGCGAGAATGTCAGCCGCCATCAGGTTCGGATAAACATACAGGCCCACACTCGCATTCTCGCGCTGCTTGCCCGCCTTCTCCTTGAACTGGGTCATCCGGTTGAGCCAGCCCATCCGGGCCACACAGTTGAACACCCAGGCGAGCTCCGCATGCGCGGTCACCTGGCTCTGGTTGAAGATGATCGAATTTTTCGGATCGATCCCGGAGGCGAGGAAGGCTGCCGCCACCTCGCGCGTGTTCGGCGCGAGCTGTTTCGGGTCCTGCCAGACGGTGATCGCGTGCATGTCGACCACGCAATAGATGCATTCGAAATCGGCCTGCAGGCCGACGAAGTTTCGAATTGCGCCGAGATAGTTTCCGAGGTGGAGATCACCGGTGGGCTGTACGCCCGAGAATATACGGCTCATCGCTAATTTTCTCCTGGGGGTTTGGACGCCCGAGGGTGTCAGGGAAGGCGCGGGTTATGACCCGCGCGCGCGCCGCAGGTCAAGCGGAGCAGCTTCTATCCGCGGCGAAACATTCCCCGCATTTCGCCCAGTGATGTCGCGCGCAGCAGCTGGGCCAGCACGCCATAAACTGCCATGCCGGCAACCACCATCAACACCAGCGCCGCGACACCGGCCGGGTCGCTCCGGGTGAGTTGCGACGTCAGCAGGCCGGCAATCACCCACAAGGCGCCGGCCATCAGCAGTGCCGCAATCAGGATGCGGGCCAGCCGCGTAAGCAGCCTGCGATCGGGTTCGAGCAATCCACGCCGGTACAAGAGAAAGGCCAGCAAACTGGCGTTGAGCCACGCCGAGGCTGCCGTCGCCAGCGCGATCCCGACATGGGCCAGCGCCGGCATCAGCGCCAGCGCCAGCCCGATATTCACGACCAGCGCCAGCGCGGCGATCTTCACGGGCGTCGCTGTGTCTTCGCGCGCAAAAAATCCGGGCGCCAGCGCCTTGACCAGCACATAGGCCGGCAGCCCCAGCGAGAATGCCGCCAGGGCCGCGCCCGTGGCCGCCGCATCGGCGGCATCGAATGCGCCGCGCTGAAACAGGACGGTCACGATCGGGTCGGCGATGATCAACAGCGCCGCGGCGGCGGGCACCGTCAGGAGCATCGCGAACTCGATGGCACGATTCTGGCTGTCGCGTGCGGCGGCGGTGTCGCCGGCCTTGAGCTGGCGCGACAGAAGCGGGAGGAGCGCCACCCCCACCGCCGCGCCGACGACGCCCAGCGGCAGCTGGTTCACCCGGTCGGCGAAATAGAGGAACGACACCGAACCTTCCGGCAGCTCCGAGGCCAGACGCACACCAACCAGGACATTGATCTGATAGACGCCGGCGCCGAGGATGCCGGGGCCCATCAGCATGAAGAGCCGCTTCACCCGGGGCCCAAAAACCAGCCGCGGCACGAGCGGCATCAACCCGGTGCGGGAGCACACGGCGGCCAGCCAGACGAACTGGCCGACGCCGGCGATAAGCACACCCCAGCTCAGCGCCAGCCCGGGATTCGGAAGCCAGCCCAGCGCCACGCCGGACAGGGCGCCGATCAGCACAATATTCAGCAGGATTGGCGCCGCCGCAGCGGCCGCAAACTTCTCGAGCGTGTTCAGAATCCCGCCGAGCATCGCGGACAACGAGACGAACAGAAGATAAGGAAAGGTCAGGCGGGCAAAATCGACTGCCAGGCTGAATTTCTCGGGATTGTCGCGGAAGCCACCGGCAACCACCGTCATGACCTCCGGCATGAAAATTTCAACCAGGATGCTGAGCACGATCAGGATGAGCAGCATGATCCCGAAGACACGTTCGGCAAATGCCCGTGCCGCGGCGCGCCCGTGCTCTGTCAGCTCACCCGCAAACAGCGGCACGAAAGCGGCATTGAATGCGCCCTCGGCGAACAGCCGGCGGAAGATGTTGGGAAACTGGAGCGCGACAAAGAACGCATCGCTGACCTGGCCTGCGCCCAGGAACGCCGCGATGAATATATCGCGCACGAAGCCCAGAACACGGCTACCCATGGTCCAGCCGCCGACCGTAGCAATGGCGCGAAGAAGTGGCATGCAGCGCTCTTAACGGGAAACCGGGGCGAAGGAAAGGCAGGTATTGCGGCGCGCGGCGCCTTCTATTCTGCAGCCTGGTTGGCGGCCTGGTCGGCGGCCGCGCTATCAGCTTCGCGAATTGCCGCGAGCAGGCGTTCCCGGATCGCGACGATGCGCGCCTCATGGCTCACCTTCATGCCGAATCCGTCTTTGACATAGAAGACATCGACCGCCCGCTCCCCGAAGGTCGAAATCTTCGCCGACGAGATCTGCAGTGAAAGATCATAAAGCGCACGCGTGACCAGATAGAGGAACCCCGGGCGGTCACGCCCGTTGACCTCGATCACGGTGTGGGTCGCACTCGCCTGATTGTCGACGATCACGCGCGGGGCCACCGTGAAGACCCTCGTGCGCGCAGGTATGAATGTCCGCTCCGCCTCCGGCTCCGAGCGGTCCATCTCACCCGCGAACGCGCGTTCGATTTGAACCGTGAGCTTGGCCAGCGTGCCCGACGCCGACAAGGCCGTGTCATCCCGGTCCTGCAGCCAGAAGGTGTCCAGCGCCATGCCTTGCGGCGTGGTGAAGACCTTGGCGTCGACGATGTTCGCATCCACCGCCGATATGGCCCCGGTGATCCGCGAGAAGAGACCGGGATGGTCCTGGGTGTAGACCGTCAGTTCGGTCACATCGATGTCGGCCCGAACCCGCGTGCGGATCGAAAGCGGGAGCTTCTCCTGCTCGGCCGTTCGCATCAGGCGCGCCTGATGGGACAAGGTGTCCGTGTCGAATGTCAGCCAATACCCGGGATAACCCCGATCAAACTGCGCCTCGATATCCGCATCCGACCAATCGGCCAGCGCATCGCGCAAGGCCTCCTTGGCGGCCTCAATCCGGGCACCACGCGCGTTCGTGCGTTGCCCGCCGGACATCACATCTTCGGCAGCGTGATGGAGATCGCGCAGCAGCGCGGCCTTCCAGTTGTTCCAGACGTTGGGTCCCGTCGCCCGCATATCGACGACCGTCAGGCACAACAGCAGACGCAGGCGCTCGGGCGACTGCACCTGATCGACGAAGTCCATGATGGTCTTGCTGTCATTCAGATCGCGTTTCTGCGCGACGTCGCTCATCACCAGATGTTCGCGAACCAGCCACTCGACGGTCTCGCTCTCCTCCGCCACGAGTCCGAGGCGTGGACAAACCCGCTTCGCCACACGCGCGCCGAGCACGGAGTGATCGCCGCCACGCCCCTTGGCGATATCGTGGAACAGGACGGCCATATAGAGGGCGCGCCGGGAGCCAATTTTGTGGATCACGTCGCTCGCGACAGGATGGTCATCCACCAGCTCGCCACGCTCAATCTTGGCAAGCAGGCCGATCGCCTGGATCGTGTGCTCATCCACCGTGTACACATGATACATGTCGTGTTGGGTCTGGCCGACGACACGACCGAAGTCACGCAGGAACCGGCCGAACACACCCGCCTCGTTCATGCGGGTCAGCGCCAGCTCGGGCGAATCGATCGACGACGCCATCTCGACGAACATGCGGTTCGCCTCCGGGTTCTCCCGGACGGATTTGTCGATCCGCTTCAGATTCTGGGTCACAAGACGCAACGCATAGGGATGAATATCCAGCCCCTCGTTATGCGCCACGTAGAACAGCCGGATCATCGCGACCGGATCGCGTTCGAACTGTTCATCATCGGCGACCGTCAGCCGGTCGCGGTCGGTCGTGAACCCCATCAGGTCACGCGGGCGGCGCAGGCGCGGCAGCCGGATAATCGGCCGGCTCATATTCTCCGCCTCGATCGCGGCGCAGAAGATCCGGGTCAGATCGCCGACATCCTTCGCGACGATGTAATAATGCTTCATGAAGCGTTCGACACCGGACGCCCCGGCCCGGTCGGCATAGCCCATGCGCTGGGAAATCGGCGTCTGCACGTCGAAGGTCAGCCGTTCCTCGGCCCGGCCGGACAGATAGTGCAGGTGAAACCGAACACTCCAGAGAAAGTTCTGGTCCTTCGAGAAATTGCGCGCTTCGGACTTCGTCAAAACGTCGCGCGCGACCAGATCGGTAACGCTGTCGACCTCGTAGGCGAACTTCGCAATCCAGTAGAGGGTCTGGAGATCCCTGAGGCCGCCCTTGCCGTCCTTGATGTTCGGTTCGACGTAATACCGGCTGTCCCCCATCTTCTCGTGGCGGGTGTCACGCTCGTCGAGCTTTCCCTTCACAAAATCCATGGCCGCGCCGGAGATCACCTGGTCGCGGAATGTCTTGCGCAACTCCAGATACAGGTCCTGATCACCCCAGAGGTAACGCGCCTCCAGGAGTGCGGTACGAATCGTGAGATCGCTCTTGGCGAGGCGCACACAATCGTCGATCGACCGGGTCGAATGCCCGACCTTCAGTCCCAGGTCCCAGAGTATGTAGAGAATGTATTCGACGATCTGCTCGCCATGCGCCGTCTGCTTCCACGGGAACAGGAACAGCAGATCTATATCCGAGAACGGCGCCAGTTCACCGCGCCCATATCCGCCCACAGCCACGACCGCCATCCGGTCCGTCGCGGTCGGGTTCGCCGCGGGGTACTCGCGCAACGCCGTGTCGTGAACGACGCGAATGACCTGATCGAACAGAAAGGCGAGCTCGCCCTTCGCGGCATTGCCATCGATCTCCACGGCCTCAAAGCGGACCTGAACCAGCGACCGGCCTTCCTCGATCGCGGCCTTGAGCAAATCGAGGGTGATCTGTCGTCGCTCCGACGCCGTCGGAATATCGGCGCATGCATCCTCGATCCGGGCCTCAAGCGCAGCCCGGTCGAGCACATCGCGTTTTCGTTTTCGCGTAGCCATGGTCATGGAGTTTTACACCGTCAGCGCCGGAATGAATATGGCGCGCGGCGGGTCGCGCCAATGCGCGTCGGCGAATCACCCTACTCAGCGCGGGGTTCTGCCTCCAGCGCCGCACGCAATCGGGTGCGTCTTGAGAATGCGTAGATATATATCGCCAGGCCGATCAGCGACCCGACGGACACGGGCCAGCCCAGCCCGACCACATCGCCTATGCGTCCCATGGCCAACGCGCCGAGCGCCGGGCCGGACCGAAAAATCATGCCAAACAAACCCAGCACGCGCCCGCGCATCTCGTCGGGAACGGCAAACTGAACAACCTGCTGGGTGGCAATGCCGCCGCTGGTCATCGTGAAGCCCAGCACGGCGAGGCAGACCATCGCGAAAGGTAGCCAGACCACGTTGACGATCAGGAACGCCGCGGTCCCGCCGACCAGGCCCGAAAGAAGCGCGATCTCGGTAATCCCGTCCTTGTTCCCGCGCCGCAGCATCCAGATCGCGCCGGCCATGGCGCCGATACCCAGCGACGACGCCATAACCGAGAACCCCGTGACGTCGAGCAGGAACACGGAACCGGCAAGCGCGGACAACAATTCGGTCAGCGGCCGTATCATCGTACCGAGCGCCAACAAAAGCAGCAGCATGGGTCCGATCCCGGGATGGGACGCGCCGTACCGAATACCGGCGAGAGCATCACCGAGGAACGTTCCGCGCGCCGCCTTATTGCCGGCCTGAAGGGGCACGTCGATGTTCGCCAGGGCCCAGACCATGGCGCCGCCCGCAAAGATGTTGAAGAAGAAGGCGAGCCCGGGTCCACCCAACGGCAGGAGGATCGCGGCCAGCGCGGGGCCGACAAACTGCGCGGCATTGAAGGTCGAGGAATTGAGCGCGATCGCCGTTGAAATCTCCGACCGGGGCACCAGGTTGGGCATCAGCGCCAAGCGCACGGGCTGCCAGAATGAAAAGGTAACGCCACGCGCCAGCGCCATGGCCAACAGGAGCCAGATGGTCATCAGGCCGGCGAAGGTGAACACCGTCAGGAAAATCGAGATCACGACGAGGGAAGCCTGGGTCGCGATGGCGATCTTTCGCCGGTCCATCCGGTCTGCCATCACGCCGCCGAACGGGCCAAACAAAAGCACCGGCAACGCGTCAGCGGCGGCCACCGCGCCCACCCAAAAACCCGACTTGGTCAGCTCCCAGGCGAGCCAGCTGATCGAAATACGCACGACCCAGGTGCCAACGACATTGGGGATATGCCCGATCAGGTAAATCCGGAAGCTGCGATGGCGCATCACATCGCCCACGGCACCGAAACCGGCAAGCGCCAGGCCGCGAACGAGGAGATCAATCATCCAGCGCGGCTTTCAGGCGGTAGAGCAATTCCAGCGCAGTCTTTGGCGTGAGTTCGTCGGGGCTGACCGATTCCAGGAGCTCGCGGACCGGATCGCCGGCGGGTGCGACTTGGGGTTCGGCGGCGACCGCGGCCTGAAACAACGGCAGGTCGTCGGCCAGGCGGGTCAGGGCTCCCGCCTGATCCCCCGCCTCAAGCAGCCGCAACACCTCTTCCGCACGGCCCACCACGGCGGGCGGCAGCCCGGCGAGCTTGCCCACATGGATGCCGTAGGACCGGTCCGCAGCGCCGGGCCCGACCTCATGCAGGAAGATGATATCGTCGTTCCATTCCTTCACCCGCATGGTGTGGCACGACATATCGGGCAGACGTGCGGCGAGCCGGGTGAGCTCATGGAAATGGGTTGCGAACAATGTCCGGCAGAGATTCTGCTCGTGCAGATGTTCGACCGTCGCCCAGGCGATCGACAGGCCATCAAAGGTGGCCGTGCCGCGACCGATCTCGTCGAGGATGACCAACGCGCGTGGCCCGGCCTGATTGAGGATCGCCGCGGTTTCGACCATCTCGACCATGAAGGTCGACCGGCCGCGCGCCAGATCGTCGGCCGCGCCGACCCGGCTGAACAACCGGTCCACGACACCGATCTCGGCGGTATCCGCCGGCACGAAGGATCCGATCTGGGCCAGGATGGCGATCAGGGCGTTCTGCCGGAGGAACGTCGATTTGCCCGCCATGTTCGGGCCGGTGACGAGCCACAGGCGACCCGCCCCCGTATCCTCGCCGGACAAATCGCAATCGTTGGCGACGAAGGCCCCGGGCCCGTCGGCCAGCATCGCCTCCACCACCGGGTGCCGGCCGCCGGTCACCTGAAACACCTGGCTCTCAGACAGGACCGGACGGGTAAACCGCGCGCCCACCGCCAGTTCGGCCAGCCCCGCCGCGACATCGAGGTCGGCCAGGGCACGCGCCGAGGCCGCAACATCGTCGGCCTGTTCCAGCACATCGTTGACCAGGACCTGGAACAGCTCGAGTTCGATCGCCAGGGCGCGCTCGCCGGCGCGGGAAATCTTGTCGTCGAGCTCGGACAACCCGACCGTGGTAAATCGCACGGCGTTCGCCATCGTCTGGCGATGGATCAGGCCAAACTGATCGGCCGCCGCCTCCTTGCCGTCCGCCATGATGCGGTCCGCGTGGCTGGCACCAAGTTCGACGAAATAGCCGAGCACGTTGTTGTGTTTGATCTTGAGATTCGCGACACCCGTCGTCTCGACATATTCCGCCTGGAGGCCCGCAATCAGTTTCCGGCTTTCATCGCGCAAGCTCGTTTGCTCATCGAGTTCTGCGGCGTAACCGGCCGCAATGAACCCCCCGTCGCGGGCCGCCAGGGGCAGGTCCACGGCGAGCGCCGCATGCAACAGCCCGACGAGGCCATCATGCTCGCCGAGCGATGCGGCGATAAGACGGAGAGTCTCGGGCGCGTCCGTTTTGTCTTCAAGAAACCGCCGCAGGGCAGCGGCTGCCTCGAGCCCGGCACGGATCGCCGCCAGGTCACGCGGGCCACCGCGGCCAAGCGCCAATCGTGACAGCGCGCGCTCCATATCCGGTGCGGT
This sequence comes from Rhodospirillaceae bacterium, assembly GCA_018667335.1. Classification (GTDB taxonomy): domain Bacteria; phylum Pseudomonadota; class Alphaproteobacteria; order UBA6615; family UBA6615; genus UBA8079. The sequence goes on from JABIVD010000040.1 coordinate 26,040, forward strand.
TCGCAATATCCCCCGAATGTCATCCCGCGCCGCGCCGGCCTCACCGAGATATCCGACCGCATCAAGCCGGTCTTCGAGCGCCGGGACATCGGTCAGTGGCGCCGCCAGCCGGTCGGCCAAGAGGCGCGCCCCCGGGCCGGTGATGGTTCGGTCGATCACCGACAGCAAGGACCCCTTGCGCTCGCCCGACAGGGTTTGCGTGAGCTCAAGATTGCGCCGGGTTGCGGCGTCGATCTCCATGACCGCGCCCGCACTCCCCGGAGGCGGCAGGCGACGCGGCCGGGACAGGCGCGGCATCCGGTCCACCTGGGTCAGGGCGAGGTAATCGAACAGCGCGCCCGCTGCCGCGATCTCGGCCCGGCCGGGTTCACCGAACGCATCCAGCGTCCCCACAGCGTAAGTTTCCAGCAGGCGGGCTTCGGCGTTCGCGGAATCGAACCGGCTCGCGGGGAGCGGGGTCAACGTGTCGCGGACCTCCTCCCATAAGGGGGCAAATTCAGGCAGCTCGAGGAGCCGGTCCGGCACCAGGATTTCCCCCGGCGCGATCCGCGCGAGTGCGGCGGCCAACAGGTTCGCGCCGCCGGCAGCAGGAATCGGCTGCATCCACACTTCGCCGGTCGACATATCGAGCCAAGCCAGCCCGAATGCGCCGCGCACATCCGCACAGGATGCGAGATAATTGTGCCGGCGCGAGTCCAGCAGCGTGTCCTCGCTCAGGGTGCCGGGTGTGATCACCCGCACGACGTCCCGGCGAACGATCGATTTCGATCCGCGCTTCTTTGCCTCGGATGGATCTTCCATCTGTTCGCACACGGCAACGCGATGGCCGGCGCGGATCAGGCGCGGCAAATATTGTTCGGCGGCATGCACCGGAACCCCGGCCATCGGGACCGGCTCGCCGGCCTGCTGCCCGCGCGATGTCAGCGCAATGTCCAGCGACGCCGCGGCGGCCACGGCGTCATCGAAAAACAACTCGTAGAAATCGCCCATCCGGAAAAACACCAGGCAGTCGGGATACGCCTCCTTGGCCGCATGCCACTGCGCCAGCATCGGCGACGCCGCGGCGGCGGACTTGACGTGATCTTCGGAGGCGGGGGCTGAACCTGGCATGGCGATGCACCATCATATACGCCGCACGGGGCCCGGCCAAAACCCCCAGGCCACACGGAAGGTCGGTATTCGAAACAGCGTCGCTTGACGCGCAGCGGGAACAGGGTTCACGCTCATTCGACGGATCGCGTTTCGACAACCATTACTGGCGAGAGACATGGCTGACAAACCCAAGGACGAGCAACGCAAACTGTCCCAGCTCGACATCGATTCCCTGCACATGCACCGGACCGGCAAACCGGGGAAAATCGAGATCAACGCGACCAAGCCGCTGACCACCCAGCGCGACCTGTCACTCGCCTACTCGCCCGGCGTGGCGGCGCCATGCATGGAAATTTATGCCAATCCCGACGATGCCTACGACTACACATCGCGCGGCAACCTGGTCGCCGTGATCTCCAATGGCACCGCGGTGCTCGGCCTGGGAAATATCGGTGCACTGGCGTCCAAGCCGGTGATGGAAGGCAAGTCGGTGCTGTTCAAGCGTTTCGCCGACATCGATGCCATGGATCTCGAAGTCGAGAGCGAGGACGTCGACGAAGTGATCAACTGTGTGCGCCTCCTGCGGCCCACATTCGGCGGCATCAATCTCGAGGACATCAAGGCCCCGGAATGCTTCATCATCGAGCAGCGCCTGCGCGAGATCATGGACATCCCGGTCTTCCACGATGACCAGCATGGCACCGCAATTGTCTCCCTGGCCGGGCTGATCAACGCGCTCGATCTGACCAACCGCGACATCAAGGACATCAAGCTCGTGGTCAACGGCGCGGGCGCCGCGGCGATCGCCTGTATCGAACTGATCAAGGCAATGGGACTGCCCCACGACCAGGCCATCCTCTGTGACAGCCGGGGCGTCATTTATCAGGGTCGGGCCGACGGCATGAACCAGTGGAAATCTGCCCACGCGGTCAACACCGATGCCCGTACGCTGGAAGAGGCCATGGTCGACGCAGACGTATTTTTCGGCGTGTCCGTCGCCGGGTCTGTAACCCAGAAGATGGTCAAGTCCATGGCCCCGAACCCGATTATCTTTGCCATGGCCAACCCGGACCCCGAGATCACTCCGGAAGACGTGAAAGCGGTGCGCGACGACGCCATCGTCGCGACCGGCCGGTCCGACTACCCCAACCAGGTCAACAATGTCCTGGGGTTTCCCTACATTTTCCGTGGCGCACTCGACGTGCGGGCGCGGACCATCAATGACGAGATGAAGATCGCCTGCGCCGAGGCGCTGGCCGAACTCGCCCGCGAGGACGTCCCGGACGAGGTCGATGCCGCCTATCCGGGCGAACATCTGGTTTATGGGCCGGATTACATCATTCCCGTCCCGTTCGACCCGCGCCTCATCGAATTTATCCCGCCGCGGATTGCCCAGGCGGCGATGGATACAGGCGTCGCCCGAAAACCGATCGAGGATATGAGCCAGTACCGCCAGGTCCTGGCGCGCCGCCTCGACCCGACCTCTTCCGTCATCCAGGCGACCTTCGAGGCCGTGCGCTCGAGCCCGCGCCGGATCGTGTTCGCCGAAGGCGAGTCCGAGCGCGTCATCCGCGCCGCCATCGCCTACCGCAATGCCGGGCTGGGCGAGCCGATCCTGATCGGCCGAGAAAGCGTGGTGCGCCAGCACATCGAGGATCTCGGGCTGACCGGGGTGGATGAGCTGCGCGTGCACAACGCGGCCCTGGAGGACGACCGGGAGGCCTATATCGAGTTCCTCTACAACCGGCTGCAGCGCCAGGGGCTCATGCACCGTGACTGCGCCCGGATCGTCAACCAGAACCGCAACGTCTTCGCATCCTGCATGGTTGCGCTGGGCGCCGCCGACGTCATGGTGACCGGCCTGTCGCGACGTTTCTACACTTGCTTCAACGACGTCCGCCGGGTCTTCGACTCAGTGCCCGGCGAACAGATTTTCGGCCTGTCTATGCATGTGCTGCGCAGCCGCACGCTGTTCATCGCGGACACGTCCGTGCATGAACGACCGGACCCGGAGGTCATGGCGGACATCGCGACCCAGGCGGCGGCCAAGGCGCGGCAGATGGGCAGTGAGCCACGTGTCGCGTTTCTCAGCTATTCGAACTTCGGCAACCCGCCCGTCGACCTCACGGAACGCTCACGTGAAGCCGTGCGCGTGCTCGACGAACGCGGCAATGCAGACTTCGAGTATGAGGGCGAAATGACTCCCGATATCGCTCTCGATTCCGACCTGCGTGAACGCTACTACCCGTTCAGCCGCCTCACCGGCCCGGCCAACGTGCTCATCATGCCGGGGCTCCACTCCGCCCATATTGCTTCGCGTCTGATGCAGTCGGCCGAGGAGGGGACGGTGCTCGGCCCGATGCTGATGGGGCTCGAAAAGCCGGTCGAGATCGTCCACATGAATGCGACCGTGAACGAACTGGTGACCGCCTCTGCGTTCGGCGCCTATGAGTCCATTCGGCGCGAGGTGGATGCAAAACCCATACGCACTCGCAAAGGCCCGGCGCGGAAGGGTGCCAAAAGGAAGGCCTCGGAATAACCCGGTCGACAATCGCCGCGCGGCCACGGTCCGGTCCGCCGGCTACGCCCTCGATATCAAGGACGAGTTCGCCTAGCCGACCACTTCGCTCACATCGGCAAGCGGCAGGCCCAGCGCATCCGCCACGGCCCCATGGGTCACAGCACCTGTCGCCACGCTCAGGCCGCCGCAAAGCCCCGCATCATCACGCAGCGCCTGGCGGAAGCCCTTGTCCGCCAGCGCCAACGCATACGGCAGCGTGGCGTTGTTCAGCGCCGCGGTCGAGGAACGCGCCACCGCCGCCGGCATGTTCGTCACGCAGTAATGCACCACCTCATCGACGATGTAGGTGGGGTCGTCATGGGTGGTGGGCCGCGAAGTCTCGAAGCAGCCGCCCTGGTCGATGGCGATATCGACCAGCACCGCACCCCGGCGCATACCCCGGACCGTGTCCGCCGTCAGGAGTCTCGGTGCCGCCGCACCCGGCACCAGGACCGCGCCGATCACCAGATCCGAGTTCAGCGCCAGGCGCTCGACCGCGTCGACCGTCGAATAGATCGTGTTGAGCGTCGGGCCGAATTGCATATCCAGTTCGCGCAACCGGTCGATCGACCGGTCGAGCACGGTTACCTTCGCCTCCATGCCCATCGCCATGCGCACCGCGTTGGTCCCCGATACGCCGCCGCCGATGACCAGAACGTCGGCCGCCTCCACCCCCGGCACGCCACCCATCAGGACACCGCGGCCACCCACTTCCTTTTCCAGATAATGTGCGCCGACCTGGATCGACATACGCCCGGCGACCTCGCTCATCGGCGCCAGCAGCGGCAATCCGCCATGCCGGCCGGTCACGGTTTCATACGCAATGGCCACAGCACCTGCATCGATCAGGGCCTGGGTCACCTCGCGTTCGGCCGCAAGATGGAGATAGGTGAACAGGATCTGGCCCTCACGCAGCAGGCCGAATTCCTCATGTTGCGGTTCCTTGACCTTGACGATCATCTCCGCCGCGGCGAACACCGAGGCCGCGTCCGGCGCAATTTGCGCGCCGGCGGTCTCATAGTCTGCGTCGGCGAAGTTCGCACCGAGCCCCGCTTCCGTCTCGACTGTTACCTGATGGCCGTGATGCACCAGCTCACGCACCGAGGCCGGAGTCAGCCCTACGCGGTACTCGCGATTCTTGATTTCTCGTGGCACGCCGATCAGCATCTTCGGATCCCATCACGTCTGTTTGTGGTTCGGTCGCAATTTCGACTCATGACGAACAGTATATTTGGGCCGTCTCATCAACACCCCAGTAAAGATCGCTTGATCCATGCGCCGAACAAGACTCTGCCCTCTCGCATTCCGTATGTCCGCAGCAGCTTTTCTAATGCTCGCAGGCACCATCTCGGCGACAGCGGCGCCCGAGAGCGCGATCGCAATGCTCGGCACTCCGAAATATGCGGCCGATTTCAGCCATTTCGACTATGTGAACCCGGCGGCGCCCAACGGCGGGACACTTCGCCTGCACGCGATCGGCAGCTTCGATTCTCTCAACCCCTACATCGTCAAGGGCAAGCCCGCAGCCGGGCTACACCACGGGTTCGGTATCTATTTCGAGACCCTGGCAAAGCGTAGCCGGGACGAGCCGTTCTCGCTCTACGGACTTCTGGCGGAGACCATCGAGACGCCGCCCGATCGCGCCTGGGTCGAGTTCAAGCTGCGCCCCGAGGCGCGGTTTTCCGACGGCAGCCCCGTCACGGTGGACGACGTCATCTTCAGCTGGGAAACCCTCAAGGCCAAGGGAAGCCCGAACGCGCGCGCGACATGGGCACGCGTTGTCCGGACCAGCGAACCCGGTCCGGGGCGCGTGCGGTTCACCTTTGTCGACAATCGCGACCGGGAGTTGCCGATGCTGATCGCCGGCTTCATGCCGATCCTGTCGAAAAACTGGTGGCAGGGCCGGACGTTCGACGCGACGACACTGGAGCCGCCGCTCGCGAGTGGCCCGTACCGGATTGCGTCCGTCGACCCGGGCCGGGGTCTGGTCTTCACGCGCAACCCCGATTACTGGGGCGGCGACCTGGCGGTGAACCGGGGGCAGTATAATTTCGACGGCATCCAGTTCGACTATTTCCGTGATTCCGCGGTCGCGCTGGAGGCCTTCAAGGCCGGCGACTATGATTTTCGCTTCGAAGGCGATGCGGCACGCTGGGCCACCCAGTACAACATTCCCGCCGCGGCGACCGGCGCCGTCGAACTTGACGTGCTGCACACGGGCCTGCCGTCGGGGCTCAGCGGGCTCGCCTTCAACCTGCGGCGCGCGAAGTTCGATGACGTGCGGGTCCGCGAGGCGCTGACCCTCGCATTCGATTTCGAATGGTTGAACAAGACCCTCCTGCACAACGGCTACAGCCGGACCCGAAGCATGTTTTCCGGCTCCGACATGGCGCCCGACGGCCCGCCCCGGGGGGGCGAGCTGGCGCTGCTTGAGCCCTGGCGCAACAAGATCCCCGCGGCCGTTTTCGGCCCCCCCTACATGCCACCCGCGACCAACGGATCGGGTCGACCCCGGGCCAACCTCAAGCGCGCGGCCGAGCTTCTGTCGGCGGCCGGCTGGCGGATAGAGAACGACGCACGCGTCAATGCTGCCGGAGCCAACTTCCGAATCGAGATCACCATTCGCCGGCCATCCAACGAACGTATCGCGCTCGCCTATGGCCGCAACCTGAAGCGTCTCGGGGTTGCCACCTCCGTCCGGCTGGTCGAGTCCGCGCAGTTCCAGGGGCTGATCGATTCTTATGATTTCGACATGGTCTTCGGCTTCTGGGGAGTCACCCTGTCGCCGGGCAACGAGCAGCAGAATTACTGGAGCTCACAAACCGCCGAACAGGCCGGCGGACGGAACTGGGCCGGTGTCGCAGACCCGGCCGTCGATGCGATGATCGCGGCGCTGGGTGAGGCGCGCAACCGCGCGGAACTCGTCGCCGCGGCACGCGCCCTCGATCGCATCCTGATGTGGAATCACTATGTGATGCCGCTCTATCACGACGCCGGGCAGCGCATCGCCTATTGGACGCGGATCGGGCGACCAGCGACGGTTCCCGTCTATGGGCTCCGTCTCGAAACCCTGTGGCGTCGTCCGGATGCCGGCAAGTAGCAGATCGGCTACAGCCAGAGCGCGACCAGCGCCATGACCGCCAGCCCGGCCGTCAGCGCGCCAAGCTTCGACAAGCTCCGTTCGTTCGAGCGAAACTCGGGGCCGATAATTTCCATCGTCGCCACATAGACAAACGTCGCTGCGGCGAAGGCATCGAACACGGCCTCGCTGACGCGCGCCGCGTCGCCATCGAGTAGCTCCTGCAGGCCGGTGCCGAGCAGGATGCCAAGTGGCGTCATCAGCGCGAATACCAGCAACAATCCCCAGATCGACTTCCGGTCGTCTGGTGCGCCCGCAACAGGCACGCGCAACAAGCCCGACGTCAACGCAAAGGCAGCACTGCCCTTGTGGGCGACGACCGCCAGCAACAACACGATTGAGTTTGCAGCCGAATCCTCGGCCCCGAGCGCGGCGCCCGCGAGGATGGAATGGAACGACAGGACGACAAGCAGGATCATCGCCGACGCCGCGCCGGCCTCGCTATCCACGGCGTGGGAGCGAGCCTGAAGCCGGTGCCCAAACCGGTCCACGGCGAGCACGGAGATCAGGCCAAGCGCAACAATTCCAAACGGCACGGGGTAATCGAGTTTGGGATACAGGCGCGAGAACAGATCAACCGAGTCCGGCAGAACATGAATGAGCCCGGCCCCCAGGAAGACACCGGCACCGAACAGTGAACCCAGCGCAAACAAACGGTCGGCATGCCGGGACTGCCGGGTCCGCAGCGCCGCCAGCCCGCCGAGGAGTGCGGTCAGCAGAATAACCAGAATTGCGATCGCCTTGATGGCAAGCAGGCTCATGACCCGGAACTCCGTTCTCTGGTCGCCGCGTGTTGACTTACTCTCTCACCCGGCGAGGCGTGCGGACACCAGTTCGGCCAGGCTGACTTGCGGTCGCGGGCCGACATGGTCGATCACCTCGGCCGCCGTGATAGCGCCGATCTGCGCACAGGTCGCCAGGTCATCGCCGCGCGTGTAGCCGTGCAGGAAGCCGGCGGCGAACTGATCGCCGGCGCCCGTGGTGTCGACCACCGCCGAGACCGGTTCCGCATCGACCACATGCACCTCATCACCGGACACGACGACGGCACCCTTTTCCGAGCGGGTCAGGGCGGCGATCCGGCAGTCCTGCCTTACATGCTGCAGCGCGTCGTCGAAGTTCTCGACTTCGTAGAGCGACATTATCTCGTCTTCGTTCGCGAACAGGATGTCGACATGGTCCGAAATCAGGGCCCGAAACGACTCCCGGTGCCGGTCGACACAGAACGGGTCCGACAGGCTGAGCGACACCATGCGCGAATGTTTGTGGGCGAGCTCGGCGGCCTTCTGGAACGCCGCCTTGGCCTCATCCCGGTCCCACAAATAACCCTCCAGATAGGTCACCTGCGCGCGCGCGATCAGATCCTCGTCTATGTCATCCGCGCCGAGATTAACGCTCGCACCGAGGAACGTGTTCATCGTGCGCTGGGCGTCCGGCGTGATCAGAATCAGGCAGCGCGCCGTCGGCGGGCCGTCGGTCGCGGCCGGAGTCACAAACTCCGCGCCGACCGCGCGAATGTCGTGGGCAAAAATGTCGCCGAGTTGATCATCGCGAACCTTGCCGATGAATGCGCATTGCGCGCCCAGCGACGCAAGGCCCGCGGCAGTATTGCCGGCAGACCCGCCAGACGTTTCGACCCCCTGCGGCATCGCCGCATAGAGAGCTTCGGCCTGATCGGCATCGATCAGCGCCATGGTGCCCTTCACCATGCCGTGCTGCTCGATGACATCATCGGCGGTTTGGGCCAGCACATCGACAATGGCGTTGCCGACGCAAACAACATCAAGCGCGCGATCGGCGGCATTGGAATCGGTCATGGGAACTCCTGGCCGCATTGGCGGCGGGATAGATCAGATGTGAAGCGCGCGAGTATAGCGACGCCAGTCGCTCAGGCAATCCACGAAACCGCCGGTTTTCTAGCTTTTCGAATAGTATTCATGCGGGCGAGGCGGTAAGAGGGAGAACCATGATTTCAGCATTCTTCAAGGCGTTGGGCGATCTAAGCGACCCGCGCATCCGCTCGGTTCTCTGGCAATCGATCGGCCTCAGCATCATCACGGCGATGTTGCTGTGGGGCGGGCTGTCCTGGCTGTTGTCGAGCACCCAACTGATCGGTGATGTGCCGCTCGTCGGCGGCTGGCTCGAGACCGCCGTGGACTGGCTCGGCTCGATCGCCGTTTTCGTCCTCGTCATTTTGCTGCTGCCCGCGTTCCTGGGCATCTACGCCAGTTTCTACATCGAGACGATCTGCCGGGCTGTCGAGGCCCGCCACTATCCGCATCTGGCGGCACCGCGCAATCAATCGATCATCGAGGCCGTCGTCATCGGCCTGAAGTTCGGCGGCCTGCTGATCATCTTCAACCTGTTGCTCCTTATATTCATTTTCTTCCCGCCGATTTACCTGGTCGCCGGCTGGGCTGTGAACGGCCACCTGCTGGGCCGGGAATATCTGGAGATGGTCGGCTTCCGGCGCATGGACCCAAAACAATTGCGCGACTACCGCCTCGCGAAACGCAGCCCGATCTTCATGTCCGGGCTGATGCTCGCGGTGATCGCATCGCTGCCGGTCGTGAATTTGCTGCTGCCCTTGGTCGGCACATCCATGATGTTGCACGTTTTCGAAGCAACCAGAGACCGGGAATCTATAAATATTGTTGTATAACAACGTATTAAACAATTTTATGGACAATTTGCTCTAAACGCGCTATCCAAGCGGTTGAGAGTCGATAAAATCTCGGGTTTGGGCCTTGATTCCCATGCCCGTTTGTCGATTCTGGGGTCAAAACGGGGGACGCCATCATGAGCGCAGATGCCGAAGACACCGCCGAGGATTCCGCCAAAGAATCCGGCGCGAGGTCCAGCGAGAACACGGACGAGCGGCCGGAGCTCGATCTGAGTTTCCTTGACCGTCAGCCGGCACGGGCCACCGATATCCCAAATCTCGGGGACCGCATCGATCGGGCCGATGACAACGAACCCCGCAGGGGATCGGACAACAAAACCCTGACGGTCGGGCGGGACATCTCGCTCAAGGGCGATATCACCGAATGTGACTCGCTGATCGTCGAAGGGCGGATTGAAGCCAAACTCGAAAGCGCTCGGGCCCTGGAGGTCGCACGTGGCGGCCGGTTCGACGGCAGCGCCAGAGTCGAGACGGCCATCATAAGTGGCCGATTTGACGGCGATCTCGATGTGACCCGCGCATTGCGCATCACTGCATCGGGCAAAGCTACCGGCAAGGTGTCCTACGGACGTCTTGAGATCGAGAATGGCGGAGAAGTGGATGGCGATGTTTCGATTCATCAGTAGTTTGGCCCGCAACAGCGGGGCGCCCGCGGCCGAAGGCCCGTCGCGCGTGGCCGTCCTGTCCGCGGCCGGCATCACTTTGCTGGTCACGATCTTCGTCTTTTCGGCCTGATCATATGAATTTTCGCGGCGCGTTCGCGCTGGCGACGCTGCTGGCGCTCACGGCATGTGCCGGCGCACGCGCGCCCGCCGAGCGCCAGACCACAACCAGCCCGCCGGCGGCACGTACGGCACCTGCGGTGACCCAGCAGGCAAACCGGTCTCCCGCGACAGCGAACGCACAAAAACTCCGGATTTCCGACCTTCTCGGCCGCGAAACCGCGCAGATCGATGCACAGATCGGCAGCCCGGATCTGGTCCGCCTCGAAGGCGAGGGAGAGGTTCGGATATACCGCAACGCCGCCTGCATCCTGCATGTGTTTGCCTATCCGCGCGGCGGCGTGCGCCAGGCAACACATATCGAGGCGCGCACGCCAGATGGTCAGATTGTCGGCGAAGACGCGGATGATTGCCTGACAAGTTTCGCCCGGTCCTGAAAACACGGGCCTGAAAACACGGGCCTGCGAACCAGGTCCTGAGGATACGGTCCGGCAACGCCGAATGCCCTAGGCGGTAACCTTCGCCTTGTAGTGGCACAAATCCGCAACAGCACATGACATGCAGTCCGGCTTGCGTGCCTTGCACACGTAACGCCCATGCAGGATCAGCCAGTGATGAGCGTGGCGCAAATATTCGGCCGGCACGCGCTTCATCAGCGCGTCCTCGACCTTTCGCACATCCTTGCCCGGTGCCAGCCCCGTGCGGTTCGACAACCGGAAAATATGGGTGTCGACGGCCATGGTGTGTTCGCCGAAGGCGGTGTTGAGGACGACATTCGCGGTTTTTCGGCCCACGCCGGGCAACGCCTCCAGCGCCTCGCGGTCTGCGGGGACCTCGCCCCCATGTTCGGCCAGCAACTGCGCGCTCAGCGCGATCACATTCTTCGCCTTGTTGCGAAACAGCCCGATCGTGCGGATATGGCGGATCAACGCGTCTTCGCCCAGCGCCACCATCTTCGCCGGCGTATCGACAGTCCGGAACAATTGCGCCGTCGCCTTGTTCACACCGACATCTGTCGCCTGTGCCGACATCACCACGGCCACGAGCAGGGTGTAGACATTGGTGTAGGCCAACTCGGTGGTCGGGTTCGGGTTCGCCTTCGACAGCCGGCGGAAGAACGCCTCGATCTCGTCTTTGGTCATGCGTGCCATGGCGTGAAAATAGCCTGTTTCGCGTCCCAGGGCAGCCGCTGATACCCCGGTGATCATCGGCGCGATCACAAAGCGGCGACTGCGACAAAGCGTATCTTTTCGCTGACGGGCCCGAGGCATAGAATTTCGCCATGGCCCACGCACAGTCCGAACCGATCTTCGATGCGGTGCTCACCCCGCACCGCAGCCTGAGCCCGCGAGGGGTCCGGTATCTGCTGTTCGGCATGGCCGGCATGCTGACCCTCGTCGGCGCGTTCTTCGCGGTGCAGGGCGCCTGGCCGGTCCTGCCATTCTTCGGCTGCGAGATTTTGCTGTTCTGGTGGGCCTTCCGTACCAACGCACGCGACGGCCGCCGGTTCGAGCATCTCCGCCTCACGCCGGACGCGATGACCGTCGCGCGGGTGCGCCCGTCAGGTCAGACGCAGGAGCATAAGTTCGCGCCCCCCCATTGGCTCGCCGTCGAGCTGACGCCGCGCCCCGGCGGCGACAATGAATTGCGGCTGGCCAGCCACGGCCATTCGCTGAAAGTGGGTGGATTCCTGACGCCCGAAGAACGCGACGATCTGGCGAATGCACTGCGTGACGCCCTCAGAAAGCTGCGTAGCGCCTAGGAAAAAGGTGCGCCTAGCTGCCGCTCAGGCCGAGCACGTCCTTCATCGCGTAAAGCCCCGGCGGCTGCCCGCCGGTCCAGTTCGCCGCACGCACCGCGCCACGCGCGAAGATGCCTCGGTCGGTCGCCCGATGGGTCAGCTCGATCCGCTCACCCGCGGCGGCAAATACGACGCTGTGCTCACCCACGACATCGCCGCCGCGCAATGTGGCAAAGCCGATACTGCCGCGCTGCCGTTCGCCCGTGATGCCCTCGCGCGAGAGTACTTTCTCTGTGTCGAAATCCACCCCGCGCCCGCGCGCAGCGGCCTCACCCAGGCTCAGCGCCGTCCCGGACGGCGCATCGACCTTGTGCTTGTGATGCATCTCGACGATCTCGATATCGAAGTCCGGATCCAGCGCGCGCGCCACCTGCTCGGTAATGGCGAAGAGAAGGTTCACGCCGCTCGACATGTTCGAGGCCCAGACCACGGGAACCCGGGTCGCTGCCGCGTCGAGTGCCGCGCGGTGTTCCGCCTCCAGGCCGGTCGTGCCGGCGATCAACGCGCAGCCGGCCTCGGCCGCCAGCGCCGCATGGGCCGCCGTCGCCGCGGGAACGGTGAAATCAATGACCGCATCAACGCTCGCAAACAGGGCCGCCGCATCATCGGTGATCGCGATGCCGCTCTCGCCGACACCTGCCAGCAATCCAGGGTCCGTTCCCACATGCGGTGAGCCCGGCGCCTCGCTCGCGCCCGCAAGCACGCAGCCGTCTGTCTCGACGACCACGCGCACGAGCATCTGGCCCATGCGCCCACCGGCGCCGACTATGCCAATTTTCCGTTGGTCAGCCATCTTCATCCACCTTCATCGGCAACGTGCCGGAACGGCGGCGACCATAGCATTTCGCACGTGATCGTAAACGCACGCGATCGAAAACGCGCTAGTCCTTCAGGTCGTCCCAGAATTCCTTCACCTTCGTGAAGAATCCTTCGGACTCGGGGCTGTGCTTCGTCGACCCGCCGCCGGCATCGGCGAATTGATTGAGCAGTTCGCGCTGGTCCTTGGTCAGGTTCACCGGCGTCTCGATCTGCGCCTGCACATACATATCGCCGCGCGAATTCGCGCGCAGCACCGACATGCCCTTGGCGCGGAGTCGGAACTGCTGGCCGGTCTGCGTGCCGGCCGGAATATTTACCCGCGCGCGCGCGCCGTCGATCGTCGGCACCTCGATCGAACCACCGAGAGTCGCGGTCGTCATCGGGATCGGCACCCGGCACTGGATGTCGGCGCCGTCCCGGAGGAAGAATCGGTGCGGCCGGATGGTTACAAAAATATACAGATCGCCCGACGGACCGCCGCGCAGGCCCGCCTCACCCTCGCCCGCAACGCGGATGCGGGTGCCATCTTCGATCCCGGCCGGTACATTCACCGACAAGGTCTTTTCCTTGTTCATGCGTCCCGCGCCGCCACAGGCGTCGCACGGATTGTCGATCACCCGGCCCGCGCCGTGACAGGTCGGACAGGTGCGCTCGACCGTGAAAAACCCCTGCTGGGCCCGCACCTTGCCGGCACCCTGACAGGATGGGCAGCCAACCGGCTCAGCACCCCCGGACGCACCGGAACCTTGGCATGAATCGCACGGTGCCGACGCGTTGACCCGGACCCGGGTCTGCTTGCCGGCAAAGGCATCCTCAAGATTCACGTCGAGATTGTATCGCAGATCCGACCCGCGGGTACTGGCTTGCCGGCGGCCACCGCCTCTGCGGCCACTCGTGAATTCGCCGAACATTTCGTCGAAAATGTCCGCGAATCCGCCGCCCGAAAAATCAAAGCCGCCGCCGCCCTGCCCGCCGCCGGCACCGCCCTCGAACGCCTCATGCCCATAGCGGTCATAGGCCGCCCGCTTGTCGTCATCCTTCAGGATGTCATAGGCCTGATTGATTTCCTTGAACTGGCGTTCGGCGTCTTCATTGTCGGGATTGCGGTCGGGATGCAGCTCCTTGGCGAGCTTGCGATAGGCGCTCTTGAGCGCGCCCGCATCCGCGCCGCGATCCACGCCTAAGGTCTCGTAGAAATCTTTGTCAGCCATGGACGTTCCCCACCCCTACACCGAATGAAGAGGCACGAACCCATAAACGGTCAGCATCACGATGCCGACCCCGGGCTCGAACCCCTCCGTGCCTCGGTTACGAGGCGGACGACTGATCCTTGTGATCGTCGTCGTCATCGCCATCATCATCGACCTCTTCGAAGTCGGCATCGACAATGGTCTCGTCCGGACCCTCGGCGCCGTCGCCGTCTGGTCCTGCATCTGGCCCCCCGTCAGCCATGCCGTCGGCCATGCCTTCTCCGGCAGCCGCCTCGGCCTTGTAGATCGCCTCGCCGAGCTTCATCGACGACGTCACCAGAGCTTCGAGTTTGGACTGGATCAATTCCCCATCCTCACCCTCGAGCGCCTCCTTGAGCGCGGCGACATCGCCTTCGATCTCGGCCTTCACTTCGGCCTCGACCTTCTCGCCATGTTCCTCGAGGCTCTTCTCGGTTTGATGGACCAGCGTTTCGGCCTGGTTGCGGGCCTCGACCGTCTCGCGACGCGCCTGATCGTCCGCGGCATGCTCCTCGGCATCCTTGACCATGCGATCGATGTCGTCATCGGACAACCCGCCCGACGCCTGGATGCGAATCTGCTGCTCCTTGCCCGTGCCCTTGTCCTTGGCCGACACGTTGACGATCCCGTTCGCGTCGATGTCGAAGGTCACCTCGATCTGCGGCACGCCACGCGGCGCGCTGGGGATCCCCACCAGGTCGAACTGGCCCAACACCTTGTTGTCGGCGGCCATCTCGCGTTCGCCCTGGAACACGCGGATCGTCACGGCCTGCTGGCTGTCCTCGGCCGTCGAGAACACCTGGCTCTTCTTGGTCGGGATGGTTGTGTTGCGATCGATCAGGCGGGTGAAGACACCGCCCAGCGTCTCAATGCCCAACGACAGCGGGGTCACGTCGAGAAGCAGCACGTCCTTCACGTCGCCGGCGAGCACACCGGCCTGAATGGCCGCACCAATGGCGACCACCTCGTCCGGATTGACGCCGCGATGGGGCTCACGACCGAAGAAGTTCTTCACCGTCTCCTGGATCTTCGGCATGCGGGTCATGCCGCCAACCAGGATGACCTCGTCGATCTCGCTCGGCTTCAGGCCGGCATCCTTCAGCGCCGCGGCACACGGATCGACCGTGCGCTCGACCAGATCCTCGACCAGTGCTTCCAGCTTCGCCCGGGTCAGCTTGATGTTGAGATGCTTCGGCCCCGCCGCGTCCGCCGTGATGAACGGCAGGTTGACCTCGGTCTGGGTCGATGCGGACAGCTCGATCTTGGCCTTCTCGGCCGCCTCCTTGAGGCGCTGCAGCGCGAGCTTGTCTTCGCGCAGATCGATGCTCTGCTCTTTCTTAAACTCGTCGGCGAGATACTGCATGATCCTGGCGTCGAAATCTTCGCCGCCGAGGAATGTGTCACCGTTGGTCGACTTGACCTCGAAGACGCCATCGCCAATTTCGAGAATGGAAATATCGAACGTGCCGCCGCCAAGGTCATAGACCGCGATCGTGCCCGCCTCTTTCTTCTCGAGGCCATAGGCCAGTGCCGCCGCCGTCGGCTCGTTGATGATGCGCAGCACTTCGAGGCCGGCGATCTTGCCCGCGTCCTTGGTGGCCTGGCGCTGTGAATCGTTGAAGTAGGCCGGCACGGTGATGACGGCCTGCTCGACCGTTTCACCCAGGAAGGTCTCGGCCGTTTCCTTCATCTTCTGGAGGATAAAGGCGCTGATCTCGGACGGGCTGTATTTCTCAGCGTTCGCGCCGACCCAGGCGTCGCCATTCTCGCCCTCGACAATCTCGTACGGCACCAGGCTCTTGTCCTTGTCCGTCAGCGGATCGTCGAACCGGCGCCCGATCAGACGCTTGACGGCGAAGATTGTGTTTTCCGGGTTCGTCACCGCCTGGCGCTTCGCGGCCTGGCCGACGAGACGTTCCGAACCTTCGGAGAACGCCACCATCGACGGCGTCGTGCGCGCGCCTTCAGAGTTTTCAATCACCTTGCCCGCGCCGCCGTCCATGACAGCCACGCAGGAGTTGGTGGTCCCGAGATCGATACCGATTACTTTCGCCATGAGTTCCTCACTTTTCAGCAGACCGGCCCGGCCCAAACGGCACCGGCACAGGCCCCTGTATTTCAAGTTGATGAGCTTGCTCAGAAGCCCTGTACTGTTCGACGCACATATAGGGAGCGCGTAACCCGTCTGCAACCGCTAGTCTGAGGCGATTTTCCGCGGCCAGCCGCCACAAATTCGCCCGACACGCCATGACGATCATCTCTGCGAGCTACAAGACCGATATTCCGGCGTTCTACGGCGATTGGTTCCGCGCCAGACGCATAGCAGGGTCGTGTGAGGTGCGTAACGCATGGAGCGGCAAGACATTCAAGGTCTCGCTCCGCGACGAAGATTGCAGCGGGTTCATTTTCTGGACCCGGAATGCAAAACCCTTTCGCCCGGAACTGGACCGAACCGCCCGGACCCATCCCTTCGTGGTCCAGTATACGGTCACGGGATATCCCCGTTCGCTCGAACGATCCGTGGTCGCCGCAGACGCAGGGATTGAAGATATTCGCGACATTTCCGTTCACTACGGCGGGAAATCCGTCGTCTGGCGCTACGATCCGGTGGTGATCACGGACGCAACGCCGGCCGCCTGGCACATCGAAAACTTCACCCGGATCGCGGGCGCGCTTATGGGAAGCGTCGATGAGGTGGTTGTCAGTTTCGCCCAGATCTACCGCAAGACCCGGCGCAATCTCGATCGCGCGGCGCATGAAACCGCGAATGCCTGGGTAGACCCCGAGGACGGCGCGAAACGCGACCTGCTTGCCCGGCTCGACGAAATTGCGCGGCAATCGGGTCTGGCCCTCTCGCTCTGCGCACAGCCGGCGCTCGAGGACGGCCTCACCGCGGCGCGCTGTATTGACGCCACGCGCCTGGATCGTGTCGCCGAATCCCTGGGCCACGCGCCGGTGACCGGAAGCATCCCTGCCAGCAACAAGGCTCCGCGTGCCGGCTGCCTGTGCGCGCAATCCCGTGATATCGGCAGCTATGAGACCTGCCCCCATGGTTGCGTTTATTGTTATGCGGTGGGCGACCCCGACAAGGCCAAGCAAGCGCATAAGGCCCACGATCGAAATGCAGCGATGCTCGGCACCGAAACGACGTCACCCGAACCAGAGAAATTGCCCGCATGAACAGTCCCGCACGCCCCGTCGATATCCTCAGATTTCTGGACGGCCAGGGCGTCACGCGACCGCCCTTGAAGATTGTCGACGTCGGCGCCATGGATGTGGGCGAGGCCGAACCCTGGGCCCGGCTCGTCCAATCCGGTGCGGCCCACCTCGTCGGCTTCGAACCCAACCCGGCGGAATGCGAAAACCTCAACGCGGCAGCGAAGCCCAACACGCAATATCTGCCCCATGCGCTCGGCGACGGCGGGCGACACACGCTGCACATCGGCGCGGCACCGATGACGTCATCCCTGTTCGCGCCTGACCCGTCTGTCATGAAGCAGTTCCACAGCCTGTGGGAACTCTGCGAGACCACCGAGGAAATACCCCTCGACACCGTGCGCCTCGACGATGTCGACGAAGTGCTGCCGATGGATTTCCTGAAACTGGATGTTCAAGGGGCGGAGCTCATGGTGCTCGAATCGGCGGTCGCCGCCCTCGCAGATACGGTTGCCATCCAGGCCGAGGTGGGCTTTCTGCCTATCTATAAAAACCAGCCTCTGTTCGCCGACGTCGACAGCTTCCTGCGCGCGCACGGGTTTGCGTTTCACACGATGGTCGGAGTGGGGTCGCGGCCGTTCCGCCCCCTGATCAAGGATGGCGACCCCAACCGCGGCTTCGCGCAGGTGATCTGGAGCAACGCCCTCTACTTCCGCAACCCGATCGGCTTCCCAAAACTGGCGGACGACGCTCCCGACGCGCTTCTTAAGATCGCGATCCTGGCCCACGAACTCTATGGCGCCTTCGACCTCGCTGCCGTCGCGTTGCAGCATTACGGCGCCGCACAGCATGCGGGCCTGGCAACAGCCTACATCCGTGCGTTGACGACGACCGATCTCACGATCACCGCAAAAAAGTAATCAGGATTCGGGATCGGCCCCCGGCGTTGCCGCCGGATCCGCTGCCGGGGCAGCAGCAGTTGGCGGGACCGCCGATTTCGCCACGCCGACCCGCGCGGGACGCAACAACCGGTCGTGCAACCGATAGCCCGCCTGCATCACTTGGGCGACGCTGCCATTCGGATATTCGCTGTCGGGCACTTCGTACATCGCCTCGTGCAGGTTGGGGTCGAACGGTTCGCCCGTCGGATCGAGCCGCTCGATCTTGTGTGCCACCAGGGCGGCCTGGAAATCATTCTGCACGGCGATCACGCCTTCGAGCAGCGTTTGCAGTAGCTCATGTTCGCCGCGCCGCTCCTCCGGTACCGCAAAAAGCGCGCGCTCGAGATTGTCGCCGATCGACAGGATGTCGCGCGCAAACCCGGTCACCGCGTAACGATGCGCGTCCTCGATCTGGCGTTCGGCGCGCTTGCGCACGTTCTCGGTCTCGGCCATCGCACGCAACAACTGATCGCGAAGCTGCGATGTCTCGCCCTCGAGCTCGACAATCCGTGCGGCATGCTTGCCGCCGGCCCAGCGATTTCCATCCGCGTCAGTGGGCGAAGGCTCAGCCGGTGCAGCCTCGGATGTGGCGGGCCCAGCAGCCTCTGCAAGGGCACCCGTCTCCGGGGTCTCGGGGATCACGTTCTCATTTTCTTCGTTCATGTCTTCGCTTTCTCTCCGGCAGCCGCACCGGCCGTTGGAATTCGTCTGTATAAATTCGTCGCGCCTATCCGACCAGCCGGCCGACGATCTGCGCTGTATAATCCACCACGGGAATGATCCGGGCATAATTGATTCGGGTCGGGCCGATCACACCGACCGCCCCGACGATTTGCTGCTCGCTGTTGCGATAGGGCGCGACGACGACCGAACAGCCGGCCAGAGAAAACAGGTCGTTCTCCGCCCCGATGAAGATCTGCACGCCCTCGCCGCCCCGCGCCATGTCCAAAAGCTTGATCCAGGATTCCTTCGTCTCAAGCGCATCATACAGGCCGCGCACATGATCAAGATCCTCGACGGCCTGCACGTCATCGAGCAGCCGTTCCGCCCCGCTTACGATCAGCGCCGCCTCGGCGCCGTCGCCGGTGGCCGTCGCCAACCCGGCCTCCACGAGCTTCTGTGTCAGCCCGTCCAGATCCTGGCGATGAAGTTCCAGCTCCGCGGCGATTTGACCCCGGGCCTCCTCGATGGTCTTGCCGACCAGGCGCGCGGACAGAAAATTTGACGCCTCGACCATGGCCGAAGCCGGCATCCCGTTCGGCACCTCGACGACCCGGTTCTCGACGCTGCCATCCTCGGTCACCAGGACCACGAGCGCCCGGCCCGGCGCCAGCGAGACAAACTCGATATGACGCAAGGCGGAATCACTCTTCGGCGCAACGACGAGCCCGGCGCAATTGCTCAAGCCCGAGAGCACGCGGGTGACCTCCGACAGGGTCTGCTGCACGCTGCGGCCCTCCGCGGCGCATTGCGCCTCGATCGTCAGGCGCTCGTCTTCCGTCAGATGTCCCACCTCAAGCAGTCCATCGACGAACAGCCGCAGGCCCGCCTCGGTGGGAATGCGCCCCGCCGACGCGTGCGGCGAGAACAGCAGGCCGGAATCCTGAAGATCGGCCATCACGTTGCGGATCGTAGCCGGCGAGAGTTCCATGCCGAGATTGCGCGACAGGGTCCGCGAGCCGACCGCCTCACCGGTCTCCAGATAGGCGTCAATGATCTGCCGAAGAACTTCGGAGCTGCGCTGATTGAGCTGTGGAATAGCCCGGCTCATTGCCCTGATTGTCCGTTGTTTGCGTCAGAAAGATTGCGACCCTGCATATCCGCAGAACTTAGGCACGCCCCGGCGCCTAATCAAGAACGACGGCATCGGCACCCGCCAGTGAACCCCACCGTAAGCACAGGTGCGATCACGGGTGTGATTCCGGTTCTGGACGCGGCCCCACCCCAAAGACTAACTTCGCGGCCTCGCAATCGATCCTAGACACACTGGAACCAGCATGGCCAAAACCTCGATCCGCCCCTCACGGCGCGCACCCGACGAAATGCGCAAAGTGCGCCTCAAGCCCGGCGCGGCCAAGTATGCCGAGGGGTCCTGCATGTCGATGTTCGGCAACACCCATGTACTCTGCGCCGCCAGCATCGAGGAGCGCGTACCGCCATGGATGCGCGGTGGCGGCACCGGTTGGGTCACGGCGGAATACGGCATGCTGCCGCGTTCGACCCACACCCGGTCGAACCGCGAGGCCGCCCGCGGCAAGCAGTCGGGCCGCACCCAGGAGATCCAGCGCCTGATCGGCCGCTCCCTGCGCGCCGTCACCGACATGGAGATGCTCGGCGAGCGCCAGATACGCCTCGACTGCGACGTCCTTCAGGCCGACGGCGGCACGCGGACAGCGGCCATCACCGGCGCCTGCGTGGCGTTGCACATCGCCTGCCAGGGGCTGGTGAAATCCGGTGCGATCGCCGAGAACCCGGTGCGCGAGCTCGTCGCCGCCGTGTCATGCGGCCTGTACCAGAACACCGCGGTCCTCGATCTCGACTATCCTGAAGATTCAAACGCCCAGGCCGATTCCAACTTCGTGCTGACCGAACGTGCGCAGATCGTCGAAATCCAGGGCACCGCCGAAGAGCGTCCGTTCACCCGTGCGCAATTCATCAAGTTGCTCGACCTCGCGCGTGACGGCACCGAGGAGCTGTTTGTGCACCAGCGCAAGGCCCTCGGGATCAAGTAGAGAGCGCATCATGGCCCGCCGCTTCGACGACAGCCGGCTGGTGCTCGCCAGCCACAACACGAGCAAGGTCCGCGAGATCGCGGACTTGCTCGTGCCGTTCGCGGTGTCGGTGCAGAGCGCCGGCGATTTGGGGCTGCCCGAGCCCGAGGAGACCGGCGCCACATTCGCCGAAAACGCGATCCTCAAGGCCCGCGCATCGGCCGACGGCAGCGGTCAGGCCGCGCTGGCCGACGATTCGGGTTTCTCCGTCGCGGCACTGGGCGGCGCGCCGGGTATCCATGCCGCCCGTTTCGCCGAACGCCCGGATGGTGTTCGGGATTTCGATTGGGCCATGGAACAACTGCACGAGGCGAGCGCCGACGCCGAAGACGACCTCGCCTGGTTTACCTGTGCCCTCGCCCTCGCCTGGCCGGACGGGCATACCGAAGTTTTCGAGGGCCGGGTCGAGGGCGCGCTGGCCTGGCCGCCGCGGGGCGACCGTGGTTTCGGCTACGACCCGATCTTCGTGCCGCGTGGCGGCGCCCAGACATTTGCCGAGATGGACCCCGACGCCAAGCACGCGATCTCGCACCGGGCGATCGCGTTTCGCGCGATGATCGATGCCTGCTTCACGCCCGCCGCGTGACCCCCTGACGCACGACGGATGACCGAAAATGACCGGCGCATGAACGATCCCGGCGGCGATATCGCGCTGTATGTGCATTGGCCGTTCTGCCTCTCGCTCTGCCCCTATTGCGACTTCAACAGCCATGTGCGCGAGACCATCGACCAGGGCGCGTGGCGCGACGGATTGCTGCGCGAACTCGAACATTATGCGGCGCGCGTGCCCGGGCGGCGGCTGACGAGCATCTTCTTCGGCGGCGGCACCCCGTCGCTGATGCCGCCCGAGACGGCGCGCGCCGTCATCGCGCGAGCCCGGGAATTGTTCGTGCCCGACCCCGAAATTGAGATCACCCTCGAGGCAAACCCCACCTCGGTCGAACAGTCGGCCCTCGTCGGCTTCGCGGAGGCCGGGGTCAACCGCCTTAGTCTCGGGGTTCAGGCACTCGACGACGCGGCGCTGTCGGCGCTCGGCCGCACCCATGCGGTCAGCGAGGCCCGCGCCGCAATCGCAGCCGCCGCCGACATCTTCGAACGGTTCTCCTTCGACCTGATCTATGCCCGCCCGGGCCAGACACCGGATGCCTGGATGCGTGAACTCGACGGGGCGCTCGCGCTGACGCGCGGCCATCTTTCGGTCTACCAATTGACCATCGAGGCGGGCACGCCCTTCTTCCTGGCCCAGGCACGCGGCGATCTGCAGCTGCCCGACGAGGCCGACGGCGCGACCATGTTCGAGCAGACCCAGGACGCACTCGCGGCGGCCGGTTTGCCCGCCTACGAAATCTCCAACCATGCCGTCCCCGGCCAGGAATCGCGCCACAATCTCACCTATTGGCACTACCGCGACTATCTGGGAGTAGGGCCCGGCGCCCATGGCCGTATCACTCTCGATGGTGAAATTCGTGCCACACGCCAGCACCGCGCCCCGGAAGTATGGCTTAAACGGGCGCTTGAGCATGGTCATGCCACCCAGGATGACGCGGTACTACCGTATGAAACCCTGACGGCGGAGCTCATCATGATGGGGCTTCGCCTGACCGAGGGTATCGACGCCGGCGAATTCACGCGGCGCATCGGCAAACGCCCAGGCGACGTCTTCGCGCCCTCGACCATCGAGGCGCTGGTGGATGCAGGCTACCTCGATTGGCGTGACGATGGTTTCGCCGCGACCCCCGCCGGGCGTCAGCGACTGAACGCCGTCGTTGACGCACTGCTGAACTCGTAACGGCCCCGGATCGTAACGGCCTGGTTCGTGGTGGCCCTAGTTCGTGACAGGTAGTGCAAAGCTCGTTGGTGCCGGATCGATCTCGCGCGGCGCATCGCGGCGTATTTCCAACACCGCCAGCCCGCGTTCCACGGCGCCGGTTTCCGTCAGCCGGAAATTTCCGTCCACCCCGGCAAACCCATCCGGGTTTTCCATACGCGCGCGCGCATAGGGATCCGGCACTTCGCCCCGCGCCAGCACGGCCGCCAGCGCGACCCCGTCATAGGCCAGGGTCGCCAGACGGTCCGGTGTCCGCCCGAACACCTCGCGGAAACGTTCGACGAACCGGGCGCGCGCAGCAGGTGGCGGCGCGGCGAACCAGGCGCCGAGCATCGCCGGCTCCTTGCCCAGCGCGGGATCATCCCACTCCCAGGTGCCCAGCAATTTGACCTCGAGCGGGTCGACATCAAAAAAGGCGAGCAGCGGTGCAATCTGGAGCACCTCTTCGCCACCGACCGGCAGCATCAGCGCCTCGAAGCCAACCTCGCCCAGCGTGTCACGCGTGGACAGCCGTTCGAGCGCGCGTTTCGAGAACGCATCGTCGCGCTCGGCGAGTAGTTCCCGCTCGGCCTCAAGCGCCTCAACCCGCTCGTCGTACCGCGCCAGGGTCCGCACCGTTTGCGTGAGCGCCTCGACGCCACCCGGATAGAATGCCGTCGCAGCGACACCGGTGCCGCGCCGGGCCATGGCATCGGAAAGAATCGCCGACATTCGCCCGCCAAACGCATCATCGGGCACCAGGGCCGCGAATTGACTCAGCCCGCGCCGGGCAGAAAAGGCGACGACCCGGTCAATCTGCGCCTCGGGCGAGAAGCCGGCCGCATAAACCCCGTCACCGGCGACCAGCCGGTCATTTGAAAAGGCGAAAACCGGAATACCTGCCGGTCGACTGACGCTTGAGGTGCCCGCAACCGCGTCCGAAAATAGCGGCCCCAACACCAAACGCGCGCCCTCAGCCTGGGCACGGATGGTGGCGGTACGCGCGGTCTGGGCGAAGCCGCCGGAATCGTATATCCGCAACTCAAACGCCGGCAGGGCGAAATCAAACAGCGCCATTTGCGCCGCGTCCGCGAGATCGCGACCAATCGCGGCGGCAGGGCCGCTCAACGGAACGATCAGGGCTGCGCGGGTAATCTCCGGGCCGGTCGGCGGTTCCGGCGTTACTGGCACAGGCACCACATTCTGCGGCAAGGCCGACGCCGCGGCGGCCGGCGGCGGCGGGGTGTCTTGCGGTTCAGCCGTTGGCGCCGCTACGTTGGTTTGCGCGCAGGCCGTCAGCATCAGGCCGGCCGCGACGCACAGGACGCGCAAACGGGCACCGGCAAACAGGCGCGCTTGGGGGCGCAGAAGGGCAACCGGTCGTGGCACGAAAAAGCCTTCCTCAGACAAACCAACAGGATTCGGACGCGCGCGAACCTAACCGCGTGGACCGGCATGGACAAGCGTCGGATAAGCCCGCTGCAGCGGGCTTGCACCTGGTGGCGACGCCGATCGGGAATCTGGGCGACATCACGCTCCGCGCGCTCGATGTGCTGGCCGGCGCCAACATGATCATTTGTGAAGACACCCGCGTCACCCGCAAGCTCCTGACCAGATACGCACTCGCGACGCCCTCCCTGCCCTACAACGATCACAACGCGCGTCGCGTGCTGCCGAAGCTCATGGAACGCCTGAATAATGGCGAATCTCTGGCGCTCGTGACCGATGCCGGAACACCCCTGATCTCGGATCCGGGCTATCGTCTGGTCGAGGCCGCCATCGAAGCCGGCATCCCGCTCCACGCATTGCCCGGGGCCAGCGCCGCGCTCGCCGGCCTCGTCCTGTCGGGCCTGCCGACCGACGGGTTTTTCTTCGCCGGCTTCTCGCCGCCGCGCGAAACCGCCCGACGGCGCCGATTTGCCGAGCTGGCTGCCGTGCCGGGGAGCCTCATATTCTTCGAATCGGCCAGGCGGCTCGCGGCAAGTCTGTCGGACATGCACCACACACTCGGCGACCGCCCGGCTGCAATCGCACGCGAGATCACGAAACTGCATGAAGAAGTGCGGCGCGGAACCCTGTCCGAACTCGCCACGCACTATGCCGGCGCCGGCCCCCCGCGGGGCGAGATCGTCATTGTGGTGGCCCCACCCCTGGCGCGGGAAATCGACGCCGACGCCTTGCGCGCGGCATTGACCGAGGCGCTGGCCGAACTCAGTCTGCGCGACGCCGTGGCCCAGGTCACCGCAGACACGGGCCGCCCCCGGCGTGACGTCTACCGGCTGGCGCTCGAAATCACCGGCGACGAGCCGACCCAATGAGTGCCGCCCCATGAACAGGACAACCCGCCGCCAGGCCGCCGAACGGCGCGGACATCGTGCCGAACAACATGCCGCGCTGTTGCTGCGCCTCAAGGGGTTTCGGGTTCTGGCACGCCGATACCGCTGTCGCGTCGGCGAAATCGACATCGTTGCACGCCGGGCACGACTGCTGGTTGCCGTCGAGGTCAAGGCCCGCGCCGACTTCGATGCTGCGGCGCATGCGATCGACCGGCGACAAAGAACGCGGATCATCCGCGCCACCGACCATTTTCTCGCCGCAAATCCATCTTATTCAGATTATCAAATTAGGTTTGACGCGATTTTGGTCGCACCCGGTAAACTGCCACGCCATATCCCCGACGCGTGGCGAATCGAATAGTCTGTGGCCCAGCGCCAAGGAGCTCGACATGTCGACAGCCAGGATCCACACCCCCGCTCAAGACCGGCGGCGTAAAGGCCGTTTGGCCGCAACCCTCGCCGTGGGGCTTCTCGCGCTCGCGGCCTGCACCCCCGCCGGGGTCGTCGTCGGCGCCGCCGCCTCGGCCGGTGTCGCCGCATCCGAAGAACGCGGCATTAGAGGCGCCGCGAATGACACGTTGATCCGTGTCGCCATCAACGAAGCCTGGGTGAAAGAGGATTTCGACACCTTCAATCGGCTGAACCTCCAGATCTACGAGGGCCGCGTCCTGGTGTCGGGCCGGGTGCCGGACCAGGTGCTGGCCGACAAGGCCGTGCAGGCCGCCTGGAAAACCGAAGACGTGCGCGAGGTGATCAACGAGATCGAGATTTCCGACGGTGGTGGGATCAAGGATTTTGCGAACGACACGCTGATCAATGCCCGTCTCGACGCCGGTCTGCTGTTTGATGGCGATGTGAATTCAATCAACTATTCCACCCGCGCCGTGGGCGGCACTGTCTTTCTGCTCGGCGTCGCGCAGGACCGGGCCGAGTTGGACCGGGTGTTTCAGATCGCCCGCGACATCCCCAACGTGAAGCGCGTGATCAGCCATGTGATCATGATCGACGACCCCCGACGCATCGCGTCCCCCAGCGGGCAGCCCCAGGACAGCAAACCCGCCGAGAGCCGCTGAGTACTTCAATGGCCGCCGAACCCGACCTCGCGTTGCGGCGCCTCGCCGGCCTGGACGACCACAAGATCGACCTCGCCCAGGCCGCCCTGGCTCTCGCCGCACGCGAGCTGCCTGGCGAGCCGACCGACCGCTATCAGGCCCACCTCAAAGAACTCGCAGCGTCTGTGGGCGGCGCATGCACCGGCCGCAGCCTTGCTGCAAAGCGCTACGCGCTGTCCCATGTGTTGCATGAGCAATATGGTTATGCGGGCGATCAGCAGTCCTATGACGATCTGCAGAATGCCAACCTCATGCGGGTGATCGACCGGCGCAAAGGCCTGCCGATCACGCTCGGGATTCTGCACATTCACTGCGGGCGGGCGCTGGGCTGGGATATTTGCGGACTGAATTTCCCTGGCCATTTTCTCATCCGCCTGGAAGACGGGCCGCAACGCGCGATCCTCGACCCCTTCAACGGCGGCCGCGAGGTCGACGTGGCCGGGCTACGCACCCTGCTCAAATCAACCCTCGGCCCGGATGCAGAACTCAGCCCCGCGCATTATGGCCCGGCGAGCAACCGCGACATCCTGATCCGTCTGCAGAACAACCGGAAGGTTCGCCTGATGAAGGCCGAGCAATTCGCCGAGGCACTGGTGGCCGTCGAGGACATGCTGCTGTTCGCGCCGGGCGAGGATTCGCTCTGGCATGAGGCCGGCCTCCTCAACTCCCATATCGGAAACCTGCGCGCGGCGCTTGTTGCCTTCGGGCACTGCCGCGACCTCGTCGCCAATCCCGCGGACCAGGCCCGTGTTGATAAATTGATAAATGAGATTCGCAGCCGGTTGAACTGACGTGGCATCGACGCAGCGCCGGTCGTTTGCGAAATCGGCAAAAACGCCTAGATTGGCGGCCGGTCTTTAACCCCGCCGGAGCGCGCGCCCCATGAGCCTAGCTGTAGCGATCCAGATGGATCCGATCGACGACATCGATATCGATGGTGATTCCACCTTCGCCCTCGCGCTGGAGGCGCAGGCCCGCGGTCACGGCCTGTACCACTACCTGCCCGAGGATTTATCCCTGCGTGACGGGCGCGCGGTCGCCAAGGCGCGGCCGCTCCTGGTGCGCCGCGAGGACGGCAATCATTTCAGCTTCGGCGACGCCGAGACACTGGATCTGGCGGGGGTCGACGTCGTTCTGATGCGTCAGGACCCGCCGTTCGATATGGCCTACATCACCGCCACCCACATCCTCGAACACATCCACCCCCAGACCCTGGTGGTGAACGACCCGGTGTCGGTCCGCAATGCGCCGGAGAAGCTGTTCGTCACCCATTTCGAGGGGGTCATGCCGCCGACCCTGATTAGCTCGTCGCTCGAGGAGATCGCCGCGTTCCGCGCCAAGCACAAGGACATCATCGTCAAGCCGCTCTACGGCAATGGCGGCGCCGGGGTCTTCCACATCAAGCCCGACGACGAGAATCTGAACTCCCTGCTCGAGATGTTCGACGGCATTCATCGCGAGCCGGTCATCATCCAGCGCTACCTGCCCGAGGTCCGCCAGGGCGACAAGCGCATCATCCTGGTCGACGGCGAGCCCGTGGGCGCGATCAACCGGGTGCCCGCCGAGGGCGAGGCCCGCTCGAACATGCATGTCGGCGGCCGGGCCGAGAAAATCGGCCTGACCACGCGTGAAAAGGATATCTGCGCCGCCATCGGGCCCGCGCTGCGCGAGCAGGGGCTGATCTTCGTCGGCATCGACGTGATCGGCGACTATCTGACCGAGATCAACGTCACCTCGCCCACCGGCATCCAGGAGATCGACCGCTTCGACGGCGTGAACCTGTCGGCGCTGGTCTGGGATGCCATTGAGGCGCGACGCACGGACTTGGCGGACTAGCCTCCAATAAGAAAGGGCGGGTCAAAGACCCGCCCCCCCGAATTCTAGAAATTTCTGCCGACTAGTTCGCCGGGAACTCCGACAGGTCCGGCGGGATGCCGTCCGGTCGCTGCAACAGATTTGCTTCCGGCTCGCCGGCCGCAAGGCGCGCCGACAGCTCGTCGGGATCGAACTTGATGCCGATCGGGTTCGAGGTGAATTCGCCATTGTCGAAATACTCGGCGAACTTCTCTTCCGGAATATTATCGACCTGCAACTCGACCTGGTTCTTGTCCGGGTCGAAGTAATACATCGACGTGGTCGGGCCGTGGTTGATGCAGAATTCCGGCGTGATGCCTTCGTCCTTCAGCCGGTTGTAGGTGTGCATCAGGTCGCCCAGATCCGCGTAGGTGAAGGCCACATGATGCATGCCCGCATAGCCGTCGATATGTTCCTTGATGCCCGGGAAGCCCAGGACGCCGATGCGGTGATGCTCGGTGTCGTAGGTCACAAACCCGAACCCATCGGTCTCGAACATGGCCTCGCCCTCAAGCACGGTCTTGTACCAGTCGAGGATCGTCTTGACCCGCTCCGGTGGTGTGCGGAGCACCACATGGGCCAGTTTCGCGGGGGCTATTTTCCCCCGTACCTTCGCCGTCTCCGGCATTTTCGCGATCGCGTTCATCCCTGTCTCCCTATTGTCGGCGTCTTATTCCCTACGCACTTAGCGCCGGCATTGTTGCGCTCGCGGAGAAAAGATTCAATCGTGATCGGATAGAGACATGTTTTTTTCCGGGGGAATTCGAATGGCCGAACGCAAAAAGTCACCGCCGCCGCACCGCGACACCAAGACACCCAAGCTGAAGACCCCGCCCGGCGCGACCGATACCCATTTCCATCTTTATGGCCCGGGCAAGCGCTTCCCCTACCACCCGGATTCCCCGCTGGTGGTCGAGGACTCGACCCTCGACGACATGCTGAAATTGCACAACACGCTTGGAATTGAACGCGGCGTGATCGTCCATTCGGTCGTCCAGGGCAATACCTACGAGTATCTGCTCCACGCGTTGTCGCGCGAACCCGAGCGCCTCAGGGGCATCGCCCTGCCCGCGCCCGATATCACCGCCCGGGAGCTCGAGATCCTGACAAAGGCCGGCGTCGTCGGCGCGCGGTTCGCCTTTCGCGCCAATCCCGAGATCAACACCGATATCATCGCCCGGACCCATGAATTTGGCTGGCACCCGCAATACTGGTTCCGCGGCCCCGATGAGGCAGCGGCATGGCGCGACATCATGCTCGCCTCGCCCGGAAACTTCGTGATCGACCATATGGGCTGGCAGCCCGCCGAGCTGGGCATCGATTCACCGGGCTTCAAAACCGTGCTCGATTGCATCGATACCGGACGCTGCTGGGTGAAGCTTTCGGGCCCGATGCGGTTCAGCCAGGAGCCACGCCCGCCCTATTCCGACACCCACCCGTTCGCCAAGGCGCTGATCGAGCACAATCCCGACCGGGTGATGTGGGGCTCGGACTGGCCCCACCCGGACCATTTCGAGGAAATGCCCAACGATGGCGACCTGATCGACCTGCTGCTCGACTGGGCCCCCGACGAGGCGCTCCGCCAGAAGATCTTGGTCGACAACCCGGCGGAACTGTTCGGGTTCTAGCCTCGGAGAATCTTTATATGAGATATTTCTTAATTACATTGGGTGCGGTTCCTCTCCTGCTGCTTTCCGCCCCTGCGGTTTCGGGGGCGACCGCCGCGCCGAGTCTCGAGCAAGGGATCGTCGAGCATGGTGGCGGCTGCCGTAGAAGTTCGCCACCGGGACAGTGCTGCCACCTCGAAACGCGGACCGGAATAGTGCATTGTCACTAGATTACGGGGAATCTAAAAGTAACCCCGAGTACGACAAAACAATGTTGTAAAACAATAGGATGTAACCGGTAGTTCTAGTATGGCCTTACCATGTATGCCTTATGGGGCCTGCTGTATGTTCTTTTTTTGTTCTCGCGCATGAGATAGCCGGGTATAGTCCGCGGCGATACTTGTTCGTAACGAGCGGAAAATGGTCGCACACGTCAACACGGTCGCATTCCAGGGGGTGGACGTCGTCGAGGTGGACGTCCAGGTGCAGATGGGCGCCGGCCTCCCCGCATTCACCATCGTCGGCCTGCCCGACAAGGCGGTCGGCGAATCCCGCGAACGGGTCCGCGCAGCACTGCAGGCGCTGGGCCTATCCCTGCCGCCCAAGCGGATAACGGTCAATCTGGCCCCCGCAGACCTCGCCAAGGAAGGCAGCCACTTCGATTTGCCCATCGCGCTGGGCCTTTTGGCCGCCATGGGCGTGGTTCCGGGCGATCTGCTGGCGCAGTACACCGCTTTGGGCGAACTGGCCCTCGACGGCGCCCTGGCGCCCGTTGCGGGCGTCCTGCCGGCCGCGATTGATGCCTCGGCCCGCGACCGGGGGCTGATCTGCCCCGCCATGCAGGGCGGCGAAGCGGCCTGGGCCGGTGACATCGACATTCTGGCGGCACCGGACATGCTGGCGCTGATCAATCACTTCAAGGGCACGCAATTGTTGTCTCCGCCGCAAGCACTACGGTACGACTGTATTCAGTCATACCCGGACCTGCGCGACATAAAGGCCCAGGAATCCGCCAAAAGGGCGCTCGAAATCGCCGCTGCCGGCGGACATAACCTGCTGCTATCCGGGCCGCCCGGCGCGGGCAAATCGATGCTCGCACAGCGGCTTCCAGGCATCCTGCCGCCGCTATCGCCGGCCGAAACGCTCGAAGTCTCGATGATCCATTCCATTTCGGGCACCCTGCCCGAGGGCGGCCTGATGACGGAGCGCCCGTTTCGCGACCCGCACCATTCCGCGTCACTGGCTGCGTTGGTCGGCGGCGGCGCGCGCGCCAGGCCCGGCGAGGTGTCACTGGCCCACCGCGGAGTGCTGTTTCTCGACGAATTGCCCGAGTTTTCCCGGCAAACCCTGGAATCCCTGCGCCAGCCGATCGAGAGCGGCCGCGCGGTCGTGGCCCGGGCCAACCACCATGTGGCCTATCCGGCCCGTTTCCAGCTGATTGCGGCCATGAACCCCTGCCGATGCGGCCATCTCGATGATCCCGGCCTGGCCTGCTCCAGGGCCCCGAAATGCGCCACGGACTACCAGGCACGGCTGTCCGGGCCGCTTCTGGACCGGATCGACCTGTATGTCGAGGTCCCCGCAGTTTCCGTTGCCGACCTGGCTCTGCCGCCGGCCGCCGAAGGCAGCGCCGAGATCGCCGCCCGGGTCGCCCGGGCCCGCCAGCTTCAGACCGAGAGATATGACGGTACTACTGTGCTCACCAACGCAGAGGCCGACGGGGAATTGCTCGAATCTGTGGCGACGCCTGACGCGGAAGGCCGAGCACTGCTTGTGGAAGCCACGGATAAGCTGAAATTGTCCGCCAGGGGCTACCACCGGGTGCTCCAGGTGGCCCGGACACTGGCAGACCTTGATACCGCTAATTCGGGCGCAGAATCGGCAGCAATTGCTAGGCACTACATTGCGGAAGCCCTTAGCTACCGCAGGGTAGTGCCTTCGAGGTAGTGCTTATTGTTGGTTTCATGAGC
>JABIVD010000042.1 GCA_018667335.1 Rhodospirillaceae bacterium
CACAATCGCACCTATGTCGGCACGGCGGCGGGCTCGGACGCGGCCTCGACGGGCGCCTTCGTCGCGCCGGGAGGCAATCTGTTGACCGCAGCCCAGGTCGAGGCGGACCTGGAAGCACTGTTCGGGCGTTGGCGGGATTGTCTCGGGCGGCATGGGATGGTTGTCGTGGAGGCCCATATTGCGGATGCAGCGCTCGTGGCGATGCGTCTCGGTCGGAGTGTCACCACCTGGCTCGAGGCGTCACACGGCTATTCAAATCAGTATCTGGTCGAGGCCGCCGTCCATCGCCGCGTGGCGGCGCGTGCCGGGCTGCAAACACGCGGCGTGCGCGAGTTCGGCATCGAGATTGCGGGTGCCCCGATGATGACCATCGATCACTACGACGCCTGAGCGACGTTTTCCGGATCATTCAGAAACGCCGCAAGCAGCGGCGAGAGGCGCTCGGTGTCGTATAGGAAGCCACCGTGGCCGGCCGGGCTGTTGAGCGTGTCGTGCCGGCAGGCGGTGCCGTTCTCACGCAACGCGTCGGCGATTTCTTCCATGTCCTCGGCCGGGTAGCGCCAGTCGCCGGTGTAACTGATCAGCAGGCTGGGGGCGGTATAACGATTGAAGGCTGCGGCAAGGTCCGTGTGTCCGCGAGACATGTCGAAATAGTCGATCGCGCGGGTCAGGTAGAGCAGGGCATTTGCATCGATCCGCCCGGCGGCATTTCGGCTCACGCCTTCGAGAAATTCCTCAACCGCATACTCGGGCTCAAACCCGTATTCCGGTTCGTCGCTGTCGATGCGCCGGAGTCCGAATTTGCTCTCGAAGACTTCGCGGCTCATCCAGAACAGGGCGCCGAACATGGCCGCGAGACCCAGGCCTGCATCGGGGCTGGCGCTGCCGTAATAGTCGCCGCCGTTCCAGTTCGGGTCACTGCGGATCGCGGCCCGGAGCACGGACCAAAGGGCGGTGTTGTGGGCCGACGTGCGTGGCGTCGCAGATATCACGACGGAGCTGCCGACTCGATCCGGGTGCCGCGCCATCCACTCCATCGCCTGAAATCCGCCAAAACAGCCGCCCAGAATCGCGTGATAGCGGGAAATTCCGAGCGCGTCGGTCAGGCGGGCCTGGCTCTCGACGCTGTCGCCGATGGTGACGATCGGGAATTGCGAGCCATAGGGGCGGTTGGTCTTCGGGTCGGCTGAGGCGGCCGACGTGCTGCCGCCGTAGCTGCCGAGCGTATTCGGTGAAACAACGTAGTAGCGCTCGGTATCGATCGCCTTTCCGGGGCCTATCGCAGAATCCCACCAGCCAGGCCGGCCGGTATCGGACGACAGTCCCATTGCATGCTGGGTGCCCGTCAGTCCGTGCAGAACAAGGACGGCGTTATCGGCTGCAGCGTTGAGCTCACCATAGGTTTCGTATGCGACGTCTACGCGCGCCAGTTCGGCGCCGCTGTCGAGCGCGAGTGGTTGGTCAAAATGAGCGATGTCCCTGACGGTGTTCATGTCACGGTTAAGCCGCTGCGGAACTGCCGGTCTTGCGGTGTTCGGCGTTCTTGTTGAGGAAGCCCCCGGGGAAGCGCCAGGAGGCGAGCAGCGGCGTATGAGGACTCTGCAGTGTGAGGGAGATCACGCGCCCATCGATCTCAAGCGTCAGCATACGCGTGTTGAGGTCTGCGAGTGCGGTCTCGATGTCGGAGACGGCGTAGCCATCGGTTCGCAAGGTCTCGATCAAGCGGTGGCGCGGTGGTGCATCGACGGTACCCAGGAGGACGGCGCGGCCGACCCCATCGATCCGGTGTTCCGCCGCGGTTGCGGCGGGACGCGTGTCGGTAATGCTGAGTGTCGTGCCGTCGTCGATCTGCTCGACGAGGGGCGGCTCTGCCTTCCAGGCGTCGTGCCATTCACGAAGCCTGGCGCGCACGGCCTCAAGTCCCGGACCGTATGTGTGATCGTTGCGGATCATGCCGCGCCCGCGGTCGCCGAGCGCCCGGTCTTCGAAGAAGTAGACTTGCTCGGCCAACTCTTCTTCCGTGTGCGGATACACGTAGCTGTAGAGCTCAGACGGCACCAGATCGAGCCCGTGTTCCTCTGGGTTGTCGAAATAGGGGCTGTAGCGGTCGAACCGCAGCATGGCGAAGCCGCTCGGCTGGAAATGGGAGAGGGCGGGCATGAACTCGGCCATCTCGGAGAACCATGCATCTTCTTCGCCGGGAAACCCGCACAGGAGTGACCAGGACACGCGGACGCCATACTGTCGGCAACTGCGCAGCAGGCGGACATTGTTCCAGGCTGTCACGCCCTTGCGCATCAGCTTGAGGACGCGGGTGTCGAGATTCTCGATGCCCGGCTGGATCCAGCGGATACCCGCCTTGCCCAATGCCTCAACCTCGTGGGGTTTCAGGTTGGCCTTGGTCTCGTAGAACACATCATAGTCCAGGCCCTCGAGTGCCGGCACGAGGGTGTCGAGGAAGTCCGCGGCCATGATGTTGTCGACCGCCTCGAAGCGCGCGAACCCGTGTTTTTCGGCCAGCTGCGCGAAGTCGCTGAGGACCACGTCGACCGGTTTTGCACGGAACTTCATGCTGCCGCCGTTCAGGCCGCAAAACGTGCAATGCTGTCGCTCTCCCCACCAGCAGCCGCGTGCCGTCTCGACCGGCAGTCCGGGGTGGATGATGTCGCGGTTCAGGGATTGGGACAGCGCCTGAAAATAATCGTCATAGTCGGGCAGCGGTATTTTCGCCATGTCCGCGCTGACCGCGCGGGGGACACCATCACCGGCCGCGACGGTCGGATAACCTTCGCTGCGGTGGACCGGCCCGAGCACGCCGAAGGGCATGTCTTTCGCAGGCAGGTCACGACCTCGATCAAGGATCCCCGTGCACAGCGTGGAAATTAGCGCGTCGGCTTCCCCGGACACGACATAGTCGACCCACGGGTAACGCTGATGGGTCGCACGACCCATCACTGTCTCGCAGTTCGCACCGCCCATCATCGTCACAACGTCGGGCGCCCGCTCGCGGATCACACGCAGAAGGGCCAGCGAGGCCACGTGCTGCTGAAAGGTGGACGTGGCGCCGACAATTCGCGGGTTCTCCGCCAGTGTGGTGCTGGCGGCCCAGTTCACGAACTCCGGCATCAAGGCGCGCAAACGGTTCAGGCGTGCATGGGGATTGTCCCCGATCTGATCCTCGAGCGGTTTGTTTCGTGCGAGCAGCCGGTCGATGTATCGGTTGTCGTCGGCCTCGAAATCCGGGAACGCGACCTGAGAGAACAGCCAGTCACCGAGACAATCATCGATCCGAGCCAGATCGAACAGGGCAAAATCCTCGACCCCCACATAATCGAGAAACATAAGGCTGGGAAAATAGGAACGCGCCGATATCCCGGCATCGCTCAGGCCGGTCTGGAGTTGGCCCAATGCAAGCGAGGGTCGCTCCGCCGCGACGATCGGCATGCAGACCAGAGCAATGTCCAGGCGCGCGGCCTCGGTACCAGGGTCATACGTCATGTGGATCAGTCCCCGAGGCCGAACAACTTGCCGTCGACGTCGCGCAGATGCGCGTTGGGATCGTAAATATCGACCGGCAAACCCAGCGCCGCTGCGGTCATCTGTCCGGTCGCCTGCAGCAAGGAGGATTCGGCCAGGAACACCGTCCGGTGGGCGCTCTCCACTGTGGTCAGGGCAGAGGTTCGCTCGTCGATGACATTAATCAGATCGCGACCGGTGGCGTCGCTGCGTTGGTACTGGAATTCGACTGCTTCCAGCGCATCATCGAGTGCCGCGACATTGTCATCTGCGAACTTCAGGGCTTCGCGTGCTGCAACCAGACGTTCCCAGGACGTTCTGACGGAATTCTCGGTCGTCAATTGCGTGCTGGCGAGGGTCAGTCGCGATTGTGACAGCGTTTGTTTGCTCGCGCGTACCGCGGCGTGATTGGCACCGCCGGCATAGAGCGGCATGGTCATGGTGACACCGACGGTGATGGTGTCTTCGCGGTCGATCTCGTCATAGGGAGTTGCGACGCCGGTGAAGCGGGACTTGTCCTGCTCTCGCGTGTAGCTCTGAACCAGGCTGAGTTGGGGAAACAGGACGCCCTCTTTGGCCCGGACTGCGGCTTCGTTTTCGGCGATGCTGTGTTCGGCCGAACGGAGCGAAGGATTGTTGCTCTTCGCATTTTTCAGGGCTTCTTCCAGGGACGTCGGCAGGATGCCGAAGGCTGGACGAGGCTCGAGCGTGCCGGGTTGCACGCCGGAAATCGCCTGGAAAGAAGACTCTGCAGCGCGGCGTTCGCCGTCGGCGGTCGCCAGGCTGTTGCGGGCGGAGGCAAGCGAACTGCGGAACAGGGCCAGGTCGCTGACCGTACGCCGCTGGGCTTTGAGTTCTTCGCTTGTGCGCGACACGCGCTGTTCGTACGTGGCCGCCGTCGTTTGCTCGAGCTTCACAAGTGCCCGGTAGTAGGCGACGTCGGCATAGGCCGTAACGGCTGCGGCCAGTAGTGTTTGTTCCGTCGACACCAGGTCGGCCTGGCCGGCTGCGATCGCGCTTTTTGCTTCGTCGATCTCGGCAAAGGTCTGTCCGCCGCGAAACAGGGGCAGGGTCAGCGAGTAGCCGTATGTGCGATCGAGGGAGTTTGTGGTTTTCTTGGAGTCTGCGGTGCCGGCGGCGGCTTCGAGCGTCTCGCGCTGGCGGATGAGCGTACGTCCCTCCTGCGCGGAAAGCGTGATCGTCGGGCGGAACAGGTTCGACTGGGCATCGGGAAGATTCTCGTCGGTCGCCCGCAGCCCGGCCCTAGCCGCTGCGAGTGATGGGCTCGTGTCGTAGGCACGGGCGAGTATCTCCGGCAGGGTCTGTACGTTCTGCGCCGACGCCTGGTCCACTGGCATCATTGCGACGACCGCTACGGTCGCGGCCACAAGACCGACACGAGCGAATAATTCGATGTTCATACTTTGATACCCACCATCCCAGAACGACCAACGCTAACCTGCGTCTATGGCACAAACAAGACGGCGAATTGTCCACACTGAGAGGTCGGCCTTTTAACAATCAAGGTTTTGCCTCGGAACGGCCTCTATGTTGGTATGTAACCGCAACGTCCCTCAAGCGACCACGCGAGAAGAGGCGGCAAAGAAAATTTAGGGCCCGAGGAGGGCACGGTGAGCAAACAGGATATTGACCGTTTCGTTGGCGACCTCACGAGCGATGCCGATCTGCGTAACGAATTGTCCGGCAGTGCTTCGGGTGTTGGTTCCGTCGTGGCTTTCGCCAAGGCCAAGGGTTACGATATCGATGCTGGCGAAGTGCGCGCATTTCTGGACGGTCAGGCGGGTAAAAATCTGACCGACGACCAGCTCGAAGCCATCGCGGGAGGCAAGGGTCACCACCATCATCATCACAGCCACAGCACGACAACGGTGACGCAAACCAACACTGTGCAGACAGCGGAGGTTGCGACCACGGCTGCTGCTGCGGCCGAGGTTGCCGCTGTCGCCGTCGTGGTGGTGACGTAGCTTCACGAAGCGCCCACAAATTGAAACACTGAATTCATACAGGCCGATACTTCTTACAGGCCGACACTTAGACGGGAGAGTTACCTGAGCCAGGCAGACGCAGAACGTTTTGTCGCAGATCTGAAAAATGACGAAGGACTTCGTGCCGAGCTTTCCGGGCATGCGTCCGGCGTGGGTTCGGTCGTCGCATTCGCGGCCGGGAAGGGCTACGAGATTACGCCGGATGACGTCGCGACCTATCTCCAGGGCCAGACGGAGCACGACCTCAGCGATGAACAGCTGGACTCCATCGCCGGCGGCAAGGGCCACCATCATAACAGCGTGACCCAGGTTGCAACCGCACAGACCGTTGCGATGGCCACCACGGAAGCCATTGCGGCCGAAACTACCGTTAATGTCGGCGCCGAAGTCGAAGTTGCCGCGGTCGCCGTGATCGTCGCAACCTAGGCACATACGACCAATTTATGACCGGACGGCTTTCGCGCAGCGGGACGCCGTCCGGCAACTTCCCTGGACACCGGTAAGGTCAAACGAACATGTCGAGCACCAAAGAAAAGTACCGCGAGATTTTTGATTCCTACTCGCCGGAGGAATTCCACACGCTTTCCAACATAAAGCGGTTCATGGAGTGCCTGACAGCGGACCCCGCGTTTCGCGAGAAACTCTCCGGGAATATGGACAATCTCGGGCCGGTGGTGGCGGAGTATGGCATCGACATCGATCCCTACCTGATGTTGCCCCTTTTCAGTTCCGAGCATCTGCAGTACCGCCACAAGGATGAGGAAGCCCAGTGGCCTCTGTCCAAGATGTGGTCGGAGTATATTCAGAAAATGCTGTCGCACCGCGACCTGCTGCGAGACCATGGTGCCAGCGAGACAGTTCATCCCGCGTTCCACAAATGGCGGGAGCGGCAGATATCACGCGGCTTGAGCGAGCTGGGTGTGTCGGGGCCGAACATCACCCATCCGATCGTTGCCTACGAACTGTCCGATGGCTGCTCGGTGGGCTGCTGGTTCTGCGGCATCTCTGCGGAGCGCTTCCAGGGTTACCTGCCCTATGATGAGGAATCTGCGCCGCTGTGGCGCGGCGTGGTGCAATCCATGGTCGACCATTTCGGCGATGCTGCCCAGACCGGATTCTGCTACTGGGCCACCGACCCGATGGACAATCCCGACTATGACAAGTTCATCGAGGACCATTATCACGTCACCGGGTTCCTGCCGCAGACCACGTCCGCGGCGCCGCTCAAGAATGTGGACCTGACCCGGCGTGTGATGAAGCTGTTCGACGAGTACCGCTGCGTCACCAACCGTTTCTCGATCGTGAACCTGAAGCTGTTCCACAAGGTGCATGCGGAGTTCACCCCCGAAGAGCTGATGGGTGTCGAGATTGTCGCCCAGAACACCGAAGCGCTGATGGCCAAGGCGAATGCCGGCCGGGCGCGCGAGCGCAAGGCGAAACTGCGTGCGGCCGGCAAGGACGATTCGATTTCGATCCGCGACGACGATCACTCGACGATCGCTTGCGTCAGCGGCTTCCTGGTCAACATGGTCAACCGTACGGTGCGTATGGTTTCACCGACCCGTGGCGGGGAACGCTGGTCGCTCGGGTATCGGGTTTATGACGAGCGCCACTTCGACACGCCGGAGGAATTTTCCGCCGTTATCGACGAGATGATCGAGCGTCATTGTGTCAACGAATTGCAGGCGGGTGACACGCTCGCCTTCCGGCCTGACCTGGAATACACCCAGTTCGACGATGGCTTCGAAGTGCGTAACAACACGAAGATTCACACCGTGCGCGGTGTTCCCTATGCGGCCCTGCTGGGGCGCCTGGTCAACGAGGGCGATATGCCGGTTGGCCAAATTCAGGCAGAGCTGATCGCCGATGGGGCCAACGTTTTCATGGTCTGCGAGACCCTGCAGAAATTGTTCGATCTCGGGATATTTGACGATGATCCCAAGTACGGGGGTATCGGCCCGAGGCCGGTTATGATTGAAACGCCAATCGAGGATGCTGCCGCCGTTGCGGGAGAAGATGTGGCGCACGCTTGAGGCGCGCCACGGCCGTTTGTGACGGCCATGTGTAGCGGAAGCGATATCCGCTCTTAGTAAATGCAAATTCAACGAGTAGATAAACAGGGAGAGTATAATGAGCAGTGCAGAAGTTGAACGTTTCGTCGCCGACCTCAAGAGCAATGATGGTCTGCGCAGTGAGCTCTCGGGTCACGCTT
Organism: Rhodospirillaceae bacterium; assembly: GCA_018667335.1. Classification (GTDB taxonomy): domain Bacteria; phylum Pseudomonadota; class Alphaproteobacteria; order UBA6615; family UBA6615; genus UBA8079. Next base: position 7,735 of record JABIVD010000042.1, read on the forward strand.
CCGGCGTTGGTTCGGTCGTGGCCTTCGCCAAGGATAAGGGCTACGATATCGACGCCGATGAGGCCTCTGCCTACATCCATGGCCAGGCTGGCCGTGAACTGAACGATGATGAGCTCGACGCCGTGGCCGGCGGTAAAGGCGGTGTGACCAATGTTGCGACCGTCGCCGAGGCGGTCACCACAGCGGCTGCCGCCACAGGCGTCGCCGCTGTCGCCGAGGTCGTGATTGTCCTGACCTAATTACCTTGGTGCGATGGAAATGAGATGGGGCGCGACGTGTAAATCACGTTGCGCCCTATTTCTTATCCGATGGAATTGGGCCAGCCACGGGCGCCGGTCGATCAGATATACGTAAACGTAATCGTGGAAACACGAGCGAATTTTAGGAGAGTGCGATGAGCAGTGCGGAAGTCGAACGTTTCGTGGCAGATCTCAAGAGCAACGATGGTCTGCGCAGTGAATTGTCGGGTCACGCGTCCGGCGTCGGGTCGGTCGTGGCCTTCGCCAAGGACAAGGGCTACGACATGACGGCCGATGAGGCCGGCGCCTATATCAGCGCCCAGGCGGGCCGCGAACTGAGCGACGAACGCCTGGATTCACTCGCCGGCGGCAAGGCGGACGGTGGTCCCCCGACCGTGTCGGAAGCGTATGTCGAGGCGTCTATTTCCGTAGGCGGCCAGGTCGAGACCCAGGTTGCCGTTGTTGTGACCTAGTTACCGGACCGCTGCGTTTGGCGGCGTATATTTTTTGCGTGGGTAACGGGTGCCCGTAAACTTCACGCATCAACGAACAAAGAACAGGGAGAGTGCGATGAGTAATGCAGAAGTCGAACGTTTCGTAGCGGACCTCAAGAGCAATGATGGTCTGCGCAGTGAGTTGTCGGGTCATGCCTCCGGCGTTGGTTCGGTTGTGGCCTTCGCCAAGGACAAGGGCTACGACATCGAGGCCGATGAGGCTGCAGCCTACATCCATGGCCAGGCTGGCCGTGAACTGAACGACGACGAGCTCGATGCTGTTGCTGGCGGCAAGGGCAACGAGACCTCGACGTCACAAACCAGCGTTGCGACCGAAGTGAGCGCAGCCGCTGCGGCGATCGCGGTCATCGTCCTGACCTAAGGTTCCGCAGATTGCCGATTTAAGATCGGGCGCGACGCCACAATCGGCGTCGCGCCCTTGACGTTTTGCCGCACCGGCTCCGCCTATCTGTGGGTGATGCCAGCCCGTAGGCTCAACCGGTCATTTTTTCTGAAACAGGGAGAGTGAGATGAGCCAGGCAGAAATCGAACGTTTCGTAGCGGACCTCAAGAGTAACGAAGCCCTGCGCAGCGAGTTGTCGGGACACGCGTCGGGTATCGGATCGGCCGTATCCTTCGCCAAAGACAAGGGCTACGACATCACCTCGGATGAGGCGGGCTCCTATATCAGCGCCCAGGCGGGCCGCGACCTGAGCGACTCCGACCTCGACGCCGTCGCTGGCGGGAAAAGTTTTCACCACGACAACCAGACCACGACAACGGATGCCAACGTGGCCCTCAATATTGAGGCGGCTGCGATGGTCGCTGCAGGTGCCTCAGTGGTTGTCGTTATCGTTGCGACCTAGTTACCCGCACCGTTTCGGCTGCATCCGGCCGCGATGTCGCGAAATGTGCCCTCGCACGCTTGACGTTTTGCCGCACCGGCTCCGCCTGTTTATGGGTGATACCAGCCCGTAAGCTCAACCGGTTCTTTGATTCTAAATCGAGGAGAGTGTGATGAGCAGTGCAGAAGTCGAACGGTTCGTAGCGGACCTTATGGGCAACGAAGATCTTCGCAATGAATTGTCGGGTCATGCGTCCGGCGTCGGGTCAGTCGTGGCCTTCGCCAAGGGCAAGGGCTACGACATCTCCGCCGAGGAGGCGAGTACCTATATCCGCGCCCAGGCGCGGCAGGAATTGAGCGATGATGAACTCGATGCCGTCGCCGGGGGCAAGGGCGGTCCCGGCGGCGGGGTTATCGCCACCGCTACCGAGGGGCTTGTGTATGTGGCGACAACCAGCGGTGCAAACGTTGCAACCTCCGTCGGAGGGCTTGTGGCCACCAGTACTGAGAACGCGGTCGCTGCCCAGACATCCACGGTCGTTGTTTGAACTAGATGTCGGAGGCGCTGCGACGGATGGCCGTGCTGGCGTGACCCATTGATTCCAGCCACGGGCGCATGCGCCGGGATGCAGCTCGTTGTCGTGACCATGGGCAGCAGTGCTCAGGCGCAGTCCGTTGTCTTGTCCAGCGGTGGCGTGCAGGTGGTGATTGTCGTCTCCGGCTGACAGCCTTGGTGGCGGATATGGCCTCTTCCACCAGGTCTTTGTGGCCTCGAACACCGGGAACGTCGTCGTCGCGCGCTTGCTCGCCGCACTGACTCTGCCTGTCCGTGCGTGACATGTGCCTGTATGTTTGATTGGTTCAACCAGTTCAGAATGGGGAGAGTGCGATGAGCAGTGCAGAAGTCGAACGCTTTGTGGCGGACCTCAAGAGCAACGAAGGTCTGCGCAGTGAACTTTCGGGTCATGCATCCGGCGTCGGGTCAGTCGTGGCCTTCGCCAAGGACAAGGGCTACGACGTGTCGGCCGATGAGGCTGCGGCGTACATCCATGACCAGGCTGGCCGTGAATTGAACGACGCAGAGCTCGATGCGGTCGCCGGCGGCAAATCCGGTAGCCTCAATCAGGGAGTGTCTACGACTGTGGTTGCGGCGACTGCAGTTTCGACGACGACGGCCCAGTCGGCTTGGGTCGAGGCGGTGATTGGTACCACTACGGCGGCGGTCACTGCGGCGGTGGTAACTGCCACCTAACCTGCTGACCCAAGTTTCCGCGGATTGCCGATATAAGATCGGGCGCGACGCGTTAGACGCGTTTTGCCCGTTTTCGTTCCGGGTCATAATTTCGGGTTACCGGCGTACTGCCGTGCAGGCGTATCCCATGGACTCCAGCCACGGGCGCATGCGCCGGGCCGCAAACTTCGCCATGCGCGGCTCCTCCATGGGCACCGTCCAGATGAACCGCGCCAGGTCGGTGGTGGCCCGCTGGCGCTGCACGGCCTCCCACCACAGGGGGATGATCCGCCCGGCCCCCTGGATTGAGGTCAGCACCCAAGAACAGGTCCAGCGCAGGGTGTCGTCATCCAGCACATGGGTGATGATCCAGCCGACGATGTGTTCCCCCTGCAGCAGGACCACGCTGGTCGAGAGATGGCAGTCCTCCTCGAAATCAAACGGGTTGAGGCTGTCCGGGAACAGCTCGGGATCCGCGTCCTTGCGCGCCTTCAGGTCCGCGCGGGCCGCGTCTGTCATGTCTGCCCACAGGCCGACGCGGTAACCGTCGGGCACGGTCGCCCGGATCAGCCAGGGGGTCGTTTCCGCCAGGTCCAGGGTGGTCTTGCAGACCAGTTGCCGGACGCCGGGCCTGGCGAAGCCGCAGCGCATCAGGAATTTCCCGTAGCGCTGGTCGTCGGCATCGAGGGTAAAGAGCTGAACACCCGTGGGGTATCCAAGTGCGGCGAAGTCCTCGTGCAGCGCGTTGACCAGCACGGTCCCGATCCCCAGGTTGCGATGAAAAGGCCCGATATAGACGGACACCAGCTCATAGGTGCCATCGGGGCCGCCCATGCCGAACGCCAGGCCGACGGGTTCGCCGGTTTTCGTCATGGCGCCGATGTAGACCATGTCGCGCTCGGGCGGGTCCTCGACGAGATGACGCAGCAGCGGGAACGTGAATTTCCCGAACGCCCCGGCGTCCGGGGCGCTGAGCGTGCGAATCTCTATGTTGTCGAGCGTGCTGGCCATGGGGTCATGTGTGTTGCTGTGATGGAAGTTTTAGCAGAACAGTCGACTGATGTTCGCTGAATACGCGACTGCTATGCGTCGACAGTTTCGCCCGGTTATGGCATGTAGACGGTCTACATCTTACACATGCGAGACGGCGAAAAATGGGCACGACGACGGCAAAAGAGAAGATCGAAACCATCGAGGATTCGGGCTTTCCGATCGGCTTCAAGTTCCGGCAGGGCACCGCCCGCCCGGATATCCTCGGCGCCGGTCCCGCGCGCGATGTTTATGTGACCGAAGCTCGCGCACTTTCGGGATATCAGAAGGAAGGTATCGTCCACGAGGGCGAGACCGGCAGCGCCTGGCGGATGGCGACGGACGAGGGGCTGCATCTCGGCGGCGCCGATATCGCACCATTCCCCCTCGGCTTCTTCAATGCGGGCCTGCACGCCGACCTGATCGGCCGCATTCTGCAGATTGCAAAGGCGCGCGACATCCAGATCGACGATCTGAAGCTCGACCTCAAGAACGGATATTATGTGATCGGTTCGTTCGTGCGCGGTGATGCGAAGGGGCATGTCGAGCCGTCGCGTATCCTGGCCGAGATTTCTTCGCCGGCACCGGCCGACGCCATCTCCAAGCTGGTGCATGACGCGATCAAGGCGTCGCCCGCCATGGCGACCATGCAAACGCCGGTGTCCAGCACCTTCGCGATCTATGTGAATGGCCGCCGACGGGTCGTGACGTCGTTGCCGAACTCGGACACGCCTGATGTGCCCGATCCCTACAAGACCTACAGCGCGGTGCCGACGCCGCTCGCCGGCTCTGACGAACTCAGCGACATCATCTGGAAGACCGGCGAGGCCAACGAGGGCGAGATCCAGCCGGCGATCAACGGCACCGACGACAAGGTCAAGCGTATCGTGCGCACCATCGCGGGCAACAGTGAGCTGTTGGACCCTGCTGGTGTCGTCGAGACGGACGCTGTGCTTGGGCTGCCGGGGATGAGCAACTTCAAGTTCAAGACCGACGAGCGTGTGGATGGTGATCAGGCCCCGAGCGGCCTGGCCCTGATCGCGGCGGGGATCGCGTTCTGCTACCTGACCCAGGTCGAGCGCTACACGATCCACCAGAAGTTCAACATTCGCGGGGCGCGTCTGGTCCAGTACACGCCTTTCACCCTGTCGGGCCATCCCGCAGACGGGTCGTGGACCGGGGATATCGAGCCGGTGGACACCCACCTGTTCCTGTCGGGCGAAGAGGACGACGAGACCCATGAGAAGCTCATGAAGATCGCCGCGACCGTCTGCTACCTGCACGCGACCCTGGCCGATTCCGTCATTGCCGACGTCAAGATCGACCTGAATGGTACGCCCATTTAGCCGGCCATCGGCCGACTATCCCATGCAAACATCATCCTTTTGCCACCAGTTGGCCATTGTGCTTCAGTTTATACGTCAGTCGGCGCGTTGGTGCCCAATACCGGGTATTGCGAGCGGGTACATCCACATCGGCGTGGACGATTGAGAAAAGGATTGCCGAATGAGCCAGTCAGAAACTGAGCGTTTCGCCAATGACCTCCAGAACGACGAGGCGCTACGGGACGAATATAGTGTGGTGAAGCCATCCGAAATCGATGCGGTTATCGCGTTCGCCAGGGACAAAGGGTACGAATTTACCGCTGAAGAGGCGCAAACCTTTGTTGAACGGAATGCCCCACGTGAATTGAGTGAAGAGGAACTCGCTTCCGTCTCTGGTGGGGTATCAGGCAACTTTATTAACGGCAATAGCTCTACGGTGAAGGGGTATGAGCCCGTAATAGACCCCGTTCAATGGCCTCCCAAGTCGTCTTCGTGAATCAAAGGCGTGGGTGACGGGCTCTGTCCCGGCCGCGGTGACGCTGTTCGGGTTGGGCAGCCGATTTAGAGGTGTTTCTCCATCAGGGCGATACCGCCCTGACCGGCAAGATCCCCGAAGACAGCCCGGCCGTCGAACCGGAAGCCGTCATAGCGCACCTCGTTGAGCACCGCGAATCCGTCCCGGGCGAACACCCGGCGAGAGATCGGGTTCGTGGCGTCGGTCACGACGGCATCGAACCCTTTTGCGCGCGCGTTGATGGCGGTCGCCTCCACCAGCTTCTGCGCGATCCCCCGGCCGCGCACGGCGCGGTCGATGGCCAGCATGTGGATATGCGCGCAGTGATCCAAACGCGCTGCATTCTCCTGCTCATAGTTACGCTCAAGGGCCTCGATCAACGCACCGATAGGTGGGTAGTTCGGCGACGTTCCCTCGATCTCCGGGGGCGGGCTGAAGGTGAATGACGTGGTGAGCGCGATACCCACCATTTCCCCATCAACAAACGCGCCCATCGTCAGGCCTTCCGGCAATGCGGCTGGCAGAAACACCCCGAGCATCGCCGCGAATTCGTCACGGGATTGGCCGACGGTCACGGCCAGTGGCTCGTCCTGGCTGAATACACGCGCAATCAGCTCGATTGCCGCACCACTCTGCGCCGAATCGACGATGTCGTAGCTGTGGTTTCTGCGTGGTTTGCGAGCGTTCATCGGTGCGTGTTCTGCCTTGGCATTAGTGAGTGGCCGCATGGGGGCGTTTGATGGAACAATAGCGTTCAAATCAGGGGAGAACAGCATGACATCGGCACCGGATCTGGCGACAGCGTCGCTTGTAGACATCGCATCGGCATTGCGCAGTGGCAGCCAGACCGCAATCGGAATTGCGGAGTGGGCAATCGACAATCACGATCAGCGCGGCGAGGCGCTGCATGCCTACAAGACCTGGATGCCCGACAAGGTCCGCGGCGAGGCAGCCGCGGCGGACGCGACCTTCGCCGCCGGCATCGATCTCGGCCCGTTGCAGGGCATCCCGGTCTCGATCAAGGATCTGGTCGGCGTGGCCGGCTATCCGATCTTCGCCGGATGCCCGCGTGAACTGCCCGAAAGCTGGGCGGTGGACGGGCCAATTGTCGGCGCTATCCGCCAGCAGCTGGGGGTGATTTCAGGCAAGACCCACACGGTGCAGTTCGCGTTCGGCGGCATGGGTGCAAACCGCCACTGGGGGCCGCCGCGAAACCCGTGGGATGCGAACGATCACCGCTCGCCGGCCGGGTCGAGCTCGGGAGCCGGTGTCAGCCTGTGCGAGGGCTCGGCGCTGCTGGCGATCGGAACCGATACCGCCGGGTCGGTCAGGATGCCGGCGACGGTAACCGGGAACGCGGGCATGCGCCCCACGCCGGGGCGTTGGTCGATCGACGGGATCGTGCCTCTGGTCCCTTCGCTGGACACGCCGGGGCCAATTGCGCGTAGTGCGGTTGATCTCGCATTTGGATTCGCGGCGATCGATCCGGTACTCGGCGGCGATGTCCCGGGCTTCCTGGGCGTGCTGGCGGACGTGGATATCTCGGACTTCCGGATCGGCGTCTGCGACTGGTACTTCGAAAATTGTGATCCCGGGGTGGCGGAACGCGTGCACGAGGCGCTGGCCGAGCTTGAGAAGGCCGGTGCGCGGGTATCTTCCGCCACATTGCCCCATCTGGACGACGTCGTCGCACTCAATGAAGAGGGCGGGCTGCATATCGGCGAGTTTTCCAGCTTCATCAACAATGAAATGCGCGACTACAAGGATGATCTCGACCCCGCGGTGGCCATCCGGTTGGCGGCGGCGGAGAACTACACGGCGGCGGAACATCTGCGGCGCGTGCGGGTGGTCGATCGCATGGCCGCGGCCGCCGATGCGGAATTCGGGCCCTTCGATGCCATCGTCGGCCCGACGATCCCGATCACGCCCCCGAAGATGAGCGATATCGCGACACCCGAGACCCATCTCGCGGCCAATTCGATGTTCGTGCAGAACACCGTCACCGTCAGCCTGCTGCACCAGTGTGCCGCGACGCTCCCTGTGGGATTGGATGCCGCGGGGATGCCCGTCGGCATGCAGATCGTCTGTCGCGGGGATGCCGATGAGACGGCCTTGGGCGTCGCGTTGGCGTGTGAGCGCGTCCTGGGTCGCTCGCGCGATCGGCTCGGCAGCGCCCCGATGGGGATTTAGCCCGACTACTCGGCTGCTTCGGAGACCGCTTCGCCGTCGAGGGTGAGTAGTTCCCAGGGATGGGAGCAGGGTGGGCCGTTCGCGACCCGCATGCTGCGCGCATTCAGATCGAAGATGAAGGCGGCATTTGTCATGGTGCGCTTGGCTTCGGGCTGGCGCTCGTCGGGGTGTCGGCAGATCGCGTTGGGGTGGGCGAAATGATCCGACAACGCCGCCTGGATGACCGTGTCGTCGATCTTGCCGACATGGGCGCGCAACAGCCGATCGAGCCGGTTCGCACGATACAGGGTGCTGGTTGAAATTCGCTCCATCTGGGACGGGCCATGGCGCGGGTCCAAGAAGTGGTTCGAATGGGTCACCAGCCCGTCGCGCGGATACAGATATGACACCGCATCGGGACTGGTTTCGATGTCGATGATCTCGCCGTCGGCGTGGCCGACCACGAAATTGGCTGAACACACGCGTTTTGTCGAAACGATGGGCAGGAGCGCCATGTCATAGGTCTCGGCGTCGAGAATTTCCCGGCAGCGCATGTGGAAGGGCTTCTCATACGCGTTGCGGCCGTCATGGTCGGAGACCAACCCGTTCTCGACCAGCCCGATCCCGTGTTCGTTGACGCCCATCTTGCCGCCGACGATCCCGGCCTCGGTGTAGCAGATCAGGTTCGGCCCGTTGTTGCGGGTGATGCGGAGCACGACGCAGTGTTCGTGGACGCCGGCCAACCAGTCCCAGTTCTGTCCGATGATTGTGTGGCCTTTCGCACTTGCCTCGGGCATCACCCCGAAGGTGGAGCAACCGTCCGCGTCGTCGGCCAGGGCCGGATTGTCGTTGGCCTTCGCTTCGTCCCCGAACAGCCCGAAGGTGATTTCGTAGCGCGCGTTGAGCATGGAGATGTCGCCCAGTGGCAGCTCGGCACCGTCGGCGATGCCGCGCATCTCCTCGGCATAGTCGGCATTCTGTTCCCGGATAATGCCAACCCAGTTCTCGCCTTCCTTGCGGGCCGTCTCGGCATCCAGTCCCCCGGCTGCGAAGCGCGCCAGGTAGGTGTCGATATTCTCGGCGATCTGGGTGCGTTGTGAACGGCCATGGGTCAGGCCGCGTTCATACGCATCATCGCCAAGTTCGAGTACGGGAAGGTCTGCCATGGATCAGCTCCGGCGGTCTCTGGGTGGGTTTGAGTATAGCAGGTCGCGCGGGCGGACTAGGCCAGCACCGGCAAATCGACCCAGCTGTGGTCCTTCGATGCAGTCGCGCTGGCTTCTGCAAGCTGGACGTCACGTATGCCCGCCGCAAGGTCGTGAGCGAACGGCGCGCCGGTGACGACATGCGGGATGAATCCCTCCCAGCCGAAGCGATAGGGGTTCTTGTAGGGCGCCGTCTCGGCCACTTCGGTCCACTGGGCGTCATAGTCGGCAGAGAAATCCATCGTTGCCGCGTCGGGGCCCATGTTGAACCCTTCGATCCGTGGTGTGTCCGCAGCCGACTGGGCCCAACATTGACGTAATCCCGCGACCGCCGAACCGTCGGTGCCGTCGATCTGGAACGTCACGAGGTCGTCGCCGCGCACGCGCCGCGCCCATGAACTGAGGATCGAGCCCCGGGCGCCGCTCTCCAGCTCCAGCAGCGTCGCCGTCGCATCCTCGACATCCACGTCGTAGCGCTTGCCGTCTTCGTTGATGCGCTCGGGCTGCGCGGTCCAGGCTGAGCAGGCCACGCGCGAGATCGGGCCGAGGATTCCCTCGATCACGTAGCGCCAGTGGGGGTGCATGTCGGACAGCAATCCGCCGCCGCCGGCCTTGGTGTAGTTCCAGCTCGGACGTTGAGATTCCGCTTCCGCACCGTCGAAAACCCACCAGCCGAATTCCAGGCGAAACCCGACGATGCGACCGAAAAATCCCTGTTCGACCAGGTTGTGGAGTTTGCGGAAGCCCGGCAGGAAGAGCTTGTCCTCGACGGCGCCATGACGAAGGCCTTTCTCGTCGGCGCGTCGCATTAGCGCGAGGCCCTCTTCCACACTCGGGGCGATCGGCTTCTCGGTGTAGATATGCTTGCCCGCGTCGATGGCGCGGTTGAGCGTATCCAGACGCAAATGGGTTGCGGCGGCGTCGAAAAAGACAGGAAAATCAGGGTCTGCGAGCGCACCGTCGAGGTCGGTCGTCCATTCCTCGATCCCGAACTCCCGCGCGACGTCAGCAAGCCGGTCTTCGTTGCGGCCCGCGAGAAGCAGACGGGGCATGATGACGTCGTCTCCGACGGGGAGCCCGCCTTCCGCGTAAATCTGGGCCAATCCGCCGCGGATATGCTGGGTCCGGCAAATGCGGCCCGTTGCGCCATTCAGGATGATGCCGAGTGTTTTCGTTGCCATGGACTCTTCCCCGCCTGCGTAAATTATGCGCGGTCTTACTACACTCTTGGGCCGGAATGCGCTAACCAAAGGCTCTGAAGTTTTGGGGGAATACCATGCCACGCCATATCGTTTGCCTGACGTTTGATTTTGATACCGAGAGCGGTTTCATCTCCCGCGGTCTCGCAACGCCCACCATGCTGTCGCGCGGCGAGTTCGGCCTGACCGGTGCGCGTCGTATCCTCGACCTTGCAAAGTCCCGCGGCATTCCGATGACCTGGTTCACCCCGGGTTTCACCATCGAGAGCCATCGCGCCGAATGCGACATGGTGGTTGAGGGGGGACACGAGATCGCCCATCACAGTTGGGCCCATGTCCCGCCGGCCGAGCAGAGCCGCGACGAAGAAGAAGAGGACATGCTCCGCGCCAACGAGGCGATCGAGAAGCTGACCGGTAGGAAGGCGCGTGGCTATCGCTCGCCGTCCTGGGATCTGAGCGAGAACACGCTCGATCTCCTGGAGGCCCAGGGTTTCGAGTATGACAGCAGCCTGATGGCCGGTGACTATATCCCGATGATGGCCCGGCGCGGGGACGTCGCGAAGCTCGGCGAGCCGATTCAGTACGGTGAGGATACGTCCCTGGTCGAGATGCCGATCAGCTGGACCCTCGATGATCATCCCCATTTCGAATATATGCGCACCCCGAATTTCGTCATGCCCGGCCTGCGCCCGGCGCGCGAGGTGATGGACAGCTGGTACGACGAGTTCGTCTACATGCAGGCCAATGAAGAATGGGGCGTGCTGACCTACACCATGCATCCCTATGTGATTGGCCGCGGCTTCCGGATGTTCTCGTTCGAGAAGCTCGTCGACAAGCTGATCGCCGACGGCGCCGAGTTCATGACCATGGAAGACGCGGCGAAAGTCGCGCGCGAGAAGCTCTTCTAGCGCCCCTCCAGCGTTGTGCGGGGCCGCAAACAGGCGCGCGGCAGCAGCGGTTCAGGCCGCGTGGCACATCGGGTAATTGGGCAGATGACATGTACCCCATGGGTTAGGAATTGGCATGGCCTTGCAGGAGTGCGGGGTACTGTTGCGTGTCCGGTTTCCGCTCCCCGATCAAAGTGTATTGAAGCGAAAATTGCTGTTATCGTTAACAATTCTGGTTGTTGTTGCCGATACACGCCTCGACGTTTTGCAGCCTGACGACTGACCCGATGACCGAGACGACAAAACCTATTTTGAGCGGAAATTCCGAGCCGAACGGACTTGGAGCCGGCGGACGCGTGCGGCGTGCCGCCCGGCGTCTCGCTCTGCGTATCGGGAAAGGTTACCGCGTCCAGCTCATCTTGTTCTCCGCGCTGGTTTTTGTGTCTGCGGTGCCCGTGTTTCTGCTGGCCGGCTGGGTTCAGACAAATGCCCTCGAGAAAGAGGTCCGGTCCGTCACCGAGAAACATTTGATTATCGCGCAGAATCTGAGCGGTGCACTGGAACGCTATGTGGCGGATGTTCGCGAGACCTTTCGTGTTGCCGCGCGAAACATAGCCGACGACGACAACATCGAGGGACTGGACGGTCTGCTGCGCTCCCTGAATTTTGACTATGTGGTGGTGCTGGATGGAGAGGACCGGTTCGAACAGTTCCTCGTCGACCCCGCTGTCCCGCATGGTGACTTTGAACTGCCAATGTCGATGCTCGAAGAGCTAAGGACCCTGGCACAAACGGCCCCCAGGGACGTCCATATTTCCGACCTGATACAGGTACATGGCAGGTCGGTTTTCTTCGTTGTCCGTGAGTGTGAAGACAGGCAGTTGGTGATTGGCGCCCTGGAGCCCACGTTCCTGCGCGAAGTTCAGAAATCGATCGTATTCGGCGATCGCGGGCATTCGATGATCGTGGATGCAAAGGGCCAGGTGGTCGCGCACCCGAACAAGGATTGGGAAGCGACGTCGAAGGACGCGTCGGGACTGTCGGTCGTTCAGAAGATGATGAATGGCGAGACCGGTGTTGCGACATTCTACTCACCACCCATGCAGGCCAATATGATCGCGGGTCATACGGCGGTTGCCAACGTGGGGTGGGGGGTCATGGTTCCGCAGCCTTTCAGCGAGCTTGAAGAGGCGGCGAGCGGGGTCCGAAATGTTGCGGTGGCATTGACGTTGATCGGAATTCTGGCGGCCGCGGTTATCGGCTGGCTGCTTTCGAAATACATGGCGGCACCCATCGTGGCGGTTTCAAAGGCCGCGAGTGAAGTGGCCGCCGGTGGCCTGCACGTCCGGGTTGGTGAGCTTCCGAGCTATGCGCCTCGCGAGTTGCGGGTCCTGTCGAAGAGTTTCAACCGGATGGTCACCCAGTTGGAGCAACGGGAATCGGGTCTGCGCGCGGCCAAGGAAGAGGCAGAGTCCGCCAACCGTGCGAAATCCGATTTTCTCGCGAACATCAGCCACGAATTGCGCACCCCGCTCAACGCGGTGATCGGGTTCTCCGAACTGATGCGAAACCAGATTCACGGCCCCCTCGGGGCAGAGCAATATATGGAGTATCTGGGCGACATTCATGGTTCGGGCCGCCATCTTCTGGACATCATCAATGACGTCCTTGATATGTCGAAAATCGAGTCCGGCATGACGGAACTCTTCGAGGGCGACTTTGATCTCGGCGACGTGCTCGCGGGATGCGCGCGGATGATGAGAGAGCGCGCGGACGCCGGCAAAGTCACCATTCGTCTCGTGGTTCCCGATAACTTTCCCTGGTTGTTCGGTGATGAGCGAATGGTTCGCCAGATCGTGCTCAATCTCCTGTCGAATGCGATCAAGTTCTCGTTGGAGAACGGTGAGGTCGTGTTGAGCGCTTCGATCGACGAGGCCGGGAGCTGCCTGATCCAGGTGACAGATTCGGGGATCGGGATTGCGCCCGGGGAACTCGAGAACATCATGGAACCCTTCGTCCAGGTCGAAAGCGGCATGAACCGTAAATATGAGGGCACTGGTCTCGGATTGGCGCTGGTCAAGTCGATGGCCGAGATGCACGACGCCGAAGTGGTGATCGAAAGCGCAGCGAACGCGGGAACCGTCGTGACGGTCGAGATCCCGGCGGTACGCGTACGCAGCAACATGTCAGCATCGGTCGGTGGCGCGAGCAACGCTTCAGACTGAACTGACTTGTCCGCTGCGGCGAAGCTGCAGCCGATCAGGGCTTCAGAATCAGTTTCCCGAGAATGGCTCGATTATCCATCAATTCGTGCGCGCCCCGTGCCTCTGACAGGGGCAGCCGGTCAAAGATCGGAGGGGCGAATGCGCCCTCGGCGAACTTCGTGATCAACGCGTCGAAGATCTCGGCCTTGCGTGCCGGATCCTCGTCGAAGGCGTGCAGCGAGAAGCATTGCACACCGAGGCTGAGCCCACGGCGTGCGCGCAATCCTTCATAGAGATCATCGTCGGGCGCGCCGGACAGTGCGTTGTAGAGAATGACGAGGCCGAGCGGCGCGAGCATGTCGAGGTCCCGGACCATGCCCGGGCCGCCGAGCTGATCGAAGCTGACATCCACGCCTCTGCCGCCGGTGATCTCGCGGACCTTCTCGACGATATTCTCGGTCGAGTAGTTCACGGTCCCGAGGGTGGCGAGCTGGGCTGCGAACGCGCATTTCTCGTCGGTACTGGCACCCGCGATCGTGGCGATGCCCGCGCTGCGGCACAAATCGAGGATCGCTGTACCCATCCCGCCGGCCGCGCCGTTCACATAGATCGTCTTTACATCCTGTGATCGTGCGACGCCGTAGAGCATGGCCCAGGCGACCAGATAGTTCGGGATTGTGACAGCAGCTTCGAGGTCGACCGTCTCGGGCAGCGGCGTAACGAGCGCGGTGTCGACAGCATTGTATTCGGCGTAGCGGCCACCGCCGGTGCCGAAGACCAGCACGGGCTGACCGACCTCCAAATTGGTGACGCCTTCGCCCAGCGCCTCGATATGGCCGCTCATCTCGTTGCCGAGGATCGACGGCAGCGCCGGCTTCCATTTGTAGACGCCCGTCCGGAGCAGGACGTCCGGGTATCCCACGCCCAGTGAGTGGGCCTTCACGAGCACCTGCCCGGGGCCGGGTTGCGGGGTCGGGATATCGACGACTTCGATGACTTCGGGCCCGCCATAGGCCTGGATTTGAATGGCTTTCATTTGATTTCTCCGTTTTGCGCCTAGAGCAGCAGCAAGATGATGATCCCGACCACGACCAGAATGATTCCGGTCAGTTCCAGCCGCAGAATTTTCTCGCGGAAGATCAGGACCGAGGCCGCGATGGTGAAGACGAGCTCCACCTGGCCCAGGGCGCGGACCAGCGCCGCGTTCTGAATGGTCATGGCGGTGAACCAACCGATCGATGCGAGCGCGCCGCTCAGCCCAACCAGTCCGGCGACACGCCAGGCCTTGATGACGCGGTGGATTTCTCCCGGATCGCGCAAGGCCATGAACGTGGCCATGATAACGGTCTGGAACACCAGCACGACCGCAAGAGAGAAGGACGCCTGCACAAGAAAGCCGTCGCCCCCGAGGGACAGGGAGGCGCCGCGAACCGAAACGGCGGCCACACCGAAGAAGGCGCCCGATGCGAGCCCGATCAACGCCGGGCGCGCAAGCCAGGACCTAGCGATCCCCTGTAACCCCGCCGGTGCGCGGGCCGAGGAAATGGCGATGACACCCACGAGACTGACAAGAATGCCGACCGTGGCGGCGGTGGAGATGGTCTCGCCCAGGAAGACGAGGGCGAAGACCGCGGCCTGTACGGTTTCGGTCTTCGAATAGGTAGTGCCGACCGCAAAGTTGCGTGCGTCAAACAGGGTTACGAGAAGACCCGTTGCCAGAATTTGGGCCAGTCCACCGACGACCGCGAAGGCGACAAACTCGCTGTTTGCGCGGGGCAATTCAAAGTCGAAGATCAGCACGAGTGCCGCGAGATAGAGGAGTGCGAACGGAAATCCGTATCCGAAACGCACGAATGTCGCGCCGATCGTCCCCAGTTCGCCCTTGAGGTGTTTTTGCAGGGCGGAACGCACGTTCTGCAGGAACGCGGCGGCGATAGTGAGCGGAATCCAGAGGAGGGTCATGACGGTTCGTTTCTGTCCGCGACGGGTGAGGCAACGCGGGTGTCGGGAAAGGGTTTCTAGTCTTTCGGGGCGTGTCCGCCATGCGCCGACTGGCTGATCGCCCGCGCGCCCTTGCGCGTGCGGACCACGTCCGCGCTGATGGCGGGGATATCGGAGTAGGGCCGGTCGCCCTTGATGGTGATCCGCTCAAGCTTGCGCCGTTCGGGATAGTAATCGTGGATCGCGTAATGCTGGACCGCCCGGTTGTCCCAGAAGACCAGCGTGTTGGGCTCCCAATGGTGGCGGTACTGATACTCGGGAATCTCCGCCTGGTGGAACAGCAGCTCCAGGACCGCACGGCTCTCGGCCTCGTCCATGCCCTTGATGGCGATCGTGAACTGGGGGTTCACGAACAGCACCTTGCGGCCCGAGACCGGATGAGTGCGCACCACGGGGTGCACGGCCGGTGGATACCGGTCCTCGAACTGGCGCAACCGCGTGCGGCTTTCGGCATCGTCGTCGAACAGCTGTCGGAAGGGTTTGAAATCGTGAACCGCCTCGAGGCCCGACACGAACTGCTGCATGTGATCGCTTAGCCCATCGAAGGCGGCCGCCATGCTCGCGAACAACGTATCGCCGCCATAGTCGGGGACGATGAGTGCCCGCAGAATGGTCCCGAGCGGCGGCGCTTCGCGAAATGTCTCGTCGGAATGCCAGACGTCCGTACCCCATGGAGGATTGTCGGCGTCGTTGTCGAACACGATGAGGTCCGGCGCTTCGCTGTCGCTGGGCGCGAACGGATGGACGGTGAGCTCGCCGAACAGGCGACCGAACGCCTTCTGCGCCTCGGTCGAGATATCCTGGTCGCGAAACACGATCACCTGATGCTCGACCAATGCCGCCTCAATCGCGGAGAAGGTCGCATCGTCCAGATCGCCGGAGAGCTCGACACCTTCGATTTCCGCACCACATGCCGCACCGACCTTACGGACGGTGATGTCGGATGCGGGCTGGCTTTCCGCAGGCATCGTCTGGCTCATGGATCGTCCCCCCGGTTTCAGCTCCCAGACTATCAGAATGTGACACAGGGTGTGTCGTGTAGAATGGGGCCAACACGAGTCTAAACATTGCAAAAAAGGGGGAACACATGGCGCAGGATATCAAGGTGACCCGTCGGGTCGTGACAGCCATCGGAGAGGATGGCAATTCATACATCGCAGAAGATGGGCCCACGCCCGCCGCGCGGACGGTGGATGCCCGGCCGGGTTACGTCGTCAACAACATCTGGATCACCGGTGCTGCGCCGGACGTCGTGGGGGCCCCGGACGGGATCGAGGGTCATGAAGGTGTCCTGCCGCCGGCAGGTGGGACAGTCTTGCGCATCATCGACTATCCGCCTGACCCGGAAGACCCAGAGGAGATGGCGCGGCAGTTCGAAGGCATGTTCGGCAAGCTGTTCGAGGACGCGGGCCGGCCCGAAGGTGTGAGCGCCCATCCCGGGATGCACACCACCGAGACGGTGGACTACGCGATCGTGATCGAGGGTGAGATCACCGCGATCATGGAAACCGAGGAAACGGTGCTGGGGCCGGGTGACGTGTTGATCCAGCGCGGCACCAACCACGCCTGGAGCAACAAGTCCGGGAAGCCGGCCAAGGTCGCGTTCGTGCTGATCGGCGGACGCTGGGAATAAGACCCGGCGTCAAAGCGCGGTGACCGTGCCCGGCGCTACTGCGCGATGACCGTATAGGTGTAGGACGTGCCGTCGCCGCGTGCCGGGTCGTCGGGGTCGAGAAGCAGCGCAAAGGTCGGCCGGTACTTGCCCTTGGTGGTGCCGGTGGTGAACTGAACCTGCATGATGGCGCCACCGATCCGTTCTCCTGCGCGCTCGGAAAAGACCCCGGTCGGTTGTGACAGGAGCGGCGCGTTGCCTTGCACCAATGACCGCACGTCGAATTTCCCGTCGTCGTCGGGTGCGTCGGTCATGACGCCGCCGATGATCTGATCGGTGCCTGGGTCCAGTTTCCCGTCGCCGTTGCTGTCGCGCAGGATGAGCCCGCTGTCATAGCGTGACAGGCTGGCGGGAACGTCGAATTTCATGCCGCGCAGCTGGGCGGATGAGAGCACGCCGACCCCGGCTATACCGTCCCGGGAATTGCGGATTTCCTCGGCCGTTCCGGTTGGTTTCTCGAACAGCAGGAAGGTGAGGGGCACGCTGCCCGCGGCCTGGCCGACTGTTTCGCCCGGTGCCACACGCTGCCAGTTGTGGTTGCGTCCCTGGTGCAGGAAGTTGTTCGGGTGAATTTGTGCCCGCGGCGTGTCCCAAAAGTCGACCTGCGCCTCGCCACTGGCCAGCACCTTGCCGTCCCTGTCCACGATCCGCACGGCGACCGTGCCGCGCTCGCCCTGGTTTGTGAAGGCGATGGTGGACAGCCCGATATGGAATGTCTTCAGGCCGATGTTGGGAATCGGGTCGAGCTTCTGGATCGTCGCGCGGGGCAGGAGTTTCTCCGCCGGCAAGCCATCGGGCGAAAGAGCGTCGATGACGAAGATGTTCGGGTTTGCACCCTGGACCGACTGATAGCCCAGTGCCTTGTCGGACAACCCGTGCTGCGGGGTGCCCGAGACCATATGAACGGCACGCGCGTCCATCGGGATGGCGGGGACGCGCGTGAACCCGTCAAGCATCTCAACCTCGATGCGACCGCCCGCCGGTATACCGAAGCCCGGTATTTCGGGATTGTAGAATTCGATACCCTCGGCCCCTGGCTTCTGCAGGTAGATGTTGATCGCGTTGTAACCGCCCTTGACCAGCCCGGCCGAATTCAGCGGCGAGTTGACCACCTTGGCGACGATGCCATCGGCGTAGACGGCGTTAACGGCGCCGGGGGCGGTGCCCGTCAAAAGCGTTGCGGCCGCGGCAAAAGCTGCAGTTTTCAGAATGCGTCGCATGATCTGGTTTCCCGAGCGGATGAATACTTATCACGGGCATAACATTGCCGGGGGACGGGCCGAAGTCCAGACGGGGTGACTTAACCGGATTGTGATCAGGGATTTGCGGTGCCAGAGGCAGCCGCGCCTACGAAACTGTGGTGGCGTCCAGAGTTTGCAGTGAATAGCCCCTAGATTTGTAGACGCTTTCTTTCCTAATTTTGAGGCAAGGAGGCCATGATGGGCAGAAGTAGTTACAGCGACGATTTCAAACGGGACGCGGTGGCGCAGATCACAGAGCGGGGTTATCCGGTTGCGGAG
>JABIVD010000047.1 GCA_018667335.1 Rhodospirillaceae bacterium
AACCGCCCAGCTTTTCCTGGAGCAGCTGGTTGACCATCTGCGGGTTGGCTTTGCCCTGGGTCGCCTTCATCACCTGGCCGGTGAACCAGCCCGCAACCTTGGTGTTGCCCGAGCGATACTCGTCGGCCTGATCCGGGTTGTCGGCGATGATCTGATCGACGATGGCGGAAATCTCGCCGCTGTCGGAGATCTGCTTCAGGCCCTTGGCCTCGACGATGTCCCCGGCGTCGGTGCCGCTGTCGAACATCTCGTCGAACACGTCCTTGGCGATCTTGCCCGAGATGGTCCCGTCGGCAATCAGGTCGAGCAGCCCGCCGAGCTGGCCGGCCGAGACCGGGCTGTCGGCGATGTCCAGATCGTCGGCGTTCAGGCGCCGGAAGAAGTCACCGGAGATCCAGTTGGCGGCGATCTTGGGGTCGCGCTTCGCACCTGCCGGATCGACCACCGCCTCATAGAACTCCGCCGTCTCCCGCTCGGCGACGAGCACCCCCGCGTCATACGCGTTCAGGCCGAAGTCCGAGGCAAACCGCGCGGCCTTTGCATCCGGCAGTTCGGGCAGGGTCGCCTTGATCTCGTCGACGAAGGCCTGGTCGATCTCGACCGGCAGCAGGTCGGGGTCGGGGAAGTAGCGATAATCATGAGCCTCTTCCTTGGAACGCATGGACCGCGTCTCGCCGCGATCGGCGTCAAACAGACGCGTCTCCTGATCGATCTCGCCGCCGTCTTCGAGAATTTCGATCTGGCGGCGGGCCTCGTAATCCACCGCCTCGCGCACGGCGCGGAGCGAGTTGACGTTCTTGATCTCACACC
Organism: Rhodospirillaceae bacterium; assembly: GCA_018667335.1. GTDB lineage: Bacteria > Pseudomonadota > Alphaproteobacteria > UBA6615 > UBA6615 > UBA8079. Next base: position 811 of record JABIVD010000047.1, read on the forward strand.
GCGTGCCGAGATCCTCACCCGGGCGACGCACCGAGACATTCACGTCGGCGCGCATGGAGCCTTCCTGCATGTTGCCGTCACAGGTGCCGAGATAGCGCAGGATCGAGCGCAGCTTCGCCAGATAGGCCGCCGCCTCCTCGCCCGAGCGGATGTCGGGCTTGGAGACGATCTCCATCAGCGCCACGCCGGAGCGGTTGAGGTCGATATAGGTCTGGGACGGATGACGATCGTGGATCGACTTGCCCGCATCCTGCTCCAGGTGAATGCGCACAACGCCCACCTCGAAGCTCTCGCCGTCCGCCAGGTCCACCGTCACACGCCCCTCCCCGACAATCGGATCGGAGAACTGGCTGATCTGATAGCCCTGGGGCAGATCGGGATAGAAATAGTTCTTCCGGTCGAAGACCGAGCGCAGGTTGATCGCGGCCTCGAGGCCCAACCCGGTCCGCACGGCCTGGCGGACGGCGGCGATGTTGAGCACCGGCAGCATGCCGGGCATCGCGGCATCGACGAGGCTGACATGGCTGTTGGGCTCGCCGCCGAATGCGGTGGACGCGCCGGAGAACAGCTTGGATTCGGAGATCACCTGGGCATGGACCTCCATGCCGATGACGATCTCCCACGACCCAGTCTCGCCCTCGATCAGGTCGTCGGAATTATGGCCGACACGCGAGGTGAAATGCGCGACCAGATGGTCGGGGATGTTTTCGTCAGAAGTGTCGGTCGCGTCGCTCATATCGTTTCTCAGTCTAACTCACGGCCGCGCGTCGAAGGCCGCCGCGGCCTCAAGCACGCCGGCGGCGCGAAACAGCGTCTCCTCACCGAACGCCGGCGCGATCAGGTGCAGCCCCAGCGGCAGCCCTTCGGCGGACAGCCCCGCCGGCACCGAAATCGCCGGCAGCCCGGCCATCGAGGCGGGGACGGTGAAGATGTCGTTCAAATACATGGCGATCGGGTCGTCCATCTTCTCGCCGATGGCAAACGCCGCACTCGGTGTGGTCGGCGTCAGGATCACGTCGCAGCCATCCCAGGCGGCGCGGAAATCATCCGCGATGCGCGTGCGCACCCGCTGCGCCTTGAGGTAATAGGCGTCGTAGTAACCGGCCGAGAGCACATAGGTGCCGATCATCACCCGGCGCTGGACCTCGGCGCCGAAGCCTTCGGCTCGGGTGCGCTCATAGGTGTCGGTGAGGTCTTCCCCCTCCACTCGCAGGCCGTAACGCACGCCGTCATAACGGGCCAAGTTCGAGGATGCTTCAGCCGGGGCGACGATGTAGTAGGCCGGCAGCGCGTATTTCGTGTGGGGCAACGAGATATCGACGATCTCTGCACCCGCATCGCGCAGCCAGTCGATCCCCTGCTGCCAGAGCACCTCGATCTCGGG
>JABIVD010000044.1 GCA_018667335.1 Rhodospirillaceae bacterium
ATCATTCGGCCAGGTCGGCAACCACTCAAGCGAATGAAATATCTGCTGTGCGCCCTGAATCACGGCCGGCGTCTCGGGGCGCTCTGCCACATTCACGATACCCTTCACGCGCAACAGGTCGGGGCCCGCCTCCCGCGCCAGTGCATCGAGGAACATACGCAATGTCTCCATCGAGATCGGGTCTTCGCGCACCAGACAGAAGGAATTGATCAGGGGATCGTGAGCATGAGTCGATTCGTCATCGTCGTCCTGCATGTCGGCAGGCTGGTGCCCGTAGCTCTCGTAATACGCCTTCGTGTCGCCCTCGGCCTGGCCGCTGCGCGGCAACCGAACCCCTCCATTGGACACCGGTGTGCCGTCGGGTCTGGTATAGGCTTCGACCTGTAACCATGCCTCGACGTCCACCGTATTGCTGCGCGGGTCCAGAAGACCGTGTCCGAACAGATCGGACGGTTTGATGTCGCGGGCGTCTGCCTGAACGATGTTCGCGCCGGGATTCATGGCTTTCAGACGCGCCTCGAGCGAACCGATGTGCGCGTCGCGCTCTGCGTCGTCCAGAAGATCGCCCTTGGTGACAAAAATACGATCGGCAATCGCGGCCTGTTTGACCGATTCGGCAAACCGATCGAGCGTGTTCTCACCGTTGATGGCATCAATCGTGGTCACCACCCCATCCAGCGAGTAGCAGCTGCTCACCAGGGGGTCGGTCAGAATGATCTGCAGGACCGGGCCCGGATCGGCGATGCCGGTGGTCTCGATCGCGACCCGGTCGAACTTCGGAAATTTACCGCTGAGGCGCAGCAGATGCAGGTCGCGAAACGTGTCGATCAGATCACTTTTGACCGTGCAGCACAGGCAGCCATTCTCCAGCTGGACAACGGACTCGTCACTGCGCTCGACCAGATCATAGTCGAGACCAATCTCACCAAACTCGTTGACGATCACCGCGGCCTGGGACATGTCCGGGTGCTGCAGCAAGGCGTTGAGAAGGGTCGTCTTGCCGCTACCGAGAAAGCCGGTGATCAGCGTGACCTGAATACGCGCCATGAATGTCTGTCCTTGTCGTGACAAAGGCAGCCAAGGCCGCCGAAGCTTGAAAAGTCGTTACCGAATCCCGTCCTAATACGCCCGATGCGCAACCCGTCGGTCAGTCGCCCGACTTATCTCCAAGACCCGATAGATGTTCCATCAGCGTCACATAGGCGAAGAAATCCAATTCCCCGCGACCCGTGGCCTCCATGGCACTCCAGTGCTGGCGCACCAGGGACGTGATCGGCAGCGGAATGCTCTCATCGCGCGCCGCATCCAGGGCCAGGTCGAAATCCTTCGACATCATCCAGGCCGGAAACGCGGGCGTGAAGTCGCGATTTTTCAGCGCATCGACCTTGTAGCCGACCAAAGGCGACGCAACCGCACTGCTGCCGATGATATCGATCATCTGGTTCCAGTCCACGCCACCCTTTTCGCTGAGGGTCAGCGCCTCTGCCATCATGCCGGCGGTGATGCCCACCATCATGTTGATCGACAGTTTGAGGTAACGTGCTTCTTCGGCCTCGCCGACATGGAACAGCTTGCCGCCCATCGCCTCGAACAAGCTGCGAGAGGCCTCGAAAACCTGCTCGGGGCCCGACGCAAAAATTGTCAGGGTCCCGGCGGCGGCCAAGCCAATACTGCCGGACACCGGCGCACGCAGATAGTGAATCCCTTTTTCCGCGGCCACCAGCGCAACGCGCGCAGACATCGCCGGAGAGACCGTGCTCATGTCGATGAACACACTGCCCGCAGACATCGCCGCGAACGCGCCTCCATCGGCAATCGTGACAGCCTCCAGCGCCGCGTCGGCGGAAATCATGGAGACAAGCACATCACAGCCGGAAGCCAGGTCAGCGACACTGTCCGCGACACCCGCGCCATCCTTTTCCAGGTCGCGGACCTTGTCGCGCGTCCGGTTGTAGACCCGCAGCGGGAAACCGGCCTGCATCACGTTGCGGGCCATGGGTTCCCCCATCATACCCACTCCGATCCAGCCGACTTTGGTGTCATGCGCCATAGTCAGAACGTCCCCGGTCCGAAACCGATCTAAAGGATTTCACAGCCGGGCAGACCGCAGGAAATCAGATGGTCGCTCGGATAGTTGGTGATGATTTCGCAACCATCCTTGGTGACGACGACCTCTTCCTCGATGCGCGCGGCACCGGATCCATCCTCGGCGCCCTTCCAGCATTCGACCGCGAAGACCATGCCCTCTTTCAGGACCGTGTCCTGGCCGAGATAGCGTCGCGAGATGATCGGGCGCTCCCAAAGGCTCAGGCCAATGCCATGTCCGAACTGCAAGAGGAAGGCTTCTTCCTCGTTGTCGTAGCCGAATTCCTCGGCCTTCGGCCAGACTTCCGCTATCTCGTCGACCGTGACACCCGGCTTGATGGCATCGATCGCGGCGCTCACCCATTTGGAGCACTGCTCGTAGGCCTCGGTCTGAGCCTCATTGGGCACGCCGCAAATGAAGGTCCGGTAGTAGCAGGTCCGGTAGCCGTTGAACGAATGCATGATGTCCAGGAAGATCATGTCCCCCGGCTGAATGATCCGGTCGGAGAAGGTGTGCGAATGGGGCGCACCGCGCGGGCCAGCAACGGAATTGACGCATTCGACCCGCTCGGATCCCATGCTGTAGAGCCGCTCGTGCGCGATCGCGACAAGATCGCTTTCGCGTGTCCCGGGACGGATCGCTTTGGCGATATCGTAGTAGGTACCGTCGACCATCGCGGCCGCCTGCTTGAGCAACTCGATTTCGTCCTGGGTTTTGACTTCGCGGGCGTTCAGCATGGCCTGCTGGCCGTCGACAACCTCGATGCCTTCAGCCTCCAAGGCGCGCAGCATCGGCAATTCCATCAGATCGATGCCGAGCGGCTGGTTTTCGATGCCGAGATCAATCATGGCCTTCTTGATCTGTTTGGCGAAATCATCCTGGATGCCGTGCTTCGGCGGCAGGGCACCCTGCAGCGTGCTGATCGGCGCATCGACCCGGCCTTCGAGCCAGGGCGCACTCTTGCGCTTGGCCGGCGGGGCCGGATCCCAGAGGAAGTAGTCACCCTCGGCGGGGCAGATCGCATAACGATCAAATTTGTCCCGACCCCATTCGCCGATATGGGTTCCTGTGATGTAGCGAATATTGTCGAAGGTGAAACACAGCACGGCCGCGAGGCCCGCTTCCTTGATCGCCGCCTGCGCACGCGCCGGACGTTCACGGTTCAGCCGCTGGAAATCGACACCGATTTCCCAATCCTTGGCCATCGTGCCCCAGGTGGCGGTGGAGCGAGGTCGATTGTAATGCATGCTGTGTCTCCCTAAGTTTCGCAGCCGGGTGCACCCGGCGTTTGTCTATTCTTATCCTCAGTCAGCGCCACGGTAAACGCCATCTCGACGATGGCCTGCCGGGATCGGATGGCCCGGTCACAACATTCCCGACCGGGCACCATCCGTGGCGTCAACTCATCCCTCCAGGGTTGGGTAGTCGATGTAACCCTTGGGCCCCGGCGCATAGAACGTGTCCATGTCCCATTCGTTGAGCTCCGCACCGACCTCGAATCGCTTCGGCAGATCCGGGTTCGCCAGGAACATCTTCCCGAACGCCACCAAATCAGCCTCCCCCGACGCGATCGCCGCATCCGCACTCTCCGCGGTGTAGCCGCCATTGCGGATCAGCGTGCCGTCGAAATTGCTGCGGCACAGCTCCGTCATGTTCTCCGGCACGGCGTGGCTCATATGCGGGAACGGCGTGACCACATGCAGATAGACCGGGTTCAGCGGCCGCAGCCCCTGCAACAATGCCGTGTAGGTTTCTTCCGGGGCGTCGTCCTTCACGTCGTTGAAGGTGTTTCCCGGCGCGATGCGGATGCCCACTTGGTCGGCCCCCATCACATCGATCAGCTGTTCCATGATCTCGATCGAGAACCGCACCCGGTTGGCAACCGAGCCGCCATACGCGTCGTCGCGCTGGTTCACGTTGGGCGACAGGAACTGCATCGGCAGATAACCCTGCCCGGCATGCAGCTCAATCCCGTCAAACCCGGCCCGCTTGCAGCATTCGGCCGCGTGCCGGAATTCCGCAATGGTCGCCTTCACCTCATCCGTCGTCAGCGCGTGGGGCACCGGATGGTCCTGCGGCCCCTCCTGCACAGTGAACATCTGGCCACCGGCCTGTACTGCCGACGCCGACACGATATTCCCGCCGCTCTTGTTCAGTGGATGGGCAATCCGGCCCGCATGCATCAGCTGGCAGACGATCCGACCGCCCTTCGCATGTACCGCATCGGTGATCAGCTTCCAGCCTGCAACCTGCGCATCCGTGTGGATCCCCGGGGTGCGGCAATAGCCCTTGCCGTCGAGGCTCGGTTGCACACCCTCCGTCACGATCAATGCTGCCGACGCGCGCTGTGCGTAATATTCCGCATTCATCTCGCCCTGAACATCGCCCTCGCCCGCGCGGCTGCGTGTCATCGGCGACATCACAATGCGATGCGGCAGCGACAGGCCGCGCATATCGTAGCTCTGAAACAAATTGCTGTAGTCGGACATTGGTGATTCCCCTTGGTTCTATTTCGGACGCGTTCAATTCGATCGGCGACGGCGGCGATACACCACGCCAAAACACAGGCGCACGGACATCGCACACCTGATCAGAAACGATCGCGTATTCGCTCTGAGACAGACCATCGCAATTTCCAAGAAATTCAGCAATCCAATAGATTTCATTTTATTGGTGAAGTACCTTCATCATTATGACGCTACCTTCCACCCGCTCTCTGGAGATGTTCAACGCCGTGTCGGAAACCGGCAGCTTTCGCGGCGCGGCCGAACAGCTGGGACTGTCCCCGTCGACCGTGAGCAAGGCCATCGCCGACCTGGAAGCGCGGCTGGGCACGCGCCTGATTGCCCGCACGACGCGGCACCTCGCGCTCACCGAAGCCGGTCTGGCTTATCAGACCAGCGTCGCCACGGCCCTCGATGCCCTGGGCGAGGGTGCCGAGATGGTCCATGCGGTGACGGCGTCGCCGCGCGGTCTCGTGCGCGTCACCATGCCCGTCTCATTCGGCCATATGTTTGTATCGCCAATGCTGCCGCGATTCGTCGCGCGCTACCCCGAGGTGCGTGTCGACGCCGTGCTCTCCGATAATTATGCCGATCCGGTCGGCGACGGTTTTGACATTGTCATTCGCGCCGCCGCGAGTTTGCCGGATTCCTCCCTCGTCGCGCGCAAGATCATGGAAACACCGCATGTCGTCTGCGCGAGCCCCGACTACATCGAACGCCGGGGCACTCCGTCACACCCCAAAGAGCTGGTCGACCACGCCTGCCTGCCCCTGACCGCCGCGATCATGGCAACGGATTGGGTCTTTGACATTGACGGCGTCGTACACACGGTCCGCGTCGACGGCCCGATCAGCAGCTCCAACCTTTCGGTCGCACGCGAGGCCGCGCTCGCCGGCGCGGGGATCGCGCGGGTGCCCTACCACGTGGTCGCGGCCGATATCGCGGCCGGCCGTCTGATCAGGCTCCTGCCCAACTTCGAGAGGGTCGAGGGTGCGGTTTTCATTCTTTATCCGGCACAGCGCACACTGGCGCTAAAGACCCGCGCGTTCATCGACTTCCTCGTCGAAGAGATCGGTTCAATACGCGCGTAATCTTTCTGTTCGAGCGCGGCAGCGGTATCGTGATCGTGAATGCACCGCACGACGATGACAGCCGACAATGGGTGATGGGCCATGAAGACAGAGGAATTCAGCCGCGAGGACGTCGTTTTCTACAGCGACGGCCAGAAGATCGCCGCGCATTTGTATCGACCCGAAAGCTGGAAACCAGGCGACCCGGCATTGCCCGCGATCATCAGCCTGACGGGCTACTCCGGCCGCAAGAACATTGCGACCGTGGACATCCCCCGCCGCATGGCCCGCGAGGGGTTCGTGGCGCTGGCGCCGGACTATGTCGGCTATGGCGAGGCCGAGGGCGAACGTCGCCGCCACCGGCCGCTCGAGCAGGCACAGAATGTCTATGACGCCGTGACCTATCTGGAGACGGTGGACGGGGTCGATTCCGCCCGCGTCGGCGTCTACGGCTCCAGCTTCGGCGCCGCCAATGCGGTCTGGGCCGCGGCCTTCGACCCGCGCCTCAAGGTCGTCGTGTCCGCCGTCGGCGTGCATGACGGCGAACGCTGGCTGCGTTCCGTGCGATCTGCGTACGACTGGTACAAGTTCCGCGACGCGGTCCGCGCGGAAGCGCGCCATCGGGTGGTGACCGGCGAGAAACAGGACATCTACCGCTACGACATCTACCCGCTCGATCCCGACGCAACTGACAAGCCGACGATGACCGTCGAGGAGCATGGCGCGGTGGATGACCCCTATGTGGACATGGAGAGCGCGGAGGCCGCGTTCCGCTACAAGCCCGACTGGGTGGTGGACCGTATATCTCCGCGCCCGGTGCTGTTTTTCGCCGCCGGCTATGACGTGATGGTGCCACCCGAAGAAGCGCGGCTCACCTTCGAGAAGTGCGGCGAGCCCAAGAAACTGGTCGAGCTGCCGGAGGCCCGCCACAACCAGGTCTATGAATACTCGAACTCAGAGCATTTCGAGACCGTGGCCCGCGAGACCGCGGCCTGGTTCCGGGAATATCTCTAGGGGTTGGGACTAGCCGGTGGACGCATCGTTGCGCGGCAACAGCACCGGCTCGCCGCGCTCCGCCGACAGGTCGGCCGCGTTGTAGAGCTCCATCACCTGGATGGCCTCGTCGGAGGTGACCATGGCCGGGCGGCCATAGGCGACGGCCTCGAGGAAATGCTTGGTCTCGTCATACATGGCACCCGCGAACACATGATCGACCGCCTCGCCGGGCATCGACGACATCGGATAACGGATTCCGTCTTTGACGGTGTTGAACTGCACTTCCTTGTGGGTGTCGTCGATGGTCAGCGCCCCGTCCGTGCCGATCACCTCGATCCAGGCCTGCACAAAGTTGGGATATCCCGCCGGCAGAATCCAGCCGATGCCGACGGTGATCGTCGTGCCGTCATCCATGGTGACCATGACCCATTGATGGTCGGGCGTGTCGCTCTTCTGGCTGAACAACTTGCCGGCCTGCTGGGAATAGACCCGCACCGGCTTGCGCGGCTGCAGGCACCAGAGGATGAAATCAAGATCATGGACGCCGCCGATCGACGTCGGTGACATCTTCGAGCGACCGGTGATCTTCTCGCCCAGTTCACGCGTGGAATGGCGCGAGATCAGGCAGGTCACCGGCTCTCCGATCACGCCGTCCATCAACGCCTTGCGGACATAGACGTAACGCGGGTCGAACCGGCGCGAATACCCGATGGAGATTTTCAAATCCTTCGACGCCGCCAGCGCATAGGCTTGTTCCGCCTCCGCAATGCTGGGTGCGATGGGTTTCTCGACGAAGACATGCTTTCCGGCCTCGAGCGCCGCCATGACGATCGGGAACCGCGCCGTCTCCGGCGTCATCGCAATGACAATCAGGTCGATCGAAGCATCGTCGATCAGGGTCTGCCAGTCATCGGTGATCGACGTGGGATCGGTCTCCGCGGCGATCTCGGCCTGGCGCTTCGGGTCGATCTCGGCGATGTGCAGCTGGTCGACCAATGGGTTCTGGGCACAGGCGTTGGCGCGGATGCCGCCGACCCAACCGGTGCCGATCACCCCGACATTCAGGCGTTTGAATTCCGACATTGCGCATCCCCCGGTCGATTTATTCTTCCCGGCCAGCGTCCCGCGATTTCGACGGGATGTCCATGGCCAAACGGGCGATAGGCGAAGAGGATTGCCACCGGCCGTCCTGCACCGGAAGATACCTGCCGTCGACATCAGCATTGGGGGATGCGTTATGGAATTCCAACTCACCGAAGAACAGCTGCATTGGCGCGCCATCGCGCGCGACTTCACCGAACAGGTGATCAAACCTGACGTGCTGCGCCGGGACAGGCTGCCGACGGCCGAGGAGCGAATTCCCTGGGACTGGATCCGCGCGGCGGACGCACTCGGACTGCGCACATTGGGTGTGTCCAAGGAATTTGGCGGCGTCGGTGTCGACATCGCAACCATGTGCATCGTCGGCGAGGAACTCGGCGTGGGTGACCTCGGTTTCGCGGTCATCATGGATCAATGCTGGAAGACGGCACATCTGTTCGCCGATGCCATGACGCCGGAACAGCAGCAACGCTTCATCCCGCCCTTCGTCGCGGACCCGGAGGCGACCACCGCCATCGGCATCACCGAAGAAGGTGTCGGCTCCGATCACCAGGGCTATTACGACTCCCCCGACATCGAGCTGCACATGTCGGCCGTGCGTGACGGTGACGACTATGTGCTGAACGGCACCAAGCGCTACATCTCAAACGGCTCGATGGCCCGGCTCTATTTCATCATCGCGCGCATCGACAAGACCAAGACCCTCAGCGAGGGCGGCGCGGTGTTCGTCATCCCGCACGACACCCCGGGTTTTCGGGCAGGCTTCTTCCACGAGAAGAGCAGCCAGCGCCTGGCGACCAACGGCACCTTCCATCTGGAAGATTGCCGGGTGCCGGTGACAAATCTCATGATCGGGGAAGGCATGCTCGGCGAGTTGCGGGGCAAGTATCTGCCCGGCAGCAAGTCAGAGGCCGCCGCCACCGTGCTCGGCGTGGGACGCGCCGCCTATGAGTATGCCCTCGACTACGCCAAGCAACGGGTGCAGGGCGGCAAGCCCATCATCGAGCATCAGGCCGTCGCGCTGATGCTTGGCCGCATGGCCATGTCACTCGACGCCGCGCGCCTGCAAATATGGAAGGCGGCGTGGCTGGCCGATCGCGGCCATCCCGATGCGCGGGTGCATGGGCTGCTGGCCAAGGTCAACGCATCGGAAGCGGCATTCGAGACCTGCCGCCTCGCGGCCGAGGTGCTCGGCGGGGCCGGCATCATGCACGAGCATCCGGTCGAAAAGTATCTGCGCGATGCGGCAAGCTTCCTGCACTCCGACGGCACCAATCAGCTTTGCCTGCTGCGCGCCGTGCGGGCCATCTCGTCCCAGGACGGCGCCGAGCTCTACGGTTTCTAACAGCGAACGAGCGCTCCGAATGCGTTCGACCCAGACCAGCCCGTCGATCAGGTGGCGTAGCTGCGGTCCCCGGCATCGCCCAGACCCGGGACGATGTAGCCCTTCTCGTTGAGATGGGTGTCGACCGCCCCGACGAAGACCGGGACATCGGGATGCGCAGCGGACAAGGCCGCCAACCCCTCGGGCGCGGCGAGGATGCAGATCAGGCTCATGTTCGTCACACCGCGCGCCTTGAGCTGGGTGATCGCGGCGATCGACGAATTGGCGGTCGCAAGCATGGGGTCAACCAGGAGAAGCGCGCGCTCGGCGATATCGGGCGGCCCATTGAAGTAATACTCAACTGCCTCGAGCGTATCGTGATCCCGGTATATCCCGATATGGCAGACCCCGGCGGTCGGGATGATTTCCAGGGCGGCATCCAGCATCACGTTGCCCGCCCGCATGATCGAAACCAGCACGGGACCCGGCGTGGCGAGTACGGGGGCAGTCATCTTTGTCAGGGGGGTTTCGATGTCCCGCGCCGTCAGCTCCAGATCGCGGGTCGCCTCGAACAGCATGAGCTGGGCGATCTCGCGCACCAGAAGACGAAAGATGACGGACGGTGTTTCCTTGTCGCGCAGCAGAGAAATCTTGTGCTGCAGCAACGGGTGATCGATCACGGCGGGACTGGACGTCATGGATTTTCCCTCAACAAATATTCGCACCCGGATTTAGCCCGACCCGGCGCCAAAATGCGAGAGGCTGGTAACCCCGGTTGCAGAGGCGAGATAGGCTCTGCCATTGTTCGGGCCTCCACAGATAGTCCTGCACAACCGACGACGCCCCATGCCCGCCGCCCCCATGTCCGACGACAACAGACTGGCACCCAACCAAATCGAGCGCGAGGATCGGCCCGACGGCTCCATCTTGCTGCACAACCGCGCACCCCTGCCCGATGTATTGCCCGACCTTCTCGAGCGGTTCGACCATTGGGTGGCCCTAGATCGCGGCGCGGCCTTCATCAGCGAACGCGAGAACGGCGACATTCAAACGACCAGCTATGGCGCGATGGACGAGTTTTCCGATGCGCTGGCGCAGGATCTCGTCGCACGCGGCCTCACGCACGGTGATTGTGTGGCCGTCATCGCGGGTGCCGGGACCTTGCACGCCGCGCTGAAGCTCGCCTGCCTCAAGGCGGGCCTGGTTCATGTCCCGCTGTCGCCGCTTCTGCTGACATCGGAGCATGGCCGCGACCGGCTGGCGGGCCTGCTCGCCGCCGCGGAACCGCGCCTTACGGTTGTGCAGGCCGAGACGTTGACCGGGAAACTGGCGGGTCTGTGCGGAACGGCGGTCGATCCTGTCGAACTGACCAATGTCACGGCCGCCCAGACAGCGTTCGCACGCGCCGCCGTCACGCCAGACGACTCCGCCGCGATCTATTTCACATCCGGATCCACCGGCGACCCCAAGGGGGTTTCGATAACCCGGCGCATGATCGCGTCCTGCCAGTGCGCCTATGGCGTTCACTGGCCGTTTCTCGCCGCGCGACGGCCCGCGCTTATCGACTGGCTGCCCTGGCACCATGTCTTCGGCGGTCTCGACAATTTCCACAAGATGGTCTGGTACGGCGGCGCCTATCATGTGGAGGTACCGCCCGGGCCCGATAATATGGAGGCCCTGGCCACCCGCATCCGGGACGTCCGCCCGACAATCCACATCAACGTGCCCTATGGCATTGATCTGCTGCTTGATCATCTGGACGGCGACGCGACCACCCGTGCGGCGTTGTTCGAACGCCTCGATCTGATCTTCTTCGCGGGCGCCGGCATGGGTGCGCAAACCTGGCAACGCATGCAAGCCGCCGTCGCGGCAGGACCCCATGGCCCCGGCGGCCCGCCGCTGGTCCTGTCGGGCTACGGCGCCACGGAGGCCGGGTCGACCATGTGCCTCGGGCATGAGCCGGCGGGGCGCACGGACGAGATCGGCCTGCCCCTGCCCGGTCACAGTCTGCATCTGGCACCGGTCGACGATGCGCTGGAAGTTCGGTTCCGGGGGCCGAATGTGTCACCGGGCTATGTCGGGCCGGATGGCCTCACGCCGGTCTCGCTCGACGAGGAAGGGTTCCTGCGCACCGGCGATCTCGCCTGCGCGCGACAAGACGGCGCGCCCGAGCACGGCCTCTGTTTCGACGGTCGCCTCGCCGAAGATTTCAAACTCACGACGGGAACCCGGGTCAAGGTCGGCGCCCTGCGCCATGCCATCCTGGCGGCATGCGCACCCCATGCGCAGGACGTCGCCATCGCCGGTGCCGGACAGGACCGGATTGCCATCATCCTGTTTCCCACGCCAACGACACCGGCTGACGAAAACGACGATCCACAGGCGCGCATGGCCGAGGCGCTTGCCGCCCACAACGCCCGAATGCCGGCCAGCTCGACTTCCATCTTCCGCGCGGCAATCGCCGATGGGCCGCCGGACCGGGCCGCCGGCGAAATCAACGACAAGGGGCATCTTGTCCAGAAGGCCTGCCTGCGCAATCGCGCCGACCTGGTGGCACGGCTCTACACAGACCCGCCCGACCCGGTCATCATCTGCCCCGACAACGCCTGACCCCCGGCAACGCCAACACCAAGGAACCCGGACCATGACCGATGCCCCCGTTCTCCTGATCGATCGCGATCCCGACGATGCGTTCGTGACGCTGACAATGAACCGGCCCGACAAGCTGAACGCGCTCGATCTGGAGCTGCTCGACGCCATCGATACGGCCGTGCGCGACGCGCAGAAGGACCCCGATATCCGCGCGATCATCCTCACCGGCGCCGGGCGCGCCTTCACCACCGGGTTCGACCTGGTCAGCGACGACTTCGAGATGGACACGGAAGCCTGGCGCGCCGACATGTCGGCGAATTGCGACCGGCTGCGGGCGATCTGGAACTCGGAGGTGCCGGTCATTGCCGCCGTCAACGGCTTTGCGCTGGCGGGCGGCCTTGAACTCATGATGTGCTGCGACCTGGCGCTCGCCGCCGAAGACGCGATGCTCGGAGAGCCCGAGGTACGCCACGCCTCAGGGCCCCCGTCGCTGATGATGCCGTGGACCGTCCCGATCCGGCACGTGCGCTGGCTGATGTACACCGGCGATATGATCGATGGCCGCGAGGCCGAACGCATTCATCTGGTCAACCGGGCCGTGCCAGGCGATCAGCTGATGGATGAGGCCCGACGGCTCGCACGCAAGCTGTCACGGATTCCCGGGCCGGCGATCAAGTTCGCCAAGGCCTCGATCAACCACCAGCAGGAGACGGCCGGGCTGACCAGCTCATGGCTCTACAATGTCGAGGCGATCTCGTCCCTGCATGCCTCACCCCATGGGCGGGAGTGGATGCGCAAGATGCGTGACGAGCCCCTAAAAGACGTGCTCGCAGAGCGCGAGGCGCCCTTCCGAGATCTGGACTAGCGGTTGCCGATCAGCTGTTGCGCCCACGCAGGCGTTCGAACTGGGTCAGGACGGCTTCCGCATCCACAACATCGGCATAGCGCCGGTCCACATCGCGCAAATTGGCCTGGTGGGGCTCCTCGTCGTGATCGCCGACACAGTCGGCGGGCACGATGGTCCGGAAGCCGAGGCTGAAGGCGTCGATCACGGATGCCCTCACACAACCCGACGTGATGCAGCCGGTTACGACGACCGTGTCCACGCCGTGCTTGATCAGGAAGGGTGCCACCTGGGTGTTGAAGAAGATCGACGGTGCACCCTTCATCACCACCAGATCGGGTTCCGCCGCCGCGATCCGCGGGTCGAGCTCGACCGACGGGTGGCCGACGACCAGTTCCTCGCGCAGGGGGGCAATCTTCCAGTGGGGCATCGCCGCCTGGGAGTGATAGCCCATCACACAGGCCGCGACCGGGAATCCGCAATCCTTTGCGGCCCGGATCACATCCACCGTGCGTTCCACCGCCGCGTCGATCATCGGCGCGCCGCCCATCCGAAAATTCGGGTCGGTGAAGCCGCGCTGAAAGTCGACGACCACCACCCCGGGGCGCTCACCCCAGCCGACGTCGCCGTCACCATATCCCCGTTCGGCGTAATCCATTCTTCAAACTCCGTTGCGTCCCCTGCGCGGGTGAGAGAGTATTAAAGCATGACGCATCAGGCGCGTCTCGCCGCAGGCAAACGCGAAGCAAAAGCCGCGGTGTTTATTCAGGGGGAAGAGTAAATGGGTTACCGAATTTCCGTCGATACCGGCGGCACTTTTACTGACATGGTTCTGCTCGATCCGGATGGGAAGTTCCATGTCGGCAAGTCGCTGACAACGCCCGAGCGCATCTCCGAGGGCATGTTTTCCGCCCTCGACGTGGTGGCCGAAGCCGTCGGAAAATCGACCCAGGATCTGCTCGCCGAGACAGACCTTCTTATCTACGGCACGACCCGCGCGACGAACGCCATCGTCACCAAGCAAACCGCACGCACCGCGTTCCTGACGACGACCGGCTTCCGCGATATCCTGGTGTTCAAGGAGGGCGGCAAGCACGGCCCCCATGACTACAGCTACGATTACCCGCAGCCCTATATTCCGCGACGACGCACCTTCGAGATCAACGAACGCATCGGCGCCTCCGGCGAGGTCGTCCGCCCCCTCGACAAGGCCCAGGCCCGCGAGGTCATCCAGACCCTCAAGGACAGGGGCTTCGAGGCAATTGCCGTATCGCTGCTCTGGTCGATCGCGAACAACACCCATGAGGCCAAACTCGGCGAGCTGATCGAGGAGATCATGCCGGACGTGCCCTACACGCTGTCCCATCGGATCGCACCCATCCTACGCGAGTACCGCCGCGCCTCGGCGACCGCGATCGATGCCTCACTCAAGCCCCTGATGCAGGCGCATCTGCGCGGGATGCAGACGGATCTTCGCGATATTGGCTTTACCGGCGACCTGCTGGTGTCCACGTCGGTCGGCGGCTGCCAGGAGGTCGAGACCCTCGTCGAGCGCCCAATCAACACGCTCAAATCCGGGCCGGCCATGGCGCCGGTCGCCGGGCGCGCCTATTCCGCGCTGGAACGGATGGGCGGCGACGTGATCGTCTGCGACGCGGGCGGCACGACCTTCGATGTCGGCCTCGTGCGTGACAATCAACTCGTCTATTCCCGCGACAGCTGGCTTGGCCCGCAATGGACCGGCGACATCATCGGCGCCTCGACCGTCGACGTCCGCTCCGTCGGCGCGGGCGGCGGCTCCATCGCCTGGGTCGATCCCGGCGGGCTCCTGCAGGTCGGCCCCCAATCGGCGGGCTCGGTCCCGGGCCCGGCCTGTTATGGCGCCGGCGGCACGGAGCCGACAGTGACCGACGCCGCACTGGTGCTCGGTTACATCGACCCTGATTACTTCAACGGCGGACGGCTCACCCTCGATCGCAGTGCGGCCGAGAAGGTGATCGCGACCCTGGCCAAGACGCTGGGCAAGGAGGTCGACGAGACAGCCCACTCGATCCTGGTCATCGCCAACGAATTGATGATCAAGGCGATCGGCGAAATCACGGTGAATGACGGCCTCAATCCGCGCGAAAGCGTGATCGTCGCCGGCGGCGGGGCCGCGGGCTTCAACATCATGCCCATCGCCCACGAACTCGGCTGCGCCACGGTGATCCTGCCCCAGACGGCGTCGGCCCTGTCGGCCTGCGGCATGCAGTATTCCTCGATCGTCTTCGAGGCGACCCGCAGCCGGTTTACCGACACCAACGGGTTCGACCGCGACGGGGTAAATTCCGCGCTCGACGAGATCGAGGCCGATCTCATGCAGTTCCGCGACAGCCTGGGAACCGCGAAGGACGCGACGGTCTCGATCGAATTCTTCGTCGAGGCACGCTATCGCGCCCAGGTCTGGGAACTCGACACCCAGCTGCCCAAGCCACGCCTCGAGACCGACGCCGATGTGGACGAGCTGGTCGAGACGTTCCATCTCACCCATGAGCGGGTCTACGCGGTGCGCGATGAGGGCAGCCCGGTGGAATGTGTGAACTGGAAGGGACGGATATCGATCCGCCCCTTCGATCCACCGCCCTCGCCCGAACCATCGGATGTGCACAACACGCCCACGCCCAACGCCAGCCGCAGCTGCTTCTTCGGCGGCAGCGACCGCGTGGACACACCCATTTTCCGGGGTGCGAACATGGTGATCGGCGACGAGGTCCAGGGGCCCGCGATCATCGAAGAGCCGACGACCACGATCGTCGTCTATCCGGATATGTCGGCGCGCCTGAGCGCGGCCGGCGACTACATCCTCGACTGTCGTTGAGCAGGGAGACCAAGATGTCTGAACCCGAAACCACCCTCGATCCCATCCTGATCTCCGTCATGGCGAACCGCCTCGACGGCATCGTCAGGGAAATGACCAACACGCTGCTGCGCTCGGCGCGTTCCGCCGTGATCTCGTCGGCCCGGGATTTCTCCTGTTGCCTGGTAACCGGCAATGACGAGTTGCTCGCGCCCGCCGAAGGCCTGCCGGTACATATCTTCGGCTGTCACATCCAGACGGCGAACATGCGCGAATATCACAAGGGCGACATCCAGCGCGGCGACGCCTATCTGGACAACGATCCCTATGGCGGCAACACCCACCCTGCGGACCACACGTTCATGGTGCCGGTCTTCTTCGAGGGCGAGCATCTGTTCACCGCCGTCTCGAAATGCCACATGGCCGATATCGGCAACTCGATCCCGTCGAGTTACTTCGTGCGTGCGCGCGACGTCTATGAGGAAGGCGCGCTGGTCTTCCCCGGCGTGCGCATTCAGCGCGATTTCAAAAATAATGAAGACATCATGCGGATGTGCCGGGCGCGCATCCGGGTGCCCGACCAATGGTATGGCGATTACCTGGCCGGGCTCGGCTCCGCCCGCATCGCGGAACGCCGTCTTGAGACCTTCTGTGAGAAATACGGCAAGGAGACGGTCAAAGCCTTCATGCGCGAATGGTTCGACTATTCCGAGCGCCGCATGATCGACAATATCCGTCGACTGCCGAAGGCGCGCCTGGTCAACAAGGGCCGCTCGGACCCGCTGGAAGGCATTCTGCCCGACGGCCTGGAGCTGACGGTGAAGATCGACATCGACCCGGACGAGGGGAACATTAATGTTGATCTGCGCGACAACCCGCCCTCCGTCGACGCCGGATTGAACACCTCGCTGGGCTCGGCCACGTCGGCCGTGGTGGGCGCGATCTTCAATGCGCTGGACAAGGATTTGCCACGCAACGAAGGCGCCTTCCGGCGCCTGCACTTCCAATATGCCGAAGACAGCGTCGTCGCGGCGCCGACCTTCCCCCACTCCTGCTCGGTCTCGACGACCAATGTGTCGGAACGACTGGTCAACATCACCCAGTCCGCGTTCGCGCAGCTGGGTGACGGCATGGGCCTGTCCGAAGGTGGCGCGGGGCTCGGCGCCGGGATGGCCGTGATTTCCGGCCAGGATTTGCGGCGCGAGCCCGAGCCCTATGTGAACCGGCTGATGCTGTCGACCAACGGCGGCCCCGCCAGCGCCGTGGCCGACGGCTGGGTGAACTACGCCATCCCGGTGATCGCCGGGCTGATGTACCGGGACTCGGTCGAAGTGGACGAACTCAAGCACCCGATCCGCGTGGAATCACTTACCCTCGTGACCGATTCCGCCGGTGCGGGCCGGCGGCGCGGCGCCCCGGCACAGCAGATCGAGTACGGACCGACACATGCACCGATGATGGCCGTGATTTCCTGCGACGGCCAGCACAGCCAGCCACGCGGCGTGCTTGGCGGCCTGCCGGGGACGTCGGGCGAGACATGGCTGATCGAGGACGAGACCCAGCCGGTACGGCTACCAAACGTGGCCCAAGTCACCATCAATATGGGCCAGCGTGTCCGCGGCCGGGATTCCGCCGGCGGCGGCTACGGCGACCCGCTCGACCGCGAAACCGAACGGGTGATCGTCGATGTGCTGGAGGGTTGGGAGACCCTCGAGAAGGCGAAAGACATCTACGGCGTGATTTTCACCGGCGAGATCGATGACGAGTCACTTGAGGTCGATGAGGCCGCCACGGCGGCGCGTCGCAAGGAGTTGCGCGAGGCCCGGGCGGCCTGACCGACTGCACGTCCGGAGCCCAGGCGCCGGTGATCACATGGTTCCGATAACCTGCAGAGCGCTTGGCAGGATCGTGACGTTGTCCTCGACGCCGCGCACGCCCGGCACGCCTTCTGCTGCAACACGAACGGCTGTCTTTTCGGATTCTGTCAGCACCCCACCCCAAAGCTGCACGGTGCCATCCCGCACGACATAGCTGACGAAGTTCCCGACGCTGGGCAGATCCTCCACCAGCGTCTTGGACAGGGTTTCGCGAATCTGGCGATCGTCACTCTGAACCTCATGGGGCGGCGCAAGCGCGACCAAACCATGCAACAGGTTGGCACGGCTAACGATCCCCACGAGGCGGCCGTCACGGACGACCGGCACACGCTTGATGCGATGCCGTTCAAGGAGTTGCGCGATGTCGGACAACTGGGTGTCCTCGGTGATGGTGATCACCTTCGGGGTCATCACATCGCGCGCATGATGCCCATGGGTCGACACGAACTCCTGGGCCCGTTCCGCCGGGCTCGTGAACATGTGCAACCACCATGACGTCTGGCGTGCGGTCTGGTTTTCCGACCGACGCATGAGGTCACCCTCGCTGACGATGCCCTGGAGCAACCCCGCATCGTCAACGACCGGTACGGCGCTGACATGGCGGGACAGGAATATCCGCGCGATATCCTCAACGCTGGTGTCGGGGGTGACCGTCACCACCTCCGGGGTCATAACATCTGCCGCTTGCATGTCTCTCTCCATCTGCAGCCGGTGAGATGCATATGATCCCCCCGGCACTCGGACAGAGCATTGCGTTGGATCAACCGCTTCGGCTTCGAACTCAGCGGTAAAAGTCATCCCGGCCGAGCAGCACGTCCAGCCGCTCGCCGCCAGCCCGATTCCCTTCTTTTCTTTCACTGTCACGGCTCCCGCCGATGACGTCGGCGATGTATGGTAGACGACGCCATCTCCGCCCCAGCCCTTTTCCCGGACATATGCAGAGCGAAACGCCCTCCGCGCCCTACAGCCGCCGCGCCGCGATCATCCGGATGGCTCCAATTTTGGGGCTGACGTTCATCCTGGCGCATTTTCTGCGCTCCGCACCGGCCGTGATCGCGCCGAACCTGCGCGCGGAACTCGGGTTGACCCCGGGCGAGCTCTCGAGCCTGCCCGCGGCGATTTTCCTGGGCGCAGCCCTGATGCAGCTTCCTGTTGGAGTCTTGCTCGACCGCTTCGGACCCCGGCGCACCATGGCCGGGCTCTTCTCGCTGGCAGCACTCGGCGCCATTGTCTTTTCGGTCGCACAGGGTGTGGTCGGCCTGGCCATCGGCCTGTTCCTCATCGGGTGCGGGGCCGCGCCGGTCTTTATGGGCGTGATCCTCCTGCTGTCGCGCTGGATCGCCCGCGACCGGCTGGCGACCGGCACCGCCATCTCGATCGCCGTCGGCGGCGCGGGGATGCTGTTGTCCGCATCGCCTTTCGCCGCCGCCGTGGAACTCTATGGCTGGAGGACGAGCCTGTTTGTCGTGGGGGTGATCTCTTTCGTGGTGGCCGGCGCCCTGCTGGTGATGGTGCGCGATAGACCGGACGACGCGCCCCATCCGGCCAGCACCGAAACCCTGCTCGAGACGATCCTCGGCCTGCGCCATGTTTTGCGTGACACGCGCATCTATTCGTTTGCCGCCGTCACCGCCGTGTCGGTGGGGACATTGGTGACCATCCGCAATCTCTGGATCGGGCCCTATCTGAACGATGTGTTCAACCTGGATCTCATCGCGCGCGGCAATGTCATCTTCGTGGTGTCGCTCACCTGGATCATCGCGGCAGTGCTTTACGGGCCGCTCGATCGAAAATTCGACACGCGGCGCGGGGTCGTGACTTGCGGCATGCTGGCGTTCACCACGATGACCGCCGTGCTGGCGATCAACAGCAGCAACTCCGTGCTGGTCGTCACCATATTGCTTTCGGGGTTCGCGCTGTTCGCGCCGATGGCACCCCCCATCTTCGCCCACGCCCGCAGCCTGTTTCCCGACAGCCATTCCGGGCGGGTGTTCACCGCCATAAATGTCTGCACCTGGTCGGGTGTATTTCTGATGCAGATGGGCACCGGCGCGATCCTCGACGCCTTCCCGGTCGACGAGCTGGGCCGCAGCCCGGCGATCGCCTATCGCACCATGTTCGGGGTGCTGGTGATCATCTTGCTGCTGTCGCTGGTCATCTATCGCCGTGTCGAGGACGTCCCGCCCTCGACCGAGCGGGAGCATCTTCGCGAGGACTAATTCGCAGCCGAATCGACGAAGACCTTCTTCATCTGGGCATCGGGATAACGCGTGCCCGCCGCAGCACCGACCGGCACCGCTGCAGAGATCGCTGCCAACTCGTCCGCCGACAGGGACACGCCCATCGCGGCCACATTCTCATCGAACCGCGAGGCGCGCTTGGTGCCCGGGATGGCCACTACATCGTCGCCCTGCCCGAGCAACCAGGCCAAAGCCAGCTGCGGCGGGGAGCACTTCTTCTGCACCGCGAATTCGGCGACCCGAAGGGCCAGCTCACGGTTCTGCTGGAAATTGCCCTGGGAGAACCGGGGGTGACGATAATGGGGATCGTCCTCCGCGACAGTTTCCGCATTGATGAAGTCATCGGTCAGCAGGCCACGTCCGAGCGGCGAATAGGCCACGAAGGAAATACCCAGCTCGCTGGTGGCCGCGCGGATCTGCTCGGCCTCATCGCGATAGAGTAGCGAATACTCGCTCTGCACCGCGGCCAGCGGATGGGTTGCATGGGCGCGGCGAATGGTTTCGGGCTTGGCCTCGCAGATACCGATCGCCCGGACCTTGCCGGCATCGATCAGCTTGGCCATGGCGCCGACAGTGTCCTCGATCGGAACATCCTGATCGACACGGTGCTGGAAATAGAGATCAATCACATCGACACCGAGGCGCTTCAGGCTCGCGTCGCAGGCTTCGGGGACATACTCGGGGCGCCCGTTCACACCCATGCCACCGCCTTCGAGCTGAACCTGGCCAAACTTGCTCGCCAGCACCACCTTGTCGCGATAGCCGTCAGCAAGCGCACGCGCCAGCACCTCCTCGTTATGGCCCCAGCCATACATGTCGGAGGAATCCAGAAAATCGATGCCCTGATCGATCGCATAGCGGACGAACTTCACATTTTCCTCGTCGTCCGCCGCGCCATAGGCGCCCGACAGGGACATACAGCCCAGTCCGACGGGCGCGCATTTCAGATCACTGCTGCCGAGCTGGCGTTTCGTTACCTTGCTGATGCCGGTCATGATTTTCACTTCCCCTTGTCTACCGCGAATGGGCAGGATTTATCTCTCCGGTTTCGATCCGGTGTGAACATGGCAGCAGCATAACTGCGCCGAACGGTAGATGCGAGGCACCCGCCGTGAGAAATCCACCGGGGACCGATCAGGGCGCCCAAGCATCCGGCGTGATGCTGCCGATATCGGTTTTCACATCGATCATAGCCGGTCGCCCGCTGGCGATCGCCTGATCCAGCGCACCCTCGAATTCGCCCGGTTTCTCGACAGTCAGCCCCAGCCCACCCATGGACTCCGCGATCTGCGCGAAGTCCGTATCCTGGAAGATCCAGAGATCATCCGACCCCGGCGTCTGGCCGCCATAGGTCGCTTCGTTGATCCCCTTTTCCTGATTGAGCGAGTGGTTGTTGTTGACCACCGTGACGGTGTTGATGCCGTTGCGGACCGCCGTTTCCATTTCCGTGAGGTGGTACCACATGGCCCCATCCCCGGCGAAGCAGATGACCGGCCGGTCCGGGGCGGCACACTTCGCCCCCATAGCGGCCGGAAACGCCCAGCCGAGCGATCCCGCACAGCGGATATAGGTCTGCCCGGGATGCTTCAGGTCGATCATCGAGCCGGTCCACACGCCCGAATGGCCCGTGTCGGAAACCAGAATCGCGTCACTCGGTAAATGGGCCGTGTATTCCGCGCACAGGCGCTCGGTGCGAAACGGCACATCATCCGATGCCATCAGGGGCGCCACCTCGGCCCGCCATTCGGCGACGAGTGCGCGCGTGCGCTCCAGCCAGGACGCGCGGTCGGCGGTTTTCTCGGTTGCCGTCAGCAGCGCCGACAGCCCGGCGCGGGCATCGCACTGCATGGCCGCGCGGACCGGATAGCTCCGGCCCAGTTCGCGCGGGTCGATATCGATCTGCACGATCGCGGCCTCGGGGCCCGGCACCCGCCACTCGTTGGTCACCATGCCGCCGGTGCTGCAGCCGACATAAATCACGAGATCGGCCTCGCAGACGGCCCGGTTGGCACACCAGCGCGAATAGGCGCCGACCACCCCGACGCACAGAGGATGGATATCGGGGATCATGCCCTTGCCGTTGAGCGAGGTGGCCACGGGGATCGAAAGCGCCTCCGCCAACGCCACGAGTTCCGCGCCCGCGCCGCTGTGTTTGACACCGCCACCGGCCACGATGATCGGTTTCCTGGCCGCCGCAATTTCCCGGGCGACAGCCGCGACACCGGCCGGATCGGGTTCGGGCCGGAACGGCGGGATCTGCTTGAATTGCTCCTCGATCAGAACCTCAAGATCCGCTTCGACCTCGAGGATGTCCTGACCGACAATCCCGTCGAAATCGAGATGGACCGGTGCGGGCTGCCCGCTGACCGCCTCACGAAATGCCTGTCGCAGGGCCCGGGGCAGTTGATCGATGTTGGTGATCGCGTTGCTGTATTTCGTCACCGCCTCGAAGGGTCCGCGATGGTCCACCTCCTGATAGGCATGCCGCTGCTGATAGGCCTGTGAGCGCCGGCCCGTCAACGCGATCACAGGCGATCCGGCCAGATAGGGGTCCTGAAGGCCTGCCGCCAGGTTGGCCGCGCCGACCGCCTGGGCCATACAGACCCCGGGATGTCCCGCGATCCGCGCATAGCCGTCGGCCATGTAGGCCGCCGGCTTCTCGCCATGCACCATGATCCGGCGCATGCCCAACTCCTCGATCTCCTTAAGCACGCCGATGCCGAAAACCGGCATGAAGAAGACGTGGCTCAACCCATAGCCTTTCAGGGTTTCCGCCAGAAACCGCGAACCTGTCATTTTTGTCATTGTTTTCTCCCGCTTGGTTCGGCCCCCGGTTTCACCGGTGGTCC
Source organism: Rhodospirillaceae bacterium (assembly GCA_018667335.1). Classification (GTDB taxonomy): domain Bacteria; phylum Pseudomonadota; class Alphaproteobacteria; order UBA6615; family UBA6615; genus UBA8079. Next base: position 22,320 of record JABIVD010000044.1, read on the forward strand.
CGCATGTTCCTGTCTTTCGAGTTCCGCGACGCCGCCCGCGCCGAACAGGCGCGCAGCGTTCCCGTGTGCGATGCCCCGGGCAATGTCCGGCGGTAACTGGGCCAGCCAGACGCGGTGTCGGTCGGTCACATAGGTGTCCGACGGCGTCATAAATCGTTTGGGATGAGTTGTAAACAGATCTCGCCACACCGGATCGAGCGCCCCGCCGGGCGCAATCTCGAAACCCCGGATCTAAATCTCAGCCCAGAGGTTTTCATGGGCAGCGAGTGTCCGCGCGATCACCTCGGGCGGGTCGGCCATGCCCGCATGGGCCCAGAGAATACGAGCGTCCGGCGTGTGGGCGAATATGGCCTCGATCACCTGTGAGTCCGCATGAACATGCAGCAGCCGGTTGGTCTCAGCCGTCATCCGCGCCACCGCGCGCACGGTTTCACTATCCGCAGAATTGACCTGATGGAGATTGAACTCGCCGATCCCGGCATAGCGATCGGGGCGCCAACGCGCCTTGAGATACGGCAGCGCGTCGGGATGCCTGAACCAGTTGCCGGCGTGCACGTCGCCGCCATAGGGGCGCAGGAACGGGACCACCAGACCGGGCCCGCCTGCTTTCAGCAGGGCCAGCGTATTGTCATCCGACGTGCCGGACACGAGCGCCCGGGGCACCCCGGCCGCGTGCATCTTCTCGACGATCTGGGCCGGGCTGTAGGCGACCGCGGCATCCTCGTTGTAATGGACGGAACCGCGGCGATGGCGGCACCCGCCACCAGCAGCCGCGCAACCTGTTTCATCTCGAATTTCATGGTCCGATGCTGCCGCGCTTGGCGGGCTGCCGCAACACGGGGCACATGCTAGTTTCCGTCGATCGAAAGAAGTTTCCGCCTCAACAGCGGAGGCGCGGTGATGCGCTCGTTCCCAGGTTCCAGCCTGATTTCCGGACTTCTCGCGGTGGGCCTGATGGCCACCGTGATAGCCGCTCTGATGGCTATTGTGATAGCAACTGGCTCGATCGCATCCGCGCAGGACGCGACCACCAAATACGTCCGGTTCACCCATGATGGGCAGACAGGCTTCGGAATTCTGAACGGAACCAGCATCGCCACCCTGGATGGCGATCCGATCGCGGGGGCGAAGCCGACCGGGCAAACCGTCGCGCTCGACAGCGTCAGGCTTCTGCCGCCGGCCGATGCGAGCAAGGTTTTCGCCGTCGGCATGAACTTCGCCAGTCACATTTCCTCGGCGTCGGACCGCCCGCCGCCCCTGTTCCTGAAGCTCCCGACCTCGCTGACGGGCAGCGGCAGCGATGTCGAATTACCGCCGGACGCCAACAATGTGCATTTCGAGGGCGAGCTGGTTCTGGTCATCGGCAAGCAGGCGAAGAACGTGTCCGAGGCCGACGCGCTGGATTATGTTTTCGGTCTGACCGCCGGCAACAACCTGACCGAGCGCAGCCGGCAGGGCCGTGACCTGCAGTGGATGCGCGCCAAGGCGGCCGACGGATTCGGTCCGGCGGGACCAGCGCTGGTGACCGGCCTCGATCCGAATAATATCCTGCTTACCACCCGGCTGAACGGCGAAATCGTGCAGCAGGAAAACACCCGAAACATGATCCACAAGCCGGCCAAGGTCGTCAGCTATCTGAGCCGATACTTCACCTTCAACCCCGGCGACATGATTTTCATGGGTACGCCGGGCCGCACCTCCGCGCTCGATAATGGTGACGTCGTGACGGTCACAATCGAGGGCATCGGCACCCTGTCCAACAGGACCGTCAGGCCAGGCGGCTGATCGGCACCGTCCAGACACGCCAGGTCAGAGGGCATACCGGTTCTCGATCCGAACCCCGCACTTGCCCGCCGACCAATCCTTGCTAGGGTAGCGGAAGATCGGACCACATAGGATTCGGCGCGCAATTACACGTGTTCCCGGAGAACGTCAGATGGAAAAATTCGGTGTTGGCCAAAGTGTGCGCCGCGAGGAAGACCCGCGCCTGCTACGTGGGCGCGGGCTGTTCACAAACGATGTGAATCTGCCCAACCAGACCTACGCGATTATGCTGCGCTCGCCTCATGCCCATGCCGAGATCAGATCGATCGACACGGCTGCGGCCAGTTCCGCACCCGGCGTGCAAGGGGTTTTCACCGGCGAGAACGTCGCGGCAGACAATCTGGGTGTCCCCGGCATGCCGGCTAAATGGAAGCGCCCCGACGGCGAACCCATGAAGTATCGGCCGCAGCCGCCGCTAGCCCTGGGCCGCGTGCGCTATGTCGGCGATCCGGTCGCACTCGTAGTCGCCGATACCCTCGATCAGGCGCGCGACGCCGCGGAACTGATTGACGTGGACTACCAGGACCTGCCGTCGATCACGAACACGGCCAAGACGGTCGATCCCGACGCCGCGCTGGTGTGGGACGATTCCCCCGACAACGTCTCCGGCCAGTTCCAGGCCGGTAACGCCGACGCCGTGGAAGCGGCGTTCGCGAACGCGGCACGCATCGTGAAACGACGCTTCGTCATCAGCCGTGTGTTCGCCCAGTATATGGAGCCGCGCGGCGCCATCGGTGACTATGACGAGCATGAGGACCGCTACACGCTGCACGCCGACGTGCAGTACCCCCACCGGGTCCGTCAGCTCCTGTCCGAGAAGATCTTCGGCGTTCCCGAGCAGGCGATGCGGGTCGTCGCGCGCGATGTGGGCGGCGGTTTCGGCACCAAGGGCTGGCAGTATGCCGAGCACCGGCTCGTGCTGTGGGCCTCGCGCAAGATCGGCCGGCCCGTGAAGTGGAATTGCGAACGCAGCGAGGCGGTCCAGGCCGACGAGCATGGACGCGACAATGTCACCGAAGCTGAACTCGCCTTCGATGCCGACAACAATGTGATCGGCCTACGGGTCAACACCATCGCGAATATCGGTGCCTACCTGTCGGCAATCCGGAACCTGCTGTCGGTGTTCACCAATGTGGGCACACTGATCGGCGTCTATGACATCCCGGCGGCCCATGTGACCGTGCGCACGGTGCATTCGAACACCAACCCCACCGCGCCTTATCGCGGCGCCGGGCGGCCCGAGGCCACCTATGTGATCGAGCGTATGTTGGATGAATCGGCCCGCGAGATCGGCATCGACCCGGCAGAGCTGCGCGCCCGGAACATGATCGCGTCGGATGCCATGCCGCTGACGACGGCGCTCGGGCTGTCCTATGACTGCGGTGCCTTCACGGAGAACCAGGCCAAGGTGCTGGAGATGGCCGACTATCCGGGCTTCACGGCGCGACGCGAAGGCTCAAACGCCCGCGGCAAGCTGCGCGGCATCGGCATCGCTAACCCGATCGAACGCGCGGGCTCGCCGTCCCCCGATTTCGCCGAGGTGCGGTTCAACACCGACGGCAGCACCACGGTCTTGATGGGCACAAAGAGCCAGGGCCAGGGCCATGAGACCATGTACAAGCAGATCGTCGGCGAGCGGCTGGGCCTTGACCCGCGCGACGTGCGGGTTATCGACGGCGACACCGACCGGGTCGCCTTCGGCATCGGGACAATGGGCTCGCGATCGACCGTGATCGGCGGATCGGCACTCTACTATGCCTCAGAGAAAATAATCACAAAGGCGCGCCAGATCGCGGCACATCTGCTCGAAGCGGACGGCACTGATATCGAGTTCGCCGACGGCATCTTCACGGTCGCGGGCACCGACAAATCGATGCCGCTCAAGGACGTGGCCAAGGCCGCATTCCTGCCCGCCAAGCTGCCCGCCGGGATCGAACCTGGCCTGTTTGAAACGGCGACCTTCGTCCCCGAGGACGACACCTACCCCAACGGCAGCCATGTCTGCGAGGTCGAGATCGACCCAGAAACGGGTGTCGTGGAACTGGTCGGCTACTGGGTGGTCGACGATGTGGGCGTGATGGTCAACCCGACCATCGTGAAGGGCCAGATCCACGGCGGAATCGCCCAGGGGCTCGGCCAGGTGCTGATGGAGCAGGTCGTCTACGATCCGGACAACGGCCAGCTTCTGAGCGGCTCATTCATGGATTACGCGATGCCGCGGGCCGACAATTTCTCGAACATCGAGATTGTCGGCAACGCCGTCCCGACCAAGCGCAACCCGCTGGGGGTCAAGGGCGCCGGTGAAGCCGGCACCGTGGGCGCGCTGCCCGCCATGATGAATGCGATCATGAACGCGCTGGCCGAGGTCGGGGTGGAGCATCTCGACATGCCCGCGTCACCCGACCGGGTCTGGCAGGCGATCGCCGAGGCGCGAGGCTAGCGGCGGCGGAGCCAGACGATTCCGGCCACGACGCCGACGGCCAGCAGTACCAGCAGGTGATCGATGCCGAGCACCGGGTGGCCCGCACCTGCGCTGTGCTCAAATCCCGTGACATGGGCAAAGGCCGGCACGGTCGCGATGGTTGCGGCAAACGTAACGGCCGTGGCAAAGAACTTCTGCATCTTGATCATCCTGTTGGCTTCTTATTGAGCGGCGGCACCGGCCGAATGGCCGGAAGCATCGTCAGGTTTATCGTCGAACCCACCCGCAGTCAAAACGAAGCGGGCAACGTCCTCGAGGCCGAGCCCCGTCTTCAGATTCGTGAACAGGAACGGGCGTTCTCCGCGCATGCGGCGTGAATCCCTGTCCATCACATCAAGATCCGCACCCACATAAGGCGCCAGGTCGATCTTGTTGATCACCAGAAGATCGGATCGTGTGATCCCCGGGCCACCCTTGCGGGGAATCTTATCACCGGCCGAGACGTCGATCACATAGATCGTGATATCGGCAAGTTCAGGCGAGAAAGTAGCGGCCAGATTGTCTCCACCGGATTCGATGAGCACGATGTCCAGCGCCGGGAAACGCGTCACCATCTGAGCAATCGCCGCCAGATTGATCGAGGCATCCTCGCGGATCGCCGTATGGGGACAGCCGCCGGTTTCAACGCCCATGATCCGTTCCGGCGGCAGCGCACCCGAGCGGGTCAGGAACTGCGCATCCTCTTCGGTGTAAATGTCGTTCGTAATGGCCGCGATGTCGAAATCGTCCCGCAACTTCTTGCAGAGCGCATCCATGAGCGCGGTTTTTCCCGTGCCGACGGGGCCGCCGATACCGACGCGAAGGGGTTTGGTCATGAGCGAAATAACCTCGAATATTGGGTTTCATGAATGGCGGAGGCCCAGTCGACCATGATGGCCGCCGAACCCATGTCGTCAACCGGGCGATCAAGCGCCGCGCCGGCAGCTGCGACAACCACAGGCTCGAGCGCCGCGAGGACATGCAGCCCGTCGCTTTGCCCCAGCGGAATGGCGCGCACGCCCGCCGACACGATGTTCGCCGCAAAGGCGTGCAGATAGGCCTCAAGCGCAGGCAGTTCCGCAATTCCATGATCCGCGGCCGTGACGCCGACCGCGACCGGATAGGCTATCTCGCGCGCCGTTTCGGCGGCGATGTCGCTCAGACGCCCGACCCAGGGGCTGGACCAGTGACGGGCTGCAGCGCTGACGAACGCCGCGCCCTGGCTCAGGGTCTCCAGCCCCAATTCCCGCGTCGATCGCATGGCGTCGCCCCGTTCCAGCGCCCAGGCCAGGCCCTCTGTATCGTCGCTGATAACTGCGTCATAGGCCGCGCGGAACAGGGCCGCATCGACCCGCCCGGCGCCAGACGAAACAATCGTCTCGACCCAGGACGACAGATCTTCGCGGTTCTCCAGCATGCCGGCCTCGACTGCGGATTCCAGGCCGTGGGAATAGCTGAACGCCCCGACCGGAAAGGCGGGCGAGAGCCAGGTCATCAGGCGCTGCAGGCGTACGCCGGATAATTCCGTTCCCGGGGACATGTCAGTGGTCATGGCTGTGTCCTTGTGCGTATTCATGCCCATAGCCATGTCCGGCACCCTCGTCATAGGCACCGGGTTCGGGGTTGAAGGACGCAGCCTTGGCCTCGACTTCCGCACCAAGCCGAACCAGCATCTGCGCGATCACATGATCGGCGCGGATACGCAGCCCGCCGTCTTCGAGCACCTGGGTCGGGAGATGACGATTGCCGATATGCCAGGCCATGCGCGCCGTGTCGCGCGGATCGTCGCAGCGCACATCGAGCACATCCTCGTCCGCCGCGCGGACATGCACGATGCCACCCGTGTCCAGACGCAAGCCGTCGCCGTCGCCCATGCGCGTGGCGTCGTCCAGATCGAGCAGAAAGGCCTCACCGGCATCGTCGACAAGCCGCACCCGGCGGCGGTGGCGGTCATCGAACGCCAGCGTCACCGTCGCAACGGCGTCGGACGCTGGCCAGGCGCCGGCCTCCAGAACTTGTGTGGCGCGGCGGAGGGTCAAAACAGGAAATAGCGCTGGGCCATCGCCAGCTCCTCCGCCGGCTCGCAGGTCAATAGTTCGCCGTCTGCGCGCACCTCATAGGTCTCCGGATCGACCTCCATGACCGGAGTTGCATCGTTCAGGATCATGTCCTTTTTCGTGACCGAACGCGTGCCGGTGACCGCCAGAAGTTCGCGCGACAGGCCGAGTTGTGCGGCCATGTCCGTAGCCGCGGCAGCCGCCGACACGAACGTCACCGCACCGGCCGTTTGCGACGCGCCGAAGCTGCCGAACATAGGCCGGTAGTGGACCGGTTGCGGTGTCGGGATCGAGGCGTTGGGATCACCCATCGCGGCCCCGGCGATAGTTCCCGCCTTGATGATGATGTCGGGCTTCACCCCGAAGAACATGGGTTTCCACAGCACCAGATCGGCCAGTTTGCCAACTTCGACCGAGCCCACATGATCGGCGATCCCGTGACAAAGCGCCGGGTTGATCGTGTATTTTGCGATGTAGCGGCGCACGCGCAGATTGTCGTTGTCGCCGGTCTCACCGGGCAGCGCCCCGCGCTGGCGCTTCATTTTGTCGGCCGTCTGCCAGGTCCGGATAATTACCTCACCGACCCGGCCCATCGCCTGGCTGTCGGATGCGATCATCGAGAACGCGCCGAGGTCATGGAGAATATCCTCGGCCGCGATCGTCTCGCGCCGGATCCGGCTTTCGGCGAACGCCACATCCTCGGGAATGCGTTGATCCAGATGATGGCAGACCATCAGCATATCGAGATGTTCGTCGACCGTGTTGACGGTGTAGGGTCGTGTCGGATTGGTCGAGGACGGCAATACATTTTCCTCACCACACAGGCGAATGATATCGGGCGCGTGGCCGCCCCCCGCGCCCTCCGTGTGAAACGCATGGATCGTCCGCCCCTTGAAGGCGGCGATGGTGTCTTCGACGAAACCGGACTCGTTGAGTGTGTCGGTGTGGATCGCCACCTGCACGTCCATCTCTTCGGCCACGGTCAGGCAGGCATCGATCGCCGCCGGGGTCGTGCCCCAATCCTCATGCAGCTTGAGGCCGCACGCGCCGCCCTCGACCTGTTCTATCAACGCCGCCGGCAGGGTCGCATTGCCCTTGCCGAAGAAACCGAGATTGACCGGAAACCCTTCCGCAGCCTGAAGCATGCGACCCAGATGCCAGGGCCCGGGCGTGCAGGTGGTGGCGTTGGTGCCCTCGGCCGGGCCCGTCCCGCCACCCAGCATCGTGGTGACGCCGGAATACATGGCTTCTTCGATCTGCTGCGGGCTGATCCAGTGGATATGGGCGTCAATGGCGCCCGCCGTGACGATACGGCCCTCGCCCGCGATCACTTCCGTGCCTGGCCCGATGATGATATCGATCCCCGGCTGCACGTCGGGATTCCCCGCCTTGCCAACGCCGACGATGCGGCCGGCGCGAATACCGATATCAGCCTTCACAATCCCCCAGTGATCGACGATCAGCGCGTTGGTGATGACCGTATCCACCGCACCTTCGGCGCGGCTGGCCTGAGATTGTCCCATGCCGTCGCGGATGACCTTGCCACCGCCAAATTTGACCTCTTCGCCGTAGATCGTGTGGTCGCGCTCGACCTCGATGACCAACTCCGTGTCGGCGAGCCGCACCCGGTCACCCACCGTGGGACCGAACATGGACGCGTAGTCGGCATGATTTATGGAGTACGCCATCGTCTAGCCCTCCAGCGCGCCGTTGACGCGGCCGTTGAAGCCAAACACCCGGCCTGACCCGGCGTAGCGGACCAGGGCGACTTCACGGGTCTGGCCCGGCTCGAACCGCACGGCGGTGCCGGCCGGAATATCGAGCCGGAACCCACGGGCCGCAGCTCGGTCGAATTCCAGTGCGCCGTTGGTCTCGTGGAAGTGGAAATGGGAGCCGATCTGGATCGGACGGTCGCCGCTGTTGGCCACCGACAGGGCCAGTGTTTCGCGGCCCTCGTTCAGCAGAATTTCGCCGTCGGCGGGGAAGAATTCACCTGGGATCATGTCTGCCTCACCGGATCGGATTGTGGACGGTGACCAGCTTGGTCCCATCGGGAAATGTTGCCTCGACCTGGACGTCGTGGATCATCTCCGCGATCCCCTCCATCACATCCGCGCGGGCCAAAACCTCGCCCCCCGCGCTCATCAGATCGGCAACCGAGCGCCCGTCACGGGCGCCCTCGACGACGTAATCGGAGATCAGCGCGATCGCCTCGGGATAGTTGAGCTTCACGCCGCGCGCCATACGTTTGCGCGCCACCTCGGCGGCGAGCGCGACGAGAAGCTTGTCCTTCTCTCTCGGTGTCAGGTGCATCGTCTATCCTCCTAAATCGCCCACAGGCGCGGCATCGCCGCCGGTAAATCCGCCACGTGATGCCGAAATTCAGCCCAAAACTTCCCATATGCGTCGCGCAGACGCTGGGCATCACGGTCGAGCCAGCGCACGATCAGCACATCGCCGACACAGGTCGCACCGACGCGCAGTCCGGTCGGATCCAGTCCTTCGGGCAGAAGCTCGCGGGCAAGCGGCAGGGCGGATGCCGCGTCGTCGCTCACATAGATGATGCTCGCGAACGCGCGCGCGCCGTTCAGGCCCGCATTGGCCGCGAGGGTCACCGGGAGGTCGTCGTCCAGATGCACCGCATCCGCCCAGACCAGCCGATCGTCACGCCGGACATCCCACGCCTCGTGGATGAGCCCGCCGGTGACGCTCTCACCCATGGCGGTGCGCCCGAGAACAATGATCTCCCCGGCCAGAACGCGCGCGCCGGTCGCGACCTCGAGCACGGTTCGCCGCCGCAGGCGTGCGGTATCGAAGATGATGGTTTCCTGGGGCAGCCATTCGAGCCAGCTGCCGGGTTCGGCGATGAGGGACATGTCGATGCACACGTCCTTGCCCGTCGAGCGGTATATTTTTTCAGCCGCCTGTCCGACGATCCGCGCCACCGCCCCGGTGCCACACCTGATCACGATCGAAATTTGGTCCCCGCCGACGAGCCCGCCGGACGTCGTCACCAGCGCGCCGGTTTCGGGCTCTCCCGGGCCGGAATTCGGGAACAAAATACGTAACGGATCGCTTTGATACAGATGCGCCAGACGGGTACAACCGCCAGCGTCAACGAACTCGATTTCTGCCCGCCCCGTTGCCATCCGTATCCAGCCTGTTTGAATTAGACCGTAAGGTGCCGACGAATCTCGGATTCGCGCAAATCACCGATCGGCCCGGACAAGACAATCTCGCCCCTGTCCATCACCACCACGTCGTCTGCAAGGTCGCGCGCAAACTCGTAATATTGCTCGACCAGCAGAATCGCCATGTCACCGCTGCCGGCAAGCAGCCGTATAACCGCCTCGATATCCTTGATGATCGACGGCTGGATGCCCTCGGTGGGCTCATCGAGAACCAGCAGTTTCGGCTGGGTCACGAGCGCCCGGCCGATCGCCAGCTGCTGCTGCTGACCGCCGGACAGATCTCCGCCGCGGCGCTGCAGCATGTCCGACAGGACGGGAAACAATTCGAACACCTGGTCGGGAATGCGCGCCTCGCTGCGCGGCAAACAGGCAAAACCCGTCATCAGATTCTCCTCGACGCTGAGCCGGGGAAACACGTCGCGCCCCTGGGGCACATAGGCAATGCCTCGACGGGCCCGCGCGAAGGGCGGCAGACGAGAGATATTCTCACCGTCCCACGTAACCGACCCGCTGCGGATGGGCGTATGCCCGGTCAGGCCACGCAGGAGCGACGTCTTGCCGACGCCATTGCGCCCGAGCAGACAGGTGATCTTGCCGCGGGTGGCAGAGACATGGGCGCCGCGCAGAATATGGCTGGCACCGTAGTAGAGATTGATGTCGGAGGCTTCGAGCATGGTCAACGACCCAGATAGACTTCAATAACGCGCGGATCCGACTGGACGGATTCCATCGGTCCCTCCGCAAGGACGCTGCCCTCATGCAGCACCGAGACCGTGCAATCGAGATTTCGTACAAACTTCATATCGTGCTCGACGACGACCAGTGAATGGTCCTTTGCGATCTCCATTAGCAGCGTCACGGTCTGTTCGGTCTCGGCGTCGCTCATGCCCGCCACAGGCTCATCGAGCAGCATCAGCTCGGGCTCCTGCGCCAGCAACATGCCGATCTCGAGCCATTGCTTCTGGCCGTGACTGAGATCACCGGCGAGGTCTGCGCTACGCTCGGTCAGCCGGATGGTTTCCAACGTGGCCTCGATCCGGGTGAGTTGTTCACCACGAATACGCGCAAACAGAGTTTCGGCGATCGAACGCTTGGTCTTCTGGGCCAGATAGATATTCTCGAAGACTGTCAGGCTCTCGAACACCGTCGGCTTCTGGAACTTCCGGCCGATCCCCAGATTGGCAATATCGGTCTCATCAAGATGCGCGAGGTTCACATCGTCGGCGAACAGCACCCGACCCGTATCCGGGCGGGTTTTGCCGGTTACCACATCCATCATCGTGGTCTTGCCCGCCCCGTTGGGGCCGATGATCGCGCGCATCTCACCGCGCCGGATGATCAGGTTCAGGCTATTGAGTGCCTTGAACCCGTCGAAGCTGACCGACACGCCCTCGAGATAGAGGATCGACGGTTCACGCGCGGTCACGGCGTCTGGTCCAGAAGCAGGTTCAGGCATCGCCACGTCGCAGCCTCCGTCCAATCGCTTCAATCAATTCGCCCGAGCGCAGGAATTTGTAGACCCCGACAATCCCCTGGGGCATGACGAGAGTCACGAGAATGAACAGCGAGCCGAGGAAGAACAGCCAGATTTCCGGCGCCGCGGCGGTGAAATATGTCCGCGCGCCGTTGATGGCGAACGCCCCGATGATCGCGCCAAACAACGTGCCGCGCCCTCCGACGGCGACCCAGATTGCCATTTCGATGGATTTGGCGGGCGCGAACTCACCCGGATTGATGATGCCGACCTGGGGCACATAGAGCGCGCCCGCAAGCCCGGCGATCATCGCCGACAATGTGAAAACGAAAAGCTTTGCATTGGTGACCGAGTAGCCAAGAAACCGGACCCGGTTCTCCGCGTCGCGCACCGCGATCAACAACCGGCCAAGCTTCGAGCTCACCACCGTACGGCAGATCAAATAGACGATCAGAAGCGACACCGCCGAGGCGATATAGAGCCCGACCTTGGTCGTGTCGCGCGACAGTTCAAATCCCAGTATGTCCTTGAAGTCCGTCAGCCCGTTGTTGCCGCCGAACCCCATCTCGTTGCGGAAGAAGGCGAGCATGAAGGCGAAGACCATCGCCTGGCTGATAATCGAGAAATAGACACCCGTGATCCGCGAGCGGAACGCAAGCCAGCCGAAGACAAACGCCAGGGCACCCGGCACGGCCAGCACCATCAGGGCAGCGAACCAGAACTGGTCGAAGCCGAGCCAGTACCAGGGGACCGAATCCCAGTTCAGGAACACCATGAAATCCGGCAGGTCCGGGTTACCGTAGACACTCCGCTCGCCGATCTGGCGCATCATATACATGCCCATGGCGTAGCCGCCGAGGCCGAAGAATGCCCCGTGGCCAAGGCTCAGTATACCCGCGTAACCCCAGATCAAGTCGAGCGACAGGGCGAGAATCGCAAATGCCAGATACTTACCCAGCGTGGTCACCCAGAAGGTCGGGATGTGAAACAGCGATCCTTCTGGCACCGCCAGATTGAGGATCGGCACCACGAAGATCGCGATCGCCGCGAGCACGAGGATAGCGGCCCAACCGCGTTTGCTTTCCATGGCCACAAGCCGTGATGAGATGGGTCCCATAATCCGTTCCTCCGATCAGGAATCGGCCGCGCGCCCTTTGAGGGCGAACAGACCGCGTGGGCGTCTCTGGATGAACAGGATGATGATCACGAGCACGACCACCTTGCCGAGGATCGCGCCGGAGACCGGTTCGAGGAACTTGTTGACGATGCCGAGGCTGAAGGCGCCGACGATCGTACCCCACAGACTTCCCACGCCGCCGAAGACGACGACCATGAAGCTGTCGACGACGAAGTTCTGACCCAGGTTGGGGCTGACATTCGAGATCTGGCTCAACGCCACGCCGGCCACACCGGCGATGCCGGATCCCAGGGCAAAGGTCAGCGCATCCACCTGGCCGGTACGAATGCCCATCGCCGACGCCATGCCCCGATTCTGGGTCACGGCCCGCATCTGCAGCCCGAACCGGCTATATCGGATAAAGGCCGCCAGCGCCGCCACGACCATGAGGCAGAAGATGATGATGTAGATACGGCTGACGGTCACGGACACGCCGCCGCCGAACGCGACCGCGCCGGAGATCCAGTCGGGGTTTGCAACCTCTTGGTTGTTCGCACCGAACACCGTGCGCACGAGCTGCTGCAGGATCAGGCTGACCCCCCAGGTGGCCAGCAGGGTCTCCAGCGGCCGGCCGTACAGGAAGCGGATGCAGCCGCGTTCGATCAGTACGCCGAAGGCCGCGGCGACGAAGAACGCCGCAGGAATGGACACCAGCACATACATCCCGAAAAGCTCGGGCGGCATCGTGGAGCGGAAGATCTCCTGCACCACAAACGTGGTGTAGGCCCCAAGCATGATCATCTCGCCATGGGCCATGTTGATCACACCCATGACGCCAAACGTAATCGCCAGGCCGATCGCGGCCAGCAGCAGGACCGAGCCAAGGCTGAGCCCAAAGATCAGGTTCTCCACCAGGCCGAAGAGCGCGAGACGGTCGTCGATATCGTCGACCGCCTCCCGCAGCGCCGCACGCACCTCGGCATCGGGCTCGGTAAATTCACCATTATTTTTGAGCAGACGCTGTTCGAGCGCCGATTTGATATTCGGATCGCTGCGGTCGGCCAGCGTCGCCACGGCCGCCAGGCGCAGGGCGCGATCGTCCGATGCGAGTTCGAGCACGGCGATGCCTGACTCAAGTGTCGCGCGAATTTTCGAAACCGTCTCGCGGTCACGCGCGCGTTTCAGCAGGCCCAGGGCGTCTTCGGTGGGGCTGGCAATGACGTTACGCGCCGCGTCGAGCCGGTCGTCGGCATTCGGGCTGAACAGGGCAAGCTGCCCGAGAACGCCCCGGATCTGGCCGCGCAGCTTGTTATTGGCGATGATCTTCTTGATTTCGCCGCTGGCCGCGGTGCCGGCGGTCGCACCAGTTACGGGACTGGTCAGGCTGAATCCATCGCCGTCGCGATCACCGATGATGACGGCCTTGTCTGCCTTGCGACGATAGAGGCGCCCGTCGGCAAACGCCTGAAGAACGACAATGGCGCGCTCGTCACCCAGCACACCCAGTGCGTCGATGGCCTTGGCCTTGTCGGAAAACTTGCGAGCGTCCAGCGCCTGGACCGCTGCGGCGAAGGGATCATCTGCCGTCTGTGTGAACTGCGGTGCGGACTGTGCGGCGGCGGGCAGCGTCACCGCTGCCATGAGCGCCAGAAACAGCAACGCACTGCCAAGAAAGGCAATGTAGCCGCGTATACGCACTGCGCACGTTGAATGGCCCGTAGCCATAAGAAACCGTTCCGATTTTCGTTTAAAATTATTATTTAATATTTGAGACCGACACCGGCCGCCCCGAAAACACTGGGGGCGACCGACATCGGGATACGCACTTAGTTTGACAGGTACTTGGGCTTCTCGCAGTTGCCGCAGATCCAGGGGTAGGTCCAGTCGGCGGTCAGCTTGGCGCTTTCGGGAATGAAGTCGCTCCAGGCATCACCCACGACCACTCCTTCGGTTTCCCATACGGTGGCAAACTGGCCGTCATCCTGAATTTCGCCGATGAGAACCGGCTTCGAGAGATGATGGTTGGTGTTCATCACCGCGACGCCACCGGTCAGGTTCGGTACTTCCTGGCCATACATGGCCTGGCGAACCGCATCGATGTTCGTGGTGCCGGCCTGCTCAACCGCCTGGGTCCACATGTTGAAGCCGATATAGTGGGCTTCCATCGGGTCGTTGAAGACGCGCTTGTCGCTGCCGATAAACGCATGCCACTTCGAGATCAGCGCGGCATTTTCGGGTGCATCGACACTCATGAAGTAGTTCCACGCCGCGAGATGGCCGACGAGCGGTGCGGTGTCGATACCCGCAAGCTCTTCCTCACCGACCGAGAAGGCGATGACCGGAATGTCTTCGGCCTTGATCCCCTGGTTGGCGAGTTCCTTATAGAACGGCACATTCGCGTCACCATTGATCGTCGAGACCACGGCGGTCTTCTTGCCGCCCGCGGCGAACTTCTTGATGTCCGACACGATGGTCTGCCAATCGGAATGACCGAACGGCGTGTAGTTGATCATGATGTCCTCGGCCGGAACGCCCTTGGCCTTGAGGAATGCTTCGAGGATCTTGTTGGTCGTGCGGGGATACACATAGTCGGTTCCCGCGAGGACCCAACGCTTGGCCTCGCCACCATCTTCGCTCATCAGATACTCGACGGCGGGGATGGCCTGCTGGTTCGGCGCGGCGCCCGTGTAGAAGATATTGCGCGAGGATTCCTCACCCTCATACTGGACCGGATAGAAGAGCATACCGTTCAGCTCTTCAAAGACCGGCAGCACCGACTTGCGCGACACCGAGGTCCAGTTGCCGAACACGACATCGACCTTGTGCTGCTCGATCAGCTCACGCGCCTTCTCGGCAAACAGCGGCCAGTCGGACGCCGGATCGACGACAACCGCCTCGATCTGCTTCCCGAGCAATCCGCCCTTCTTGTTCTGCTCGTCGATCAGAAACAGCATGACGTCCTTCAGCGCGGTTTCGCTGATCGCCATGGTTCCGGACAGGGAGTGAAGGATCCCCACCTTGATGGTGTCGGCCGCCTGTGCCGACGCGCTCATCGCGAGCGATCCAGCGAGCACGCTCGCCGCTGCGATGGTTTTTAGGCTTTTGAACATTCTCCGCCTCCGGGCTTTATGGTTTTTGCGATGCAAGATAATTTGCAAAGCGCGTGCCAGACGGAGGAAATCTGGTTAGTTGCTGTAATCATTGTGATATTTTCCGGAAGAATGGAAAATGGCACTTTATCGATCACTCTTTCTGCCTATGATCTGGGCAGTGATAATTAGTTGCCTATTTTTTGTACATAATACGCGGCGATGCCAGTAACCGGCCGGTGTCCATGGTTGCCCGGAGCCGGATTTCCGGGCACGCTTTGATTCATCGAACGGAGTGATTACCCATGCCCAGCCTGACCGGTGCCTGCCATTGCCAGAATCTCAGCGTTTCCTTCGAAACCAGCTTGTCGCCGGCTGAAATGGTCCCACGCGCGTGCCAATGTTCGTTCTGCCGCATGCATTCGACCGCCGCCCTTTCGGACCCAGACGGACATCTCACCTTTACGGTGCGCAACCCGGGACTCCTGAACCGCTACACATTCGGGCTCGGCAGCACGGAATTTCTGATCTGCCGGACCTGCGGCGTCTATGTCGGCGCGTTCATGCCCGACGGTGACCCCGGCGACGAGGCGGCGTTCGCCAATGTGATGGCGGGCGTGCTCGACGCGCGTGAAGAGATCATCAGCGCCACGGTCCCGGTCCATCGATCGCAGGAAAATCTGGAAGAACGACGCAGACGGCGCAGGGCCATGTGGACTCCAGCGACTCTCGTTCAGGAATCGCGGTAACGCCAAGGAGTGCGCTCAACCAGGACACTTGGGGCCTAGTCGTCCTTCGCAGCCGCCCTGGCGGCGGCAATAATATGCTGCGCCGCCACGACTACCGGGTTATCGATCATTTCGCCATCGACCGTGGCGATGCCGCCATTCGCCGCCTCGGACGCGGCGACGATCCGCCGGGCGCGCGCAACCTCTTCTTCGCCCGGCGCAAACACCGCGTGAATCACACTCACCTGACGCGGATGGATCGCAATTTTTCCATCAAACCCCATGCTGCGGATTAACTCTGTATCGCCGCGCAGACCCTCATCGTCCTTAAAGTCAGGCCAGATGCCGTCAATTGCGGCAATGCCTGCCTGCCCGGCCGCCGCGGCAATACGCCCGCGCCCATAGGCCAGGGCTGCGACGCTCATGTCACTCCCCAGCTCTGCCGCATAGTCGGCGGACCCGAACCCCAATGCGACATTGCGAAGAACCGAACCGGCGATCTCCACCGCCCGGTCGAGACCCTCTGCCGATTCGATAACAGGTAGAAGATCGATATTCCGGTCGGCCGCCGACAACAAATCATCGAGCCAGCGCATCTCTTCGCCGCTCGACGCCTTGGGAATGAACAACGCATCGGGTGCAGCCTCGCTTGACAGGAGGGCCAGCAAATCATGCAGGCCCAACTCGGTACGGGGGCTGTTGATACGCAACACCCAGCGCGGACCGGCCGGCAACGATCCCGCGAGATACCCCAGTGCCGTGTCGCGGGCCGTTTCCTTATCAGCCGTCGCGACGGCGTCCTCAAGATCGATGCAAACCATATCGGCACCTGCCGCCGCCGCTTTTTCAAACCGGTCGGGGCGTGTTGCGGGAACAAACAGAAGGCTTCGCCAGAGGGGATTCATCGCGATTTTCCTTGGGGTTGGGTTAGACTTGATGGACGGTCGGAACAAGAATCATCCTGATGCATATTCATGTCAATTCCGACAATTGTGACAACCCCGAATGAGTGAAACTCCCGACAGCTCGCGGCGCCTGTGGCTGGTTCTCTTCGCCGTCACAATGGTGCAGGCACTGGCCACCTTCGCCAGCCTGACGATCGCCGCCATCGCACCGGCGGTGGCCGACGGCGTCGGCGTTCCGGTCGAATTCATCGGCTTTCAGGTTGCTGTGATCTACACCGGCGCCTCATCCATCTCGTCGCTGTCGGACTTTCTACTCCGGCGCTGGGGCCCGGCGCGGGTCAGCCAGATCAGCCTGGCCCTGTGCGGCGGCGGCGTGGCCTTGTCGGCCGTCCCCTTGGTCCCTGTCATGGCACTGGGCGCGCTGTTTCTGGGGTTCGGCTACGGCATGACGAACCCCTCGTCGACCCAGATCCTGATGCGGCTGACCCCAAATCACGCGCGCAATTTCGTATTCTCGGTCAAGCAGACGGGTGTGCCGTTCGGCGGCATGGCCGCCGGGCTGGTCGCACCGGGCGCCACCGAGGCATTCGGCTGGCAGGCAGCACCCCTCATCGTGGCGGTGTGCTGCGTGATCGCGATTTTTGCCCTTCAGCCCTGGCGCAACCGGTGGGATGCGGACCGCAACTCCGGCGCGCGGCTCGACGCCAGCGCCTTCGCGGCCATGTCGATGGTCTGGCGCGTGCCCGCGCTACGCTGGCTCAGCATCGGTGGTTTTACCTATGCCTTCACACAGCTTTCGCTCTCGACCTTCGCCGTGACGATTCTGGTAGTGGAGGCGCAGTTTTCACTGGTCGCCGCAGGCGCTGTCCTCGCGGCGATCCAGGCGGCAGGCATCATCGGCCGCGTGGCCTGGGGCCTGATCGCCGACCGCTGGGGCATCGGTGACAATCTGCTGGTCATCATGGGCGTGATGAATTTAACCGGCGCCTTCGCGATGATCTGGATCGGGCCGGACTGGCCGGTCTGGGCGATATACTTCTTCTTCGTCGCCTTCGCGGCGAGCGCACTCGGCTGGACGGGCGTGTTCATCAGCTCGACCGTGGGACACGCGCCGCGCGCGCAATCGGGTGCGGTGGCCGGCGGGATCGGCGTGCCGGTCTATGCCGGCGTCATCTTCGGGGCAGCAATCCTGTCGGCCCTGGCGGACACCATGGGCAGCGTGTCGAACACGTATGCGGTGGTGATGGGGGTCGTTTCGGTCGGGCTGATCGCATTCGTCATGGCCCGTCGCCACACCAGCTAGGGGCGGGAATCACGCACAGAATTCGACCGTGCGTCAGGCCTTGCCAATCCGTGGCACGTCGGACGAGCGATCGCCGAAGGCTTTCTGCAGGACCGAGGTGCTGTTTTCGGCCAGCGTAATGCTCTCGGCGAGATGATTCAGGATCTTGATGTTGTTGTTGACGACCATGTTCGCCTCGGGGCGTCCATCATCCGTGATCTTCGTGGCGCGCTGGATGACCTCATTGCGAATGGCCGTGAGAATATCCTCCAGCTTGTAGCCTTCGGGATTGTCGTCCGTGATCAGAAACCCAGACATGATCGCACTCCGCGTTAGATACCAATCATGCCGTTGTAAATTATCGGGATAAACAAACCCTTACCGGTCGAGCGGCTAACTCAGCGCGAACCCGCTATAGCCATTGGCCGCGACCTCGTCGCATTTGCGGACATACACCGGAAATCCGCCGCTATAGGGCAAAACCACCCGCGGCTTCCCTGGAATATTCGAGCCGAAATACCAGGACTGGCATGTCGCGCGCAGTGACAGGTCGCCCACTTCGTTGACATGCTCGACCCAGGCCTCCTCGGCCTCGGCCTCGGCCTCGATCCGGCTTTTGTCGTGGCTGCGCATATGGTCGATACAATCCGCGATCCAGTCTACATGCTGTTCAATCGAGGGGATCATGTTGGTCAACACGGACGGGCTGCCCGGCCCCGTGATCGTGAACAGGTTCGGGAACCCGGCGATGCCGAGGCCCAGATAGGCCCGCGGACCATCTTCCCACTTGTCCCGCAATGTAATGGCGCCGACGCCCTGGATATCGATCCGCTTGAGCGCCCCCGTCACCGCATCGAAGCCGGTGGCAAGAACAAGCGCATCGACTTCGTAGACCCGCCCGTCGACGCACACACCTTCGGGCGTGATCCGCTCAATCGTCGTCTCGCTGATGTCTATCAATGCGACGCTGTCGCGGTTGTAGGCCTCGTAATAGCCGGCACCGACGCACAGCCGCTTGCATAGGAAAAGCTGTTTGGGTGCAAGCAACTCCGCCACTTCGGAGTCGTCGACAATCCCGCGGATCTTGTTGCGGATAAACGCCGACGCGGTCTCGTTGGCTTCGTCACTGGTCTGGAAATCCGCGTAGGCGGCCATGAAGGCAAGTCCACCCTGCGCCCAGCGCGCCTCGTATTCGCGGTCGCGTTCTTCTTTCGATACCGCCAGTGCCGACGGCCCGGCGACGGGAAAATAATTGCCCGAGAAACTCTTCTTCGCCCGCGCCCGAAGCTCGGGATAGTTGGCCTTGATCTCGGCCACCTCGTCAGCCTCCATCGCCCGGTTGTGGGACGGGATCACATAATTCGCGGTCCGCTGGAAAACGTGAAGCGACGCAGCCTGTTCGGCGATCACCGGAATGGACTGCACGCCTGAAGACCCGGTCCCGATCACCGCAACCCGCTTGCCGGTGAAATCCACGCCCTCATCTGGCCAGTGCGCCGTGTGGTAGGTCTCGCCCGCGAAGTCATTGAGACCGTCGAATTCGGGAGTGTTCACCGCCGACAGGCAGCCGGTGGCCATGATGCAGTAGCGCGCCATGGTGCTGGCACCGTCGCCCGTCTCGACGCGCCATAGTCCGGCATCTTCATCCCAAACAGTCGAATCGACGCGGGTCTCAAACTGGATATCGGGCCGGAGTTCGAACCGGTCGGCGACATGGCGGGCATAGGCCGACAGTTCCGCCTGGGCCGGATAGCGCTCCTTCCATTCCCATTCCTGCTGCAGTTCCTCGGAGAACTGATAGGAATAGAACATGGTCTCGGTGTCGACACGCGCACCGGGGTAGCGGTTCCAGTACCAGGTGCCGCCAACGTCGGTCCCGGTCTCGAAAACCCGGACCGACAGCCCGCGCTCACGCAACCGGTAGAGCATGTACATGCCGGCAAAGCCGGCACCGACCACAACGGCGTCAAAATCGGGCTTCGCGTTCGCCATCGCGGTTCAGGCCTTCATCATTTCGTGGGCGAGTTCGAGGTTCGACAGATCGGGCTCGATCTCGCCGGCCTGAATGCGCCGGGTGATCTCGGTCACCGCGGCATTCACCGGCGTCACCTGGCCGTGCTTTTGACCTTCCTCAACCACGAGGCCATTGATCAGATCGACCTCGCTGTAGCGGCCCTTCAGATGATCCTGGAGGACACAGTCACGGGCCGCCGGCCCGATGTCGGCCGCCAGTTTGTCGAGCATCTTCTCGAGCAAACGGTTCGTATCCTTCACGTCCTCCGGCGTCAGGCCGAAAATCGGCTCGATGGTGTGGCCGAGCGATTGGCCAACGGCAAGCGCCTCCGTGCCCGCCCGGAGCGTGAACTCGCGCATGCCCGGGACCTTCATGGCCTCATACAAAGTCAGGCCCATCATCGCGAGCGGACCGAGGCACATGGTGTTGACCACGAGCTTCATCCATTTTGCCGATATGATCTCGGTCGAGATCGAAACATTTCCGACATGACTCAGCAGCTCCTCGATCTCGGCCACGCGGCCCGCAGTGGCTTCGTTGATGCTGCCGAGCCCAAACCAGGTGTGCGACTGCGTTGTATTCCGCTGCACAATGCCGGGGGTAAAAATCTCGGACGACATCTCCATGACGCAGCCCAGGGTGCGTTCCGGGCCGACGATCTCTTCGATATCACCCAACATCATCGCGTTCTGGACACCCACCAGGAGGCCGTCTTCCTTGAGATAGGGCTTGATGAGCTCGCAGGCCCAGCGCGTGTCGTAGGCCTTCACCATCACGAGCACGACGTCGAACATCTGGTTGAGCGTGCAGACATCGCAGAGGTGATACGCCTCGACCGGCACGTTGATGGTCTCATCGGGAAAATTGATCTGCAGCCCGTTGGCGCGCATCGCCTCGACATGCGCCGGCCACTGATCGATCAGGACCACGTCATACCCGGCCTGCGTGATGGCCGCGGCGGTGCCGCCGCCGTTGGCGCCTGTTCCCACGACTGCGATTTTCTTGCTCATTCATTCCCCCTGTCGGCCCCTTGGTTTGCAGCGTGCAGTCACCGAGACCTTGATTGTGGTGTGCATACTAGACAATCCGGCGGGGAATCCCAAAATTCCTGTGTGATTTGCCGCACCGAAACGTGAAGACAAAAATTCGTCGTACGACGTGACCAGAACACCCGGCAGCCCATAATAGCGGGGATGAAACGCACGGTGATCCGAATGCGCGGAAAAGGAGAGAAACCATGAGCAACAAGTTCGATATAGTCATCATTGGCGGCGGCAATGCGGGGTTCGGCGTGTCCGCCGTAGCCAGCGAGGCCGGGAAAACAATCGCCTTCGTCGAGGAATGGGATTTCAGCGGAACCTGCCCCAATCGCGGCTGCACACCGAAGAAAGTTCTGGTGGCGGCCGCCCATGCGCTGCACGAGATCGAGCTGGCGAGCGTGCACGGCATCGATGTGGGTAAACCCAAACTCGACTGGGCGAAGCTGATCAACCGGGAAAAGGACATGATCGATTTCATCCCCGACGCGATGGCCGGTGTGGCCGAGAAGCGCGGCAAGGTGTTTCGCGGACATGCCAAATTCGTCGGACCGAACAGCATCGATGTCGACGGCACCCTTCTTGAGGCCGACAACATTGTCATCGCGACGGGGTCCAAGCCGCGCGCGCTGCCAATACCCGGCGCCGAACTGATGATCACCTCCGACAAGATCCTGTCGGAGCGCGAGCGGCCGGACGCCGTCATCTTTATAGGCGGCGGCGTGATCGCCATGGAGTTCAGCCATGTCTATGCCCGCGCGGGCACGGACGTCACGATCCTCGAGGCCGTGCCGCAGCTGCTGCCGCGGCTCGATGTCGACGCCGTCGCGGCCATCCAGGGCGAGACCGAACGGATCGGCGTGAATGTGAAGACCCGCGTCCGGGTCATTGAAATCCGCAAAGATGGTGGACAGCTAACGGTCGAGTTCGAGCATGACGGCGCAACCCACACCGTCAGCGCAGACCGCGTGGTCAACGGCGCCGGCCGGGTCGCCAATGTCGACACGCTCGATCTCGAAGCCGGGAACGTCAAACATGACGGCGTCGCGGTCGACGTCGATGCGCATCTGCGCTCGACCTCCAACCCGTCAGTCTGGGTCTGCGGCGACGCGCTCGTCACGTCGCCCCAGCTTTCGCCGCTCGCCACCTATGAAGGGCGCATCATCGGCAAGAACATCGTCGAGGGGCCGGTTGAGACGGCTGATTACGCGGTGGTGCCAAACTGCGTCTACACGGTGCCCGCGCTGGCCAGCGTCGGGCTGACGGAGGCCGAGGCCGAGGCACAGGGCCTCAAGGTCAAGGCGACCACCAACGACATGACCGGCTGGTTTTCCGGCAAGGCCTATGGCGAGACGGTGGCCTGGTCGACGAGGACACGGACCGGATCGTCGGCGCCCAGATGGTCGGGCACAGTGGCGAGGAGATGATTCAGCTGTTCGCCTTCGCCATGACCCACGGAATCACGGCGAGCCAGATCAAGAACACGCCGACCGCGTTCCCGACCTTTGCGTCGGACGTCAAAAACCTGTTCTAGGAATGCGCCTGCTCTAGAAATGCGAAAGGGGCATGACCGGCAGCGGTCATGCCCCTTTCACCAAATCAGTAATCTGGATCAGCTACCGGGTGCGTACTTGCCGGTGAGCTGCGGTGTGAACCGGCCCTCATTGCCCTCTTTCGAGGTGTGCCCGGAACGGGTCACACGGGCCCAGGTACGCTTCAGTTCATCCTCGATATTGATCGTCAGGCGGCCACAGCCCTCAACCTCGAGTTCGACCTTGTCACCATCCTGGAACGGGTTGAGCCCGCCATGGTTAGTGCCTGTCGCAATGACGTCGCCGACCTCCAGCGTGTGGACCGCACTCAGATATTCGATCAGGCGCGGAATTTTGTGCGCCATGTCGTCGGTGTTGAAGTCCTGCATCAGGTCCCCGTTCACCCAAAGCTTTACGTCCAGATTCTGCGGGTCATCGAACTCGTCGGCCGTCACGATCCACGGACCCAGTGGCGCGAACGTGTCGCGGTTCTTGGCCTCGAAGAAGACGTTGAACGGCGTCGGCATGTCACGCGCAGATCCGTCGATAAAGTTGAAATAGCCGAAGATGTAATCCATCGCCTCGCTGGCCGGCACATTCTTCGCACGCTTGCCGATCACAAGACCCAGTTCCGCTTCACCCTCGAAGATCGACGCTGGAATGTCGGAAAGCACCATGGAGTCACCCTCACCGATGACCGTGCTCCCGGCCTTGTTGAAGGCGTTGATCGGTGCCGGCTTCGGCAGGGTGCCGTTCTCCATGTAATTGACCGCCATGCAGTCGATGTTACCGGGCCGCGGCAGAGGCGGGCGAATGCGCACGTTGGCCAGCGGGATGCCCTCTCCGTCGGCGGCCGCCTTCTCGAGGCGCTCGCGATAGTCGTCGAACTGCGCGATCAGGCCATTGATCAGGTCATGCGGGCCGGTGCGCGGGATATCCTGCACTTCGGCGGACACATCCACCACATCGTCGCCGCGCAGAACGCCAAGCCTGAAATCGTCGAAATAGAGTATTTTCATCCCGCTTCCCCAATTGTTCGGTCAATCCGTTGCCCTTCCGGCCCGGCCTTTTAGCAGACCCGGCGCCACGGATGCGAGCCCGGACGTCCGCGATGCGACCACGGCGGATGATCCCCCTCGCGCCGACCGGGCCGATCCGCTAGCCTTCTGCGCAACGCATAGACGCCTGACACGAACGCAAGGACGCAACGACGATGAAAGCTTCATATTTCGAAGGCCATGGTGGACCCGAGGTCCTGATTTATGGAGACCTGCCGGATCCGGTACCGGGCCCCGGCGAAGTCATCGTCGATATCCATGCCGCGAGCGTGAACGCGGCAGACGTCAAGGTCCTCGAGGGTGGCACCTATGGCGAGGTCGAATCCTTCCCCTACATCCTCGGTCGTGACTTCTCGGGTGTGGTTGCCAGCCTCGGCGAAGGCGCGAACGATTTCGCGGTCGGCGATCCGGTGTTCGGCGTGTGCGAACGCGGACAGGAAGGCACCTACGCAGAGAAGATCGCCATGGACCAGGCGCTCCTGACGTCGAAGCCCGACAACCTGTCCCACATCGACGCGGCCGCGTTGGCCCTGCCGGGGCTCACGGCGATCATTTCTATCGAGGAGACGATCAAACTACAGGCGGACGAGAAAATTCTGATCCAGGGCGGCGCGGGCGGCGTGGCCGGGTTCGCCATCGAGCTCGCCAAGCATATTGGCGCCCATGTCATCACCACCTGCAGCGCGCGGAATATCGACTATGTGCGCCGCCTCGGCGCCGACGAGGTGATCGACTACAACGCCCAGGACTTCACTGAAATTCTGACAGACTGCGATGCCGTGTTCGAAACCGTTGGCGGGGGCGTGACGCAGAAATCATTCGCGGTCCTGAAACCCGGCGGCCGACTGGCCGGGATCGCCTCGGGCCCGAAGGCACCGGACTCTCCACGCGATGACGTCGAGTCCCTGCGCCCAGCCGTTGGCCGAGATCGGAAATATATGGAGCGGATCATCGCCCTGCGTGACGCCGGTGTCGTGCAAGTACCGCCGATCGAGACATATGCCCTTGAGAACGCGGCGGCGGCCTTGACGAAGAGCGCTGGCCGTCACCTCACAGGCAAGCTGGTCCTGCAGGTCCGCTAGGGACGATGCTCTACATCATCTACCAGGAGGACGGGCCGGATTCGCCGGCGTTGCGCGCCGCACACAAGCCGGCCCACTTCGCCTATCTGGAAGAGCATAAGGACATCCTCGTGCTTGGCGGCGCCATGCTGGCCGATGACGACGAAGCCCGGATCGGCAGCGTGTTGATCATCAACGTGCCGGACCGTGCGGCGGCCGACCGGTTCTCGGAAAACGAGCCCTTGCGCATGGCCGGCACTTTCAAGAGCGTCCGGATCACACGGATGCGCCGCGGCCAATGGAACCCCGACGCGGCACCAGACTCCGCGGAAGGGAATTAGGGCCGACGACGCCAGAGGAACATCCATGACCAAGACACAGATCATATCGCCGAAGATGAAGTCGCCAGGCGGCCATTTTTCCCACGCCACCACCGTGGCGGCGCGCGGTCAGATGGTCTTCATCTCCGGCATGACGGCGCACACGCCGGACGGATCGGTGGCCGGGGTCGGAGATCCCGAGGTGCAGACCCGGCAGGTCTGTGAAAATCTGAAAGCGGCGATCGAGGAGGCCGGCGGCACCATGGCTGATATCTGCCGGGTCGACGTCTATGTCCGGAACATGGAGCATTTCGATGCGGTCCATAAAGTGCGGCGCGAGTATTTCGAGCCACCCCTGCCCGCCTCGACCATGGTCGAGGTCAGCAAGATGACCCACCCGGACTATCTGGTCGAAATCAGCGCCATTGCCGTCCTCGAGGACGGCTAGCCAAGAGCCCTAGGCGTAAACCTCGGGCTTCGGTGCCGGCCGGCCGAGAATCATGTCTGCGGCCTTCTCGGCGATCATCACCGTTGGCGCGTGGGTGTTGCCCCCGACCAGGGTCGGCATTACGGAGGCATCGACCACGCGCAACCCGTCTACACCGCGCACCTGCAGGGTCTCGTCCACCACGGCCTCCTCATCACTCCCCATGCGGCAGGTGCCGACCGGGTGATAGACCGTGCCACCGCTGTTCTGAATGAAGCTGTCGATCTCGGCGTCCGAACGCACGTTCGGATCGGGCCAGATCTCGCCGTCGCTCAACGCCGCCAGCGCCGGCTGGTGCATCACCTCCCGCATGATCTTGAAGGCCGCGCGCATCGTTTCGCGGTCCCGTGCCTCCGACAGATAATTGGGGGCAATGACCGGCGCTTCGCGGGGGTCTGCGGAACGCAGCGTGATCTCGCCGCGGCTTTCCGGGCGCAACTGGCAGACGTGGCACATGAACGCGTCGGGTCGTGTGTGATCGGGGGTATGGCTGGCGAAGGGCCGCCGGATCAGCGACAGCAGGTTCCCGGCGCTGAAGTGAAACTGGACGTCGGGCATCTCCAGGCTGTCCGACGTGCGCAGAAATGCCCCGCCCTCCAGCGGAAAGCCCGCCGCCGGGCCGGACCGCAGGAGTGCGGCGCGCGCCAACGACACCGCGCCGCGCTCAGTCCGGGTCAGATCATCTGTAAGGGTGCGAACCTTGGACGTGTGCACCGTGTGCACGCAGAGATGGTCCTGCAGGTTTCCACCCACATCGGCCCGGTCCACATGCACATCGATGCCGAGCGACCGCAGTTCGTCTGCGCGCCCTACGCCGGACAGCATCAACAGCTGGGGCGAGTTCACGACGCCGCCGGACAGCAGCACCTCACGATCGGCCCGCACCAAGTGCTCATGGCGGCCCTGCGCATAGCGAACCCCGACCGCTCGGCCACCCTCGAACACCACGCGCTGGGTCAACGCCCCGGTCTCGACCGTCAGGTTCGGGCGGGCGAGTGCGGGGCGCAGATAGGCAGCGGCCGCGCTCCAGCGCCGCGCGTCCCGAATGTTGAACTGGTAGCGCCCGAAGCCTTCCTGCTCGGGGCCATTGAAATCATTGTTGGTCGGGTACCCGGCCTGGGCGCCGGCGGCGACGAACGCGTCGAAGAGCGAATGATCATGCACCGCATCACTGACCGTCAATGGACCGTCGCCGCCGTGGAACGCATCGCCGCCGCGCACGTTGCCCTCCGCCCGTTTGAAGTATGGCAGGACATCGGCATAGGACCAGCCGGCGAGCCCGAATTGGCGCCACAGGTCATAGTCTCGCGCATGTCCGCGGATGTAGATCATGCCGTTCAGGGAGGATGACCCGCCGAGGGTCTTGCCGCGCGGCCAGGGGATGCGTCGGCCGGCCAGGTTTTCCTGGGGTTCGGTCTCGAACTGCCAGTTATATTTCGGATTCGGAATGATCTTCCCATTGCCGACGGGAATGTGGATCAACGGATGCGCATCGCGCGGCCCCGCCTCGAGCAGCAAAACGCTTATATCCGGATCGGCGCTCAGGCGATTTGCCAGAACACATCCGGCGCTTCCGGCGCCGACGATGATGTAGTCAAAACTGTTCACTGAACCCATCACTTGTCTCACAGATTGGGATGTCGAGAATGCCGCATTGACTTTTCCGCCATTGTGACCTTTTTTACGGGTGCTGCTGGAGTGGCTCCTGGCGCTGTTGTCTCGAAATTTTAGTCAGTGTTTTCAACGCATTACGCTGAATGATGGCCCAAATCAGAATGGCTGGGCGGTCATATTTCGCGCGACCGGCGGACCGGAAATAGCATTTTACAGCACGATCCTGCCGCAATAGGGGCACGTTCGTGGGGGAATATTGGTGGCGTTCGGGACACGACGAGCGCCATTTAAGAAGGAGCAGGCCGTGACACAGATCGGTGCAGAGTTGGAAAGCGCAAACACCCAGACGACCAGCGGAGACGCGGTCAGCGAGACGGAAGCCTATGGCCGCGCGCGCGCTCAGGGCGACGACGCGATCGAGCGCTCGTGCATGGTGTGTGGCAACAAGTTCGAGAGCGAAGGCTGGCATAACCGTCTGTGCGGCAGCTGTCGCAAGCGCAGCGTCGCGGCCGGCTGACGCCGCCACTGTCTGACGCCGCCTCACCGGCCGGTGATGTGCCGGATGATCGCCGAAAAATCGAGACCGTCATTTCCGAGCGCCGCATAGGCGTCGAACAGTTCGGTCGCCTGCGCCCCGAGTGGCGTGTTGGCGCCCGTCGTGTCGGCGGCCTCCTGTGACAGCTTCAGATCCTTCAGCATCATCGCCACGGTGAAGCCGGCGGCGTAGTCGTTGTTGGCCGGTGACGTGGGCACCGGGCCGGGTACCGGGCAATAGCTGGTCATCGCCCAGCACTGGCTGGTCGCCGTCGAGGCGATGTCGAATAGTTTCTGGGGGTCCAGATCGAGCTTCTCGGCCAGGCCGAACCCTTCCGACACCGCGATCATCTGGATCGCGAGCATCAGATTGTTGCAGACCTTCGCGGACTGGCCGGCACCCGCAGCACCCGCATGGAATATGTTCTTCCCCATGGCCTGGAGGATCGGTTCCGCACGCCCGAAGGCGCTGTCCGTGCCGCCACACATGAAGGTGAGTGTTCCCGCAGCCGCACCGCCGACGCCGCCCGATACGGGCGCATCGATCATCTCGATTCCGCGGCTCTCCGCCTCGACGATCATGTCGCGCGCCGTCGGCACGTCGATGGTCGAGCAATCGATCACCAGCGCGCCTTTCCCGAGCGCGTCCAGGACCGCGTCATCGGCGACATACACCGAACGCACATGCGCGCCCGCCGGAAGCATAGTGATGATCACGTCGGCACCATCGGCCGTCGCGACGGCGCTGTCGGCGGCCACGCCACCGCCATCCACCGCGCGTTTCACCGCATCCGCGGAGATATCGAACACCGATACGCTGTGTCCGGCCGCGATCAGGTTGGCGACCATCGGGCCACCCATGTTGCCCAATCCAATAAATCCGATCTTCGCCATCATTCTCTCCCTGATTTACGCGTCACCCGAAGGTCGGCTCGCCCGCCACGGGTACGAAATACTCATCGACGTCGGCATCGCTGACCGCATCGAGTGTCGTCGGGTCCCATTTCGGTGCCCCGTCCTTGTCGATCACGACCGCCCGGATGCCCTCGAACAAATCATGACCACGGAAACTGCGGTCGGCAAGGCGGTACTCCATCGCCATGATCTCCGCGATCGATTCAATTCGCGCACCCAGACGCAGCTGCCGGAACGTGACCTTCAGCGCGGTCGGCGATTTCGTTGAAAGAGTTTCGATTTGCGCGCGCCCCCAATCGCCGTCCTCGGCCGCGAGGCGGGCCAGGATGTCCTCGACGCTGTCGCCCGAAAAACACCGGTCGATTGCCGCGCGATGCGCCGCCAGGGGTGCCTCCCCCGGATCGACGGCAAAGTTTCGCAGAATGGCCGCGACCCCATCCCCATCGAGCGCCTCGGCCCCCGCCAACGCATCAAGCAGAGCGGCGAGCCGGTCGGCCGGGACATGCACATCCCCGATGCCCGCATACAGGGTGTCGGCGGCGCGCAGGCGCTGCCCGGTCAGCCCGAGATACATGCCGATCTCGCCCGGACAACAGGGCAGGAACCAGCTGGCGCCAATGTCGGGAAACAGGCCGATGCCGGTCTCCGGCATCGCGAACAGAATCCGGTCCGAGACGACACGGTGCGACCCATGGACCGACATGCCCACGCCGCCCCCCATGGTCACGCCGTCCATCAGCGCGATGTACGGCTTGGGATAGGTGTGAATCAGCACGTTCAGCTTGTATTCCGCGGCGTAGTAGGTCGGGCCGAAATCGGTGCCGCGCCCCTCATACAGATCGCGAATGTCGCCGCCGGCACAGAACGCCTTCTCGCCGGCCCCCTGGATGACGACCGCATCGACGCCGTCATCCGTGGCCCAGGATTCGAGCTGTGGCTCGATCGCATGGATCATGGACAGGGACAACGCATTCAGCGCCTTGGGCTTGTTCATCGTGATCAAGCCAATCCGCCCGCGTTGTTCGAGCAGGACTTCGGGTTCGTCATTCATGGGGAAGCCTAATTTGGGGAAGACCTACTTATGGGAAAACTACTGGCGCAGAAGATCGCGGGAAATAATCACACGCATGATCTCGTTGGTACCCTCGAGAATCTGATGCACCCGCAGATCGCGCAGATATCGCTGGATGGGGAACTCTTTCAGGTAGCCGTAGCCGCCGTGCAGCTGCAGGGCCTGGTTCACCACCTCGAACCCCGTGTCGGTCGCCACCCGCTTGGCCATCGCCGCCGCCACGGTGGTGCCGTGCATCTTGTTGTCGAGCATCCAGGCGGCGCGGTGGATCATCAGCCGCGCGGATTCGAGCTCGGTCGCCATATCGGCCAGGCGAAATTGCAACGCCTGGAATTCCGCCAGGGGCTGGCCGAATTGCTTGCGCTCCTTCATGTAATCGCGCGTCGCATCGAGCGTGGCCCGCGCGCCGCCGATCGAGCAGGCGCCAATATTCAGGCGGCCGCCATCGAGCCCCTGCATCGCGATCTTGAACCCCTCACCCTCGGCGCCGATCAGATTCTCGGCCGGCACCCGGCAATCCTCGAAGATCACCGCCGCCGTCGGCTGGCTGTTCCAGCCGAGCTTCTTCTCCAGCTTGCCGAACGAGAGCCCCGGCGCGTCGGCCTCGACGACGATGCAGCTGATGCCGTTGGGCGTGTCGTCACCCGTGCGCACCATGCAGACATAGACATCCGCCACCGACCCGCCCGAGATGAATGCCTTGGAGCCGTTCAGGACGTAATCGTCCCCATCGCGCACGGCGCTGGTCCGCAGGGCCGCCGCGTCGGAGCCCGAGCCGGGTTCCGTCAGGCAGTAGCTCGCGAAATGTTCCATCGTCGTCAGCTTCGGCAGGAACTTCGCGCGCTGCGCGTCACCACCAAAACTGTCGATCATCCACGCGCACATGTTGTGGATGGAGATATAGGCCGCCGTCGACGGGCAGGCACTCGCCAGCTCTTCGAAGATGATCGTCGAATCCAGGCGCCCGAGGCCGGACCCGCCATGCTCGGGATCGCAGTAGATCCCGGCCAATCCGAGCGCCGCAGCCGCGCGCAGAGTGTCGACCGGAAAGATGCACTCATCGTCCCATTTCTCGGCGTGGGGCAGCATTTCGTCGGTCGCGAAACCGCGCGCCATGTCTTGAATCGCGGACTGTTCTTCGGTGAGTTGAAAATCCACTTTGCGGCCCTGTCTGTCTTCGAATTGCGTGAGCGGCGGAGTCTAACCGCTCGCACAGACGGAACCAATCCCCAGACCACACCCGCCCGAGTGCGCTAGAATGGGCGAACAAGGAGCATTGGTATGACCACCCAGATCGACCCCACCCGCCGGCTAATTCTCATGACGGTGAAAGAGAATGTCAGCCTGACCGCGCTGGACGCCGAGACCGGCGCGACGGTCGCATGCGTCGAGGTGGGCACGCTCAACACAGGCAAGCCCCACGAGCTGGCGATTTCCAAGGACGGCACGCGTGGTTTCATCTCCCTCTACGGCAGCGCCGACTATGGCCCCAACGTCCCGGACAACCGCATCGCCGTGGTCGACCTCACCGACATGACGCTGGCCGGGCATATCGACCTCAACCTCTACAAGGGCCCGCATGCGCTGGTCATCGACGAGCAGGGCAAACTCTGGGCGACGGTCGACCACAGCCGCTGCGTCCTCGTGATCGATCCTGTTAGCTGGGAGATCGAGCACACGATCTGGCTCCAGACCCCGGGTCATTTTCTGGCGGCCGCGCCGGACGGCAAGACGCTCTATGCGTCATCCAAGGAGTATCCGGTGATCACCGAGATCGACATCGAAAGCCGGTCGGTCACGGCGCAGATCCCGGTCCCGGTCGGCGCCCAGGCGATCCGGGTGTCCAAGGACGGGTCGCGGCTGTTCGTCGGAGATTTCCACCGCCCGTTGCTGCACGTGATCGACTGCAAGAAACGCGAACTCGCCAGCACCCACGCACTGACCGGCGTGCCCGGCTGGCCGTTCCTGTCGCCAGACGGGAAGACACTGGCGGTCAGCACCTTCGATGAACTCAACGACAAGGGTTACGTCGAAATTCTCGATGCGAACGCCCCAGACTCACGCCGGGTTGTGGACGTCGTGGACGAACCGTTCCATCTGCTGTTCAGCGATGACAGCCAACATCTCCACGCCGCGCTGGGGAATGGCGAGGTCCCGAAGATCGATGTCACGAAGGCCGAAATCGTCGACGGCGGATATCACGCCGGCGGCAGCATGCCCGAGGCGATCGTCGCCTATGATCCGATTGCGGGTTAACCGCATCACGTCACCGTCATGCCGCCGTCGACCGCCAGCACGTGCCCGGTCACATAGGCCGCCGCGGGGCTCGCGAGATACGAGACCGCCCCGGCGATGTCTTCCGGTTCTGTGAAACGACCGAGCGGGATTTTCGACAGGCCCGCGTCCCTGCGCGTTTGGTCGTTGTCGAAGATCTCGGCCCGCAGCTTGGTCATCGACGTGCCGGGCGCGACCGCGTTCACGCGGATGTCGTGGGGTGCCCACTCAGCCGCCAGATGCCGGGTCATACCGCCGATCGCCGCCTTCGAGATGCCGTAGGGCGACACATTCACCGCACCAACGGTCGTAAACGTCGAGGCGATGTTGATGATCTGGCCAGGCCGCCCTTCTTCAATCAAATGCCGCGCCACATGCTGGGTCATCATGTAGGTGCCCGTGACGTTGATCCGCATCACCGCCTCGAACTCCGCCGCCGCCACATCCAGCGCCGGCTTCGCGAGCAACATGGCCGCATTGTTGACCAGCAGATCGATGCGCCCGAAATGGTCCAGCACCGCGCTTGCAGCGGCGGCGATGCTGTTATCGGATTGCAGGTCGAGCGCGACGCCAAGGGACTGGCCACCCCCCGCCTCGATCGCGGCAAGTGTGCCGGACAAGTCCGCCGGGTCGAGCTCCGTGACGGCGACGTCGAAGCCGTCGCCCGCCAGCTTTTCCGCGATGGCGGCACCCAATCCGTAAGACGCACCCGTGACCAGGGCAACCGGCCGTGCATCGTTACTCATGTCGTCTCTCCGTCTGAATCACCGCGCAGGTATTTGTAGATTTCGGTGAAGTCGGCGCCCGGCATGGCGCCGTCGGCGGCGTTCCACAGGCCCGTCATGGTCGTGCCAACCTTGTTGGACGAACCTGACTTCTGGACCTCGTCGAAATACAGCGCCACATCCTTGGTCATCAGCGCCATCGCGAAGCCCGCATCGAAGCTCTCCGTGGCGACCCGTTTCGGGAACTTGTCCGCCGACGCGGTGTTCTGGCCCGTCGAGACATTCACCACGTCGAGAATGGTCTCCATGGCCACCCCGTGGCCGAGCCCGAACTGGACCGCCTCGCTGGTCGCCGCCATGGCGGTCGCCGACAGGAAATTGTTGAGCAGCTTCACCGCCTGACCCTGCCCGGGATTCACCCCGACGTGAAAGACGTTGCCGCCCACGGCCTCGAAGGGCGCCGACAATGCCGCCACGGCTTCGTCCGGTCCCGACGCGATGACGGTCACGGACCCGGCGATGGCCCCCGCGCGCCCGCCGCTGACCGGCGCATCCACGAAGGTGATCCCCCCCGCTGCCAGGGCCGCGCCGATCTCACCCGCGGCCTGCGGTCCCGTGGTCGAGAAATCCACGACCGTGGAGACGGTGCGACCGGGTGCATTCAGAATTTCGTCGCAGACCGAGGCGACAATCCGCCCGTCGGGCAGGCTCAGGAATACCGTGTCCTGCTGCGCCACCGCGGCGACATCATCTGCGACAATCGTCCCTGCCGGTGCACGCTCTGCCGTGCCCGCCGCATCGAACACGCACGGGACAATGCCCGCGGCGCACAGGTTGGCGCACATGGGCGCGCCCATGTTTCCCAGCCCGATAAACCCGTAAGATATGTCCGGCATGCTCAGCGTCCCCACATATGGCCGGTCGTGCGCCAGCCTTCACGGGACATTATAGCGGAGCAGCCGAATGGGGAGGGAAGAATGACATCACCGAAAACCTGGGAACTCTATGCGGTCAAATACGGCACCCTCGTCGAGCGGATGCGCCGCGAGAGCTTCGTCAAACTCGACCCCCATGACGACGGCCCCATGCCCATCGACTATTACGTCTGGGCCGCCGTGTCCGACGACCAGACGATCGTCATCGACACCGGCTTCGATGATGCCGAGGCGACGCGGCGCGGCCGCAGCCTGATCCGCAGCGTCACCGACGGGCTTTCCACCATCGGCGTCGAGGCCGCGACCGTGTCGGACGTGATCGTCACCCACCTGCATTACGACCATATCGGCGGGCACGCCCAGTTCCCGGCCGCGAAGTTCCACCTGCAGGAAAAGGAAATGCAGTTCGCGACCGGCCCGCACATGTGCAGCCACGTGGTGAACGGGTCCTTCACGCCCGACCATGTGGCGGACATGGTGCGCAACGTCTTCGAGGGCCGGGTGTCGTTCAGCGACGGCACGGCCGAGATCGCGCCGGGCATCACCGTCCATCTGGTCGGTGGCCATTCCATGGGGTTGCAGTTCGTGCGCGTGCTGACCAAGCGCGGCTGGGTCGTCGTGGCGTCGGACGTCACCCATTTCTACGAGAACATGGAGCGGCGCATGCCGTTCCCGGTGATCTACAACCTCGCGGACATGGTGCGCGGCTTCGATGCGCTGGAGGCCCAGGCGGAGACGCCGGGACATATCGTGCCCGGGCATGACCCGTTGGTCCTGGAACGCTATCCGGCGCCCGACCCCCGCCTCGAGGGGATCGCGGTCCGGCTCGACGTCACACCCAACGCTTAGCTCTTTGGTGCCTAGTCCTTTGCCATTTCGCCGGCGAGGTCCGCCGACCATTCGCCGCGCGGGCGATAGCCCTCGGTCGCCTGGCACATCTGCTCGGTCAGCTTGACGATCTCGTCGTCGGACAGATCGAATTCGAGATACTCGCCGAAGGGCTGCGGCACGTGGAAGGGCGAGTCCAGATACACTTCGAGATTGTTGCCCTCGGGGTCATCGAAATAGACCGACCAGGCATTGCCGTGATTGCGCGGCAGCAGGTTCTCGACGCCCTCATCCACCACGCGGCGATACATCACCCGCAGCTCGCTCAACGAGTTCACCGTGAACGACAGCTGGTTGATCGTGCTGGGCACGCCCTCGGGCCGCCCCTCGGCCAGGACGACCTGATGGTGCATCGAGGGGTCGTTGGACATGAAGGTGATGTGCCCGCCATAGCGTTCCACAAAACCCCTGTCAGTAACGTTGAACCCCAGCACGCGGGTGTAGAACGAAACCATCTGGTCCATATCGCGAACCCACATGCCCGCGTGGGAGAGCTGGGGGTTGATCTGATCGGTCATGGCGTTCTTCATCCTTCCGATGCAACGACGCCGGCGGCGACCAGCGCTGCTATTTCGCCTTTGTCATATCCGAGATCGCTGAGAATCTCAGCCGTGTGTTCGCCGACTTCCGGCGGTGCGACCGCGAATGAACTCGGGGTGCGCGACAGGGACACCGGCTGGCGCATGAAGCGCATCTCGCCCAGCGCCGGCGATGTCAGCGGTTGGGCCAGCCCCAGATGCTGCACCTGGGGATCGTCGAACACCTGTTGAATGTCGTTGATCGGGCCGCACGGCACGCCAGCATCGTTGAACTTATCGACCCAGCCGGTAGACGTGTCGGTCGCGATCACCTCGCCGATCAACCCGTTCAGCCGGTCTCGGTTTTCCGATCGCCCGGATGCGTCCTCGAACTCCGGGTCGGTCATCCATTCCTCATGGTCGACGATCCGGCAGAATCGCCCCCAGATTTCCTGGCCCGCCACAGCGATGTTGATATGCCCGTCTTTCGTCTCGAAGACGCCCGTCGGGATACTGGTCGGATGGTTGTTCCCCGCCTGCCCCGGCACGTCCTCGTCGACCAGCCAGCGCGCCGATTGGAAGTCGAGCATGAAGACCTGCGCCTCCAGCAGCGAGGTCTGGAGCCACTGGCCCTTGCCGGACTTCTCCCGCTCGAGCAGCGCCAGCAGGATACCCTGGGCCGCGAAAAGACCCGCCGTCAGATCCGCGATGGGAATGCCGACCCGCATCGGGCCCTGGCCCGGCGCCCCGGTGATCGACATCAGGCCGCCCATGCCCTGGGCGATCTGGTCGAAGCCCGGGCGTTTCGCATAGGGCCCGTCCTGGCCGAAGCCGGAGATGCTCGCGAGGATGATCCGCGGGTTGATCGCGGCCAGCGCCTCATAGTCGATGCCCAGCCGGTTCTTCACGTCGGGCCGGTAGTTCTCGACCACCACATCGGCGTCGGCGACGAGCTTGCGGAACACCTCCTTGCCTTCCTCGGCCTTGAGGTCGAGCGCGAGGGATCTCTTGTTGCGGTGCAGGTTCTGGAAGTCCGAGCCGTGGCGCGAGCCCCCGAGCGCTGCACCACCTTCGACGGCAGGCGGCATCTCGACCTTGATCACGTCGGCCCCCCAGTCGGCGAGCTGGCGCACACAGGTCGGGCCCGAACGGACCCGGGTCAGGTCGAGGACGGTGACATGGTCGAGGACCGCGGCGGCGGGATTATGAGGCATGATTTTTCTCTGCTTGAACAAAAAGCATCTAGAGCTTGAGCAGCCGCTTGGCGTTGCCGTTGAGGATCTTGGCCTTGTCCTCGGCATTCAGATGCACCCGCTCGATCCAGTCCATCCCCGGCGCATTCGGCACAAAGGGGTAGTCGACGGAGAACAGAATCCGATCGGCGCCCATCTCGGCGATCGAGCACATCAGGGCCGGGTCGGAGAAGTTGCCGCTGGTGGTGATGTGGAAATTGCGGCTGAACACCTCGCGGAACGACAGGGACTTGTTGCCCGGCCGGGACAGCGCGTGGTCGATCCGCCAGAGCAGGAACGGCAGCCCCTCGCCCAGATGGCCGAGGATGATGTTGCAGTCGGGATACTTCTCGAGCACGCCGCTCAGCACGATCCGGATACCCTGGGTCGCGGTCTCGACCGTGAAGCCCCAGCCCGCGCTCAGCAGCGACGGAAAATCTTCGACGTAGGGCTCGTAGTATCTCTCGACGACGGTTTTGTCCGGGACGGCCGGGTGCATATACAGCGGCACGTCGAGGGCCTGGGCCCGCTCGAACACCGGCCAGAAGCGCTCGTCATCGAAGAACACGCCATGGGTCAGGCCATGGATCATCGCGCCCTTGAAGCCGAGCTCATTGACGCAGCGCGTCAGCTCGTCGGCGCAAGCCGCCGGGTCGGGTGTGGGCAGGTTTGCGAAGGCCGCGAACCGGTCCGGCCGCTGGGCAACGATGTCGCGCAGCCGGTCATTGGTGGCGCGGGTCACCTCGGCCGCCGTGGCCGGCTCCAACCGTTGGGTCGAAGGCGCGCCGTGGGACAGAACCTGGATGTCGACGCCCGTGGCGTCCATCTCGGCGATCCGGGCATCGAACAGATCCTCGAGCTTGGCCTGCATCACGCCGGCCCCGCCCCGGTCTTCCTCGGCGACATGCGGCGTCAGCTCGGGGTCCCAGTAATGCTCCTCGATCGCGATGACCTGCTCGCCGTTCGACGTCGCCATGTGCCTCTCCCCAAGTAACGTTTGTTGGTCTTGCACCGGATCGTACCGGCTCACCATGCGGATAAGCAAAGGACCCGACGCAAGAAAAATATTTTTCCAATAGTCAAAATCGTGGTTCACTTCCCACAGCACACTTCGCGACGCGGCCATTCACGTACGGCCCGCGAAGCGTGGGAACTGGCGTCGATCAAGATCGCCAGCCATCGAATACGGGAGGATTGAACATGAAAATGATCATCGAACGCGATGTACCGGTCACAATGGATGACGGTCAGGTTCTGCGGGTGGACGTCTACCGGCCCGACACGAAGAAGAAGGTGCCGGTCGTCATGGCCGGCGGCCCCTATGGCAAGGGCGTGAAATACCAGGAGCATTACAAGCCGCTCTGGGATTCCCTGCTCAAGATGCACCCCGACATCCTGCCGGACTCCCAGCATCGCTGGCTGACATGGGAAACCGTCGATCCCGAGATCTGGGTCCCCTGGGGCTATGCCTGCGTGCGCCTCGATTCCCGCGGCGCCGGGCGCTCACCGGGTTACCTCGATATCTTCTCGCCACGCGAGACCCAGGATTACGCCAACGCCATCGAATGGGCCGGCGAACAGAAATGGTCGAACGGCAATGTCGGCCTGAACGGCGTGTCCTATTACGCGATCAACCAGTGGCAGGTCGCCGCTCTGCAGCCCAAGCATCTGACGGCGATGATCCCCTGGGAGGGCGCGGCGGATCAGTATCGTGACTGGGCGCGCCATGGCGGCATCCTGTCCAACGTGTTCATGGAGATCTGGTATCCACGTCAGGTCGAGAATGTGCAGCACGGCAATGCGAAGGGCCCAAAGGACCGCTGGATGGGCGAAAGCGCCACCGGCCCCGCCAAGCTGTCGCCGGCCGAGCTCAAGGCCAACCGCGCCGACACAATGGAGAATTTCCGTGTCCGCGAGATGGATGACGACTGGTACCAGTCGCGTTCTCCCGACTGGTCGAAGGTGAAAGTCCCCTTCCTGAGTGCCGCGAGCTGGGCCGGGTTCGGTCTTCACCCGCGCGGCAACTTCGAGGCCTACACCCAGGCCGCATCGCGTCAGAAATGGCTCGAAGGCCATCCGGGGCGCCACGAGGAATGGTTCTATCTCGAATACGGCATGGAGCTGCAGAAGCGCTTCTTCGACTATTTCCTGAAGGGCGAGAAGAACGGCTGGAACCGGGAACCCAAGGTCTGGGTCAACCTGCGCCGCCCGTTCACCGACGATGTCGAGCTGCGCAAGGAAAGCGAGTGGCCGCTCAAGGGCACCAAGTGGACCAAGTATTTTCTCGATGCCGGCGGCAAGGGGAAGATGGACACGAAGGTCCCGAAGACGAACCGGAAGAAGGAATTCCGGGCACTCACCCGCGGCATCACCTGGAAGTCCACACCGCTCGCGCGGGAGACCGAGTTCACCGGGCCGATGGCAGCCAAGCTCTTCGTCTCATCCTCGACCGAGGATTGCGATCTCTTCGTCACCGTCCAGGGCTGGTCGGACAAGGGCCGCGAGGTTCACTTCCAGGGCACGGTCGACCCAAAGACGCCGCTGGCCCAGGGTTGGCTGCGCGTCTCCCATCGCAAGCTGGACGAGGAAAAATCCGATCCCTGGCGGCCGTATCACACCCATGACGACAAGCAGATGCTCACACCGGGTCAGGTCTATGAGGTCGATGTCGAGATCTGGCCCCAGTGCGTCGAGTTGCCGAAGGGTTTCCAGATCTCGATCAACATCGCCGGGCAGGATTACGATCGGCCAGGACCGGCGGTCGACGCCTATGTTCCGTCGCGGGGCTCGGGC
Source organism: Rhodospirillaceae bacterium (assembly GCA_018667335.1). Taxonomy (GTDB): domain Bacteria; phylum Pseudomonadota; class Alphaproteobacteria; order UBA6615; family UBA6615; genus UBA8079. The sequence continues at coordinate 61,457 of JABIVD010000044.1, forward strand.
GTCTTCCTGCACGATCATCCGACGGACCGGCCGAAGGAAATCTTCGGCGGCAAGACGACGATCCACACCGGACCGAAGCACAAATCCTATCTGCTGATGCCGGTGATCCCGAAGAATCGCAAATCGACCTAGGGACACACACATGACCACGTCAGACGAGGCGGCCTCCTCCAGTACCGGGGAGGCCGCCTCCGAGCTGCGCACCGTCGACATCAAGTTTGATGCCAGGGCCCGCACCCTCGGAAAGATGAAAAGCGAGGTGACCATCACCTCGCAATTCTCCAACTTCTCGGTCACGCTGGAGACCGACGAGGGCAAGCTTCACGGCGGCGATGCCTCCGCACCCATGCCGCTGCACTATTTCGCGGCCGGCGTCGTAACCTGCCTGATGACCCAGATGAAGGCCTTCGCCAAGCGCCTGCGCATCCCGGTCGAGAACATCGAGATGAACGCCAACTTTCACTGGCGCCTCGAACAGCAGGGGCGCGAGCCCTATGTCTCGCAACCCGTGGGCTTTGACATCGATATCGATGTGGACAGCGATGCGCCGCTGGAAGACCTGAAGCGCCTGATCGAGGCTGCCAAGAAGGGATGCTTCGCCGAGCAGGCACTCACCCTGCCCTGCGCGATCGGCCACCGCCTGAAGGTCGGCGAAGACTGGGTCGACGTCTAGTTTCGCCTGGCGACCACCTGATCGGCAATCAGCCGGTGGACTCCCAACGATTCGCAACGGCGGTCGTTGATCCTGCCAGATTCCCATTTCGCGAATTGAACAACGACCACCCCCTGTTCCGGAAAAATGTGAAGAAACTGGCCGCCGGACCCCCAACCCGTGAATCCGTCGTTCGGGTCCTCGAACACCCACCACTGGAACCCGTAGCGATACTGGAGATCAAAGTCGCGGAAATCGCATCCGCGGCCCGTATCGCGATTGTCGTTCACCGACAGGCGCAGCCAGTTACCCATGAAGCCACGGTCCGCTTTGTACAGGTCCAGGATATGTGCACCGATCAGAGCCATGTCTCCGGCTGACATCCGGAAACAGCAATGGGACGGAGACCGGTATTGATAGTCCGCCTTCCAGCGAGCGCGCTTGCGCGGGCCCAGCGCGCGCCAGAAATAATGGTCGAACCCCCGCGTCAGGTTCGGCGCCTCGTGATCAGGCAAGATGTCCATGAACTCGGGAATCTGTGACAAACGTTCTTCAGCAAGGATACCGAGCAACTGGCTGTCGAGCCCCGAGTAGTTGAATGGTCGTCGTTCGCCTGAACCGGGATCGAATTCCACATCTTTCAAAATCTCAGCTGTTACCCCGCGCAGCGTGCAATCGGAACCCTGCGGGTCGCGATTGCAGTCATCACTCTCCAGCACCTTGACCCTTGGTTTATCACGTTCATCATCCCACTCCATCGCGCTCGACATCTGAAGCAAGTCACGCACGGTGACCGCACGATCGGGATACACAATCTCCGTAGGCAATAGGTCGATCAGACGGGATGAAATATCCAGTGGCACGCCAAGCGCCGGATCCATAAAAATGCGCCCGAAGAGCAGTGACGTGATCGACTTTGTGGTGGAGGCGAGACCATAGAGTTCATCTTCCACACCGCGCTGGCACCGACCCGCGCCATGCATGGGGCGCTCTGCATGGAAGTAGGGTGCCGCGCGATCAACGACAAAAAGCGCGCACACCGCATTGCGCTCGAGAAACTGTTCCAGATCGCAACGCCCCCCAAAGAGGCCGCACCTGTAGTCCACGTCGAGCGATTTGACGGGACGTGGCGTCGCACCGGCGTCCGTGGGTTCAAGCCAGTTTCGGTGCTTCCAATCCCGGGTTTCGTCAGCCAAAGCACCTTCAGGTAGAGCCCCAGACATGACCGCGATCAGGGACAGGAGGAGGAGACACCTCAGAGCTAACGACATGTGGAACGCCTTCTTAATCAACCCTGCGTTAGTGCCTTGCATGCACAAACATAGCGAACCCTAGCGCAACCGCGCTCAGCGCGGCCATGGCATAGAATGCACCGCCGGTGAAACTGCTGTAGAGCGCGCCGGACGCGATCAGCGCCAGCCCCATGATGATCCCCGATATGGAGGCGTAGGCGCCCTGCGCGGTCGCCTTCAGGCCTTCAGGCGCGTTCCCGGCGATGTAATGCATCGTCGCCAGGTAGGTCGCACCGAAGGTGATGGCATGCATCGCCTGGGCCACGATCAGCCCCGGTAGAGCGACCGTCTCGGCCAGAATCAGCCAGCGCACCAAAGCCGTGCCCGCGCCCAGCAGGAGCAGCCGGGAGGCGCCAAGCCGCGCCACCACTGCACCGCTGAAGGCGAACAGGACGATCTCGACGACGACGCTGCCGCCCCAGAGCAGCCCGACCATGAGTTCCGAATGCCCTGCCGCCTTCCAGTGGATGCCGGAGAACCCGTTGAGCACGGCATGGCTCGCCTGCACCGCACTGGCCGCCAGCACGAAGGCGAGGAAACGCCGGTTGCGGACAAACGCCAGCACATCCGTCCAGCGCGCATGGCCGCGCGCCTCGTTCTGCTCGCGCAGAAAAACCGTCGTCACCAGCACCGCGACGAGGCCGAAAAATATGACGAGCAGGATCAGATCCGGGTCACGCCCGGTCAGCAGCGCCCCCACCCCCAGAGTACCCAGGATAAACGTCACCGAGCCCCACAACCGGATGCGGCCATAGTCCAGCCCGTGGCGGAGCACCGCCGACATGGCCTGGGAATCGCCGAGCGGAATGAGCGCATGATAACTCGGCGCATAGACGAGGGTGATCAGCAGGATCAGCCAGAAGGACGAGACCAGGGAGAAGCCGGAGAAGGCAATCAGGCTGACGGCCGCGGTGATGACCAGCATGCGGCGGCCCTGCCCCCCATGGTCGGCCGCGCGGGCGATCACCGGATCCACCAGCACCCGCATCCAGGGACCAACCGCAAGGATGATGCCGATATCGCCCGGCGTCAGCCCACGGCTCTGCAGCCAGATCGGCCAGAACGGCACCACCACGCCCAGCACAAAGAAGACCGCGCCATAGAACATGGCGAAGCGGAGCGAGGTGCGGAACGGGGTCTCAGTCACGGCCATTATGTTTGGGACTGCCCATAAAAAACGCCGGCCGCCCACATGGTGTGAACGGCCGGCGCGTGATCTGTTTTACCGCAGAAGCGTAGGACGCTGCCTATTCGGCGGCTTCCTGTCGGCTGGCAATTTCTTCCTTCGACAGCGGCTGGTTCCGGAACCGGCCATGCTTCTCGTAATACGCATCGACCTGCACATGCTTGGCGACGGTCAGCGGTGCGGCCTTGAAGAAGTCATAGAGCGCAACAACGCCACCGGTCCACATCGTCCGCATCATGTGCGGCATCGAACGCGTGGCCCGAAGTTCGGCGGTCGGTGCATTCTCGACCTTGTGATAGCTCTCGCGATCCTCAAGCGCCGCCTCGATCAGATGCGGGGCCGCCCAGTTGCAGCGATAGTGGATCGTGCCATCGGGGCGAATGATGTAGACGACGTTCGGCATGGCGCCATAGGCGCGATGGAAATCGCCGTCGAGACTGTCGACCAGCACCCGACGGAATTCCTTGTAGCGTGGCGCGACCAGTTCGGCGGACTTGAACTTGTCATCCATGTTCTGGTGCGGACCCATGCGCTCACCCGGATGGGCCTCGCGGACATAGACCATGACAAAGTTCACGTCGGAGAACTTCTCGACGATGTCCCGGTAGATCTTGATGTTCTTCGTATACATCGAACAGGTCGACGAACCGGTCTCGATGACGGTCCACTGACCGTCGAAATCCGACAGTTTGACCTCTTCGCGCGTCGCAAGGTCGGTGAATGTGGCGTCGATATATTTGTCGCCCGCCTGCGGGCCGACAAAGGTGTCGAAGTTGTAATCCACAACGCGGAAACGTTTGTTGTTGTAAACAGGCTTCGGTGCATCAGACATCGTGGGCCCCCTCTTTGCCTATGAATTAGATTGTTCTTGCTTGTGTGTATGCCACACAATTACGTCCACTATAGCACAAATCAAGCCTCCAGGCTGCAACTGCGCGACCTGCGAAATTGGTAAAACTGCCGTGATCGGGCGCGATCAGGCGCCAGATTTCTAGGCACCGAGTTTCGCGGCCATCCAGTCGGCCATCAGCGGCCGTGATTTGAACGGAATGTTGTCGCAGACGTGGTTTCCCTCGGGAAACACCACCAGTTCGGCATCGTCACCCGCCTCGTCGATCATCTGCTGGGATTCCTCGACCGGGCAGATTTCGTCGAGCCCGCTATGGACGATCAGCAGCGGGCACCCAATTCGATCGAGCACACCGTCCAGTGTGTACAGCTTCGCGGTCTCGGCGGCGTCTTCCACCGTCTCGTCGCCGAACGCGAAACGCAGCGTGTCCTGCACGGCGAATGGCATGCGGTCCCAGAAGCCCGACATGCTGTGGAACCCGCCGATCGAAACACACGCCTTGATGCGCGGATCGACCGAGGCGCGCGGCGCGGCATAGCCGCCGAAACTGCGGCCCCAGATGCCGATGCGCTCGCCGTCGATCTCGGGCCGCGCCTCCAGCACATCGATCAGCGCGCCGACAGGCACCTCCCAGTCCGGGCGGATCCGCCATTTGAGCATGGTCAGGCTCTGGCCCGGCCCGTCATAGGCGCAGGTGGCGACACCCCGCTTGAGAAACTCGTTCTCCAGCGTGTGGAACTCTTCCTTGGTCGAGTCCCCGCCGCAGGTGATCATCACGCAGGGCGCGGGCCCGTCGGTATTGGGCACCCGCAGGTTGGCCGGGAAGCTGTCCCCGTCGAACGGAATGTCGATGACCTCGGCCGGGATCGCCAGATGGGGCGCGCCCTTGGCATAGGCGGCGCGCTGGCGGCGTTGCATCCGCGCCTTCTCCTCGGCATCCCCGAAGGAGACCGACTGGCCGATATGATAGTAGAGCGCCGCGCGCACGAACGCCTCGCCCGCCGTCATGGCGCGACCCTCGGCCAACGCCGCGTCGCCAAGCCCCTCATGGGTCTCTGCCAGCCCTTCCCAGACGGGCATCCATTCCTCCATCCGGGTGATGGTCCCCAGCACGGTCTGAGCGTCGTTGTAGTCGACCCCGGCGGCCATCAGCCGCGGGAACCTATGTTCGATGGTTTCCTGTAGTGCAGCGTCGGCCATGGCGCGCTCCCCGGTTGGACTGGTTTCAGTCGAGATGTTTGTGGAAAAAGTCGATGGACAGGGCGAGCGCCCTGGTCGCCTCGGGTTCGCTGTAGGTCGTGCCGCCGTGGCGCGCGAACGCGTGATCGGCGCCGGGATATTTGTGGATCTCGACCAGCGGGTTGGGTGACAGCCGCCGTTCAATCATCGCGCAGACCTCCGGCTGGACCCATTTGTCGGCCAGCGCCTGATGCAGCATGAAGGGCTTCGACAGGTTCGGCGCTTCCTTGATCGAATGCTCGATATAGGTGCCGTAATAGGCGACCGCGCAGTCAATGTCGGAGCGGCAGCACATCAGGTAGCCCATCTTGCCGCCGAGGCAGTAGCCGACAGTGCCGACCTTGCCGTTGCCGCCCTCGATGCTGCGCAGATAGCTCGCGGTGTCCTCCATATCCTGGACACCCAATTCGTAATCAAAGTCGTAATAGAGATCGATCGCCTTGGCCCAGTGGTCCCGGTTGCCGTCGGACAGCTCGACCCCCGGCTCCAGCCGCCAGAACAGATCGGGCACGAGGGTGATCCAGCCCGCTTTCGCGAACTCCTGCGCGTGCTCGCGCATGGTGTCGTTGACGCCCCAGATTTCCATGATCGCGATGATCGCACCGACCGGTGCCTTGTCCGGATAGGCGACATGGGCGCCCATCATGGCGCCGTCGCGCAGCGGCACCTGGATATCTTCGATTCGTGCCATTTCGGTTCTCCTTCTAGTCCTGAAGCGCGGCCCAGACGCGCGCCGGTGTCATCGGCAGGTCGATCGGCTCCTTCCCGGCACTTGCCAGCGCGTCGGCAACCGCCGCCATGCCCGAGGGCAACGCACCCGCGACGCCGGATTCACCCGCGCCCTTGGCGCCGAGCGGGTTCGTCGTCGCCGGCACCGAATGGTGGCCAACATCGAGAGCCGGCAAATCATCGGCCCGCGGCATCATGTAATCCATGAACGAGCCGGTCACGAGTTGGCCGTCCGCGTCATAGACGACACATTCCCCCAGCACCTGGCCCAATCCCTGGGCGATACCGCCATGGATTTGACCCTCGACCACCATCTCGTCGAACACGTTCCCCACATCGTCGACCGCCGCATAGCGCGCGACAGCGACCGTTCCAGTTTCGGGATCTATCTCGACCTCACAGATGTGACAGCCGTTGGGGAAGGTCATCTGGGGGGATTCGAACTTCTCCGTCGCGTCCAGGCCGCCTGTAAACTCTTCCGGCAACGCCAGCGTCGAAATCCGGTCCGCCAGTTCGATGATGCCGATTTGCCGGTCGGTCCCCTTGATCCGAAACGCACCGGCATGGAATTCGACATCGTCGACGGCCGCCTCAAGCACATGCCCCGCCAGCGCGCGACCCTTCTCGATCGCGGTGTCGCAGGACACGGCCATGGCGCTGCCCGCCATCATCATCGAGCGCGACGCGACTGACGGCGTACCCGGCGGCGCTTCGAGGCTGTCCCCCTCGATCAGCCGCACCTTCGACGGCGGGATTCCCAGCCGGTCGCCGATCAGCCGTGTGTAGGTCGACAGGTGGCTCTGCCCCATGGCCTGCACCCCAAGCCGCACGGTCGCATAGCCGTCGCCCTCGAAACGCAGGTCGGCGGTCTCCTCGAGGATTCCGCCGGCGACTTCGAGGAAGCAGGCAATCCCGATTCCGCGCAGCCTGCCGTCTTTCTCGGATGCCGCACGGCGTGACGGAAACCCGTCCCAGTCGGCCAGCGCCAGCGCCTTGTCGAGGCAGGCCTCGAACTCGCCGGAATCATAGATCGGCCCGTTCGGCGTTGTGTAGGGCATCGCCGACGGGGCGATAAGGTTACGCCGGCGAATCTCGACCCGGTCGATGCCCATTTCGGACGCCGCCCGGTCGAGCAATTGCTCGATCGCGATGATCGCCTCGGGCCGCCCCGCGCCGCGATAGGGGCCCAGCGGCGCCGTATTTGTCAGGGTCATAGTCACGTCGATATGGATCGCCGGAATCGTGTAAACGCTGGCCAGGCAATTCTTGGTGTTGTTGGTCGCGAACACCGCAGAGAAGGTGGTCAGGTAAGCCCCCATCCCGACCCGGTTGCGGACCCGCAGCCCCTGAATCACGCCGTCCCCGTCGAGCGCCATTTCGGCCGCGATCAGGGTGTCGCGTCCCGCCGTGTCAGCGAGAAAGCTCTCCAGCCGCGTGTTGCACCATTTAACCGGCCGACCAACCTGACGCGCCGCTAACAGGATCGCAGCATATTCGGGATAGGGATGGGCCTTCATGCCGAAGCCGCCGCCGACATCATGGGTCAGCACCCGCAACTGATCGGGTTCCACGCCGAACACCTGGGCGGCGAACATCTTCGACACCAGCCCAACCCCCTGGGTCGGCGCGGTCAGCGTGTAACGGCCGAGCGCCTCGTCCCATTCGCCGATGCCGCCGCGCGGTTCCATGGAGACCGGCGCGAGGCGTGTGTCAAGCAACTCCACCCGCGAGATATGCGCCGCCTCGTCGAACGCCGAAGCCACCGCGCTTTCGTCCCCGTCCACCCACTCGAAGGCGACGTTGCCGGGCGCGCTGTCCCAAACCTGCGCCGCCCCATCGGCAAGCGCCTCCGCCACGCCGGGAACCGCCGGCAGGCTTTCTATATCGAGGATCACCGCTTCGGCCGCGTCCGCAGCCCGGACCGGCGTGTCGGCAACGACGAGCGCCACCGCCTCGCCCGCATGGCGGACCTTCTCATACGCAAGCACCGGCTTGGGTGCCGACGCCATCGTCATGCCGTCTCTACCCGGAAAACTGATCGCCGGCGGGATATCGCCCAGGCCCGCGGCCTTCACGTCTGCACCGGTGATCACCGCCAGGACGCCGGGCATCACCAGCGCCGCCGCCACGTCGACGCCGCGCAGGACGCCATGAGCGACCGGCGACCGCACGAACGCGCCGTAGGCCTGCCCCGCCAAATTAATATCGTCGGTGAAGCGTCCCGCCCCGGTCAGGAGCGGGAGGTCCTCGCTGCGCAGCGTGTCGCCGTCGCTGCCGTAGCGCGCGGTGATTTCGTTCACGGCTTTTGTCTCCTCGACCATCCGCCCCGGCATTCTGGCGGCCGGGGTCGAGCGAACAGTCTAGGAGAAGAGGCGGGACGCGGGAAGCGGCCTGTTCCCGCTAGAAGCGGTAGAACGCTTCCGAGTTCTCCACCATGATCTTGCGGCGCATGTCCTCGTCGGGTACCCACTGGCCGAAGGCCTCGACCGGATCGGCGTCGTTCGGGTTGACCTCATACTTGTTCGGATGGGGCCAGTCCGTGCCCCAGATCACGCGGTCGGCGTTCGCCTCGATGAGCGCACGGGCCATCGGCTGACAATCGTCATACGGCGGCAGATCGGTCGCGCTGACGCGGTTGGCACCGGAGATCTTGATCCAGGTGTTGCCGTCGCGGACCAGCTTCAGCAGGGCCTGGAAGCCAGGCGCCTCGATGCCGGCGGTCGCCGGCTGATAGGCGAAATGGCCGATCGTCATAGGCGTCGTCATCTTCTCAAACACCGGCATCAGGCCGACGATGTCCTTGCCCGGGAACAGCCACTCAATGTGCCAGTCGAACGGCTTGATGCGCGCCTCCAACTCGGGGATCGCGTCGAGATCGAGCGGCATGCCGCCCTTGTTGTCGATGTTCAGGCGCACGCCGCGGATACCCTGGTCGCTCAGCTCCTGCAGCTGGGCATCGGTGAAGTCCATGGTCATGGCGCACACGCCACGAGCCCGGTTGGGGGTCTCGGCATTCAGCGTGTTCATGCCATCGAGGATGGCCGAATTGTCCGTGCCGTAGACCGACGGCTGGGTGAACACGACCCGGTCGATGCCCAGGGTCGCGTGCAGATGCTTGAGATCATCGAGCGTCGAGACCGGCGGGTTGTAGCCACGGTCGGGCGACAGCGGATAGCGGTCCTCGAACACATGCACATGGGTGTCGATCGTGCCCTTGGGCAGGGTGATGTTCGGCTTGCGCGGGTTACGGTCGGGCGCAATGCAATCTCTGATGTCGCTGTTCACGGCGAGGCCTCTTCCTGATTTTTTTGTTCGTTCAAGTGTTTGAAGATCCCGCCGAGCGGCGGAAACGCTTCCCTATCACATATTCCCGGCGGGCCGAAAGACGTCGCGCGAAGCGATTTCCAGCACCAGCTTGTTGATCACGGCGCGGGGGAAATCCGCCGGCGATTCCGTCACTACCGTAAAGGCACCCGGGCCGCCAATGACGACCTCGCGGAAGTAGCCGTCGAGGTCGTACTTCACGCCCTCGACCTCCGTCTGTTCCTGCTGCGGGTTGATGACCAGGCCGTTGATGGTGATGCCTTTGGCGAGCGCCCGGTCACGCGCGGCCGAGACCTCTTCCTCGAGGCCGCGGGAATCGCGCCCGTCGGCCGACAGGTCGATCACATGCCGGGTGCCCTCGATGCCGTTGGCGTCGAACAGCGCCGCGGTGAAATCGAGCGCGCCGGTGATCGACGTCAGCCCGCCCTTGGGGATCGGGTTCGCGTCCACCGCCACCGCGAAGGCCGCGGCATCGGCGGCGCTGGCGATCACCGTCCAGCCGACGGTGATCCGCTGGGTCACCGACCACTCCACATAGGTCACCGCCACCCGGCCCAGCGGGCCCGACAGCATCGCGTTGATCACGCCCGGGTCCGTCAGGGCCTGCACATATCCAACACGCTGCAGATTGACCTCGCCGCCGTCGATCGAGGCCGACACATCGACCGCGAGAACCAATTCCACATCGACGGGTATTTCCTGGGCACCTGCAGGGGCGACGGCAGGCGCAATCACCCACGCGGCGAGCGCCAGCAGGACGGCGGAGACCCTAGGCCAGGTTCGCACGATAGAACTCCAGCAGCCGGGCGATCACCGTGGCGTAGACCGCCGGATTGCGCGGCTCATAGACCTCGGCATGGTTGATGTCCGGTATGATCATCATGTCCTTCGGCTGGCCGGCATTGGCGAACAACGCCTCGCCCTCCTCCAGCCGCACCATCGTGTCCTTCTCGCCCTGCACCAGCAGCAGCGGGCGCGGCGCGATCTGCGCGACCCAATCCTCGGCCTTAAAGCCGCAGGCCAGGTCGATATTCTCCAGGGGATATCCGTCGGGATAGGCGTCCTCGGTCTTGTACATGGTCTTGAAGGCATCCCGCTCGGCCGGTCCCGGGGGCGAGACCTGCTGATAGGGCAAACGCTTTGACTGCCCGGTCAGCGCCCTCGCAATCCGGTCCTCCGCGAGCGTTTCCTGTAATTCGTCCCACTCGGCCTCGGTCCGTTTCGAGCGCTGCCAGCGTTCGCCGTTGCCGGGCGCGCCGACGGTCGCGATCACCGCGATCCCCGGGTCGACGGCCGCCGCCTTGATCGAGGCGCCACCGCCATGGCTCAGACCCATCAGGCCAATCCGGGCGGCGTCAACTTCTGCGCGCTGGGCCAGCCAGATACGGGCCGCCAGGATGTCGCGCACCTGTTCTTCCGGGTCGATCCGGTTCGCGATACCGTCGCTGTCGCCGAACCCGCGATGATAGAAATCGAGCGTGTGGAACCCGGCCGCCGTCAGGTCACGCACGAAGGGCGGCATGTAGGTCTCCTTGCGCCCCGTATAGCCGTGCACGCAGATGATTGCCGGGCTGGTTGTGTCGGTCTCGGAGCGGGTAAACGTGCCCGCGAGGCGCACGCCGTCTGCATAGAATTCCGCCGCTTCACTTTGCATTGTCGCACCCCATATGGATCTGCCGGTTGATCGTTTCGGCCGGTCGTGCGTCAATCGACACAAATCGCGGCGAGCCCATCTCATTTCAAGCCGCATTCTATTAGGAACGAGAGCCATGCGCACCAAGACCCTGACCCCCAAAGAGATGGAGCGCTACATCGCGCGCTTCGACGACGTACCGGCCAACAAGGACCGTACGGCAAGCACAATCCCGACCGAGGCCCGCGAGATGATGACCGCACGCGCGACCCGCACCGTGATCGCCAGCACCAGCGTGGACACGCCGTGGGGCAACGGGGTGATCCCGGGCCCGGAGAATTTTGCGGTGGTGATCGCCGAATGCGATCCGGGCAACGGTCCCGGCCTGCACTCCCACGCCCACACGACGGAGACCTTCACCTGCCTCCAGGGCCGTTTCCGGATCGAATGGGGCGACGCGGGCGAGCACGCGACCGAGATCGGCCTGTTCGACACGATCTCCATCCCGCCGGGCATCATGCGCCGGTTCGACAACATCAGCGAAGAGACGGGGTATCTCCACGTCACCCTGCAGGGCCCGCTGCGCGACGTCGAATACGCACCCAGCGTTGGCGCGGAACTGCGCGAGAAATTCGGCGACGAGGTCATGACCGAGATCGAGAAGCTCGGCTACAACTTCGAGGCGGGCATCGACGCCTAGGCAATCCAATTTTGTCATGCGCGGGCTTGACCCGCGTATCTCGTCTCGATCAGGCATGAGATGCCCGGATCAAGTCCGGGTATGACGCTGTCGGTCGCAGGGGCGGGCTTCAAACCCGCCCGATGACCCGCGGCTAACCCGCCAGCGAAACCGTCGCCTCTTCGTAACTCGCGTCGCCCATCCCTTCCCCGTCGGGGAAGATGTCGTGTTCAGCGATCCAGGCGCGGGAATTCTCGAAGATGTCCAGCGAGTAGGATTCGAAGACGATCCGCTCCCCCGGGCCCATGCGGCGCACGTCGATCATGTCGTGGTACCGCGCCGGCAATTCCTTGAGATAATAGTGGGTGTAGAGCTCCGGCCGCAGATCGATGTCGCGCTGGGCGCGGCGCAGCGCACTGTAATATTTGCGCACGTCTTCCATGTCTGGCGCGCCGCTGATCATGCCCGACATCATGAACGTCGAGTCACAGATTTTCCGAAACCCGAGCTGCTCGACCACGTAATACGGCGCACTGAACAGGGACGCGGCGGGAACCTTGCCGTCGACCAGCAGTTCCAATCGCTTGAACAGGAGCCCGTCGTTGAAGGACAGGTTGATGTCCTCGGATGCCAACCACTGCTCAAGCGCCTGGATGGTCGAATAGTGGCTGCCGGACTGGTAGCCGACCGAGACCGGCACGCCGGCCAAATCCTCGGGCTTGTGAATATCGGAATCCACCGGCACGAAGACGCCGCAGGGCGAGACAGAATAGGCGTCGCGATAGAGCTTGCCGTGGCCCGACGCCGCGGCGGTGTTCACCGTCCAGTGGCAGGCCGAGCTGATGTCGCAGGAGCGGCCCTGCTCGAAGGTCTGATAGGCACCCACCTTGTCGCCCAGGTCATGCTGCTTGCCGTCGTCCGACGTCAGCTGGTCCTGGAACACATATTCGAGGCCCTCGTCGTCGAAGTAGCCCTTCTCCTCGGCCACCCATTCCTGCAGCCGCATATGCGGTGCGATGACGAATTTTTCTTTGGTCGTGTCAGCGTTCATGTCGTTCTCCCAGATTGATCGACGCCTGTGCTCAGCAGCAGACGGGTTGATTGTTGTCCCGGTCTTCAGATATCCGGCGCGCCTTGATCTGACGCAGATGGCGGCTCATGAGGTCGCGCGCCCCGTCGCCGTCTCGTGCCTTGACGAGCACGTAGAGTTCGCGATGCAGGGCGAGGATATGTTCGGCCACGTCGCGGGTGAGCGTGGAGTTGCGTTGCGGCCAGGCGACATGCTGCAACGAGATCAGCTGCACGCGCAGCACGTCGTTGTGGGCCGCGTCCGCGAGGGCGAGATGGAAGGCGAGGCTCAGGCGAGTGAAGCGCCCGAAATCATCCAGCGCGGCCTCGGACTGCGCCAGCAATCCCTCGATCGCCTCGAAATCTTCTGCCGTCGCGTGCACGGCGGCGAGCTCGGCGATCATGGTCTCGATGGCGCGCTGGGCGTCGAGAATGTCCGCAACCCCCACACCGATCAGATTGAGCTGCACAGCGAGCGCATCGGCGAACAGCTGGGGGTTGCCCCGGGCGATCCGCGCGCCGCCGCCCTTGCCCACCTTGATCTCGACGACGCCGGCCGCCTCCAGGCGCTTGAGCGCGTCGCGGGCGACGATCCGGCTGACGTCGAACCGCGCCGCCAGGTCCTTTTCGGTGCCGAGCCGGTCACCGGCGCGCAGGCGTCCGGCGAACAACGCGTCGCGCACCCGCGCTACGATCTGTTCGGACAACGTACCCACAGCACCCGTCGCGCCCGGATGTTCGTCCGCCGCGTCCAGTTCCAAGACATCCAATTGCAATGCGTCGCTGGGAGTCATTCGCCGTTCCGTTGCGCCTGAAATTCGAGGCCAACCTATAGGACCAAAAATAAATATAGTAAAGATACTATCTTATAATTCCGGTCACAAACACTTGGGCCGCACAGGCACCCGCCCCATCCGTCCGCGAGACCGGGCCTAGTAAAGGTTTTCCGCGTAGTCCTTGGCGAGCCGGGCATCAACCTCGTCGCCGTCGACCCCGTACCAGTCCGCATTGATCTTGCCCAGGGTCGGGAAATCCTTGCGGTCGACATGGTTGTCCGCGTTCCACAGCTCGGAGCGGATCACCGCCTTACCGCAGTGGAAGTAGACGTAACGGACATCGATCACCAGCGCCGCGCGCGGGGTCTTTCCCTTGGCGACCATTTTCTCCAGCAATTCGGGATCCGTCGAAAGCCGCGCCCGGCCATTCATGCGCAGCACCTCGTTGAGGCCCGGCACCATGAACATCACCGCGACCTCGGGGTTCTCCATGATGTTGTGGAACGTGTCCGTGCGCCGGTTCCCGGGCCGGTCGGGGATGGCGATCGTCGTGTCATCAATGACGTGGACGAAGCCCGCCGCATCACCGCGCGGGCTGCAATCCGCAGGGCCGTCGCCTGTCGCCGAAGTCGACAGCACGCAAAACGGCGACAGCGCGATGAAGTTCTTGCAGTGATCGCTCAGCGCGGGCTTTTCCTTTTCCGACAGATGGCCGAGCGGCTCACCATAATGTTCAACCAATTCCTCGACCGACTTGATATCGCCGTCCGGCATGATGCTATCCTCCGTTGCTGGCATCAGCCTGCCGCGCGCTGGCCAATTCGTCAACTCATCCAAGCAAGCTGATCTCATGACCGACAAGATTTTTCGCGACTACACGCAAGAAGAACTCGACCTCCAATACACGAACCTGGTGACCGATCACGACCGGGAGACCCAGCAGGAATTGCAGGCGCGCTCGGGCGTATTCGCCGAGGCGCGCGCGGACGAACACGGCCTCGCCTATGGCGACGATCCCGCCGATCGGTTCGACCTGTACCGGGCCACAGGCACATCGAACCCGGCCATCGTTTTCGCCCATGGCGGCCAATGGCAGCGCGGCAACCCGGCCGCCACATCCGCCTGGGCCGAGGCGGCGCTGAAACACGGGGTTTCGTTTGTCGCCGGCACGTTTCCCATGATCCCGCAGGTGCGCCTGCCGGAGATGGTGGACCATGTCGTCGCACTGGTCCGGCATGTGCGCTCGAACGCGGCGGACTATGGCGTCGATCCGAAGCGGATATGCATCGCGGGCCACTCGTCGGGCGCGCATCTCGCCGCGGCGGCTCTGGTGCGCCTGGCCAATGAAGGCGACCTGGACGGCATCGTCTGCGGCCTGACCGTCAGCGGCAACTACGACCTGCGGCCGCTGATGCTGAGCTACCGGCGCGACTATCTGAAATTGAGTGACGACGAAACAATGGCGCTGTCGCCGCTGCTCGTGCTCGACAAGAAGCTGCCACCGACCATGGTCGTTCACGGCGGCGATGAGAGCGACGAGTTCAAGCGCCAGGCCGCGAACTTCCATGCGGCACTCACCAAACAGACCGAGACCGGCCTGCATGTGGTGCCCGGCGCCAACCACTTCGCGGTGTTTGCCGGGCTCGAAGACCCGGACTCACCGGTTTGGGCTTTCCTCAACAGATATCTTTGAGCCGCCCCGAAGGAATCGTTCCCGCAACCTACTCGGCCGCCTCTGCCGCCGATTCATGAATCGCACCCGAGGCGATGAGCCCCTCGATCTCGTCGGCCCCGAAGCCGAATTCCGCCAGCACCTCGCGGCTGTGCTCGCCGATCAGCGGCGCACCGCGCCGGATTGATGTCGGCGTGGCGGAGTATTTGACCGGATGGGCGATCACGCTGTGCTCGCCACCGGTGGCAGCCGGAACCTTCTCGATCATGCCCCGCGCAATGGTGTGCGGATCTTCGCTCATTTCCTTGACGTCATAGACGGGCCCGGCCGGCACACCTGCCGCCTCAAGCTTCTCCAGCCATTCCGACGTCGTGCGGTGACTGAGGATTTCCGTCAGGGTCTCCACCAGCGCATCGAGGTTGGTCATCCGCAAATTGCTGGTCTCGAAACGCGGGTCCTCGGCGAGTTCGCCCGCATCGATCGCCTCGGCAAACTTCAGCCACGTGTTCTGGTTCGCCGCCCCAACCACCAATGACGTGTCCTTGGTCGGGAACGCCTGATACGGCGCCGACAAAGGATGCGCCGAGCCCATGGGCTGAGAAATTTCGCCGCTCGCCTGGTAGATCGCCGTCTGCCAGAAGGTGTGCATGATGCCGGCCTCATAGAGGGACGAGTCTACATGCTGCCCCTCCCCGGTCTCGTAGCGATGGGCCACGGCGCCGAGAATACCGACAGCCGAGAGGATACCCGCGGTGATGTCGGTGATCGGCGCACCGACCTTGACCGGCGGCCGCCCGGGGGCCTCCCCGGTGATGCTCATGATGCCCGACATGGCCTGGGTGATCAGGTCGAACCCGCCGCGTTCGGCATAGGGCCCCGTGCGCCCGAACCCGGACACGGAGCAATAAATCAGCCGCGGGTTGAGTTCATGCATCTCTTCCCAACCGATGCCGAAATGCTCCATCGCGCCCTTGCGATAATTCTCGATGAACACATCCGCCTGGGAGATGATCCGGCGCAATGCCGCGCGGCCCTCGTCACTCTTGGTGTTCACCGCGAAGCCGCGCTTGTTGCGGTTCATCATCGCGAAGGCCGCGGAATCGCCTTGCGGTCCCTCGCCGAACCGGCGGGTGTCATCGCCGCCGGGCACGCGCTCGACCTTGATGACGTCGGCACCCATATCGGCCAGCATCTGGCCGCACGTCGGCGCCGCCATGATGTGGCTCATCTCGATTACCTTGAGGCCATGGAGCTGGCCCGTGTTGCTGTCGGTCATATCTACTTTCCCTTGAATTCCGGCTTTTCCTTGGCCAGGAACGCCTTGTAACCCGTGTTGAAATCATCCGTGTCGAAACAGGCGAAGCCCTCCGCGGCTTCGGCTTGGGTCAGAGGCGCCCCGCCGGCGAGCACCCGATCCACGAACTTCTTGTGCCAGCGATTGACCAGAGGCGCACCATCCGCGATCCGCCGCGCGGTCGCATAGGCCTCATCTTCCACAGCATCATCGGCGACCACACGGTTGACCAGGCCCTTGTCCTTGGCCTCGGCCGCGTCGAACACGCGTGCCTCATACAGGATCTCCAGCGCCACCGACCGGCCCACCAGCTCCACCAGCGCCTCGACCTCCGGATAGGCCATCACCAGACCGAGCCGATTGATTGGCACGCCGAAGCGCGAACCCTCACCGCAAATTCGCATGTCGCACATCAGCGCAATCTCGAGCGCGCCGCCGACGCACAGCCCCTTGATCAGTGCGATGACCGGATGGGGACAATCGCGGATCGCGTGCATCGCGTTGTGCATCAGGCCGCCATAGGTCTCGGCTTGTGCGGCGTTCGCGCGCTCGGTCGGGAACTCCGAGATATCCGCCCCCGGCCCCATAGCCCTGTCACCGGCGCCGCGCAGCACCACACAGCGGATGCTCTCGTCACCGCCCAGTTCGTGCATGACCTCGCCGACGCGCGTCCACATGGCCTTGTTCAGCGCGTTCAGCTTTTCCGGGCGGTTGAGCACCACGGTGACGATGTCGCCATCGCGTTCGACCAGCACCACATCCGCACTTGCTGCGGTCTCGTTCATATCCTCGTCCCCACCTGCACCGGCGCGCCGGGCATATCTGTTCTCTCAACTCTTGCCGCAGTATAGTGCCTGCCAATCAAGAACGCGCGCCGGGAATCAAAAACGGTCGCACCAGGGAGGAACAAATGGACGGAATGAAACCGGGCGACCGCCTGCCTTTCTCAGCCATCACGGATCGCAAGCCGCTGATCCTGCCGGACGGCGCAAAATTGGTCCTCTGGCCGATTTTAGCTCTTGAGGTGTGGGACATCGTCCGCGCCATGGCGCGCATGGTCATCCCGCCGCCCCAGGGCGTACCCATGATCCCCGACCATCCCAACTGGAGCTGGCACGAATACGGCATGCGGGTCGGATTCTGGCGCATCAAGTCCATGCTCGACGATTTGGGTGTCCGCCCGACCGTGACCCTGAACGCGCGCACGATCGAGGAATATCCCCGGACCGCCGAGGCGGTCATGGATGCGGGCTGGGAGTTCAATGCGCATTCCTATGAACAGATGCCGATGCACAAACTCAAGGATGAACGCGCCGTCATCGACAAGTCGCTCAAGATCATCGGTGACTTCTGCGGCAAACGGCCGCGCGGCTGGTTCGGCCCGGGCCTGACCCAGACCTATCAGACGATCGACCATCTGGCCGACGCCGGGGTCGAGTATATCGGCGACTGGGTTCTCGACGATCAGCCGGTCCGCCTGAAGACCACCGGCGGCAAGCCGATGGTCGCACTGCCCTACAATTACGAACTCCATGACATCGTGATGATGGCGGTTCAGCATCACCAGTCCCAGGAGTTCAAAACCCGCTCCCTCGATTACTTCGACACGGTCTACGCCGAGAGCCACGAGCACACGCGGATCATGGCCGTGGCCATGCACCCCTACCTGTCGGGCTCTCCGCACCGGATCAAATACGTACGTGAGACCTTCGAGCATATCCTCTCCCATCCGGGCGTGGTGTGCTGGGACGGCGAGCAAATCCTCGACTGGTTCAACAAGGCACAGCCCTTGCCCAAATCCCGGAAAAAGAAATCCGGTGCCAAGAAAAAGAAGGGCTAACCGAGCATGACGGATGTGAAGATTCCCGAAGACCGGGCGGGCGCGTTTGTGCCCCACAACATCACCGAACCGATCCGTGGATCGGGCCAGGGCCCGCTCGCCGGCAAGACGTTCGCGGTCAAGGACCTCTACCATATCGCCGGGCGCAAGGTGTCGAACGGCAACCCCGACTATTATGACTGGGTCGAGCCCAAGACGAAGACGTCGGTTGCGGTCCAGCAGCTCCTGGATGCCGGCGCCGATATCGTCGGCATTACGGTGTGCGACGAGTTCTTCTACAGCCTGTCCGGCGACAATGCCCATTACGGCGCGCCCAGGAACCTGCGCGCACCCGGGCGCATGCCCGGCGGCTCGTCATCCGGCTCCGCTGCGGCAATGGGCGCTGAAATGTGCGACTTCTCGCTCGGTTCCGACACCGGCGGGTCCGTGCGGGTACCGGCGTCTTTCTGCGGCTTGTATGGGATACGCCCCACCCACGGCCGGGTGGACCTGTCCAATGCCCATCCGATGGCGCCCTCTTTTGACACGGCCGGCTGGTTCACCAACGATGCGAAACTGTTCCGCGATATCGGACCGGTCCTGCTCGACGGAAACACAACTGCAGGCACACCCGAGCGCATGCTGGTCCTGACCGACGCATTCGACCGCGCCACGCCGGACGTGAAGCAGGCGCTCGAATCCGTCCTCGCCGCCGCAGCTGACGTCCTGCCAACCGGTGAGCCGGTCGCCGTCGCGGGCGAGGATACCCTCGATGTGTGGTGGGATGCCTTCCGGGTGATTCAGGCCAGCGAAGTCAAGCAGACCAACGTGCCCTGGGTCGAGGAACATCAGCCCAACCTCGGGCCGGGCATTCGCGATCGCTTCGCCATGGCCGCCGCGATCACAGCCGAGGAAACCGAGGCCGCCAACGCCGTCCGGGATCGCGTTCGAAAGCGGGTTCTGGCCCTCGCGGCCCCCGGGACGATCCTCTGCCTGCCCTCGGCACCGGTAATCGCGCCGCCGCTCGACGCCGGTGCGGAGGATCTGGAGTTCTTCCGGTCCAACACGATGGCGCTGACATGCATCTCGGGCCACACCGGTTTGCCGCAGATCGCCATCCCCGCCGCCAACGTCAACGGCTGCCCGATCGGGCTGTCCTTCATCGGCTGGCCCGGCGGTGACGAAGCCCTCCTCGAGCTCGCCGTCGCGCTGCAATCCTTCTGTATCCGCTAGGCGCATAGACATGCTGGAAGCCATCCATCCAGACTTGCTCGGAGGCGTCGCGGCGGTCCTGACAACGATCGCGTTCGTGCCGCAGGTCATGAAATCCTGGCGCTCCGGCTCGACCCGGGATGTTTCGCTGGGAATGTTCGTGATCTTCACGACCGGGCTTTCCCTGTGGCTCGTCTACGGCTTCGTCATCGCATCCCGGCCGATCATCATCGCGAACGTCGTGACTCTCGGCCTCACCGGCATCATCATTGCCCTCAAGCTGCGGGACATGTTCGGACGGACGCCGCGCACACCGGCAGCGGACTAGACTTCAGACGCTCCGTCAGACCGGGAGAGACATGATATGACCAGCACACATCCGGAAATCCATGGCGATTGTGACCCGCGGTTTCAGGCTGTTCGCGACGCGCTCGCCAACAATTTCGCCACCCATGACGAGCTCGGCAGCGCCGTGACGGTCTATCATGAGGGTCAGAAAGTCGTCGATCTCTGGGGCGGCCATATGGATGCCGCGCGCAGCAAACCGTGGCGCGAAGACACGCTGTGCATCATGTACTCGATCGCCAAGAGCATATGCGCCACGAGCGTACATATCCTCGCCGACCGGGGCCTGGTCGACCTTGAAGCGCCGGTCGCAGACTACTGGCCGGAATTCGCCCAGAACGGCAAAGAGGGCGTTCTGGTCCGGCATATCATTTCGCACAATTGTGGAGTCTGCTTCGCCGACGCAACCGAAGCCGGCGATGTCTACAACTATGACCGCATGATCGCGGCGCTTGAGGTTCAGGCCCCCGCCTGGCCGGCCGGCTCCAGGGGGGCCTACAACACAGTCAATATCGGCTTTCTTGCGGGCGAGGTCGTGCGCCGCGTCACGGGCACACCCATCCCGCAGTTCGTTCAGGAGAACATCTGCGGCCCACTGGGCGTGGACTATCAGATCGGTGTCCGCGAAGAAGACCTCGACCGGGTCGCCGACCTTCAGCCGAACCCGGCCGGCAGCGCGATGGCCGCGCAGGCCGCGGCGGGTGAAACGCCCCTCTCCCGCGCCTGGCGACCCAACCCGAAGCCTATGAACACCGACGTCCAGAACAGTCGCGAGTTTCGCACGGCAGGCATTCCATCCTTCGGCGGTTTCGGCGAGGCCCGTGCCATGGCGCGCATCTACGCCATGCTGGCCAATGGCGGCGAGATCGACGGCGTGCGCATTCTGTCCCCCGAGGCCGTCGCCCGCGCCACGGTCACCCAGTGGACAGAAGAAGCCGACGGCATGACCGGGCGGCCAATGCGCTATGCCATGGGTTACGCGAAGAACCCGCCGGGCGCGGCGATCATGGGCCCGAACGAGAACGCGTTCGGACATCTGGGGTCCGGCGGCGCACGTGCGCTCGCGGACCCGGACCGCAACCTCGCCCTGTGTTTCGTCTCAGATCTTCACAGCGAGGGGTTTGGGGTGGGTGTGCGCACCGAAGCCATCGTCGACGCCGCATTCGCGGCCCTCTAGGCGCAACCGGCATCGGCCCAACATAAGTCAGTCGTAGCAGCCGGCCAGCCGGGCGCGCTGGCGCACCAGCCCCAGGACGATATCAATCGTGGGTGTCGGCACATCGACAATACGGCCAAGTTCCTGGACCGATGCCACGAGAGCGTCGATCTCCATGGGGCGACCCAGTTCGAGATCCTGCAGCATCGACGTCTTGTGGTCGCCCACGTCACGCGCGCCGGCAATCCGCTTGTCCACGTCGATCGGGAACTTTACGCCGAGTGCCTCACCCACCACCTGCGCCTCGAGCATCACCGACCGGATCACCGCGCAGACGTCAGGATCGTCGATCATCTGCGCCAGCGTGCCGCCGGTCAGGGCCGAGATCGGGTTGAGAGACACATTGCCCCAGAGTTTGACCCACATCTCATCGCGGATACGCGGCCGGACAGGTGCACGAAAACCGGCATCCGAGAGCAACGCCGACAGGGCCAGCACCCGCTCGGTCTTTTCTCCGGACGGTTCACCGAGGGTGAAGCGGTTGCCGTACTCGTGCCGAATGACACCGGGCGCCGTGATTTCCGCCGCCGGGTAAACCACGCAGCCGATCGCGCGCTCGGGCCCGATCAGGTCCCATTGCCGGTTGCCCGGATCAACCGATGCCACCCGCGTGCCCTCATGGGCACCATCGAGTTTGTAGAAATACCACCAGGGCACGCCATTCTGGGCGGTCACCACAGCGGTCTCCGGCCCGAAGAGTGGGGCCATCTGGTCCGCAACGGCGGCGGCCGAATGGGCTTTGAGGGTCACGATCACGATGTCCTGCGGCCCGGCTTCGACCGGATCATCCGTGCAGTTGACGGTGACGGTTTTGTCCTCCGCATCCTCGCGGACGAGGCGCAGGCCGTTCTCCCGCATGGCCGCAAGATGCGGTCCCCGGGCGATGCAGGTGACTTCGGCATTCCCGGCGTCCGCCAACTCAACGGCCATATAGCCGCCGATCGCACCCGCCCCGAAAATACAGACCTTCATATCCGAACCCTAAAGCCCCAGCTTCTCGTGCAGGCCGATGCGCTGCATCTTGCCCGTCGCGCCCTTTGGAATTTCGTCGAGGATGATCACCTTGCGCGGCACCTTGAAGTCCGCCAACCGTTTTGCGGCGAAGTCCCGGACCGACTGCTCATCGGTCTCCTCGCCTTCCTTGAGAACGATCGCGGCGGCGACCTCCTCACCCAACTTGTCGTGGGGATAGGCGAAGGTCAGCGCCTGGGCGATCGCAGGATGGTCCAACAGGATTTCATCCACCTCCCGGGGGCTGATCTTCTCGCCGCCACGATTGATGATTTCCTTCAGACGGCCCGTGATTGCCAGATAACCCTCATCGTCGAACTGGCCCTGGTCGCCGGTCCGAAACCAGCCATTCGTGAAGCCCTCGGCGTTGGCTTTGTCGTTGGCCTCGTAGCCCGCCGTCACATTGGGGCCACGAATAACGATCTCACCTATCTCGCCATGGGCCAGAATATTGCCGTCGTCACCCATGATCTCGACCTCGGGCCCAGCGGCAATTCCAACCGAGCCGGGCTTGCGGGCGGCGGGCGGCAGCGGGTTCGAGGCCATCTGATGCGCCGCCTCCGTCATCCCGTAGGATTCGATCACCGGACAGCCGAACGTATCCTCCAAAGACGCCATCACCTGCGGCGGCAGAGACGAAGACGACGACCGGATGAAGCGCAGATCCATGGCCGCCAGCGTCTCGGCGTTGCGCGCGGCGCGCGCGACGATCGCCTGATGCATGGTCGGTACGGCCGTGTACCAGGTCGGCGTCGCATCCTCGAACCAGCGGAACACACCCAAGGCATTAAAGCCGGGTGTGCAATAGGTGCTGCCGCCCGCCGCGAGGCTGGAGAGCACAGCGGCGATAAGCCCGTGGATGTGGAAGAGCGGCATGATGTTGACGCACCGATCACCCGGCGTCAGCGCCAGAGTGGCGCCAATATGCTGGGCAGACGCACATATATTGACCTGGCTGAGAGGCACAATTTTGGGCCGCGACGTCGTGCCGGAGGTATGCAGCACCAAAGCGATGTCGTCGGGCGTTGCATTGCCCGGTGTCGACGCCGGACCGGCGGCCGATGCG
The DNA here is from genome assembly GCA_018667335.1 of Rhodospirillaceae bacterium. Taxonomy (GTDB): domain Bacteria; phylum Pseudomonadota; class Alphaproteobacteria; order UBA6615; family UBA6615; genus UBA8079. The sequence goes on from JABIVD010000044.1 coordinate 84,520, forward strand.
CCATCAACGGATATCTCGAACATGCCCGCCGCATCATCGCCGGACGTGGTGAGCTCCAGAACCGGAATGTCCATCGATGCCGCAACCTCGATCGCGGGCGACTCGCTGCCTGCCTCAACGAACAGGGCCTTCGCGTTGAGGTCCTCAAGGTAGAATCTAAACTCTTCCGCACGGTATCCCGGATTGAGCGGCGCCGTCGTCGCACCCGCCGCAACGGCCACGAACGCCGTCGCCATTTCAGGTCCGTTCGGCAACACGATCGCAACCCGATCATTACGGCCGATCCCCAATCGGTTCATATCCACAACCGTCTTCTCGACCAGCGCGCGAAGTCCCCCATAGGTCAACGGCGTGCGCTCCGGTGCCGCAATCGCGATATCGCCGTCAGCACCTGTCCCGATCAATTCATAAACCGTGTTCGCCATGGAACCTCCCGCATTTGAAACCGCCACCGCCGCCGATGGCGTGGTGATAGTTCTTGAATAAGCGAAAGGAGACAGTCACCGCAATGCGTGGCGTGACGGCGGCGTCAAATTGTCCGGCCGGTCAAACGAGGATATCGACCCGCGGACCATCCGTTGCGAATGCCGTTGCCTCGCCGGGGAGCAGGATATCCTGGTCAAACCCGAGCGACGGATAACCCGCCGCGGCGTGCGCCGGGACGACGGCATCGCCCTCGGTTTTTGCCGTCTCCTGCGCGAAATACTGCGCCAGAAAAAGTGGGCTCGGGCCATGCTGTCCACGCGCGGTAGCAGCCCGGCCCTGGTTTTCGCGATGGAGTTCCACCTCAACAAACACCCGCGCGCGCGACGCGCGCAGCGGCTGCTGAAGCGACCGATGTTCATTGCGATCGGAGCTCAACGTGGCGGACGGATATCCAACACGCAGAGTGGCGGCTACGGCAGCCGGGCGCATCCGCGCGGCATTTGCCGCGGCGTCTGCACCTAATCCGATACGGTCTGGTAGGTTTGGTGTCACTTCGCGCCCAGAGTTGCGAACTTCATATGTCTACGATTTTATAGAAATACATATAAATATAAACATCAGATTACTTACAATTGTATCTTTCGTTAACCATAAATACTGACTGGTCTCGACTGTTAGTAGGTATTTTTTGCCGATGTGAATTAATTACCGGCAATTATTACCCTTTGTTAAGACCTCCTGCGTACTTTGCTCGGGAATTGTCTGCGCAGAAAGTGCGGATTGAAGAACTCAACCTTCAGGTAGGAGGTACAGAATGTCGGACCTGGCCCAAATGGCTGAAGCGGGAAGTGCGCCCGAACCAGACGACAGCAAGCCGCTGTCGGACCTGGTCGGCCTGCTCGTGGCGTCCGGTGACCTCTTCTACGAATGGGATCTGGAAACCGATTCCATCGGCTGGACCGGACATTTGTCCGAGATTATCAGCATTTCTGACGTTGACGCTGTTGCGACCGGCGACCGCTTCCTCAACCGCATTCATCCCGAAGACCTGCCGCACCGGATGATCGCGCTCTCCAACCATTTCGCGCACGGCGAATCCTTCGACCGCGAGTTTCGGCTGCGTGACGATTCCGGTCAATTCATCTGGATTCAGGAACGCGCCGTCGTCACCAAGACTAGAAACGACAAACCACTCAGCCTGACCGGCGTGATTCGGTGCATCGAAGACCGGAAGCGCTCCGAAGAAGAAGCGACCTTCCTATCCAACCATGACGCCCTGACCGGACAGTATAACCGGTTGCGATTGCGCGAAGCGCTTGAGCATACAATCTCCCAGAGCCTGCACCGCAACCAACGCGGCGGACTGCTTCTGGTCGGCCTCGACAAGCTGAACATCGTCTCGGACGTCTATGGCGAGGATACGGCAGATGCCATCGTGCTCGCGGCCGCACGTCGAATCGAAGACTGCATGCGCACCGGCGACGTCGTCGGACGGGTTGGGTTCGACAGGTTCGCCGTAATCGTCAATCGCTGCAGCCCCGAGGAGCTCTCGACCATCGCCGGCCGTTTCCTGGCAACAATCCGCGAGACCCCCATCGCAACGCCGGCCGGGCCGATGACGATTACCGCATCGATCGGCGTCTCTCTGTTCCCCGACGATGCGCCGACAGCGCGCGAAGTCGTGGCCAACGCCGACAATGCTCTACGCGGCGCACGGCGCCTCGGGTGTGACTGCTATCTCGAATATAGCGATTTGCCGGAGCACACGCGCACCGAACGGCCCGATCTTGTGGTCGCAGAGCAAGTGAAACAGGCGCTGAAAGATGAGCGCTTCACGCTCGCCTTTCAGCCGATCGTGTCCACCGTTACCGGCGAGGTCACATTCTACGAGGGCCTCGCCCGGATGCTGGACGACGATGGCAAACCGATCGCAGCCAGCGGGTTCGTGCCGGTGGTTGAACAGATGGGCTTGATGCGCCTGATCGACCGGAAGGTTCTCGGGCTCGGATTGGACGTGCTCGAACGCAATCCGGAGATGAAACTGTCGATCAACGTGTCGGGTATGACCGCGGTCGACCCGATGTGGCTGCGCCAACTCGAAGAGCGCCTGCAGGATCGCCGCGATCTCGCGTCACGACTGATACTCGAGATCACGGAAACCGTCGCACTCGACGATATTGATGATTCATCGCGCTTCGTGAATTCACTCAACAAGTTCGGCTGCCGGGTGGCGCTAGACGATTTCGGCGCCGGCTTCACATCCTTCCGTCACTTGCGTGCGCTCAATGTCGCCATGGTCAAGATCGACGGGTCCTTCGTCAGGGGCCTGACCCAGAACGACGAAAATCTTCTGTTCGTCCGCACCCTCGTCAATCTGGCAAAGGGGATCGGGCTGGAATCTGTCGCGGAATGGGTTGAAACCGAAGCGGAGGCCGAGCTGCTCAAGCGGGAAGGCGTCGACTATCTTCAGGGCTGGCATTGCGGACGGCCGGAGATCAATCCTGACTGGATGAAGTGAGGTCTGGACCCCCGGGTCTGGGCGTGACGCGTGAGCGTCTCAGCGCGCCAATTCGTCGAGCTGCCGACGCAAGTTCTCGATTTGCGTCTTCAGATCATCGAGCTTCGTCTCGTCGTCACTCGATGCGGCGCCACCGGCATCGCCATCCCGCGGACCCTCACCATTCGTCCCACCGAAGGGTGTGAACGCCTGGAAGGCGCGCTCGAAGACCGCCATGTTCTGGCGGCCAAGCTCTTCCCATTGCGCGAACGGATTCATGGTCTGGCCGACCGTGCCCTGCATATATTCACGCATCCGACCCTGATTGTTCGAAAACGCATCCATCGACGCTTCCAAATAGTTCGGCACCATCGTCTGTAGGCTGTCGCCATAGAACTGGATGAGCTGACGCAGAAAACTGATCGGCAGCAAATTCTGCCCCTTGCTCTCTTCTTCGAAGATGATCTGGGTCAGGACCGAGCGCGTGATGTTGTCGCCCGATTTGGCATCAATCACCTGAAATTCCGATCCCGCCTTTACCATCTGGGACAAATCATCGAGCGTCACATACTTGCTCGTCGACGTGTTGTAGAGCCGACGATTGGCATACTTCTTGATGATTATCGGGTCTGTTTTGTCTGTATCGGCCATGGGTCGCGGTACCGCAATGTTCGCCTGTAGGGCTTTAAGTATAGCAGAAAAAGGAACTATGTTGCATCGCAGCGCATAATTGTCCCGGCGGCATTGTCCCGGTGGCGATTCCGCCAAGCGTGAGGCTATAGTCGATCATCATGACCGAACAGCCGGATTTCGCAGCCCTCGCGCGGCAATATCTCGATCTTTGGGAAGATCAGCTCTCGGCAATGGCGGCCGATCCTGATCTGGCCGAACAGACCGCACGTTTCTTCGACACGATGACGCAACTGGGCGCAATCTCGCACCCCATGGGCGCCTCCGGACTGGCAGCCCTCATGGCCCAGATGTCCGGCCATGCGAGCGCAACGACGGACGGATCCGATGGACCCAAAGACCAACCCACCTCCGCGGCTGGGGCCGCGTCCGCTGCCGCTGCACCTGATGACCGCGATCAACGGCTGGACGAGCTCACGCGGCGCCTTGCCGATGTTGAGGAACGACTCCATCGACTGGAATCCGGAGATCGCGGCGCGCGCCGCGCAACTGCAAAAAAGCCTGCCGGCGGAACCACCGGCCGAAAACGAAGCTGACCCGTTCACCAACGCTGTCGAGACCGAAATTGCCGCACGGCTGACGGCATTCTCGGCCGGCGTGAATGCCTATCGCCACCACCCCTATCATCGCCAGCTGCCCGACCCGCCGACGTTGTGGGAGTCGGGTGCGACCCGCCTGCTCGACTACGGGCCGGCTGACGGCCGCCCGATCCTGTTCGTCCCCTCCCTGATCAACCGGGCCTACATCCTCGATCTGTCCGAACGGCGTAGCCTCATGCGCTGGCTCGCGGCCGAGACCGGGCTTCGCCCGCTGCTCGTGGATTGGGGGCTGCCCGGACCCGCGGAGCGTAATTTCACGCTTACCGACTACATCACCGGACCACTCTCAGGCGCGCTCGATCAGGCCAACACAGCTGCGGGTGGGCCGGTGCCGGTGGTCGGCTACTGCATGGGTGGGTTGCTGTCTCTCGCCCTCGCGGCGATCCGGCCCGCCGATGTCGCAGCGTTGGCATTGCTCGCCACCCCATGGAACTTCCATGCCGAGCGCGTCGCCCAGGCCGAAGCGCTTGCCCGGACCGTCGAGGCGTCCACCCCTCTTCTGGAGGCGTATGGCGAGTTGCCGGTGGACATCATCCAGTCGATGTTCTCGGCGCTCGACCCGTTCCTGGTCACCCGCAAGTTCATCCGCTTCGCGACGGCGCAAACCGACAGCCCGGCCGCAGAGGCGTTTGTTGCGCTGGAAGATTGGCTGAATGACGGGGTCCCCCTGTCCGGGCCGGTTGCGCGCGAATGCATGGGCGGCTGGTACGGCCGCAACGCGCCTCACCTGGGGCAATGGGTGGTCGACGGCACGGCCGTCCGGCCCGAGGCGATCAATATCCCGGCGCGGGTGCTGATCCCTCAACAGGACCGAATCGTCCCGCCCGCATCGGCCCAGGCTTTGGCGGACGCGCTGCCGAACGCCGAAGCGAGCAGCACGCCGCTCGGTCATATCGGGATGGTCGCAGGCTCGCGCGCCCAGGCGCTTGTCTGGGAGCCGCTCGCCGAATGGCTGTCGGGGGTCTCCCCCCGTTAGTGGGTCGCCCGGTAGTTCGCTGGACTCCGACCCTTACCCGGTCTATATCCAATAAGGACTGAAAAACAGCGGATTTCGGCGGATTCGTGCAGTACGCACACCGTCCCGGCCGATCCGTGAAATCGATCAGGAGAGATAGAATGTCGGACGTCGTGATTGCCGGTGCAGCCCGGACCCCTGTCGGAGCCTTCAACGGCGCCCTCGCCAGCCTGAGCGCTGCAGAACTGGGCACCGTCGCGATCTCAAACGCGCTCGAGCGGGCCGGAGTCCCGGCCGCAGATGTCGACGAAGTGGTCATGGGTCAGGTCCTGACAGCCGCGACCGGCATGAACCCCGCCCGCCAGGCGCTGCTCGCCGCGGGCATTCCGGACGATCGCACGGCGTATCTGATCAACCAGGTCTGCGGCTCGGGCCTGCGTGCCGTCGCCCAGGGCTTTCAGGCGATCAAGCTCGGTGAAGCCGATGTTATCGTCGCCGGCGGCCAGGAAAGCATGAGCCAATCGCCTCATGCGTCGCAGATGCGCAACGGCACCAAGATGGGCGACGTCAAGCTCGTCGACACGATGATCAACGACGGCCTGTGGTGTTCGCTGATGGGCTACCACATGGGCACCACGGCCGAGAACGTCGCGGAGAAATGGCAGATCACGCGGGACGAACAGGACGCGTTTGCGGCCGGCTCCCAGCAAAAGGCAGAGGCGGCCCAGAATGACGGGCGCTTCGCCGACGAAATCGCGGCCGTGACGATCACGACACGCAAGGGCGAGACCGTCGTCGACGCGGATGAGTATCCCCGCCACGGCACCACGACCGAGACCCTCGGCAAGCTCCGCCCCGCCTTCTCCAAGGAAGGTACTGTCACGGCAGGCAACGCCTCGGGAATCAACGACGGCGGTGCGGCGACGGTCCTGATGAGTTCCGACGAAGCTGCCAAGCGCGGCATCACCCCGCTGGCGCGGATCGCCTCCTGGGCGACCGCCGGCGTCGACCCGGCCGTGATGGGCTCGGGCCCGATCCCGGCCAGCCGCAAAGCGCTGGAACGCGCGGGCTGGAGCGTCGGCGATGTCGAACTGGTCGAGGCCAACGAGGCCTTCGCCGCCCAGGCGATCGCGGTCAACCGCGACATGGGCTGGGACCCGGAGATCGTCAACGTCAATGGCGGCGCCATCGCGATCGGACATCCGATCGGTGCCTCGGGTGCCCGGGTGCTGGTGACGCTGCTGCACGAAATGCAGAAACGCGATGCCAAGAAGGGCCTCACGACCCTGTGCATCGGCGGCGGCATGGGCATCGCGCTCTGCGTCGAGCGGGACTAGCCAGACAAGCATAACGGGGAACGCATCATTCATCGCGGGTAACACAGAAGCGCCGGTCTGAGGCGTCACCTATCCGCATTACCGGGAGAGTAAAATGGGCCGAGTAGCACTGGTTACCGGCGGCACCCGAGGAATCGGTGCCGCGATCGCGATCGCATTGAAGAATGCTGGCCGTGACGTCGTCGTCAATTACGCGGGCAACGATCATGCGGCGCGCGAGTTCGAGGAATCGACCAGCATCAAGGTGATGAAGTTCGATGTCTCCGACCATGAGGCGGTCGCCGCTGCCACCGCACAGATCGAGACAGATCTCGGGCCGATCGAAATCCTGGTCAACAACGCCGGCATCACGCGTGACAGCACGATGCATCGCATGACCTACGAGCAGTGGAAGGAAGTGATCGACACCAACCTGTCGGGCGTCTTCAACTGTTCACGCGCGGTCATCGAGGGCATGCGCGAGCGCAGCTTCGGCCGGATCGTCAACATCGGCTCGATCAACGGCCAGGCCGGCCAGTATGGCCAGGTCAACTACGCCGCAACCAAATCGGGCATCCATGGCTTCACCAAGGCTCTGGCCCAGGAAGGCGCGGGCAAGAACATCACGGTCAACGCCATCGCACCGGGCTATGTGGACACCGACATGGTGCGCGCCGTGCCGCCGGAGGTGCTTGAGAAGATCATCGCCGGCATCCCCGTCGGGCGGCTGGGCAAGGCCGACGATATCGCGCGCGGCGTGATTTTCCTGACTGCAGACAATGCGGACTTCGTCACCGGGTCGACCCTGTCGATCAATGGTGGCCAGCACATGTACTAGGCGGCCGCGCACGAACGGCACCCGAAGATGCTCGAACTTCTGACCGATCCGGCCGCCTGGGCCAGCTTGCTGACCCTGACCCTGCTCGAGGTTGTGCTCGGCGTCGACAATGTGATTTTCCTGTCGATCGTCACGTCGCGCCTGCCGGCCGCACAACAGCCCCGCGCGCGGCGGATCGGGCTGATCCTGGCGCTCGGTGGCCGGGTGGTGCTGCTGCTCGCGCTCGGCTGGCTGATCGGGCTCACCGCTCCGCTGCTCTCGTTTCTGGGGGTCGAGCTTTCCTGGCGTGATCTGATCCTCGCGGTCGGCGGGCTGTTCCTGATCTACAAGGCCACGACCGAGATCCACGTGATGCTCGAGGGAGAGAACGCCGGAGGCCATGGCGGCAAGCCCGGCTCGGCGGTGTTCGCCGCCGTGCTGGTGCAGATCTTCCTGCTCGATCTGGTCTTCTCGCTGGACTCGGTCCTGACCGCCATCGGCATGGCCGACGAGATCATCATCATGGTCGCGGCCGTGACCATCGCGATCGGCGTGATGATCGTCGCCGCCGAACCCCTCAGCGCATTTGTGCAGCGGCACCCGACCGTGAAGATGCTGGCGCTGTCGTTCCTGCTGCTGATCGGCGTGGCGCTGATTGCCGACGGGTTCGAGTTCCACATCCCGCGCGGATACCTCTACTTCGGCGTCGCGTTCGCCACCGCCATAGAGATTCTCAACCTGATTGCCCGCAAGCGCCGCACCGATCCAAGCGCGGACACGGCAGGATGAGCCGCGAATATCCCAAACGGCCCATCGCGGGGGTCGGGGTCGTTGTGCTGCGGGACGATCAGGTCCTGATGATCCGCCGCGGGCGTGAACCGCGCATCGGTCAGTGGAGCATCCCCGGCGGCAAACAGGAACTCGGCGAGACCTGGCAGGAAACTGCGGTGCGCGAAATCCGCGAGGAGACCGGCGTCGAGATCGACGTGATCGGCATCGTCGATGTGGTCGATGCGATCGTGCGCGATGGCGACCCGCCGCGCCCGGGCACGGCCGAGGACGGCACCGAAGGGGTTGGCATGGCGGCGGCGAATGACGACGGGGACGCGACCGTCGTCCCACTGCATGACACACCGCGGGTGCGATACCACTACACCCTCGTCGATTGCGCCGCGATCTGGACCGGCGGCGAGCCGGTGGCCGGCGGCGATGCCGCCCACGCCGAATGGTGGCCCCTCGACCGGATCGATGAACTATCTCTCTGGTCCGAGACGGTCCGTATCATCACCGAGGCCGCGGCCCTCGCCGCAGCCGGACGACGCGGGCCCCGTTGAACGCAACACCCCCGACACATGCAAACACACGCGCCACCTTGATCGGCCTGTCGGCGGTGCTGATCTGGTCCACGCTCGCGCTATTTGGCGCGCTGGCCGGACCGGTCCCACCCCTGCAACTCGTCGCGATGGCCTTCACGATCGTCTTCGCCCTGACCCTGACCGTCTGGCTGCTGCGGGGCGATAACCCATTGGTCCATTTGCGCCAGCCCGCATCCGTCTGGGCTCTCGGGATCGCCGGCCTGTTCGGCTATCACCTGCTGTATTTCGTCGGTATCCAGAATGCGCCCCCGGCGGATGCAAACCTGATCAACTATCTCTGGCCGATGTTGATCGTGCTGTTCTCTGCCTTGTTGCCGTCCAACACCGGGATCGGACGCCTGCGCTGGTATCACCTCGTCGGCGCGGCGCTCGGCCTGGCCGGCACCGCGCTGATCGTCATGGGCAACGGCCTCTGGGACGGGAGCCTGCGTATCCGCGCCGACTATACCGGCGGCTATCTGGCGGCGGCCGGCGCCGCGCTCGCCTGGTCGGGATACTCGGTGTTGTCACGCAGGTTCGCGCATATCTCGACCGACGCCGTCGGTGCCTTCTGCGGCGGCACGGCGCTGCTGGCCTGGATCGCCCATCTTGCACTCGAGACGACCGTCTGGCCCAGCGGGGTCCTCGCCTGGCTCGCGGTGTTCGGCCTCGGCCTCGGGCCCGTGGGCGCGGCCTTCTTCGTCTGGGACCACGGTGTCAAACATGGCGACCTGCGGGTGCTCGGTGCCGCCGCCTACGCAGCCCCCCTGCTGTCGACGGCGCTTCTGGTCGCCGCCGGGTTGGCGGAGGGGACCTGGACGCTGGCCCTGGCCTGCGCGCTCATCGTCGCGGGCGGGCTTCTCGCCGCCCGCGAGATGCTCACACGCGCCAGCTAGTCGCCCGCTAGTTGCCGTCCTGCGCGCCCGTGAAAGCGCGCATGTGGAACCCGGCCTGATCCGGCGTGTAGACATACGCGCGCCCGATCGGGCACGCCCGCCGCGCCTGGCACCCCTGCCCCATGCAATCGCCGCTATCGGGGCCCATGATATGCCCGACGCACGCCGGGACATCGTATGTGGCGCTGGCGAATGCGCCGACAGGACAGGCCGACAGGCAGGGCCTGTCCGCACAGCTGTCGCAGGGTGACGGGTGCGTGTCCGCTTGTGCTAGCTCTAGTTTCTCTGGGAACGCCAATGCTCCGCGATAGGCATGCCACAGCCCGAACTCCGGATGGATCAGCACACCGAGCGGCGACGGATCGACAGGTTCGGCCCGCTGCGCCCAGCGCTGGAACGGCAGATGGGGTGGCCCGCCGAACGGGAACAGAGCCGTGGCGCCAATATCCGCCGCAACCGCGTCCAGAACGTCCGTTATCCAGGCATCGAGGGGGTTGGCGCCGTCGGCATAGGCGTCACGCACGCCATCGAACGCGGCCCACATGTCCGGCCCGGCATTGCCGACCATGACCAGCGTCGCAGGGTCACCCGGAACACGATCCGCAGGCATGGGGTGGAACCCGCCGCGGGCAATCAGCCCGTGTGCGGCAAGTGCTGAATGAATTGCAGGGCTATCCGGCACGACAAGAGCAACTATTCCGCCGCGATGGCCTTTTTCAGATAGTCCCGGTCGAGAAGCTCGGCTATCTGAACCGAGTTCAGGGCCGCGCCCTTGCGCAGATTGTCCGAGACAACCCAGATGTTCAGCCCGTTCTCGATCGTCGGATCCTCGCGGATGCGGCTCACATAGACCGCGTCCTCGCCGGCCGCCTCCTTGGGCGTGACATAGCCTTCGTCGGCGCGGTGATCGACCAGCACCACCCCCGGTGCATCGCGCAGGGCCGCGCGCGCGGCCTTGGCCGACACATCACGGGAAAACTGGATGTTGATTGACTCGGCATGGCTGACGAACACGGGCACCCGCACGCAGGTGGCCGTGACCTTGATTTTCGGGTCGAGGATCTTCTTGGTCTCGACCGTCATCTTCCACTCTTCCTTGGTCGATCCGTCATCCATGAACGTATCGATATGGGGAATGACGTTGAAGGCGATCGGCTTGGTGAACTGCTTCGCCTCGACCGGGTCGTTCACATAGACCGCGCGGGTCTGATTGAAGAGCTCGTCCATCGCATCCTTGCCGGCGCCCGACACCGACTGATAGGTCGACACGACCACCCGCTCGATGCCGAAGGCTTCGTGCAGGGGCTTGAGTGCGACCACCATCTGGATCGTCGAGCAATTCGGGTTGGCGATGATATTGCGCTTGGTATAGCCGGCCGCCGCCTCGGGATTGACCTCGGGCACGATCAGCGGCACGTCGGGGTCCATGCGGAACTGGGACGTGTTGTCGATGACGATGCAGCCCGCAGCCGCAGCCTTGGGCGCGTATTTCGCAGACACCTTGGAGCCCGGCGAAAACAGGCCGATATCGGTTCCCGCAAAGTCATACTCGGCCAGATTCTGGACGATCAGGGTCTGGTCTTCGCCAAACGAAACCTCGCGCCCGACCGAGCGTTCGCTCGCCAGTGCAACCACCTCATCCACCGGGAACTCGCGCTCCGCCAGCGTTTGCAGAATTTCGCGGCCGACATTTCCCGTCGCACCGACCACCGCAACCTTGTAACCCATGGGTCCAATCCTCTGATCCCCGGCCACGGCGGCCGGGTGCGGGCGATGACATAAGCCCGAACCGCCGGTTTTGCAAGGTTTGAGCGCCGATTGCATCGCCGGTCACCGGCCTGCGATAGTCCTTCCATGCGCAGAATTGTATTGGCCCTGACCACATTTGCGGCAGTCCTCGCGGCCGCGACAGCGACCCTCGAAGCGCAATCAGGCAACACGATCACCGGATTCCCGGCGGCCGAAGATGGGGCCAGCCTGTCATTTCCGGTGGGCGAGGCACGGCTCAAAGTGCGTTTCGCGGGTGTCACCGCACCCGCACCCACCGCTTATCCCTATGGTGCCTGGGCGCATCTGGCTCTGGGCGATGCGATCGCGGGCAAGGAGGTGACCTGTCGGCTGTCGGCGGATCGCCGGGATGCCGTCTGCACGACTCCCGGACTGGGAGACCTGGCCCGCTGGGCCGTGATCAACGGCTTCGCCGTACCCGAGCCCGGTGCCGCAGGCGATCCCTATGCGAAAGCCGCCCGTGATGCGCGCGCGGCAAGACGCGGCATCTGGGGTGGCACGCAATAGCGCTGTCTAGGTCTTCCGCGCGACCATGCTCACATAGTTCATGTAGCCATAGAACGTGCCGCCATCGATCCGCCGGTGCGCCTCCGCCCCGAGCGCATCAGCTGCGGCCTGGTCGATCTTACCCGCTGCGACCAGGTAATAGGCGCCGCGCAAGGTCCAACCCAGGGTCAACACGGGCGCGTCCGTATCCAGATGCCCGTGACTACGCGTCGCGGCCGGATCGAACCCGATCTCGCGCAACATGCCGGGCAACCGGCGCACCAGCCAGCGGTCGTGGACATTGTCGTCGACGAAGGCATCGATGCAGGCCTGCAAAGGGTCGTCATCGCCCGTTGCCACCGACATGGTCGTGAAGTCACCGTCATAGATCGCCACCGACCCACCGGCCTTTAAAACCCGGTGTACCTCTGACAAAACACCTTCCGGCCCGGGCACATGGGTCAGCAGCGTGTGCAGCACGACGACATCGAAGCTGGCATCATCAAACGGCAGGTCGCGCGCGTCCGCCTGTTCAAATGAAACATTCCGCAGGTCCACCGCCAGCTCGCGCCCACGCTCAAGGAAAGGTTCCAGTTGATCCACGCCGACCACTTCGCCCACGCCGGGAATCGCGGCGATGGTTCGTGATTGCGGGCCGGTGCCACAGCCGATGTCGAGCACCCGCGCGCCGTTGGGGAAGTCCACATCACCGAGATAGGACTGGAGTGCGGTCGCCTGCTGCGGGGTCGCCGCCCGACGCTCCAGGCTTTCCTTCATCCCGTCCAGAATTTCGTCCGGGATCGCATCCGGGTCCACATAAATATCGGGCATGTCAGTCTCCTCGCCTTGCCGGCTTTCTATGTGCCAGAATTCGCACCATGACCGAACGGTTTTCGACCTATGGCGACTTTTGGCCGCACTATCTGCGCGAGCATGCGCGCCCGCAAACCCGCGCATTCCACTATGCGGGCACGCTCTCAGGTGTCTTGCTGGTCGGCTTCGCCGTGGTGATCGGTCCGTGGTGGCTCGCGCTGGTGGCGCTGGTGGCCGGCTACGGACCGGCCTGGATCAGCCACGGGCTGATAGAACGCAACCGCCCCGCCACCTTCAGCCATCCTGTGTGGTCACTGCTCAGCGATTTCCGAATGCTTTCTCTCTGGATAACCGGGCGACTGGCTCCCGAATTGGCCGGCGCCCTGGCCATGTCACCGGAGGTTTCATCCGAACGATGAAACGATGGACCCTCCTTGGGTTTCTGGCGCTGGCGGCCTGCGCCGGCGGCCCGTCGGACAACCCCCTGGTCGGCGACTGGCATGTGGCATCGCCGACCGTTTTGCGCGCCCATGGCAACGTCATCGGATTTCGCGAGGAATGCCTGATCGTCAGCGGCAACCGGGTGAATGTGCGCGTCGCGCGGCCGATCGTCTTCGGCGAGGGCATCGACGGCATACGCGTGTGGTACGGCCCACCGGCCGTGGCCGCGCAAAAATCGGAAGCGGACGCGGCGCGGGTGATCTTCATCTCACCCAACCGAATCCAGATCGTCTGGCCCCATGGGGCAGAGACGGGCTATCTGCGCGCGGTCGGGGCCGCGGACGCGCATTTCAGCAACGCCGACTGCAAAACACCTTAGGACGGAAAGTTCAGCTTCCGGAACGAGCCGGCGGGAAGACGACCGGCGACTGGCCCTGTGGAAGGGACCGGCTCCGGGAACTCGCCAGCGCGTTGTCGAGGAGCGCGTTGATACGGCTCTTGGTGTCGACCTGGCCGTCCGCCTGGCCCTGCTCGATCGCCGCCAGCATCGCCTGGGTGACCGAACATTGGCCGCTGGCATGCTGCACACCCGTCGAGGTGTCGACGATCTGCTGGGCAAACGCGGGCGCCACCACGAATAGCGGTGCGACAACGGCAATGCCCAGAACGATCTTACGCATGAACCAACTCCGGATTTATCGCGACAACGCTAACGCCCCGTCCCGCATTCCGTCAAATCACGAACCGCCCAAAAACCGCGAGACGGCTAGGCCGTGAGCCGATCGAGTTCTGCCAGCAGATGGTTGCCCATCTCCTCGGTCGAGACCGGGGTGCAGCCATCCTGCATGATGTCGGCGGTGCGGAAGCCCTCGTTGAGCACGTTCTGCGCCGCCTGCTCGACCAGATCGGATTCTTTGCCCAGGTCGTAGGAATAGCGCAGCATCATGCCAAAGGAGAGGAGCATGGCGATCGGATTGGCCTTGCCCTGCCCTGCGATGTCCGGGGCCGAACCGTGGACCGGCTCGTACATGGCGCGGCGCGCACCCGTAACGGGATCCGGTGCACCGAGGCTCGCCGACGGCAGCATGCCCAGCGACCCGGTCATCATCGCGGCCTCGTCCGACAGGATATCGCCGAACAGATTGTCGGTGACGATGACGTCGAACTGGTGCGGGTTACGAATGAGCTGCATGGCGCAATTGTCGGCCAGGATGTGGTGGAATTCGACGTCGGGGTATTCCTTGGCCACTTCCGCCGACACCTGACGCCAGAACACGCCGGTCTCCATCACGTTGGATTTCTCGGCGCAATGCACCTTGTTGCCGCGCTTGCGCGCCAGCTCGAAGGCGACCCGGCAGATCCGGACGATCTCGTCCTTGGTGTAGGCCTGGGTGTCGACCACGCGGACCGTGCCGTCCTCCAGGGTCTGCTCACCCTTCGGCTCGCCGAAGTAAACGCCCGAGGTAAGCTCGCGCAGGATCATGATGTCGAGCCCCCGCACCACTTCGGGCTTCAGGGTCGAGGCATCGACCATGGCATCCATCACGACGGCCGGGCGGAGGTTTGCGAACAGGTCGAGATCCTTGCGCAGGCGCAGCAGGCCAGCCTCGGGGCGCTGGTCGCGCGGCACATCATCCCATTTCGGGCCACCAACGGCACCGAACAGGACCGCGTCGAGGGTCATCGCCTTTTCCATGGTCTCGTCCTGGATGGACAGGCCATGGGCGTCGAAGCAGGCGCCGCCGACAAGCTCTTCCTGGACCTCGAAGCGAACGGCTTCCTTTGCCTCGAACCAGCCCATCACACGACGGACCTGCTCCATCACCTCGGGTCCGATGCCGTCACCCGGCAGGACCAATACGCTCTTGTTGGCGGCCATTCGTTATCTCCCCGTTGGAATCTTGTTCTGGCGCCGCCTAGGACGCTCGCTTGTAGAGCCAGGGCTGCTGGCTGCGCTGGCCGCCCTCGAAGTCGCCGATATCGTCGCCGCGCTTCATCGTCAGGCCAATATCATCGAGCCCTTCCAGCAGACAATGCTTGAGGAACGAGTCGAGTTCGAACGGATAGACGACGCCGTTGGGTGCGTGCACTTCCTGCTTCTCCAGATCGACCGTGATCTCCGGGTTCTCCGGATCGCTCGCCACGGACATCAGATTGTCGATCTGCTCCTGGGGCAGCTTGACCAGCAGCATGCCGTTCTTGAAGCTGTTGTTGTAGAAAATGTCGGCAAAGGTCGGCGCGATCACCACCTTGATGCCGAAATCCTGCAGCGCCCAGGGTGCGTGCTCGCGCGAAGAGCCACAGCCGAAATTGTCGCCGGCGATCAGGATTTCCGCTTTCGTATAGGGCTCCTGGTCGAGGATGAAATCATCCCGCGGCGTACCGTCTTCGTTGGTCCGCATCTCGAAGAACAGGCCCTTGCCCAGGCCCGTGCGCGCGATCGTCTTCAGGAACTGCTTGGGGATGATCTTGTCGGTGTCGACATTGACCAGCGGCAGCGGTGCGGCCACGCCGGTCACCTTGTTGAATTTTTCCATTCCCAACTCCTAACGTTTGAGCACGAGGCATCCGGCCAGCATGTCATGCAAGGCCTGGCGCCGCGGCGGAATTATTGCCATCAGATAGCCGATGAAGAAGATCACCGTCGACAGGAACTTCGTCCAGTGACGCGCGCTGGCGCGCAAAAACGTCACACGCGTTCCGTGCAGGTCAGTCACATACAACCCCATGAACGCCTTGCCCAGGGTCGCCTGCATCGCGCTGGACTCCATCGCTGCGAAATAGATCCAGGCCACGAACAACGTCATCGAGACCAGCACATGCAGGATCGTGGTGTTGGCCAATTCCTCGGGTGTCGCCGCCAGAAAGGATATTCCGAGCAACGCCGATATGAGCCAGGCGAAACCCCAGATGACTCCAATGTCGACCAGGGCCGCCACGGCGCGCAGGAGAAACCCTCCACGGCGGAGCGGCAGAATATCGCTGGCGGGGGTGTCGCTCATGCGTTCGGGCTACGTGTCCAGATCACGCACGTCGGTGAGCTTGCCCGTGATCGCAGCTGCCGCAGCCATGCCCGGACTCACCAGGTGGGTGCGCCCGCCACGGCCCTGACGGCCCTCGAAGTTGCGGTTCGACGTCGAGGCGCAGCGCTCACCCGGCTCCAGCTTATCGGCGTTCATGGCCAGGCACATGGAGCAACCCGGCTCGCGCCACTCGAAGCCGGCCGCTACCAGGATCTTGTCGATCCCCTCGGCCTCGGCCTGTTCCTTCACCAGGCCCGAGCCCGGCACGACCAGCGCGTGAACGCTATCGGACACCGTGCGGCCTTCCGCGATCGCGGCAACGGCGCGCAGATCCTCGATCCGGCCATTGGTGCACGAACCGATGAACACCTTGTCGACCGCCACATCGGCCATTTTTGTGCCCGGCGCCAGGTCCATATATTCGAGGGACCGCTCCCAGGCCTGACGCTGATTGTCGTCGCGCGCGTCATTCTCGGGGTCCGGCACCGCGCCGGTGATCGGCACCACATTCTCGGGGCTGGTGCCCCAGGTGACCTGCGGCGGAATATCCGGCGCCGAGAGACGCACTTCCTTGTCATAGACCGCGCCCGCGTCGCTGGGGAGCGTGCGCCAATAGGCCTCGGCCGCTTCCCACTCCGCGCCCTTCGGCGCCATCGGCAGGCCCTTGAGATACTCGTAGGCGGTGTCATCGGGTGCCACCAGGCCGGCGCGCGCGCCGCCCTCGATCGACATGTTGCACATGGTCATGCGCCCCTCCATCGAGAGCGCCCGCACCGCGTCACCGGCATATTCGATGACATGACCGGTGCCGCCGGCCGTACCGATGGCACCGATGATCGCAAGGATCATGTCCTTCGCGGTCACGCCGGTGGACAGGTCACCATCGACGGAGACCAGAAAATTCTTGGCCGGGCGCTGCAGCAGGGTCTGGGTGGCGAGCACATGCTCGACCTCCGACGTGCCGATCCCGAAGGCCAGTGCACCGAACGCACCATGGGTGGCCGTGTGGCTGTCGCCGCAAACGATCGTCGTCCCCGGCAGGGTGAAACCCTGCTCCGGGCCGATGATGTGCACGATGCCCTGGCGGATATCATCCATCTCGAACAATTCGATGCCGAACTCCGCGCAATTCTTCGTCAGGGTCTCGACCTGGATGCGCGATTCCTCGTCCGCGATGCCGCCGCTGCGGTCCGTGGTCGGTACGTTGTGATCGGCGACCGCGAGGGTTGCATCGGGCCGGCGGACCGTGCGCCCGTTCAGGCGCAGCCCTTCGAAAGCCTGCGGGCTCGTCACCTCATGCACGAGGTGCCTGTCGATATAGATCAGGCAGGTGCCGTCCTCTTGGGTTTCGACCAGATGGGAGTCCCAGATTTTGTCGAATAATGTTCTCGGCTGAGCCATGAATTTCGTCTTTCCGCTAAGAAAAACGCCCCGTGCGCGAATGCTCCGGGGCGTTGCCTCGATTACGTCGGTGCATCTGCCCGCGCGTAACGCCTACTCTGTTTTGGCGTCCGTCTTGGAAGCCGCGGCGGCGCCCCGGCGGGTCATGCCCCGGCCCGTGGTGCGTTCGGTGATGCGCGCACGCTTGCCGGTCAGGCCACGCAGATAATACAGCTTGGCGCGCCGGACTTTGCCGTGACGAATAACATCGATTGAATCGACGCGCGGGCCATAAAGCGGGAACACACGCTCGACACCTTCGCCGAAGGAAATCTTGCGCACCGTGAACGCCGAGTTGATCCCGTCATTCTTGACCGCGATGCAGACCCCTTCATAGGCCTGGATACGCTCGCGCTCGCCCTCGACCACACGCACATTGACGCGCACCGTGTCGCCCGGGCCAAACTCGGGAACGTCCTTTTCGGCTTGCAACTTTGCGAGCTGCCCGGCTTCGAATTTCTCAAGCGTATTCATCGCTTCTGTCCTTCATCATTTTTCGCCGCGTAGCGCTGCCAGAGATCCGGCCGACGCGTGCGGGTTGCTTGTTCTGCCTGTGCTTTCCGCCACTCTGCGATCCGCCCGTGATGGCCGGAAGTCAGGATGTCGGGGACCGAACGTTTTTGTCCCTGCCGGTCGACCCAGTCGGCCGGCCTTGTGTAATGCGGATACTCCAGCAGTCCGCGTTCAAAACTTTCTTCCGACAACGACTCTGCCGTTCCCATCACGCCCGGCAACAACCGGACGACTGCATCGAGCAACACCAGTGCCGCCGGTTCGCCACCGGACAGCACATAGTCGCCGACGCTGATTTCCTCGGCCTGCCAGGCGTCGAGCACACGCTGATCGACACCCTCATAACGACCGCAAAGCAGTATCACGCCGGGGTCGTTCGCCAAGTCCTGGACACGTGCCTGATCTAAGGGACGACCGCGGGGCGTGAGATAGATGATCGGCCGCTGATCGTCAACCGGATTGACGGCATCATTAAGTGCGGAATCGACGATATCCGGTCGCATCACCATCCCGGCACCGCCGCCAAAGGGCATATCATCGACGCTCCCGTGCAGATCAGACGCCTGCGCCCGGATATCCCGGACATCGAGCTGCCAGGCCCCACGCGCCAGCGCCTTGCCCGCCAACGACTGCCCCAGCGACCCCGGAAACATCTCCGGGAACAGGCTCAGGACGGTGGCTGTCCAGGCGGATGTCTCAGCCATCGACGCCTCCGTCAGGCCCGGAATCACCGGAATTCTCCTGCGAATCCGCCGCAGAATCAGCCACAGAATCAGCTGCAGAATCTGACGGATCGTTCCCCGGCCAGAGCACCGCGGCCCCATCGACCGTCACCCGCCGGGCGGCCAAATCGATGTCCGGCACCGCTGCAAGGGTAAACATCACTGTTCCGAGGCGGCCGCCGGTGTCCAGAATTTCCAGCATCTCGCCGGCGCCGAAATCATGCAGTGCGCGCACGGTGCCGAGCGCCTGGCCCTCGGTCGTGACGACGTCCAGTCCCACCAGATCTGCGTGATAAAACTCGCCTTCGTCGGGAGACGGCAGACGGTCACGCGACACATACAGCTTCTCGCCCTTAAGCGCTTCGGCTGCATCGCGGTCACCCACACCGGTAATCGCGACCAGGATTTGGCCTTTCCCCGTGCGATTGCGCACATCGAGGGCGAACTCGCGGGTGCCATCCTCGCTCTGGACCGGACCATACGCTCCCACGTCCTCCGCGACATCGGTGAACGGGCGGACGCGCACCAGGCCCTGCAGCCCGTGCGCGCCAGAGATCACACCCACGCAAACGCGTGCGTCGCCCGCATCTTCCGGATCTTCAACCATATCTACGGCCATCTCCGGCACCTTCCCACCGCCCGCAACAGCGGGCGGTTCGAGCGCGTCCCAAAAGGTTAGGACTTGGGCTCTTCTTCGGCAGCTGCAGCTTCCTCGGCCGGAGCTTCTTCAGCTGCAGGCTCTTCAGCCGGAGCCTCTTCGGCGGGCGCTTCCTCGGCAGCGGCCTCTTCGGCCGGAGCCTCCTCAGCCGGCGCTTCCTCAGCGGCAGCCTCTTCGGCCGGAGCCTCCTCGGCAGTAGCTTCCTCGACAACAGCTTCCTCAGCCGGGGCCTCTTCCGCAGGGGCCTCTTCCACGGGCGCTTCTTCCACGGCAGGTGCCGCAGCCGCTTCGGCAGCTGCCGTTGCGGCGGCTTCCGCTGCCTCGGCCTCGGCCACGGCGCGTTCCTGCGCCTTCGCCTTGGGCATATGCTGCTTGGTCTGGTCGCGGCGTGCCGGCAGTTTCACCAGATCCGCACCGGCGAAGAATTTAGCAACCCGGTCCGACGGCTGGGCGCCGACGCTCAGCCAATGCTTGGCCCGGTCGATGTCGATCCCGACGCGGTTGGGGTCATCCTTGGGCAGCATCGGGTTGTAGTGCCCGATGCGCTCGATGAAACGGCCATCGCGCGCGCGACGCGAGTCCGCAACCACGATGCGATAGTAAGGCCGCTTTTTGGCGCCGCCACGGGCGAGTCGAATACGAAGAGACATGATGCGTAGTTCCTTTGTTTACGTATGTATTTACGTGTGTTGGTTCGATTGATCGGAATTCAGTGTTCGGTTCGGCAAACGGCCTCGACCTTGTGCCCATCCGGGTCCAGGACGAACGCGCCGTAATAATTCTCGCTGTACTCGGGACGCAGGCCCGGGGCGCCATTGTCGCGCGCCCCCGCCGACAGCGCCGCGGCATGGAAGTCGTCGACGGCGCCACGGCTGGTTGCGGCAAACGCAACATGGGAGCCGCGCGATGCAGACGCATCGGCATTCGGTCCAACGATCCAGAACATCATCCCCGTGCGGTCCGGGCCGGGCCCATAGGCCATCCCGATGCCCTTCTCCAGGACGCGCCGGTAGCCCAGGGGCTCCAGTGCTGCGTCATAGAACGCACCGCTGACCGACAGGTCGCGCACACCCAGCGAGATATGGTCGAGCATCGTCATCAGTCGCGCGGCGCGTAGACGGCTTCGAGCTTGTGCCCGTCCGGGTCCAGCACGAAGGCGCCATAATAAGTGTCGCGGTACTCCGGGCGGATGCCCGGCGCACCGTCATCGGCGGCGCCGGCGGCAACAGCGGCCGCGTGAAACGCGTCGACCTGCGCCTGGGATTCGGCCTGGAACGCGATGTGACGGCCGTCATCGCCAATCACCGTCAGATCGTCGCGCAGGTTGATCCAGAACGCCTGCCCGCCGCCCTTCGGCCACCATGACTGGGTGCCCGGCTTCTGCAGAAACCGTTCGTGCCCGAGCGCGGCCATGACCGCGTCATAGAAACGTGTGGACCGTTCGAGATCGGACACGCCGATCGAGACATGATGGAACATCGTCATGGTCATCTGCCCCCTAGCGGCCCATGCCCGGCGGCAACATGCCGGGCGGCAACCCGCCGCCACCAAGTCCGGGCATTCCGCCGCCACCCATGGGCGGCAATTTTCCACCCATCTTTTTCATCTTCTTCATCATCGTGTGCATCTGCTGATACTGCTTCAGCAGCTTGTTAATTTCCTGGATGGTGGTGCCCGAGCCGGCGGCGATCCGTTTCTTGCGCGACGCCTTGACCATCGCCGGTCGCTGTCGCTCCTGAACCGTCATCGACAGGATGATCGCTTCCTGGCGTTTGATCAGGCTGTCGTCCATATCGTGGTCGGCCATCTGCTTCTTGATCTTGCCGATGCCCGGGAGCATCGACATCACGCCGCCAAGACCGCCCATTTTCTTGAGCTGGCGCAGCTGATCAAGGAGATCCTCGAGGTCGAAATCGCCCTTCTGCATCCGCCGCGCGATCTTCTCGGCCTTTTCCTCTTCCACAAACTCGTGGGCGCGCTCGACCAGGCCCACCACGTCGCCCATATCAAGAATGCGGCCAGCGACACGTTCCGGATGGAACGGCTCAAGCGCGTCCATCTTTTCGCCGGTACCGATCAGCTTGATCGGTTGGCCCGTCACGGCGCGCATCGACAGCGCGGCACCACCGCGCGCATCACCATCCATCCGGGTCAGGACGATGCCCGAAATGCCGACCCGCTCATGAAAGGCCTGCGCCGTGTTCACCGCGTCCTGCCCGGTCATCGCATCGGCCACGAGCAGGGTTTCATGAGGTTTCGCCGCATCGCGGATGGCCGTCGCTTCGGCCATCAACCCGTCGTCGATCGCCAGACGGCCGGCGGTATCGAGCAGGACCACGTCGTAGCCCTCGCGCCGGCCCTGATCCATGGCGCGCTTGGCGATGGCAACCGGCATCTCACCGGTCCGTATATCCAGGGTCGGGATCAGGGCCTGGTCACCCAGCACCCGGAGCTGTTCCTGCGCGGCCGGACGGCGCACGTCGAGAGACGCCATCAAAACGCGCTTCTTCTGTTTCTCGACCAGATGGTGCGCGATCTTGGCGGTCGTCGTGGTCTTGCCGGAGCCCTGCAGGCCGACCACCAGAATGGCGACCGGCGCGGGCGCATTCAGGTCGATCTCGACCGCGTCCCCGCCGAGCATCTCGATCAGCTGATCATGGACGATCTTGACGACCATCTGCCCCGGCGTGACGCTTTTGACGACCTCCTGGCCAACGGCGCGTTCCTGCACCGCGGCGATGAAATCGCGCACGATCGGCAACGCCACATCCGCCTCGAGCAGGGCAACACGCACCTCACGCATGGCCGCCGCGACGTCATCCTCCGACAGGGCGCCGCGCCGTTTCAGGCGATCGAAGACGTCGCCCAGGCGTTCGGTCAGTGATTCAAACAAAGGCCTTCACCCTATTTTTGCAGCAACCAGCATTGCGCCGGTTCCCGCAACCACGTCACAACGACAAACGCGCCAGCGCGCGAAACTCGCGGACTGGCGGAGCTCCGACCACCGGCCGGAGCCGCATCTTTATTGATGCGGAATGGCGCGGAACCTATGCGAAGCCGTATTGCGGGTCAAGCTTCGCACAACAATATCGTGCGCCCACAATATGTTAGCTGCGCGCCTGTATACCTACTTCGGTACCGCTGCGAGACATCATACCGGGGTCGCCAAACGCGGCACCGAATACGGTATCGAATACGGTATCGATGCATTCTCCGCCACGCGGGTTTGGACGGTATGACCAGAGGACGCGCAAACCTTCACATGTATGAAACAAATTAACTAAACATCTGTAGTTATTGTATTTTTTGTAGCAAGGATTTTTTCTCCTATACCCTTGTATGCACCTGAAGGTTATGCGATATTCAGTTCGTCGTGACTCGGGGGAGATACGGCAAAAGCAGTATTTTCCAATTTTTTCGCCGATGGGACGGGGCTATTCAGGCCGCACAACCCGTTCGGCGCGAACGTTTTGCTGCAACAGCATTTTCGCAAGTAGAGGAAGAATTTTCGTGCCACATCCCGTTGATACACATGTTGGCCGGCGCATGCGCCAAAGACGCGAAATGTGCGGCATGCCGCAAAAGGAACTCGCACGGCAGTTGGGTATCAGCTTTCAACAGGTTCAAAAATACGAAAGCGGCGCCAACCGGATCAGCGCATCGAAACTCTGGCAGCTTTGCGGCGTCCTCGATGTGACCCCGGGATATTTCTTCGAAGGCCTCAATTCGCAACGCAGTTCTGCCGGATCTGCCGATAAGGCCGGCGCGCCGGAAACGGATTCACGCTCCGCGCGCCAGGTCCTCGACCTCAATCAGGCATTTCAAAAAATCGCCGACACCCGCGTCCGCCGCCAGATTGTCCAACTGGTGAAATCGCTCGGCCGCTCCTGAGCCGCAAACACCCTCGTCTATTGAGGGTGGACGCACGGCCCCCGGCGGCCCTATATCCCGCCCATGGGCATGCGAGATTTCATAAAGATGCACGGACTGGGCAATGACTTCGTCATTGTCGACGCGCGCGACCATCCGCTTCGCGTCAGCGATGTCGGCACGCGCCGGCTGTCCGACCGTCACACCGGGATCGGCTTCGACCAGCTGATCGCGCTGGACGCGCCGGCGGACGATAGCGCCGACGTGGATGTCCGCATTTACAATTCCGACGGCGGCGAAGTCACCGCATGCGGCAACGCCATGCGGTGCGTAGCCCACCTGTTGTTGGACGCGGACGACCAGCCGTTGAGAATTCGCACGGGCGCGGGGCTGCTTCATGCCTGGCGCAGCGCCGACGGTTCGGCAACCTACGCGGTCGACATGGGCCCCGCCCGCGACAGATGGCAGGACATTCCCCTGGCCGAGGCCTGCGACACCGATCACCTGCCGCTTTCGCTTGGCACCCTGTCGGACCCCGTCGCAGTCAACATGGGGAATCCGCACGCGGTCTTTTTCGTCGACGACCTCGCATCGATCCCGATCGAAACCCTCGGACCTGAGCTCGAACATCATGCAATCTTTCCGGAACGCGCGAATATCGGCGTCGCGCAGCTCGTCGGACCCGATGCCCTGCGTCTGCGGGTATGGGAGCGCGGCGTCGGATTGACGCTGGCCTGCGGTTCGGGTGCCTGCGCCGCAGCGGTCGCCGCCCATCGCCGCGGCCTGACCGGCCGCCACGTCCGGATCGATGTCGACGGCGGCACACTCATGATCGAGTGGCGCGACGACAATCACGTGGTGATGTCCGGACCGGCGGTGGAAAGCTTCCGCGGATCGATCGCCGAGGACGCATTCATGGCAGGCGAAAATGCCTGATACGCGTGCGCCGGAAATCATCACATTCGGCTGTCGGCTGAACGCCTATGAATCCGAGGTCATGCGCAAGCATGCCGACAAAGCCGGGCTGACCAACACCGTGATCATCAACACGTGCGCAGTCACGTCGGAGGCGGAACGCCAGGCGCGCCAGGCCATCCGCCGGGCCCGACGCAAAAACCCCGAAGCGCGGATCGTCGTGACCGGCTGTGCCGCACAGATAAACCCCGCCGACTATGCCGCGATGGCCGAGGTCGATGTCGTGCTGGGGAACACGGAAAAACTGGACCCGGCGCGCTTCACCGACCTGGATCACGCGCCGGTGCAGGTGAACGACATCATGTCCGCGCGCGAAACCGCCGCACATCTGATCGAGGGTTTCGACGGCCGCGCACGGGCATTCATCCAGGTCCAGAATGGCTGCGATCATCGCTGTACGTTCTGCATCATCCCATTCGGCCGCGGCAATTCCCGGAGCGTCCCGATTGGAACCATCGTCGAGCAAGTACGCACCCTGGTCGATCATGGCGTGCAGGAAGTCGTCCTGTCGGGCGTCGACATGACGTCCTATGGCGCAGACCTTCCCGGTCGGCCACGCGCCGGCCAGATGATCCGGCGCCTGCTGGCGAACGTGCCCGACCTGCCCCGCCTGCGGCTCAGTTCTATCGACGTGGCCGAAATCGACGATGACCTGCTGCACCTGATCGCCGACGAACCCCGCCTGATGCCCCATCTGCATCTCAGCCTCCAGGCCGGTGACGACATGATCCTCAAGCGGATGAAGCGGCGCCACAGTCGCGCTCAGGCCATCGCGTTTTGCGAGCAGGCCCGGCGGTTGCGGCCGGACATTGTCTTCGGCGCTGACCTGATCGCCGGGTTCCCGACGGAGACCGATGCGATGTTCGCGCAAAGCGAGGCCCTCGTGGCCGAGTGCGGGCTGACCCATCTTCATGTCTTTCCCTATTCACCCCGCCCGGAAACACCGGCGGCGAGAATGCCGCAACTCGACCGTTCACTGATCAAGAAGCGCGCCGCTGATCTGCGCGCCGCCGGCGACCGGAACCTGGCCGCCTTCCTGCGCGATGAGGTCGGACAAACACGTGCCGTCCTCCTGGAGCGACCGGGTATGGGACGCACGGAACAATTCGCCGAAGTCGTCTTCGAGGACACCAACGCCGCACCGGGGCAGATCATCGACACGCGGATCACGGGCGCCGATGGCACACGTTTGAACGGCGTGACACTGCGGGATGCGGCATGAGCGGAGACGGCTGGCTATCGAAGCTCCGTGCCGGGCTATCACGCACCTCTTCACACCTGTCCGGCGAAATCGGCAGCATATTCACGGCGCGCAAGATCGATGCCGAAACGTTGTCGGAACTCGAAGATGCTTTGATCATGGCCGACCTCGGGGTCGCCACCGCAGCGAAGCTCGCCGCCGACATCGGCGACCGCAAATTCCCCGGAGATGCCGACGAGCATGACGTCCGCGAGGCGCTGGCGGAAAACATCGCAGAGCTCCTCGAACCCGTGGCGCGGCCCCTATCTGACCTTACGGCCACGCAGAGCGGACCGCGGGTGATCCTCGTTGCCGGCGTCAATGGAACGGGCAAGACCACCACGATCGGGAAGCTGGCTGCGCGGTTCACCGAGGATGGGCGTTCGGTGATGCTCGCCGCCGCGGACACCTTCCGGGCGGCCGCGATCGACCAGTTGAAATTATGGGGTGAGCGCGTGGACGTGCCCGTTGTCGCCCAGAAACAAGGCAGCGATCCGGCCGCCGTAGCCTTCGACGCCATGCAGCAGGCCCGCGACGCCGGCGCGGATCTGCTGCTGATCGACACGGCCGGCCGCCTGCACAACAAGGCCGACCTGATGGCCGAACTCGAGAAAATCATCCGGGTCATCAAGAAGGTAAACCCGGACGCGCCGCATGATGTTCTGTTGGTGCTCGACGCAACCACCGGCCAGAACGCCCATGCTCAGGTCGAGACGTTCAGCGAGCTGGTCGATGTGAGCGGCCTCGTGGTGACCAAACTCGACGGGTCGGCGCGCGGCGGTGTGATCGTCGGCCTGGCGGACCGCTTCCAACTGCCAATCTATGCGATCGGCGTCGGCGAAGACGTGGATGATCTGCGGCCGTTCGAGGCCACTGCGTTTGCGCGCAACCTGCTCGGTCTCGACGTGACAGCGCCAGGCGAATCTGCCGAATGACAACGATCGTCGCCCTGGCTGTCGTCCTGTCGGCTCTGATGCATGCAAGCTGGAACGCACTGGTCAAAGGCGGGACGGATGGCTGGCTGACCGGTGCGATGATCGCCGGATTTGCCGCCGCGGGCGCACTGATCGTAGCCGTCGCTTTCGTGCCATGGCCGGCCCCTCACCACTGGCCATGGCTGATTGGCTCCGGCGCTCTGCATGCCGGTTATTTTGTCCTCCTGGTGAGCGCCTACGCGCATGGCGATCTCGGAAAGGTCTATGCCATCGCGCGCGGCACAGCGCCCCTAATCATCGTCGCCCTGGCCGGGCCATTGGTCGGCGACGTGCCGGGCTGGCAGGAGATCGCCGCGATCACGGTCCTGGTCACGGGTGTCGTTGCCCTCACGTTCGAGCCGGGGAAGTTCGCAACGGCCGACCTCAAGGCCATCGTCCTCGCCCTGCTGACCGGCGGCATGATCGCAGCCTATTCCCTGTTCGACACCATCGGCATTCGCACCGTCGGCCCCGAGATCGAGTACGCCGCGATCGTTTATGTGTGCTGGCTCATGATTTTCACCGCCATCCCGGTCCTCGCCATCGCGTTCGCCCTTCGGCGCGGGAGGATCATCACCTACATGCGCGCCAACGCGCTCAAGGGGATCGCCGGCAGCACCGTCGCGGTTGGCAGCTACGCATTGATCCTGTTTGCCTTCGAAAACGCGCCGGTCGCCAGCGTCGCAGCCTTGCGCGAGACCGGCGTGGTGTTCGCGGCATTGATCGGAACATTTTTTTTGGGCGAACGCCTCGGCAAACGGCGAATTCCAGCCGCGATACTCGTGGCCGTCGGCGCGAGCGCGCTCAAATTCGCGGCATAACCAACTCCGGGCTTTCGCCCGACCATCAACAATCGTAGGTTCGCGCCGTTATGCGCCCATGGATCAAACTGATAATCGAAGCTGGCCCGCTCGTGGTCTTCTTCGTCGTGAACGGCCGCGATGGGCTCCCGGAATTTCGAAATCTCTGGCTGCCGGAGGGCGGCAGCCTGATGGCGGAACAGAGTTTGTTCGAGGCCACCGGCGCGTTCATGGTCGCGACCCTCCTCGCACTGGTGACCGGCTGGGTCCTGGAGCGCCGCCTGCCCGTCATGCCGCTCGTCAGCGGCATCTTCGTCGTTTTCTTCGGCGGACTGACATTGGTCCTCGCGGACGAGACCTTCATCAAGCTCAAGCCAACCCTGGTCAACACGCTGTTCGCGGTGATCCTGTTCGGCGGTTTGCTGACGGGTCGATCGCTATTGAAACCGCTGTTTGGCGCAGCGGTTCAGTTGACGGATCAGGGCTGGCGCAAACTCACCCTGCGCTGGGCGATCTTCTTTGTCGTGCTCGCCGTCCTGAATGAAATCGTCTGGCGAAACTTCACCACCGACTTTTGGGTCTCGTTCAAACTGTTCGGTATCATGCCGCTGACGTTTTTGTTCGCGGCCTCGCAGACCCCGTTGTTCCTGCGCGAGCAGATCGAAGACGCCGTCGAACCCTCGTCTTCGTCCGACTAGCTGGAATCGGCGCGTCGGATCGGGTGCGACTCAGCACCGCCAGGCAACGCCTGCATCATCCATGTTGGCCGGCCGACCGACCGAACTAGACGACGAGGTTCAGGTAACTTCCGCGCGGCGCATTCGGATTGAGGGTCGCGGCATCCTTCGGGACCTGCACCCGCGGCTCGGCCGCAGCGGTGCGCTGTGCGTCGGGTCTGGCGTCGGGTCGCGCGGCGGCGTCCCTGGGATTGTTCGCCACACCCGGTGCGCGCGACGGCACGGCCGGGTCGAGTTGGCGAAGAATGGCGTGGAGCGATGAGGGCGCGGGTGTAACGGACATAAATGCTACCGGTAAACGTTAAGACAAATTCATCATATGGCGCGTCCGCTTAACGAATTGCTAAGGCCGCCGACAAACTCATTTACCAGTTGGCAACCGGAACCACGCAAAATGGCCCATCGACCGAGCGGCGTGCGCTTGGATTCCGGGAGTCCCACTTTGTTTGCTGAAACCCATGGCGAGAGCGCCCTCGACGTTGACGCACTGTTGCGTCTGTCCCGCGACCGGTCGGCTGCGGCGCGGCGCGAACTCGTCGAGATCATTGGCGACCTGTTCTTCGACAAGGACCGTGTCCTGAACGAACGCGAACGCGTTGCCATGGGCGAGATTCTGCGGCAGCTGATCCATGACGTCGAAATATCGGTCCGCAAGCACCTGGCAATACGCTTGTCCGACGAGCCAGACGCGCCCTCGGAATTGGTCTTCGCGTTGGCCAACGACAATGCCGAAATTGCGCATCCCATATTGATGCGTAGCGACGTCCTGAAAGACCCTCAACTCATTGAAATTATTCGCAATCGAGACCTTGAGCACCAACTCTCCGTGGCGATGCGCACGTCCGTCTCCGAGACCGTCGCCGACGTGTTGGTCGAGACCGAAGAAGTCACCGTTATCGAACGTCTGCTGGAGAATCCGGGCGCAGAGATCGGGCAGAAAACGATGGCCTATCTCGTCGAACAGTCACAGCGGGTGGACGCTTTCCAGAATCCGCTCATCCGCCGCAAGGACCTGCCGAAGAAACTCGCCGAACGGATGTACTGGTGGGTCTCGGGCGCCTTGCGTACGGAAATCCTGGACCGGCATGATCTGGATGCGAGCCAACTCGACGATGTCATGGAATCCGCCATCGAAGCGGCCGTCCGATCCGATTCCGAACTGACACCGGGGGGCGCGGCTGCATCCCGGCTGGTTGCGCAACTGGTCGAGCAGCATGGCATTTCCGCCGAACTGATGATCGAAGTTCTCCAGGCCGGAGAAATTGCCTTGTTTGAGCACATGGTCGAACAGGCGACCCGACTGCGCCAGCCACTTGTCCGGCGATTGATCTATGAATCCGGTGGTGAAGGCTTGGCCATTGTGTGCCGCGCCATGGGCTACACGGTCGCAGAATTTCTCATACTTGCCGAACTGTGCCGCGCGGCGCGTCCACAGCGCAGCGAGGAGTATCCTGTCACTCGCATGAAACCGGACGCTTTCTATGAACTGATCCACCCTGCTGCGGCGGGACTGGTTCTGGACCGCTGGCGGCGCAATCCCGACTATCTCGACCTGTTGCGACAGGTCGAGGCACTGGCGGGAAATCCGGTGTAGAGCGACGAGATTGTGCCAGCACGACAGGTGGGCGTAATTTAATTACCAAATAAGTGTTCTTTGTGTTTTATAATTTCACATAAACGCGTATTGTGAAGGCATAGATCTTGCATGATCTTGTATAATCTTCGGCGCTTACCAAGATTTTTAGCCGATAATGTTTCGTGTTGCGACTGGCGGTCGCTAATTTGACGTTCGAACGTCGCGTTCTGCGACAAGATGGAGATCGAGATGCCCGGTGGCAGTGGTAGCGGCAGCGGCAGTGGTTCTGGAAGCGGATCCGGCGGGGCGTATGACGACCTGTCGGTGATTCTGGGCGACCACACCCTGGGCGACCAGGGCGGCGGCGAGATCATCTTCGGTGCCGGCGAAGGCAACGACACGGTTGAAGGCGGCGCGGGCAATGACTTCATCGTGGCGCGCGGCGGCGACGACACGGTCGAGGGCGGCGCGGGCGAAGACGCGATCTTCGGCGACTATTTCGACGATTGGTATGACCGATCGAATGGTTCGGGCAGCGGCAGCGCAGCCTCTGGCGCATCCGGCATGGGCGGCTCAGGCAGCGGCACGGCCGTCACATTCAACGATTATCTGTCCGGCGGCGCCGGCAGCGATTTGCTCGTCGGCGGCATGGGCAATGACGAATTGCGCGGTGGTGCCGATGACGATGTGCTGTATGGCGACACCTATGGCGGCGGCGACAGTGACTACACTTGGGGCGCCGGCTGGGAAGACCCCCGCTTCGATGCGGAAACAGGCGCTGCGAACGGTAGTGGCAGCGGCAGCGGCAGCGGCAGTGGCCACGGCAGCGGCGGCAGCGGCGGTGTCACCTACACCTTCGACGATATGCTCAGCGGCGGCGGCGGCGACGACATCCTGCACGGCCAGCTGGGCTCTGACACGCTATATGGCGGCCTGGGCGAAGACACGCTGTTCGGCGGCGTCGGCAACGACACGCTGGTCGGCGGCACCGAGGCGGGCGAGACAGAGTCCACGACATTCCTGTCGGAAACCTTCGACGACGGCCCGGGCAGCTTCACCTATGCCGATGGGGCCTTCCACAACACAGACAATGGCGCGTATGCCGAAGGTGTATACGCGACCGGCGAAGGCACGGACGGCCGGATTGGTGTTCTGCTCGGTGGCATCGACGGCGACGACATCACCGACGGCATGTCCGGCGGCTTCAGCAACAGTTTCAACGTCGCCGCGGATGCGACGAACGCCCAGATCACCTTCACCTATCAACTCGACGCGGACAAAAAGCTCGACAGTGACGAGTATGCCGATGTGCTGGTCAGCATCGACGGCCAGCTCGTCGGCCTCGACGGCAACGACTATGTTGTCCGGGACTGGGGCGGCGACGACAAAGGCGGCTGGCAAACGGTCACCATCGATCTCGGGAACCTTTCTGCCGGCGACCACACGGTCACACTGGGCGGCTTCCTGAACCAGAAGACGAAGTCCGACGAGGATGCCTTCATCAAGTTCTCGGACGTGGAGATCAAGGGTGACGTGGCCGTGGGCGATGATTCGAGCGACGACGTGCTCGACGGCGGCGCGGGTGACGACAGCCTCGACGGCGGCGCAGGCAACGACACACTCGACGGCGGCACAGGCGACGATATCCTGATCGGCGGCGACGGCAACGACACGCTCGACGGCGGCGACGGGTTCCAGGACTCCCTGACCGGGGGCGCAGGCAACGATACGTTGACCGACACCGATGGCGTCCTCGAGGCCCATGGCGGCGACGGCAACGACGTGATCGACATCACCTTCGATGCGGCCTGGGACGACGACGCCAATGGCGGGACCGACCCGGCTTCGACCAATCGAATATCCGGCGGCGCCGGTGCCGACGTCATCACCGTCACCATGGCGAGCCTCGGCTTCGCCATCGCACTCGACGCCGATGAATCAACCGCCTCCGCCGAGGATGGTGACGACACCGTGACGCTGGCGGGACTTTACGCGACATCCCAGATCGACCTTGGTGGCGGCAACGATGTTTTCACCGGCGGCGATGGCGCCGACACGGTGGAAGGCGGCCTTGGGGTCGACAACATCAAGGGTGGTCGCGGCGACGACATCCTGTTCGGCGACGACGGCAATGACCGTCTGCGCGGCCAGGCCGGCAACGACACGCTCTACGGCGGGGACGGCAATGACCGGCTCCAGGGTCAGGGCGGCAACGATATCCTGGATGGCGGCGAAGGCGTCGATAAGCTCGAGGGCGGCGGCGGCAACGACATCTTGTTCTTCGACCCCGGCCTCGAGACGGAGACGCAATTTGGCTTCTTCTTTGCGATTGAAGATTCGAAGGTCTCCGGCGGCGGCGGTATCGACACCCTGATGGGCAGCGCCCTCGGCGATTTTATCGACTTCGGCAATGACGCATTGTTCACCGATATCGAAATTGTGCGCGCCGGGGCGGGCGACGACTTTGTTGTCGGTGCCATGGATACGACGCTCGACGATCAGTTCCTGATCTACGGCGGCGACGGCGACGACGTTGTCTCCTTCTTCTCGGTCACAACCACCAACTTCGACCTGAGCCACATCGACGGATCGTTCAATTCGACGACGGACACCTGGACGATCGACTACACGGCCAACGGGTCCAAAACCGTCACCCTGAGCCAAGCCGATATCGTGGCATCGGCCACGGGGGAAGTCGGCAACTGGGATCCCACCTCCGGGCTGGGCACCATGTTCCCGGGCTCACCGAACTTTCTTTCGGCCAACTACATCGATGGCGGCTCGGGCGTGAATACGCTGTTCGGCTCCGAGGGCTCGGACATCATCTTCGGCGGCATCAACACCACCGACGACAAAACCCTCGCAACGTTCGACGACAAGATCTATGCGAACGGCGGCAACGATATCCTGATCGGCGGCGACGGCTACGACACCTATTACATCTCGCGAGACGGCGGCGATAACTTCATCTTCGACGGCAACACCAACACCGGCGGCTACTCCAACGGCCTGGTGTTCTTCGAGGGCTTCGAGAATAACGACAACGTCACCATCGATTATGAAGATGGAAATGGTGCCGACAATGGCGTCGGGACCGGGGATGTATCCTTCGTCAACAATGCCGACGGCACCTGGACGATCTCGTTCACGAGCAGCGAGGGGTCCGTGACCTTCGCCGGCCACGAGATCAGCGACATCAACCTGCAGGACAATAAAGAAGGCGGCACCGGCGGCATCACCAAGGCGTACCGCTTCAATGATCAGGGCACCGCCGATTTCGCCGACGACACCTACGATCTGCAGTAGAAATTAATTTATCAGTTGATAAATAGCTTATTTATCAACTGATAAATAACAGGCGCCCTAAACAGCCTCCACACCCAATCGCTCCGCGATCGCACCGAACCAGCGCGCAAGCGGCGCCGTTCGATCCGTCCCGGCTGCGAACTCCGCACCTCGCCCGCACAGCAGCGCCGCACCGGCCGCCGTCACCCGAACCTTGTCCTCGGCGAGGCACATGTCCTCGTCCCACCATTCCCCGTCATCCTTGTGGTGGACCACCAGCGCCAGCCGGACAGCTGTGTGGAACGTCGCGTAGGTCAGGAAGTATTCACGCGCGGCGGCAGGGTCCATATCCGCCGGCGCGTTGGCGACCGCGATATCGGCCAGGCCCGACACCTGCGGCACATACTCATCGGCCAACAGCCAGGCAAAGTCATCCAGCGCGTTGCGGGCGCCGCAATGTTCCCAGTCGAACCAGCCGATAGAGCCGTCCTCGCACACGACGGCATTGCCGGGCCGCGCATCCCATTTCAGAAAACTAGGCGCGCCGACCCGCAGCCTGGCGACCAGGCCGTCCCCATCAAGGGTTGGTGCTGCGACATCAAGCGCCTCACCGATCCGGTTCGGCGTGTCGATCAGGCCCCGCAACCAGCTGTCGGCGGTCCCCAGCTGCACGACCTTGCCGTGCAGACCCGTTTCGGCGCCGATCGCATGAATGCGCGCCAATCCGTTCGCTGCCGACGAGAGAAGCTCATGCGCGCGCGCCGGATCGCAGTCGACCAGGACATGCGGCAGGCGCTCGCCCGCCAGATATTCCTGAATGAGCCAGACCCCGTCATAGGCGTGCACCGCCGGCACGGCGGCGCCGTGCTCGTGCAACGTCTTCAGCACATTGGCCTCGAGCATCGAGCGTTCCCGGCGTTTGCGGCGGGTTGCGATCACCGTCAGGTCCTCGAGATAGACACGCACGGACCGCCGCGACCGCGAGGCGGGCCAATCGACATTGGTGGCCTTCTGGCCAAGGAGGCGCTCGCACGCAGCGGCGGCCTCATCGGCGAAGACCTGGGGATCACGTACCCGACGGGTGGCCACGGCTTTTCCTATGCTCCGGGAGGTGTCAGGGCGGCAACGCCCGGGAGGGTCTTGCCCTCGAGCCATTCGAGGAACGCACCGCCGGCAGCGGAGACATAGCTGAAATCATCGCTCACGCCGGCATGGTTCAGGGCTGCGACCGTATCCCCACCGCCCGCGACCGAAAGCAGGCTGCCTGCTTTCGTCAATGCGGCGGCCGCGCGCGCGACCTCCACGGTGGCCATATCAAAGGGCTCGATCTCGAACGCACCCAGCGGGCCGTTCCAGACGAGGGTGCGCACGTCGGCGATGCGCGCCGCGAGGCCGGCGACGCTTTGCGGGCCAATATCAAGAATCATCTGGTCACCAGGCACGGCATCGACAGGAACCACGCGGCTTGGCGCACCCGCCTTGAACTCGCCTGCGATAACCACATCGGATGGCAACACCACCTCGCAGCCGATCTCGTCGGCCCGGACGAGAATGCCGCGCGCGGTCTCCGCCATGTCATGCTCACACAAGGACGCGCCGACATCGATGCCCATGGCGTTCAGGAACGTGTTCGCCATGCCGCCACCGATCGCGAGCTGATCGACACGCGCGATCAGATTTCCCAGAAGTTCGAGTTTGGATGCGATCTTGGCACCCCCGACAACCGCCATCACGGGCCGCTGCGGATTGCCAAGCGCCCGATCCAATGCATCAAGTTCCGCCTGCATCAGGCGGCCCGCATAGGCCGGCAAGAGATGCGCGACCCCTTCGGTCGAGGCGTGCGCGCGGTGCGCGGCCGAGAAGGCATCATTCACATAGGCGTCCGCAAACGCCGCAAGCGCTCCGGCGAAACCCTTGTCGTTCGCCTCCTCGCCCAGATGATAACGGGCATTCTCAAGCACCAGAATATCCCCATCGACCATCGCGCCGGAGGCGTCCAGCACCGCGTCGCCGATACAATCCGGCACGAAACCGACGGGACGGCCGAGCACCGCACTGAGCACCTTTGCCACCGGCGCCAGAGACATTTCCAACACCCGCTCGCCCCTGGGCCGCCCGAAATGGGATGTCACGAGCACCTTCGCCCCCTTGTCGGCCAACTCCAGGATCGTCGGCGCCAGCCGCTCAAGCCGGGTTCGGTCGGTAACCTTTCCGTTCGCCATGGGGACGTTCAGGTCGGCCCGCAGCAGAATCCGCTTTCCGGCTGCGTCGAGGTCGTCGAGGGTGCGAAACGCGCTCATGCTGTTTGAATTTCCGTGTGTACTGCGTGGAGTAAGCCGCACATGCGGCGGTGGATAAGCCGCGAATGCGGCAGTTCCCCCGTTATACCAGCGCAAAGGGCACGGTACAGCAGGATGCGACACGACGGCCCGCCTACCCGAGCCCGACTAGCCCGCCCCCGGCACACGGCGGCGCTCGATCCGGCGCAGCAGCAACATCAGAACGCTGCCGGTCACGGCTGCCACGACCAGCGTGACCGGGGCGAAATCCCAGGAGCCGGTCACCGTCACGACCTTCGCCATGGCCACGGGACCAACGAGTTGTCCCAACTGCGAGCCCTGCATCATCAGGCCCGTCGTCGCACCGACGAGGGCTGCCGTGGGCGCGACGACTGCCGCGGTCGCGAACAGGCAGGCCGGGATGACGCCCGCGATGAAGGACAGGAAGATCGCCGCCGCCAGACGTATTTCGAATGTCAGGCTGTCGTCATACATCAGGAGCGCGCTGAGACCGACAAGCACGAACGTGGCAATGACCAGTTTCCAGCGCGCCACGCCCCGGTGAATCGCAATCCCGCCGAGGATATTCCCGGCGACATTGACCACGGTCACAAACGCCGCCAGTGGGGCGACCCGCCCCAGGCCGAGTGCCTCCGCCTCCACATAGAAGGTCGGCAGCAGGGCCACCACCGTTACATGGATCGACGAATAGGTCGCGAATGTCAGCGCCAGCACGAGCGGCCCGGCCTGGGTGAATGTGCGCAACGCGTGGCCGAACGGCGGCGGCGCCGCCGGGGCCCGAATGACGGCGCTGGACCGCGTCGCGAACGCAACCAGCAGCATCACGACGATCGCCAGCACCCCATTCAACGACCAGAGGCCGCGCCAGCCCGCGGCCTCCAACACGACGGGGGTGACCAGGATCATCACGGCAACACCCGCCGGCCAGTAGCCGCCATAGAACCCGAAGATCAGGCGATGATGACGCGGCTCTGCGAACTGCAGGAACAGCGCCGGCGCGACCGCGACCACGACCACGAACCCGAACCCCTCGAGAACCCGGCTCGCGAGCAGCATCGCAAACCCGTCGGCATTCGCGCCGACGAAGCTCGCGGCGGCCATCGCCACGAACCCTGACAGGAGCAGCTTTCGGTGACCCAGCCGATCCCCCAACGCACCAGCGAACATGCCGAATGCGACGCCCAGCAGATTGAAGATGGAGATAATCCAGACACCCTCTTCGAGGGTGAGGCCGAGATCGGCCTGCATAGCCGGTAGTGCGGCCGGCGCCTTGCCGATCTGGAATGCCGCCGTGACCGATGCCAGGACGACAACGGATACGGCAAACCAGTTGGTCCGCAGCGGCGGGTCACCGGCGCGCGCATCGTGCGAACTCATGATCGAAATCAGGTTTTGGGGGCGATGTGGAGGTAGAGCCGGGGGCCGCTGAGGGACACCGTCGGGCGATAATGGTCGGCCAGCTGATGGGGCTTCACATCGCGGATCAGCGAGTCGAGCATCCAGGCCTCACCGCCTTCGTTCACCGCCAAAACCGCGTGCTGCCGGTTGCGCTCCTGATCGAGGACCAGGACGATGCGCATCCGCGCCGGGTGAAAACCCATCTTCTCGAGCAGCTTGAATTTCGCCATCGCGAAATCCTCGCAATCACCGCCATTCCTGAAGAAGGTCGCCGTGTCGGCCCAGAAATCGCGCAGCCCGTAATTGTCGATGTCCTCGATATAGGGCATCCGGTTGGCGAAATCGTTGACCATGCGCATGCGTTCGCGCGGGCTGAAGGCGCCGGCCGCCTGGAAGATCGCATCCGTCGTGCCGCCGCGTACGGCAGCCGCCAACGGCGCCTGGGCGACGGCCTGCGCGAAATTTGCAGCGATCTCGTCCTCAAGCGGCTTTATCGCAGCGCGGGCGCGCGGCAGCTTCTTGACCGTGCTGCCGATGAAATACTCACGCGTGCCGAACAGGGCCGGAAAGCTGCTCACGGGCTGCGAGACATCCTCGAACCCGACCGCCGCCGTGGCCACGCGGGCCCATGACGGGGTGGCCGCCAGTCCTGCGACTGCGCCGGCACCCAGTGCCGCGAGAAATCCTCGCCGTTCCATTGCACGTCGTTCCATAGAAACGCCCGTTAAGCTTTCGTTAAGGCCAAAGCTATCATCGCCCGACGCCGAGCCCCAATCACTAAATTGTCCGATGGTTAATGCCGCCGGCCGTCAGCTCGCATATGAACAGCGGTCACGAAGGTAGTCACGGCGGCCGTCAGCCCGCGACCGCGACCGCCAGGTCGAGCAACATCTCGTCGTTCCCATGGCCGGCGATCACGCCAAGACCCACGGGCCCATCGGCCGTCTCGGCCAGCGGCAGCGAGACCTGTGGCAGGCGCGCCAACGGGGCAGTGCAGTTGTAGAGCTCGTTACGGGTCCGGAGTTGGTCGTAGAGCGCCTCCTCCGCCCGCGCCGGGGGCGCGGCCGCCGGTGCTGCGGGCACAAGCAGGATGGCGTCGTCACCAAGGGTCCCGGCCATATATCCGTCGATCATTGCGCGTTTCGACATGGCGTCCGCGATATCGGTCGGCCCATAGTCACCACCCGCCTCGAACCGCTCGCGAAAATGCGGACCCATTTCGGGGTTTGTCGCGCGTATCCAGGCCAGGTGCGACGCCGCGGCCTCGGACCCACGCGTCACCTGCATCGCCTGCTGCCATTGCGGGAAACCACCGGCCAGACCGGCGCGCTCACTCGGCCGGATCGGTTTGGCGGCCCCGAACAGCGCCTCGACCCGCGCGATGGCCGGGCCCAGCGCATCGCGCACGTCATCGTCGACCAAATCAAACGCATCCTCGGCGATCAGGACCCGTGTCGGCGCGGGCTTGTCAGACCAGTCCATGAGAACCGGTGCGATCCAGCGGAACAGGGCGGCCTCGCGGGCAAACCAGCCGCAGGTGTCGAGGCTCGGCGCCAACGGCATGATTCCCCGCAGCGACACCCGGCCATGGCTCGGCCGGATGCCGAACAGACCGCAGAAGGCTGCGGGAACGCGGACCGAGCCGCCCGTGTCCGTGCCCAATGCAAAGTCCACCTGCTCACATGCGACGACAGAAGCCGAGCCCGAAGAGGACCCGCCGGGAATCCGGCCCTCGGCGCGCGGATTGACCGGCGTGCCGTAATGATAATTCTCTCCGATCAACCCGTAGGCAAATTCCTCGGTGATGGTCTTCCCCGCCAGATCGGCGCCGGCATCCAGGAGTTGCTGCACAACCGTGGCATGGCGCGGCGCGGGGCCATGGCTCGCAAACCAGTCGGGGTTGCCGACCCCGGTCACAACGCCCTCGACATCGATGATGTCCTTCACCGCGAAGCTGAGACCTTTGAGCGGGCCGTCGGACGCGCCAGACACTGATACATCGCCCAGATGGCTGCAAAAACCCGATACAAATTTTCCGAAAAGCTCGCTCATACTGCCGTCTCCCATTTGTCTCGTGTGCGAGTCTACGTGCGGGACCCGTTCGCGCCAAGGCACCGCCAACAGCCGCTTGCCTTGCGCGCAAGGCGGCGACTACCCTGACACCATGACGGAACAACCCGCAGCGCTCTCGAGCGCGGAACTCGCGCAGACCACGATCGACTGGCGCAACCTCATCTGGGTCGGGCTGAGCCTGGCGGTGATGATCGTCGCCATCGTCATCAACGATCTCTGGTTTCTCAATTTCATTCACGTGTTCGCCGGGCTGCTGTGGACCGGGGTCGACCTGTTGCTCGGCTTCGTGATCGGGCCGATCCTGCGCCGTCTCGACTTCCCCGTACGCCGCGCGATCACCATGCGGCTGATGCCACGCCTGCTCTTCATCATGCCGACGCTCGCCATCGTCGCCCCGACAGCCGGTTGGTTCATGGCCGTCGATCAGGGCTATCTCGGGTTGGCGTTCCCGGAGATCTGGTGGCTGATCGCCGCCCTGGCGATCACCACGATCCTGTCGATCCAGGGCGTTCTGATCCTCCTGCCGACCAACGTTCTGGTCTATCTCGAGATGCGCAAACCCAGCCCGGACGGGCAACGGATCGGACGCCTGATGCGCCGCTACGTCCGGGTGGTGGCGTTCCAGGGCACGATGCAGATCGTCATCATCATGATCATGAGCCGCTTCGCGACCGGGCTTTAGCCCGGCTCCCAGAACGGGCTTTAGTCCGGCTTCTTTGATGGCGGTGCGGACATCGCGCATGCGGCACTCTCGACGATCAGACCGGCCAACGTCGCAGGCTGGTCCATGATTTCGCCCGGCAGCACGACATACGCCGTCTTGATCGGAGCCTTGGGAAAATAACGCAGCGCTTTGCCGCCCGCCGCCATCAGCTCCTCGCGGCGTGCCTCGGGAAGCTTCAGCGCCAACCCGACCGGTGTCAGGCTCATGAATATACCGCCGTTCACATAGGCGGCCGCGCCGCTGAAGAAATGCCGGCATGCGACCACGTCGCCCGCACCAAAGGCTGGCGCGACGCGGTCGAGCAATTGCTCAAGGTCATCAAGATAGGGCTTCGCCACGTTGCGTTACCTCCGGT
Source organism: Rhodospirillaceae bacterium (assembly GCA_018667335.1). GTDB lineage: Bacteria > Pseudomonadota > Alphaproteobacteria > UBA6615 > UBA6615 > UBA8079. The sequence goes on from JABIVD010000044.1 coordinate 124,262, forward strand.
CCGCTAGCGCTCTGCCTTTTCCGCAATATGTCCGAGCGGCAATGCGGTGCGGTAGCTGACCTGCTTGAGGGCGAAGCTCGACTTGATGCTGGCCACGCCGGGGATCTTGGTCAGATGCTCCAGCAGGAAGTGCTGGAACGAATCCAGGTCCGGCGCCACGACGCGCAGCAGGTAATCGCTGTCGCCGGTCATCAAATAGCACTCCATCACTTCCGGGCGTTCGACGATCCGGCGCTCGAATTCCTCCAGCGCGTTGTCGACCTGGCGCTCCAGCGACACCTGCACGAAGACACTCACCGGCAGGCCGATGGCCGCAGGGTCAAGCAACGCCGTGTAGTGGCGGATATACCCCTCACGTTCAAGATTACGCACCCGGCGCAGGCAGGGCGACGGTGACAGGTTCACTTTGCGCGCGAGGTCGGCATTCGCCATCCGCGCATCCTCCTGGAGCGTATCGAGGATATTGCGATCAATCGCGTCGAGATCATTTATTGGCATATTCCGTCTCACAAAAACTCAAATCAGGGGTTTTATTGCTCAATTCGACAACATATACGCCACCTTCGCAACTCCCGTAAAAATCCGAAATGTTACGATGAGGCCCAATACAGCTGACCCGGAAAAGCCGATGACCCGCCGCAAAGCCGACCCCAAGACGATCCTCTCGAACGTCGACATCCCGACCCTGGAAGCCCTGGAGCGCAAGATCCTGTGGCTGTCGTCCTGGATGATCCACAACGCCAATCACCTGCGCGAAAGTAGTGACGGGCTGAAGGTCGGCGGCCATCAGGCATCATGCGCGTCCGCCGCCACGCTGCTCACGGCGTTGTACCTGCACAGCCTGCGCGCCGAAGACCGGGTCGCGGTGAAGCCTCACGCCTCGCCTGTTTTTCATGCGATTCAGTATCTCCTGGGCCGCCAGGACCTCGACAAGCTCCAGGACTTCCGGGCACTCGGCGGCGCCCAGTCCTACCCGTCGCGGACCAAGGACACCGATGATGTGGATTTCTCCACGGGCTCGGTCGGGCTCGGGGTCGGGGCTACGCTGTTCGGCGCGATGGCGCGCGACTATGTGCACCATCATGGGATGGCGGAGGGGCGGCCGAATGGGCGGCTCGTGGCGCTGATGGGCGACGCCGAACTCGACGAAGGCAACGTCTTCGAAGCATTGCTCGAAGGCTGGAAGCATGATGTGCGGAACCTCTGGTGGGTGATCGACTACAACCGCCAGAGCCTCGATGGGGTGGTGCATGACTACCTGTTCCAGCGCATCAAGGACTTCTTCGGCACGGTCGGCTGGAACGTGGTCGAGCTGAAATACGGAAAACTGCAGGAGGCTGCGTTTGCCCTGCCCGGCGGCGACGCCCTGCGCAAATGGATCGACGAATGCCCAAACCAGCTCTACGCCGCGCTGACCTTCCAGGGCGCCGACGCATGGCGGACCCACCTCAAATCCGACATCGGGCGGGTGAAGGGCATGAAGGCGCTGCTCGACGATCACGACGACGATGCCCTCCAGCGCCTGATGACAAACCTTGGCGGCCACGACATGGCGGCGACCCTCGAGGCGTTTGCCGATGTCGGCGACGACGACACGCCGCAATGCTTCGTCGCCTACACGATCAAGGGGTTCAACACGCCGCTGGCGGGCCACAAGGACAACCATTCGGGCCTGATGAACCTGGAGCAGATGGAGGCCTTCAAGGCGAGCCACGGCATCCGCGACGGGCATGAGTGGGATTTCGCCGAGGGGCTCGGCATTTCTGAAGACGCCGTGCAGGCGTTCCTGTCGGACGTGCCGTTCGCCCAGCGGCCGGCCCGGGAGCCCGCACCGAAGATCCCGGTCGCGGCGCTGCCGGCCCCCACCGGCGAACGCCTGTCGAGCCAGGAGGCGTTCGGTCAGATTCTCAACGATCTCGGCCGCGGCGACACCGAGCTGGCGAGCCGGATCGTGACCACCACTCCCGACGTGACGGTCACCACCAACATGGCGGGCTGGGTGAACCAGCGCGGCCTCTTCCACCACAAAGACCTCGCGGACACCTTCCGCGACGAAAAGGTTCCCTCGGCGTTCAAATGGTCGATGAGCCCCAGCGGCCAGCATATCGAGCTCGGCATCGCGGAAAACAATCTGTTCCTGCAGCTCGCGGCACTCGGCCTGTCGGACAAGCTGTTCGGCGCCCGGCTGCTGCCGGTCGGCGCGCTGTATGATCCGTTCATCGCGCGCGGCCTCGATTCCCTGAACTACGCCTGCTACCAGGACGCCCGCTTCATGGTGGTCGCGACCCCGTCGGGGATCACGCTGGCGCCGGAGGGTGGGGCGCATCAATCGATCAACTCACCGCTTATCGGCCTGTCCCAGCCCGGCCTCACATCCTTCGAGCCCGCCTATGCCGACGAACTCGCGCACATCATGGAGTGGGGCTTCGAACACATGCAGGCCGACGACGGCGGCGCGGTCTATCTGCGGCTCTCGACCCATGTGATCGACCAGCCCGTACGGGATTTCGCGCGGATCGCCGACGACGTGCTCGCCGGGGCCTACTGGCTGCGCGAACCCGCCCCCGGCGCGGAACTCGCGATCGCCTACACCGGCGTGATCGTCCCGGAAGCATTGGCTGCCTATGACGCACTGCTGGAAGACATTCCCGGCACCGGTCTGCTGGCGGTGACGTCTGCCGACCGTCTCTATGCCGACTGGCAGACCGCGACCCGCGCCCACGCCAAAGGGCCAGACGTTGCGCCGTCACATATCGAGACACTGCTGGGCCGCCTCGCACCCGATGCCGGACTGGTGACCGTGCTCGACGGGCATCCGGCGACTCTCGCCTGGCTCGGCGGTGTCGCCAATCATGACGTGGCGGCATTGGGTGTCGACAGCTTCGGGCAGTCGGGCAACCTGGCCGATCTGTACCGAACCCACGGGATCGACACCGACGCGATCCTCGACGGCGCGGCGGCGGTGATCACCAAGCGGATGCGCAAACGCGGCGGGACCCGAATCGCGGCCGAATAAACCCAGACCTAGGGCCGGGCCCTGCTCTCCTGCCGGGCGATGTAGACCACCGCACCGACGATCACGGCCCCGCCGACCCAGGTCCAGACGGTCGGCACCTCGGCAAATATAAGAAAGCCGAGCGAAGACGTGATGATCAGGCGGGAATAGTCATAGGACAGCACCGCCGAGGCCTCCGCCGCGGTAAAGGCCCGCACCAGGCAGATATGCGCGCCCAGCCCCACCGCACCCAGCATCGCCATCCAGAGCAGGGCCATCGGCGTCGGCCATTGCCAGGCGAACAGCGCCGGCACCAGCGTGAAGGGCACCGACCCCATCGCCAGCCAGGCGACAGTCGTGGTCGGGGCGTCATCCTTGGCCAGAAACCGGATCATCAGGTTGGACCCGGCGATGAACAGCGCCGAGATCAGCGGCAGGACGAACAACGGATTGACGTCGGACACGCCCGGGCGCAGCACGATCCAGACCCCGGCGAATCCCACCAGGGTCGCGACCCAGCGCCGGGCCCGCACCACCTCACCGAGAAACAGCGCGGCGCCCATCATCCCGAACAGGGGTGCGGCGAAGGTCAGCGCCGAGACCTCGGCCAGGGGCAGGTTCGCCTGAGCGGTGACCAGCAGGATCAGCCCGATCATGGAGAAGGCGACGCGCAGGAGCTGGCCCCAGGGATGGGTCGAGCGCAGCGCGGTGCGCCGGTTGGACACGATCCAGGGCAGGATCAGCAGCAACAGCACCAGGGAACGCCAGAAGGAGATGACCAGCGGGTCGGCGCCCTCCCCGACGGCGAACCGCACCCACACGCCATGGGTGCCGAAGAACAGCGACGCGCCCAGCATCCAGATGGCGCCGCGCGCCGTACCGGGCAATTTGGAAAAGGCGTCAAACAACCCGGTTGGGGACCAGTTCGCCCGCGAGAAGGAGATCGAGCCCGTCGAGCAGCATGTCACCCATCGCCGCACGTGACCGCTCGGCTCCGCTGCCGATATGCGGCGTCATGAACACGTTGGGCAGCTCCAGGTAAGCGGGATGGATATCGTTGGGCTCGCCATTGAAGACATCGAGGCCCGCCGCCGCGACTTTCCCCGACCGCAGGGCATCGACCAGCGCGTCGTCGTCGATCAACTCGCCGCGGGCGATGTTCACGACGATCGCCCCGTCGGGCAGGAGCGCGATCCGCTCGGCATTCAAGAACCCTTGGGTTTCGGGTGTCGAGGGCGCGCAGATCATCAGGAACGGGCTCGACGGGAGCAAGCCCTCGACGCTCGTATAGTAGCTCGCGCTCTTCTCCTGTTCGAAGGAAAGTCGGGTGCGATTGTGATAGCGGATCGTCATGTCGAAGGCCCGGGCCCGGGCCGCGACGGTCTGGCCGATCCGGCCCATGCCGAAGATACCCAGCTCTGACCCGGTGATCTCCTTGCCAATCATCTGGCGCGGCGACCAGCTGGTCCATTCGCCCGCCCGCATCATCGCCGCACCCTCTGCGGCACGGCGCGCGGCGCCCAGCAGCAGCAGCATGCCGACCTCGGCCGTCGGGTTGGTCACCGCATCGGGCGTATTAAGCACCGCGATGCCGCGCGCCTTCGCAGCCCCTGTGTCGATGTGGTCGAGGCCGACCGACAGGGTCAGGACAGTACGCACGCTGTCGGGAAGGCGCTCGATGGTCGCCGCATCCATCGGTTCGGTCACGCAGATCAGGAGCGCGTCCATGTCGTCGGCCGCCGCCACGATCTCGTCAGCCTCCATGATGTGGTCGTCGGTATTGAGCGTCGCGTCATAGTCAGCGGTGAGCCGATCCTCGGTCGCCGCGAGATGACGTCGGGTCACCAGTATCTTCGGCTTGTCGCTCATATGCTCCGACCCTGCTGCCATCTCCAGCTTCGCTGTTAGCATTTTCGGTGATGTCCGCACCAGCCCGCGCCGCTAGAGTGCGGGCAACGAATATCCAAATTGCGAAGGGGGAGAGAGCGCATGCGCCTCGAGGGAAAGACTGCCATCGTCACGGGTTCCGGCTCGGGCTTCGGCGCGGGAATCGCGCACACGCTGGCCCGTGAAGGTGCCGCGGTTATCGTCAACGATGTGAACGAAGTCGGCGGGAACCGGGTGGCCGCAGAGATCACGAATGCGGGCGGGCGCGCTGTTTTTGTGGCCGCCGATGTCACCAACGCCGACGCGGTCCGGGGCATGGTCGATCGGGCGGTCGAGACCTTCGGTGGGCTGGATATCCTGGTCAACAACGCCGGCGTGTCCCACAAGCGCAAGCCGATGCTCGACGTGACCGAGGACGAGCTCGACCGCATCCTTGCGGTCAACGTGAAGGGGCTCTTTCATACCGGCAACGCCGCCATCCCCGCGATGCGCAACGGCGGCGGCGGGGCGATCATCAACATCGCCTCGACCGGCGCCGTGCGGCCGCGCCCCGGCCTCACCTGGTACAACGCAACCAAAGGCGCGGTCACCACGCTCACCAAGTCGATGGCGGTCGAACTGGCCGACGACGGCATCCGGGTCAACGCGGTGAATCCGGTGGCCGGCGACACGCCGTTGCTGGCGACATTCCTGGGCGAGGACACACCGGAGAACCGGGAGGCTTTTCGACAAACGGTGCCGCTGGGCCGACTCTCCACACCTGAAGACGTAGCGAATGCGGTGCTGTTCCTCGCATCCGACGACGCCGCACTGATCACCGGTGTCTGCCTGGAGGTCGACGGCGGGCGCTGTATTTGACTACATTCTGTCATTATGCCAATATACTGTCATAATGACCCACGAAAGCTACACGCAGGCGGGTGCGCTCGTCACCTCGCTGTTCCTCGAGGCCTTCCGCTTCAATGGCCGCCTGCTGGCGGCGGGTGATCAGCTCGTCGCCGGGCTCGGCTTGACCAGCGCCCGCTGGCAGGTGCTCGGCGCTGTCGCCCTCGCGGATCGACCACAGCCGGTCGCCCACATCGCCCGTACCATGGGTCTGTCGCGCCAGAACGTTCAACGGATCGTCAACGATCTCTCCGGTGCGGGATATCTCGACTTCACGTCCAACCCACACCACAAGCGCGCCAAACTCGTGCTGCTGACCGCGGCCGGCCGCGAGGTCTATGACGCCGCGCACAGACGTCAGGTGCCATGGGCAAACCGCCTCGGAGAGGCTTTCACAGCCGACCAGATTCGCGACGCAATGTCGGTGCTGCACGGCCTGCGGACGGCTCTCGAGACGGAGGAGAACCAGAATGTGGAAGAGTACGCCTGATCAATATGGCCGTGTGGCCATCGCGATTCACTGGGTCAGCGCCCTGCTGATCGTGGCGCTGCTTGTTTCAGGGTTCCGGGCAGACGCCACGGCCGATGCCGTCGGAAAGATCACGGTATTGCGGGCCCATGCCGCCATGGGAATCACGATCCTGATTCTGACCCTGGCGCGCATCGCCTGGTGGCGCATGGCCGACCGCAAACCGCCCGCCCCGGAGGGTACGACCAATTCGCAACACCGTGCCGCCCAGCTCGTTCACGTACTTTTCTATGTGGTGATTCTGGGAATGGCCGTAAGCGGAATCGGGATGCTGGTCCTGTCCGGGGCCGGCGCGATCCTGTTCGGCGGCGGCGCGGGCCCATTGCCCGACTTCGAGACCTTTCTCCCGCGCACGCCGCATGGCATCGGCGCCCGCCTGATGCTGGCGCTCTTCGCGCTCCATGCCGGGGCGGCGCTGTACCATCACTTCATCCGTCGGGACGGGCTGTTGCGACGGATGGGAATACGCCTCTAGCGCCGTTCCTGATCCAACATCCCCCGCAGCGTGCCGCGAACATTGCGGTGCAGGGTGGCGAAGGGGGCTTTGTCGAAACGCTGGCGCGCGCCGCAGCGCGGGCGCTGGCTGCGAATGTGATCGACCACGCCGTCGGCCATGGTGAACATCAGATAGCCATAGCGCGGCAGAACCTGCGTGGTCGCTCCTGACCGAACGTCCGCGTCAGGCGCCGTTGACGCAAACTCGATAGACCCGGCGCGGGTCTGCTCGAAGCCTTCGTGGGGACTGTCCGAGACATCGTCGAAGGCCGCCTTGATGTCGGCCACGACCGAGGCATCCACCCTGACCACAAACGCGCTCATCCGACCGGGATCGGACTTCGCGGTACGCCTGGCCATCTCGCGCAATTCCGGCGCCGGGCCGATCACCTCGAAACAGGTGACCGCGGATTCCTCGACGACAAACACCGGCGCGGCCAGTGCCGCGTCGTGCCCGCCGGGCGACGTGCCCAGCAGAACCAGCCCGCCCACCAGGGCGAGCGGTAGCGCGTGCTTAACCTGCGTGAACAACGCCGGCGAGCTCTTCATGGGTGGTCATCCAGACCCAGTCGACATTCATCACCGACTCAATCGCGGCCTTGAACTCGATCGCGCCGTAGGGCCGGCCGAACACATGAGCGTGGGCGGTAATGTCGATCACGGCGGGCGGGCGGCCGATCGTGTCGTACTTGTCGACGATGCGCTTCAGGACATCTGAATAGGCCTGGGGCGGATTGCCGTAGCGCATGTAGAGCGGCAGGTCGTTGATCTCCATCGTGAACGGGACCGCGGCCAGCGGCCCCGCCTTGGTGTCGATCAGGTAGGGCAGATCCGTGTTGAAATAATCGATATGCCAGGTGAACCCGTTCTCGACCAGGAGCTCGGCCGTGTTCGGACTATGGGTGCCGCGCGGGCTCGAAAACCCTTTCGGCGCCTTGCCGATGACGTCCGCGAACAGGGCCGCGCCCTTTTTCAGTTCGGCCTCTTCCTGGGCGCGTTCCTGGTAGACCGGCAAGCTGTTCTGCATCCAGGCATGAGCGCCGATGAAATGCCCGTCGCCATCGATCCGGCGCAGCAGCTCGGGCCATTTCTCGGCGATGATGCCGCTGGCATAGGTGCCGCAGGGCACGCCCAGCTCACCGACGATATCGAGCAGCCGCGGCGCGCCATGGGTCATCCCGTACTCACCCCAGGAGCGCGACTGGGTGTCCAGGTAGCCGGCCTTAAGGGGGTTCCCCATGGGTCCGATGCCGGGCGATGCGTCATCGGTCCACGCCTCGCACATGACGTTTACGGAGACGGCGAGCGCCTTGCCCTCGGGCCAGCCCTTCGGCGTTTCATTGTCGGACATTGAATTCCCCCTTGATGATCATTTTTTCTGGCGTGCCTCAGCATGCGGCCATTCTTGCGATGGGCGTGCCGCCCTGTGATGATACCGTAAAGACGCAATCAAAACCGCCGCGACGATCGGCGGGTTCAAACTTTTCCGACGAGGACCGACGCCATGCTCAAGACCACCATCACCGGGAGCCTGCCCAAGCCGTCCTGGCTGGCGCAGCCGGAAACACTCTGGGCACTTTGGGCGGCAGAAGACCCGGCACAGCTCCAGGAAGCCAAGCATGACGCCGTCCGCCTGGCGATCCGCGACCAGGAAGAGGCCGGGATCGACATCGTCACCGACGGCGAGCAGTCGCGGCAGCATTTCGTCCACGGCATCCTCGAGAAGATCGAGGGCATCGATTTCGACAAGAAGACCCGGATCGGCATCCGCGACGACCGCTACGACGCCGACTGCCCGACCGTCATTTCTGAACTGAAACGCCGTGGTTCGATCCATGGCGACGAGGTGAAGTTTGCCCGCGCGCATACGGACCGCGCGCTGAAATTCACCATGCCCGGGCCCATGACCATCGTCGACACGCTGGCCGACGAGCATTACGGCGACCGACCGAAGATGGCGATGGCGTTCGCCGAGATCCTCAACGAGGAAGCCAAGGAACTGGTCGCCGCCGGGGTCAATGCCCTGCAGTTCGATGAGCCGGCCTTCAACGTCTATCTCGACGCGGTGCCGACCTGGGGCGTCGAGGCGCTCAACCGCGCCGTCGAAGGGCTCGACTGCACCACCGCCGTGCACATCTGCTACGGCTACGGGATCGAGGCAAACCTGCAGTGGAAGGCGACCCTGGGCGACGTCTGGGACCAGTATGAGGCGATCCTCCCCGCTCTGGCCGGCAGCAATATCGACCAGGTCTCGCTCGAATTCGCGGGCTCGCGGGTGCCGATGGAAGTCATCAAGCTGCTCGACGGCAAGAAGGACGTGCTCGTCGGCGCGATCGATGTCACCACCCTGACCGCAGAAGCGCCCGAAGAGGTTGCCGCCGTGATCCGCCACGCGATGGAGTTTACGTCGCCGGAGCGCATCTTCCCCTGCACCAATTGCGGCATGGTCCCCCTGCCCCGCGAGGTCTCCCAGGGCAAACTCAAGGCGCTCGGCGCCGGCGCGGCATTGGTCCGCGCGGAGCTCTAATCCGATGGCGCATCTCGACATCAACGGTGTGCGCCTGTGGGTCGAGGACGAGGGCGAAGGTCGCACTGACGCCCCGGCACTCGTCTTCGTGCACGAGTTCGGCGGCGACCACCGGTCGTGGCGCGGCCAGGTCGATCATTTCAAGGACCGGTTCCGCTGCATCACCTACAGCGCACGCGGCTATCCGCCATCGGACGTGCCGGACGACGAGGATGCCTACGGTCAGGACATCGCCACGGCCGACCTGCTGGGTGTGCTCGATGCGCTGGAGCTCGACCGGGCACACCTGATCGGCCTCAGCATGGGTGCCTATACCTGCCTGCGCTTCGTGCTCGCCCATCCCGAACGCGTCGCGAGCGCGGTGGTCGCGAGCGGCGGCTCCGGCTCGTTCCCGGCAAACCGCCCCGCGTTCCTGTCCGAGACCCGCGCGCTGGCGGACCATATCCTGGCGCAGGACTCACTGGACCTGCCGGGCTTCGCGACCAGCGCGACCCGCCTCCAGCTCAAGCTGAAAAACCCGGACGGCTGGCAGGAGTTTTCGGATCAGTTCGCCGAGCATTCACCCATGGGGTCGGCCTACACCCTGCGCCGCGTCCAGGCCGGCCGGCCGTCGCTGTATGATTTCGAGGCCGCGCTCGGCGCCGTCGCGACGCCGGTCCTGCTGATGATCGGCGACGAGGACGAGCCCTGCATCGACACCAATATTTTTCTCAAACGCGCCATGCCGTCGGCCGGCCTCATGGTGTTTCCCAAGAGCGGGCACCTGATCAACCTCGAGAACCCGGCGGCCTTCAACGCCGCGGTCGACGCCTTTCACCGCGACATGGCGGCCGACCAGTGGCCCCGCCGGGATGACGCAACCACGGGCGACAGCGCCTATTTATCGCAAGAGGATTCATGAGCACCGACGACCATATTGTCTCCGCCGAGGCCCTGAAATCCTTCACCAAGGAGATCTTCCGCGCCTCCGACGTGGCGGAGGATCACGCCGAGACCTGGGCCGATATCCTGATCTGGGCAAACATGCGCGGGATGGATTCCCATGGCGTGCTGCGGGTGCCCCGCTACATCGCCTATATGAAGAACGGCAACATCCACGCCCAGCCCGACATCAAGGTCGAGAAACGCGCGGGCGCGATCGCGATACTGGATTCCGACTGGGCCCCCGGCCCCGTCGCCATGTCCATGGCGATGGACGAAGCCATCGGGCGCGCCCGGGAATGCCATGTCGGCTGGTGCATCGTGCGCAACATCACCCATGGTGGTGCGATCGGCTACTACGCCCTGCAGGCCGCGCGGGCCGGGTTCGCGGGCATCGTGATGACGGCCTCGCGCCCGATGATGGCCTATTACGGATCGAAGGCGGCCGGCGCGTCGACCAACCCGCTGGCCATCGCGGTGCCCGGCGGCGAACACCCGCCCCTGCTGCTCGACATGTCCACCGCCACCGTCTCCATGGGCAAGATCCTGTCCGCCCAGGACAGCGACGACCCGATCCCCGATGGCTGGGGGCTGGATGCCGACGGCCACAACACCAACGATGCGAATGCCGTGAAGACCCTGATGCCGCTGGGCGGCGCCAAGGGATCGGGCCTGTCGATGATGATCGAATGCATGGTCAGCCTGTTCGCGAGCAACCCGCTGGTCGAGCCAAATATCCGACCCGGCGCCAACCCGACCGGCTATCGCCAGAATGGGCTCGCCGCGGCGATCGATATCTCCGCCTTCACCGACCTCGACAGCTACCGCGACGAGATCGACCAGCTGGCCAAGGGCCTCAAGGCACTGCCCAAAGCCGACGGGGTGGACGAAATCTACGCGCCGGGCGAACGGGGCGATGCCGTTCAGGCCACGCGTGCCAAGAATGGCATTCCGCTGCCGCCCGGCACCTGGGACCGCCTAAAGACTGAGGCCGACAAACTCGGCATCGAGATGCCCAAAACGCTATAAAGGCTGTCTGGCAGTACGCCGGAAACGCCGAAATCAACAAATAATCGGTGCCGACCGGCGACGTAGGGGCGAGGAAACAGCGCATGACGCTGCGGGTGTATCAGCCTGACTTCGACTGGTTTCGACGCAACCGGCTACTGATCGCCGTGTCTTTGCTGTGCGTCGTATTCGGCGCAGCCATTGTCGTTGGATCGGCTGTATGGGCCCGCGACCAGGCGCAGAACGCTGTGCGCGAGCGCAGCGTCAGCACCCTCAACCTTGTCATCGAAAACCTCCGCGGGGAGCTGTCCAAGTTCATCTATATGCCGAAGGTTCTGTCTTCGCTGGAGAGCCTGGCCCCCGCCCTCGCCACGCCGAGTGACCCGGCCGCGGTCCGCTTACTGGCCGATGAACTGGATCAAATCGCCAACATCTCGGGCGCCAAGGCCATCCACCTGGTGGACCGGAACGGCCATGCGGTGGCAACGAGTGGTGCCGACCCGATGGCGGCAACCCATGCTTTTGCCGAAGAGCCGTACTTCCGCGACGCCCTCCAGGGCCGGCTCGGGCGATATTTCTCGGTCGGCGCACGATCGCGCGAACGAAGCTATTTCTTCGCCCATCCGGTGCGCACCGGCAAAACCATCGCCGGGGTCATCGTGATCCAGTTGGAATTGGACAACCTCGAACCCCTGTGGTTCTCCGCAAACAGCGAAATCCTTGTGGTCGACGAAAACGGGATCGTATTTCTTTCCAGCCGGCCGGAGTGGCGATCGCGCAGCCTTTCACCTCTTTCTGAAGACACCCGCACACGGCTTGCGGACCGGTACCAGCAGCAGACCTTCGCGCCCCTGCCATTCGTCGACGGCCTCCAGGATGGCTTTGCGCGCATCGAGCCTGCAGTCATTTCATCGTCAACGCGCGGCGGCGACACCACGACGGGTGTGGACTTTCTGGTCTACGAGCGCGAGATGCCCGATTCGGGCTGGCGGGTCCTGATTCTATCGAACGCGAACGGTGTTCGGCGCCAGGTGGCGATTTCAGCCCTGGTCTCCGCGTCGATCCTGGTGATCTTCATGCTGGTCGCCGCGAACATATACCAGCGTCGGCGGCGGATGATCGAACGTATGGCAATCCAGGACACCGCGCGGCACGAACTGGAAACCCGCGTCCTCGAACGAACCCAGATTTTGACGGAAACGAACGTCAAACTTTGTGATGAAATTGACGAGCGACATCGCGCGGAACGTGAACTGAAAACCGCCCAGGTCGAGCTCGTCCAGGCGTCAAAACTGGCCGCACTCGGGCAGATGGCCGCGGGGTTGAGTCACGAGCTGAACCAGCCGCTCGCCGCCATCCGCTCCTATGCCGACAATGCCGCAACATTCCTTGACCGGACCGAACTCGCCCCCGCCCGCTCGAATCTTCTGGGGATCGGCGAACTGACCGAGCGCATGGCCAGGATCATCAAGAACCTGCGAACCTATGCGCGCAACGAACAGGTCCCCGCGCGGCCCGTACCCTTGCCGGACACGATCAACGAGGCGTTGTCTCTGCTGGAAGGCCGGCTGACGAAGGACGCGGTCACGGTAAGCATCGACCTCCCCGACCACCTGCCGCCAGTCATGGGGGGCGAGGTGCGTTTCCAGCAGGTCTTCATAAATCTGTTCACCAACGCCATCGACGCGATGGCGGACAGCCCGCGGAAACACATAAACGTGCGGGTCGTCACAGACACAGGCGGGGTGCAGGTCAGTGTCGAGGATAGCGGCCCCGGGGTTCCCTCCGAAGTCCTCGAGAATGTCTTCGACCCGTTTTACTCGACGAAGACTGTCGGCGAGGGCATGGGGCTTGGCCTGTCCATCACCTACGGGATCGTGCGCCAGTTCGGCGGCACGATCACGGTGTCCAACGCCAGCACGGGCGGCGCAGTGTTCACGCTTACCCTTCCGCTCGCTGCAATCTCTGACGAGGCCGCCGAATGAACCATGACGTCATCCTCATCGACGACGAGGTGCATCTGCGCACGGCCTGTTCCCAGGCAATCGAACTCGCTGGGCTGTCCGTCGCCGCCTTCGCCTCGGCCGAGGAGGCCCTCGATCACATCGACCGTGACCGTGCCTGTGTTGTCGTCTCCGACGTGAAAATGGCAGGAATGGGCGGCCTGCAACTGCTCGAAGCCACGCTCGAGCGCGATCCGCAAATGCCCGTCATCCTGATCACCGGGCACGGAGACATCGCCATGGCGGTGAAGGCAATCCAGGACGGCGCCTATGATTTCATTCAAAAACCTTTCGCCTCCGAACGGCTTGTCGAGGTCGTGCGGCGGGCGTTGGAGATGCGGCGGCTGGTGATCGAAAACCGGGCGCTGCGAAACGAGCTGGCGAGCGGCGACGACCTTGAACGGCTGATCGTCGGCCGAACGCCTTCGATGGTCCGACTGCGAGAACTGACCGAGAGCTACGCCGCCACCGACGCGGATGTGCTCGTAACCGGCGAAACTGGCACCGGCAAGGAGTTGATTGCCCGCGCGCTACATCAACGCTCGACCCGGGCCCACGCCCGCTTCGTTGCCATAAACTGCGGCGCATTGCCCGAAACGATGATCGAGAGCGAATTGTTCGGCCACGTTGCCGGCGCCTTCACCGGTGCGGATAAGGCGCGCGTGGGAAAGTTCGAATATGCCGACGGCGGCACTCTGTTTCTCGACGAGATCGAGAGCATGCCGATCGACCTGCAAACCCAGTTGTTGCGGGTCTTGCAGGAACGGACGATCACCCCGCTCGGGGCAAATCAGGAATCCGCCATTGACGTGCGTGTCGTCGCGGCGACCAAGATAGATCTGGCGGCGGCGGCGGACGCGGGCAACTTCCGGTCCGATTTGTATTTCCGGCTGAATGTCCTGGCGCTCGAAATTCCACCCCTGCGCGAGCGCCGCGACGATCTGCCCCTGCTGTTCACCCACCTCCTCGATCAGTTCGCGCTGCGGTTCAAGCGGGAACCGGTCACACCGTCGCCAGCGGATATCGCCGCCCTGATGTCCGACGAGTGGCGGGGCAACATTCGCGAGCTGCAGAATGTGGCGATGCGATGCGCCCTCGGTTTCGGCATCGAAGCCCCCTCGAGCACACCGACCGCCGGGCCCGATGCAGACGGCAGTACTTCCACGCTGAACGACCAGATCTCGGCCTTCGAGCGTCTGCTGATCCAGCGGACATTGGCCGAACATAACGGCCGTCTGAAGCCGACGTATGAAGCGTTGGGCATCTCCCGTAAGACGCTCTACGAGAAGATCCGAAAACACGGCCTGAGCGAGCGCGAAGACGCGACCGTTTGATTGCGCGATTGGGTGGTTATCCACCCATAGACATGTCCGGGCGGGTCGCCACGGTGACATCGATCTGCATTCGCTGCGTTTCGTCCAACCGTCGTCGGCTGGGTGCATAATATTTTTTCTCGCAAATTCAAAGGGTTGTGGTTTTTTAACCGTCTCATCCCAAAGCACCAGTGCGTGGCACGACCGTTGCGATGAAGATGGGACCAAGAATCGTTCGGGCGGCCAACGCCCGGAAACCAATACCATCCAAAAGGGAGAGACCCATGAAGACGTTGATGATCGCTGCGGCAGCCACGGTAGCCGCCAGCATATCCTTCGGAAGCGCACCGGCGCATGCCAAGTGTGACCCCGGCGAACTCGTCATCAAGTTCAGCCATGTGACCAACACCGACAAGCACCCCAAGGGGATCGCCGCCTCGCTGCTCGAGAAGCGCGTGAACGAGGAGATGAACGGCAAGGCCTGCATGGAAGTGTTCCCGAACTCGAGCCTGTATGACGACAACAAGGTTCTCGAAGCGATGCTGCAGGGCGATGTCCAGATGGCCGCGCCGTCGCTGTCGAAGTTCGAAACCTTCACCAAGAAGTTCCGTCTGTTCGATCTGCCGTTCGTGTTCGAGGACATCAACGCCGTCGACCGTTACCAGACCTCCGCCGACGGCCAGAAACTTCTGCGATCGATGGAGCGCAAGGGACTTCTCGGCCTCGCCTTCTGGCACAACGGCATGAAGCAGATGTCGGCCAACACGCCGCTGGTCTCGCCGAGCGACGCCTCGGGCCTGAAATTCCGTGTGCAACCCTCCGATGTGCTGGTCGCACAGTTCGAGGCGCTCGGAGCCAACCCGCAGAAAATGGCCTTTAGCGAAGTCTATGGCGGCCTGCAGACCAAGGTGGTCGACGGGCAGGAAAACACCTGGTCGAATATCTACGGCAAGAAGTTTTTTGAAGTCCAGGACGGCACCACCGAGACCAATCACGGCATCATCGACTACCTCGTCGTGACGTCGACCGATTGGTGGGAAGGCCTTCCCGCCGATATCCGCACCCAATTGGCCGGTATCATGGACGAAGTCACGTCGACCCGGAACAAGGAGGCGACTGCCGTAAACGAACGCGCCAAGCAGCTGGTGATCGAGGCCGGTGGCGAAGTCCGCCAGCTGACCCCACAGCAGCGCCAGGACTGGATCAATGCCATGAAGCCAGTCTGGGAGAAGTTCCAGGATGAAATCGGCACCGACACGATCGAGTCCGCGGTGTCCTACAACAAGAGCAGCTAGCTCCTGTTTCCATTGACGGGGCAGGCAGTGTCTGTCCGGTCTCAGATGGAGAGTTCCGCCGGTCGGGGTCTATCCCGACTGGCGGACTTTCGTCTCGAAGCGGGGGCAATTCAATGACGGCGACCAATCCCGGATCCCTGGGAACCGGACCCGTAGGACGATGGGTCAACCAGATCGAGGAGACCTTTATTGCGGTCATTCTCGGCCTGATGACCCTCATCACGTTCGCCAACGTGATCGCCCGCTACGCATTCAACGACAATATTCTGTGGGCCCTGGAAGCCACCGTATTCCTGTTTGCATGGCTGGTGCTCGTCGGCGCGGCCTACTGCGTCAAGACCACGTCCCATCTCGGCGTGGACTTGATAATCAATGCCCTGCCCCCTGTACCGCGACGCATCATGGGCATGGTCGCTGTTTCCGCCTGCATCGCCTTCAGCGTTCTGCTTCTGGTTGGTTCCTGGCAGTACTGGGAGCCATTCGTGAGCAAGCGCGCCTGGTATCAGGTCGACGACATCCTGATGCCCGAGTTCCTGCAATTCCTCGCCGACTGGCTGAACGAGGGCGAGCGCTACGACAAAATGCCCCGCTTCATCCCCTACTTCGGCTTGCCCCTCGGGGTTGCCCTGCTGACCTTCCGCTTCATCCAGGCCGGCTGGAATGTCGTCACCGGCAAGCAAGTGTTGGTCATCGCCAGCCATGAAGCCGAAGACATGCTCCACGACGTCGTCGCCTCCGATCACGACCGCGCATAGATCGGAGCTGGATCATGGAAGCCGTACTTCTTTTCTCGATGGTGATCATCCTGCTGCTGATCGGCGTGCCGATCGCCGTCGGGCTGGGGTTGTCCTCGATTGTGTTTCTGCTCGTCTATTCCGACGCTTCGCTGGCGTCGATCGCGCAAACCATGTTCAACGCCTTTGCCGGGCATTTCACCCTGCTGGCGATCCCGTTCTTCATTCTCGCCTCGGCCTTCATGTCGACGGGCGGGGTGGCACAGCGAATCATCCGCTTTGCGATTGCCGCCGTCGGACATTTCCCAGGCGGCCTGGCCATCGCGGGCGTGTTCGCCTGCATGCTGTTCGCCGCACTGTCGGGCTCCTCGCCCGCCACCGTGGTCGCTATTGGGTCGATCGTCATCGCGGGCATGCGCGAGGTCGGCTACACCAAGGAATTCGCCGCAGGTGTGATTTCGAACGCAGGCACTCTCGGGATCCTGATCCCGCCGTCGATCGTGATGGTCGTCTACGCGGCCTCGGTCGATGTCTCGGTCGGCCGCATGTTCCTGGCGGGCGTCATCCCGGGAATCGTCGCCGGGCTGATGCTCATGGTCTCGATCTACATCGTTGCCAAAGTCCGCGGTTTGCCCTCGCAACCCAAAGCCAGCTGGCGGGAATTGTTCAGCGCCGGATGGAACGCCGGTTTCGGCCTGTTTCTGATCGTGATCATCCTCGGTGGCATCTATGGCGGTATCTTTACGCCGACCGAAGCCGCCGCCGTGGCCGCCATCTACGCCTTCGTCATCGCAAATTTCATCTACCGGGACATGGGCCCGCTCAAGGGCGACGGCGACATACCCATTTCGCTGCTCAAGAAACCGAGCGCATTGTTCACGGCCTGGTTCCACCCGGACACCAAGCGAACCCTGCTTGAGGCCGGCAAGCTTACAATCATGCTGATGTTTATCATCGCCAACGCGCTGATCCTGAAGCATGTGCTGACCGAGGAACGAATCCCGCAATTGATTACCGAGGCCCTGCTGTCGGCCGGTTTCGGGCCGATCATGTTCCTGGTCATGGTCAACCTGATCCTGCTCATCGGCGGGCAATTCATGGAACCATCGGGCCTGATCGTAATCGTCGCGCCGTTGGTCTTCCCGATTGCGATCGAACTCGGGATCGATCCGATCCATCTCGGGATCATCATGGTCGTGAACATGGAAATCGGCATGATCACCCCGCCGGTGGGACTGAACCTGTTCGTCACCGCCGGGGTCGCGCAAATGTCGGTCATGAGCGTCGTGCGCGCCGCCCTGCCCTGGGTCGGCATCATGTTCATATTCCTGATCCTGGTGACCTACGTCCCGATCCTGTCGACCTTCCTGCCGACGAGCCTTATGGGACCCGAAATCATCACCAAGTAGGCCGGTGCGCAACTGCAATGGCAGCCGAAAAAAAGATGGCCGGGTCTAGCCCGGCCATGACGAAGGATTAATTCCGTCATGCGCGGACTTGATCCGCGCATCTGTTCTCGTCTTTGCGTCGCGCTCAGCGCCCCGCCGGAACCACGATCCCGAGCAGTGCTGCGGCGTTCGAGCCCATCACCAGGGCCTTGTCAGCGTCGGACAGATCTTTCACCGAATCCACATGCCCGACCGGGTCGGTCTCGGCCATGTCATAGGGATAGTCGGTGCCCATGACGATGTGGTCCGCACCCCAGGTCTCGATCAGGTAGCGGAGCTGATGCTCGGTGAAGACGACCGTGTCGAAGTAGAGCTTCTTCACATACTCGGACGGCGGCTTGGAGATCACGGTGCGGCAATCGTCACGCAGGTGATACGGGTGATCGAAACGGCCCACATAGGTCGGGACGTAGCCGCCGCCATGGGCGATGCAGATCTTCAGGCCCGGATAGGTCTCCAGATACCCGTCGAACACCAGATGCCCGACCGCCAGCGCGGATTCCAGCGGATGGCCGATGGTATTGCGGAAATAGTGATCCTTCATGCGGTCCTTGAAGGAGGTGCCGATGGGATGCATGAAGATCACGACCCCCAGCTCCTCGACGCGGGCGAAGAATTTTTCCAGACCCGCGCGGGTCAGGTCGTTGCCGTTCACGTTGGTCGAGATCTCGACGCCGCGCATGCCCAGGTCGTTGACGCAACGGTCGAGCTCGGCGACCGCGATGTCGGCGTCCTGCAGCGGCACGGTGCACATGCCGACGAAGCGATCGGGATGCTGGGCGCAGATCTCGGCGATCCGATCGTTGACCACATGGGCTGTGTCGCGCGCGAAGCCGGCCTCATAGGAGTAGTTGTAATGGAACGGCGCGGGCGAGATGGCCTGCACGTCGATGCCCGCCGCGTCCATGTCGGCGATACGCACCTCCGGCTCGGTCAGCTTGTCGATGATCGACTGGTGCTGCGCGCGGTTGATCGCCGCCGTCGCCTCGTTGGTGTCGACATAGAGGTTCTTCTGATCGGCCGCCTCGGCGTTCTTCAGCATCACGTCGGCTTCGGGCACATGCACGTGGCAGTGGATGTCGACGGTGAAGTGTTTCTTGCCGTTGGTGACGGTCTGGCCATGGTCGGCCGCCGGCGCATGGGTGTGCTTGTGGGTGGGGTTTGAACAGGTAAAGAGCATCGTGATGTCCCTCCGGGGATGGATTTGGTTTGGATCAGGTGAGTTTGAGCAGCTTGGCCGCGTTCTCACCGAGGATGGCGCGCTTCTGGTCATCGGACAGGTTCGAGCCCATGACGTGGCCCACCGGGTCGGTCTCGGCCATGTCGTAGGGATAGTCGGTGCCCATGATCACTTGCCCGGCGCCGTAATGGTTGGCGAGAAATTCGAGCTGATCATTGGTGAACACGACGGTGTCGAAATAGAAGCGGTTGAGGCTGTCGCCCGGGATCTTGTCGGCCCCAAGCTCGCGCTGCATGTCGGCGCGCAGGGGATGGGCATGGTCGATCCGGCCCGGGTATGAGCCGAGGAAGCCGCCACCATGGGCGAGCACGACCTTGAGACCCGGATGCCGGTCCATCACCCCGTCGAAGATCAGGTAGTGGACCGCGACCGTGGTCGCCAACGGGTTGCCGATGATGTTGGAGAAGTAATGATCGGCCAACCGGTCACCCTTGGCGAAACCTGACGGGTGGATGAAGACGATCACGTCCAGCTCTTCGCACTTGGCCCAGAACGGGTCGAGGCCGGCGCGGGACAACTCGTTGCCCGCCACGTCGGCGTTGATCTCCACGCCGCGCATGCCGAGATCCTTGACCGCACGCTCGAGCTCTGTGACCGCCATCTCGGGGTTCTGCAGGGGCACGGTGCACAGGCCGACGAAACGATCGGGATGTTCGCCGACCACATCGGCCAGCTTGTTGTTCACCAGCTGTGCCACGTCGCGGCCCAGCTCCGGCGCGGCCCAGTAGCAGTAGTGGTTCGGTGCAGTCGAGATCGCCTGCACGTCCACCCCGGAGGCATCCATCTCGGCCAGGCGCAGGGACGTGTCCGTGGCCCGCGGCATAATGTTCTGGCCATGGGCCATCTGGAACTTGCGGGTCTCGTCATTGGCGAACCACAGCAGCGGCTCGTTCTTAAGGTCCATGACGTCCTTCAACAGCGCGTCCGCCTCAGGCACATGCAGGTGGCAGTGGATGTCGACCGTGCGCACGCCGAGTTTCTCGACCTTGACGGTGTGTCCGCCCGCGTCGCTGGCGGGTGCGTGGTTGGCGGGGCCATTGGAGTGAGCGTGGTTGTGACCGCATTTGAAAAGCATGTGTGTTCCTTCCCGGCGTGGCGGGTTTGATCATGTCTCGGCAATGTTGAGGGGAATTCCCGGTCGCCGGCGGGCGCGATTATACAGAAGGAAAATCACACGGGAAGCCGCAGAAATCAGGCTTCGGTATTTCATCTCGGTGGCCCGGAATGCTATGTATTTGAGAATAGGAAAATTAGCCTCACACCAGAAAACACAGGGTTTTCGAGGGAGTAAATACGATGGCGACCGGTCAATTCGGAATTTCCCAGCATGTCACGCGGCGCGAAGACGCGCGGCTGATCACCGGCGGCGGCAACTATGCCGACGACGCCAACATGAATCGCCAGGCCTTTGCGGCCTTCCTGCGTTCGCCCGTCGGCCATGCGGATATCACGGGCATCGATGTGTCAGCGGCAGCCGCAGCTCCCGGCGTCATCTCTGTTTATGTCGGCGAAGACCTGAAGTCCGCCGGTGTCGGCCCCATTCCCAACGTCACGCCCTTCATGAACCGCGACGGCTCCCCCATGCTCAAGACCCAGCGCCCAGCCGTCGCTGTCGGGCGGGTGCGTCATGTGGGTGAGATCATCGCGGTCGTGGTCGCCGAGAGCACCGCACTGGCCCAGGACGCGGTCGACCTGATTGACCTCGATGTCGACACACTCCCGGCAGTGGTCGATATCCGGGATGCGTCGGCCGACGGCGCCATGGAGATCTGGGACGATATCCCCGGAAACATGTGCCTCGACTTCCAGATCGGCGATGAGGACAAGGCCAAGGCTGCCATCGACAACGCCGCCCATGTGGTGAAGCTGACCCTGAGCACCAACCGCCTGATGGCCGCGACGATGGAGCCACGCAGCGCCGTCGCCCGGTTCGACGACGCAGACAGCCGGTATGAGCTGATCACCGGCTCCCAGGGCGTGAACGCGATGCGCAACATGCTCGCCGACGTGATTTTCCAGGTGCCCCACGAGCAGATGCATGTGCGCACCAACGATGTGGGCGGCGGCTTCGGCATGAAGACACAAGCCTATCCGGAATATGTCGCGATCCTGTTTGCGGCCAAGGCCACCGGCCGGCCGGTCAAATGGCAAGGCAGCCGCTCCGAGGCGTTCCTCGCCGACAATCAGGCCCGCGACGGAGTGATGAACGGCACCATGGCGTTTGACGCCGACGGCAAGATCCAGGGCTTCCGGGTCGACATGATCGCGGCGATGGGCGGGTATCTCTCGTCCCATGGCCCGGCGGCGGCGACCCGCAATGTCTGCAACTGCCTGACCGGTTGCTACGACAACCCGGCGCTCGAATTCCAGGTCCGCTGCTACATGACCAACAACGTCCCCATCGGCCCCTATCGCGGCGCCGGCCGACCCGAGGCGGCCTACATGCTGGAACGGATGATGGATCAGGCGGCGCGCGAGCTGGGTATCGACCGGATCGAGCTGCGCCGACGCAACTTCGTCAAGCCCGGGCAGATGCCCTACACCACGTCGCTGGGTCAGGTTTATGATTCCGGCGAGTTCGAGGCCGAGATGGACAAGGCGCTGGCACTGGCCGACTGGGATGGGTTCCCGGCCCGCCGCGCCGCATCCGAGGCCGACGGCAAGCTGCGCGGCATCGGCATGTCCTGCTTCGTCGAGACCGCCGGTGGCTACCTGGAGGAAGGCGCCAAACTGGTGTTCACCGATGACGGGTTCGTCGAGGCGCGTCTGGCCGTCCAGTCGAACGGCCAGGGCCACGCCACGTCATTTGCGCAGGTCGTGTCCGACCTGCTGCAGGTACCTTACGAGAGGGTCCGCATCGTCGAGGGCGACAGCTTCGAGACGCCCGACACGGGTTTCGCCTCGGTCGCATCGCGTTCCATGGCGCTGGCGAGCGGCGCCATCTCGGTCACGTCCGACGCGGTGATCGCCAAGGGCACGGCGTTGGCGAGCCATATCCTGGAGGCCGCCGAGGCCGACATCGAGTATGGCGACGGCGAATTCCGGGTGACCGGCACCGACAGGACGATCGATATCTTCGCGCTCGCCGCGCAGGCCGGGTCGGGCGATCAGCCGGAGGGTGTGCCGGACACGTTGGATTCCGAGGAGGACTTCACGTCGCCGGAGCAGACCTATCCCAACGGCTGTCACATCTGCGAGGTCGAGATCGACCCGGAGACGGGCGTGATCGAGGTGCTGAACTATATCGCCGTCGACGATTGCGGGACCGTGATCAACCCGATGATCGTCCACGGCCAGGTGCATGGCGGCGTCGCCCAGGGGCTGGGCCAGGTCCTTGGCGAACATGCCGTCTACGACGATGACGGGCAGCTCCTCGCCGGCTCCTTCATGGATTACATGATGCCGCGGGCGACCGACATGCCCGACATGAAGCTCGGCTTCCACTCGGTCCCCTGCACCACCAACCCGGTGGGTGCCAAGGGCGCGGGCGAGGCCGGCACGACCGGCGCGCTGGCGGCGGGCATGAACGCCATCGTCGATGCGCTGTCGGTGCGCGGCATCACCGAGCTGGACATGCCGGCGACCCCGCCGCGGGTCTGGGCGGCGCTGCATCAGAACTAGGCGCGGCCGCGTATCTCGAACAGAAAAAGGGCGGGTCCATGACCCGCCCTTTTTGATTTGTGCTCCGTGGCTTAAGACCTAGGCGGCGAGCGGCCGCGCGTTCAGCGTTTTCATGAACAGATGGGCCGCATGGTAGATGGCCAGGAACGTGCCGATCTCCATGATCTGCGCATCGTTGTAGTGCTCGCGCATCTGGTCATAGAAAAACTTGTCGACCTTGTCCGGGTCGAGAAAGAGCTGGTCGGAGAACCGCAGTGCCATGCGCTCGGCCTCGGTGAAGAGCTCCGAATCCTCGTAATCGTCGCAACCCGCGTCGATCCGCTCTTCGGTGAGCCCCTCGTCCATGGCCTTCTTCGAGCGCAGGGCCGAGAAGTACGGATCTTCGACGAAGCGCGCGAGCTGGATCCGGATGATCTCCTTGAGCTGGTGATCGACCGTACCCTTCGTGTGTAACTCGAGCATCACGCCCAACAGGGTCTTCGCCTGGGCCGGGACCCGCGCGATGATGCGCGGAAACAGCTCATCGGGTACGCCAAGTTCAACGCATTGGGTGATGAGATCACGGAGTTCGGGATCCTCGATCTGATCGAGTTCCAAAGGTGCAAGACGCGACATTATTCCGCCGCCTCGCCCTGGAGGGATTCCGGACGATCGCCGTAGAGCGCCGCCGATTCTTCCTGGCTCACCAGACGACCGTCCGGCGAGAACATCGGGAAAAATTTCAGTGATCCGAAGAAGGTGTGGAAACCGAGATTGCCGACCAGGAACATTCCCAGTTCGGCGATTTCGTCCTCGCTCAGATGGGCCCGAAGGTCATCCCATTCCTCGTCACCGAAAGAATCCACGTCCGTGGATACGATCTCGACATAGCGCATGATCGCCTTCTCCTTATCGGTGAAGACGTCGCTGCCGGCATGGTTGTTGATACCGTCGTCGAGGAGTTTTTCGTCAAGTCCTTCCCGCTTCGCCGAAGCAGATCGAACGTTACCTCAATAACTGCAATGGGCCATGCGCGACAGCATCACCCGGATAACCTCTTTGAGTTTGTGGTCGAGGGCACCCTCGTTGAACACACTAACCCAGAACAGATAGGCCTTCTCGGCCAGGTCGACGTTGTGGCCCATGACCGCGTGAAAGCCGGGATCCGGCGCGCGCAGTTCAAGGGATTTTTCGATATACGGTTTGAGCTTCGTCTTCTTCAGCTCTTCGATATCGACCAGGGTGATATTTGGCATATCGCTCTCTCAATTATTTGGTGCTGTAGGCACCCTAGCAAAAATCAGGCGTATTCTCAGGCGTGTTCTTCAATGGCCTTCTTGAGCACCTGGCGGCGGTCAACGCCTGTCCGGGTCTCGACGACCTCGCCACCCTTGAAGAACATCAATGTCGGGAACCCGCGCACGCCATAGCGTGCCAGGAGGTCGAGGTTTTCGTCACCATCGACGGTGCCGATTACGACATCCTCGGGAAGCTCCTCGTTGACCTGACCGAGGATCTTCTTGAGCTGCTTGCACGGCACGCAGGTCTTCGACCAGAAATCGACGACTGTCAGGCCGTCGCGGCCAAGAACCTCGGTGTCGAAGTTGGAATCATCAAAAATCGAAAGATCTTCCAGTGCCATGGGTGCACTCCTTTTGGCGAATATCTGCCCCACTATATAGAGACCCTGAGGATCGCGGACAAACGCACACAGATCACAACTGATATGCGCCGGACATACGGCAGTGGCCAGGAAGAACCTATTTGGCGGGTGCCTGGGACAGTTCCTTCGCCACCGCATCCAGCGTGCTGGGCGGCGCGACGCGAGACCAGTCGCGGGTGATCGTCACGCCGGACGTGCGTAGTTCTTCGATGAACGAACCGACTGCCTTGCTTCCGGGACGGCCCGCCGCATCATTTTCAACCGCCCAGAACTGCGCCAAAGGCGGCAGGCGATCGGCCCATTGAAAGCGGCGCGTCTTGAGCAGTTTGGTGGTCCGCACACCCTGGGATTTGAGATCTGCGAGCGCCTCGTCTCCGGCGTTGCAATAGGCCTGCGCCGCACCTTGTGTGAACGCCGCGCTCGTTTCCTGAATGGCGGTCCGCACAGCATCGGGCAGCGCCTTCAGCCGCGCCGTATTGACGGTCAGCACAAACGGCACCTGGGAGCCAAACCCGGTCCGGGTGTAGTGATCGGCCTGCAGTTTCAGGCCCAGCCGGCCGATCTCGGTGGTCGGCAGAACGGCGGCGCCAAGCACGCCAGCCTCCATGCGCGCGCGCATCGTATCGTCCGGCATCCGCTGCGGTATGCCCTCCACACCCGCGATCCAGGCCTCAAGACGGTCCACCATGCCGACCGTCAGGCCGCGCACTTCGTCAGCATTGCGGATCGTCTGCACGGAAATGAAATTGTATCCGTCGCTCGCAATGCCCGACAGGAAGGTCTGGCGCGCCGCCGAAAGGGCGTCGGTCATGCCGGGCACATTCCGGTGCACAGCCTGGTAGGCCGCGCCCACAATCGCGCAATCTTCGGTCGTGAACGGCATCTGGAATGTCAGATTCTGCAGCGGCAACCGGAGAGTCTCATGGTTGACCGCAACGATTCCAATCAGCGCGAGATCATCTTCGACGGCCTCGAGCACACCGCCCATGCGAGTCGGGGTGCCGGCATGCATTTCATCCCAGACAATCTCGCCGGCCCCCGCATCGGCCACCCGCCGCGAGACTTCGTCCTGAAAATGGGTCCGCACGATCGCCAGAACCGCATGGTTCTCGGCGAGGCCGCTGGTTACGGACAGGCGCAAGGGCTCTGCCGCAACTACCTGCGATACGGAGAAGGGGGAAATAACAGCGGCGGACAGTATCGCGCCCGCCATCGCGGTTCTCGTTGTCATATCGGCGCCTCGATCCTTCCTGGGTCGGCCACAAACGCCCGATCTCCGGACGCATGCCTGCGCATAGCGTGAGTAATTCTGGGCGCAAAAGGTTAAGCAAGCGCATACGGGGCGGGCCTCATACGTTGAAAACCGGCGGAAACCCGTGGTGAGGTGCATTCGAAAGAGGGAGACATCATGAAAACCATCGACATTGGCCCCGACGGCATGGCCGAGCACATCGTGCGTTTCAACGAACTGCAACCCAAACAGGGCAATTACGCATCCCTGGGCATTCCGAGCGAGGCCTACGAGATGCTGACGGCGAAAACCCTCTACTCGTTGCTCGCGCCCGCAAGTGCTGCCGGGTCGCACCAGTTCACATCGGCGACGGGTCCCGACGGCCTGTCACTTTCGATCGCCGAATGCCCGCCGGGCGACGGCCCGATGCTCCACGCCCATATGGAAACCCACGAGATCTTCTTCTGTCTCAGGGGCCGGTTCGAAATCAGCTGGGGCGACGAAGGCGAGCATGCCGACGTGCTCGAACAGTTCGACATGGTCGATGTGCCGCTCGGCGTCACCCGCGCCTTCCGCAACGTCGGCGACGACGACGCGCTGCTGTTGGTGATCATCCTGGGGAGCAACCAGAACGACATCGGCTACGCCCGGGCCGTGGGCGATCAGGTCGCCGCGAAATACGGTCCGGACGTGCGCGACGCGATCGAGGCGAACACCTCGATGAAGTTCAATGTTGGATGAGATTGGCGGCACGGACTGGCGCACAAACAGCGCGGGCGTACGGCCTATTGGGCGGCTTCCTCGCGCGCCGACAGCGAGAAAACCTCGGCCAGCAGTTCATAGGAGCGCAGCCGCTTCTCGAAATTATAGGTGATCGTCAGAACGAGTAATTCCTCCAGGCCATTCTCGTCGGCGAAGGCCGTGAGCTGCTCGTGCAGACTCTCCGGCGTGCCGGCAAACCTATTGGCCTTGTTCGCCTCGACGACCTGCAGCTCCTGCGGACTGTAGTCGTAGGCCAATGCCTCATCGGGATGGGCATAGGGCAGATGCTGGCCCTTGTTCAGCCTCAGCCGCCACAGGTCCCGGCTCGCGGCCAGATAGTCCGCCTCTTCCTGGGTGTCGGCGCAGACCACGAACACCGCGGCATTGGCCCGCGGTGCGGCGAGGCTGTCGGACGCTTCAAACTTGTCCCGATAATATTTCAGCACCGGCGAGATGACCTGCGGCGCGATGAAATGGGCGAACGAATAGGCCAGCCCGAAATGCGCCGCATAGGCCGCGCTCTGATCGCTGGACCCGAGCAACCAAACCTCGGGCGCCTCCGCCACGGCAGGCGTGGCACGCACGTCCTTGAACGGCTTGGTCGCAGGCGGCTCATCGGCCAGGAACGCCATCATGTCCGCGATCTTGGTCGGGAAATACTCGATTCCCACCTCGCTGCCATAGGCCAGCGCTGCTGCCGTGGCCCCGTCGCTGCCCGGCGCGCGGCCGATGCCCAGATCGATCCGGCCAGGATAGAGGTTTTCCAGGAGCTTGAAGTTCTCCGCCACCTTGAGCGGCGAATAATGGCTCAGCATGACCCCGCCCGAGCCGACGCGGATATGTTTGGTCGCGGCGGCCACACGGGTGACCATGATCTCCGGCGACGAGCCGGCGAATCCTGCGGTCCCATGATGTTCAGCCAGCCAGTAGCGGGTGTAACCCAGCCGCTCGGCCGCCTGTGCCAGCGCGATCGTTTCTTCGAGCGCCTGACGGGCATCACCGTCTTCGCGTATGGGAGATTGATCGAGGACGGAGAGTTTCACCATGGCGATATCTCTAGCATGTCCGGATGATCCGACAGTTTCATGACCGTTTATCGGGACGCGGCTGCAGGAAGACGGTCATCAGAATACCGATGGTGACAATCACCGCGCCGACAATGTTCAGGGCCGTGGGAATTTCTCCCAGGGTCGGGATGGCCGCAATCAACGCCAGCGGCGGGACCAGGGATCCGACCGCGGCCTGACGGGTCGGGCCGATGGTCTTGACCGCATAGGCATGGCCGAAGATACACAGGAACGCCCCGAACACCCCGTGAACAACTGACTGCATGACGACGTCGTTGAAGGGCGCGGTGAACATCGTGGAAGGCAAAAACAGAAACCAGACCGGGATGTAGACAAGCGCGTTTCCGATCAACAGGGCCGCGAGCGACTGCATGACCCCGAGCCGCGCGGCGCGCATCCCGCTGTACCAGATGGCGACCGACAGCGCGGCGCCCAGGAACAGCAGATGCCCGCGCCACTGTCCCGCCTCGCCGCCGCCCGACAGCGCCTCCCAGCCGACCGCGCCCACCCCGGCGACGATCGCGAAGATTCCGGCCCACTGCCAGCGGCCCGGCCGGTCCCCGACCCAGGCCCATGCAACGAGCGCGGCGAAGATCGGAAGTGCGCCATACATCACGACGGACGCATGCCCCACGGGCGCATAGGTCATGCCGCCGAACAGCATCAGGATAAATGGCGCGCCGCCGAAAAAAGCGACGATCGCATGGTCGCGCAGCCGCACCCGCCAGGGGAAATAACGCACCAGCAGCGGGATCGCCAGAATCACGGCGACACCCATACGCAAGGCCGCCATATCATAAATCGTCAGAGCGTCGGTGGTCGCACCCAGCCGGCCGGCGATCAACATCACCACGACGCACAAGACCGTGCCGAGCCCGGCCGCTATTCCTCCCCAATCTTTCATGTGTGATGCCTACAACCGGTCGAGCGCGGTGATGATCTTGTCTGACGTGGTCGTCCAGCCGATCAGCGCATCCGAGGATCGCACCATCTCGATGGTCGCCTGTTTGAAGGCCGGGTAGTAACTCTCGGTCGCATCCTCGACAAGCAGACATTCATAGCCACGGTCATTGGCCTCACGAATGGTGGTCTGCACGCAGACCTCGGTGGTGACCCCCGTCATCACCAGATGGGTCGCACCGACCCGATCGAGCTCGTCTTGCAGGCCGGTGTTATAGAAGGACCCCTTGCCCGGCTTCTCGATGACGATTTCGCCGTCGACCGGTGCTAACTCGGGCACAATATCGCTGCCGGGTTCGCCGCAGATCAGCAGCCGCCCCATGGGGCCTTCGTCACCGATCCTGAGTGCCTGGCGCCCGCGCCGGAGTTTCGCCGGCGGGCAATCCGACAGGTCCGGCTTGTGGCATTGTTTGGTGTGCACGATCGGCATGCCGTGCGCCCGGAAGCCCGCGATCAGCGTCTGCATCGCCGGAATGATCGCCCGGCTCGGCCCCGGGTCCAGTCCCAGTGAAGAGCCATATCCACCCGCCTCCAGATAGTCTCGCTGCATGTCGATGGCGAACAGAACAAGCCCGGACGGGTCGAATTCATAATCATAGGGTGCAGCGGAAATGACGGGCATGGCAGATAATCACAGGTGTTGGTCGCTGGAGAGACTATATCAGTCTTGATCCAAGCCGCCGCGAACGGAACAATCACGCCCCATGGCCGAACAGAAACCCGACTTCTCCACCATCCCGTCGCTCGACCGCCTGTTGCAGGCGCCGGCCGTGATCACGCTCGTCGCATCCCACGGCCGCAGCGCCACGGTCGCAGCGTTACGTGCGGCGCTCGACACTGCACGCGGCGCGCTTGCGGCCGGGGATGCGATCGCCCTGACCGAGGATGTCTTTGCCCAGACGGCCGCAGCGCGCCTGGAGCGCGAGGCGGCACCCGGACTGCGGCGGGTCTTCAACCTGACGGGCACGGTCCTGCACACCAATCTCGGCCGCGCGCCGTTGGCAGAGGTCGCAATCACCGCCATGGCCGAGGCCGCGCGGGGCGCCAGCAATCTGGAGTATGACCTTGAGACCGGGAAACGCGGCGACCGCGACGTTCATGTCGAAGAACTGCTTTGCGAATTGACGGGGGCCGAGGCCGCCACGGTCGTGAACAACAATGCGGGTGCGGTGCTGCTGCTGCTGAATGCGCTGGCGCTGCGTAAGGAAGTCCCGGTGTCACGCGGCGAGCTGGTGGAGATTGGCGGCGCGTTCCGGATTCCCGACATCATGGCACGGGCGGGGGCTAAACTTGTCGAGGTGGGGACCACCAACCGGACGCACGCAAAGGATTTTGTGGAGGCCATCGGCGACCGGACCGCCCTGGTGATGAAGGTTCACACGTCGAACTATCTGGTCCAGGGGTTCACGGCCGACGTCGCCGAGGATGAATTGGCGGCCATCGCACATGCGCGCGATATTCCCTTCGCTGTCGATCTGGGCGCGGGCGCGCTGGTCGACCTGGAACGCTGGGGCCTGCCCCACGAACCGACCGCGCGCGAGACCCTCGGGGCGGGCGCCGACATCATTACTTTCTCCGGCGACAAGCTGCTCGGCGGGCCCCAGTCCGGGCTGATCGTCGGACGTGCCGACCTGATCGCCAAACTCAAGAAAAACCCGCTGAAACGTGCCCTGCGCTGCGACAAGGCAACCCTCGCTGCACTCGCCGCTACGCTCGGCCTCTATCGTGACCCCGATCGGCTGGCCGAACGCCTGCCCACGTTGCGGCTGCTGTCGCGCGATCCGGCCGAGATCCGCAAACTGGCCGAGAGCCTGACAGCCCCGGTGCAGGCGGCCGTCGGCGACGGCTTCACAATCTCGGTCAATGACTGCGCCGGGCAGATAGGCTCCGGGGCCTTGCCCGTCGAGAGCCTGGACAGCGTCGCACTGGTGATCCGGCCCGTCGGGTCGCGCGGCCAGGGTGCGCGCCTCAAGCGGCTCGCGGCGAGCCTGCGCGCCCTCCCGGTCCCCGTGATCGGCCGGGTCCATGACGACGCGCTCTGGCTCGACCTGCGCTGCCTCGACGATGTCGACGGCTTCCGCAGCCAACTCGAAAAGCTACAGATGACATGATCGTCGCGACCGCAGGCCATATCGATCACGGCAAGACATTGCTGGTGAAGGCGCTGACCGGCGTCGATGCCGACCGGCTGCCGGAAGAGAAGAAACGCGGCATGACCCTCGATCTCGGCTTCGCCTACACCGATCTCGAGAATGGTGCCCGGCTCGGGTTTATCGATGTCCCGGGCCATGAGCGCCTGGTCCACAACATGCTCGCCGGCGTCACCGGGATCGACTGCGCCCTCCTTGTGGTGGCCGCCGATGACGGACCGATGCCTCAGACGCTCGAACATCTGGCGATCCTCAATATTCTCGGCATCTCCCGCGGCATGGTCGCGCTGACCAAGATCGATCGTGTTGACCCGGCGCGGGTCGAGGAGGTCCAGGCGGAGATCGAGCTGCTGATCGGCGAAACCTCGCTCGCCGGCGCGCCGATCTATCCCGTCTCGGCGATCTCCGGCGATGGCATCCCCGCATTACGGGAGCGTGTCGCCGACATGGCCGCCGAGACCGAAGCCAAATCGGGCAACGGCCATTTCCGCCTCGCCGTCGACCGGGTTTTCACCGTCGCCGGGGCCGGGCTCGTCGTCACCGGCACCGCGTTCGCAGGCACCGTCGCACGCGAGGATCGGCTGTGGATTTCCGGACACGACTCCCAGGTGCGAGTCCGGGGCATCCATGCCAACAACCAGGACAGCGAGACGGGCCGGGCCGGCGACCGGCTCGCCCTCAACATTACCGGGCTCGACAAGGATGACATCGTGCGCGGCGACTGGCTCGTGGCCGACCCGGGCCTCGCCCTGCACCGCAAGCTGGATGTGCGTCTGCATGTCGTCACCGACGCGAAACGTCCGCTGCGCCACTGGACACCGGTGCATGTGCATCTTGGCGCGCGGAATGTTACGGGCCGCGTTGCGATTCTCGGGGCGGAGAACGCCGCGCCGGGCAGTTCGGTATTGGCCCAACTGGTGCTCGACGCCCCCGTCGGGGCCTGTGTCCTCGACCGGTTCGTCATTCGCGATCAGTCGGCGCAGTTCACGCTCGGTGGCGGCCATGTTGTGGATCTCCACCCGCCGCGCAGGGGGCGCGCCAAACCGGAACGCCCGGAATTGCTCGCCGCGCTCGACACGTCCGATCCGGTGGCGGCGTTCGCCGCCGCGCTCGAACGTTCGCCCACGGGAGTCTCAATCGAAGATTTCGCGGCGGCCCGCAATCTGACCGAGGCCGAGAAAGCGGCGGTGCTGAAATCCACGACCGCGGTCGTAACGGGTGAAGATGCCACAGCCCTTGCGCTGTCCCCGGCCACCTGGGCGGCGCGCCAGGGTGAGTTGCTGGCGGCGCTCGACCAGTTCCACGAACGTTATCCCGACCGGCTCGGCCCCGCGGCCGCCCAGCTGCGCAAGAGCCTGGGCCGCTATATTCCCGAGCCGCTTTTCGACGCAATCACAGCGCGGCTGGTGGCAGACAAGACATTGTCCAGCGATGGCATGCTGTTGCACCGGCCGGATCACCAGCCCGGCCTGACCGGCGACGATGCGAAACGCTGGGACGTTCTGCAGCCCCTGCTGAACGAAACACCCGAAAGCCCGCCCGTGGTGCACGATCTGGCGCAGACTGCCGGTCTCCCCGTCAATGGCGTGGGCAAGACCCTGCGGCAGGCCGTGCGCATGGGTCTCGCAGTACAGATCGCAGAGAACAGGTTTTTCACACCCGCAGCACTGCGCGCGCACGCGCAGACATTCGAGACCATGATCGCAGCCGAAGGGGTTGTTGGCGTATCGCCGTTCCGCCAGCAAGCGGGCATCGGGCGAAACCTCGCCGTCGAAGTGCTTGAGTATTTCGATCGGATCGGGCTGTCACGGCGCGACGGGAATGCCCGACATCAAGTGCGGCCCGCGGCCGAGGTGTTCGGCAACTAGATCAGCTGTCACGCGCAACCAGGTTGGTTTGGCCTATGGCCGGACGAAGGCGTAGCTCACAACCTGACCAACATTGTCCGTGTTGCGCACCGTCGCGATGGCCTTGTCGAGCTCTTCCTGAGAGCGCGCACGCCCCATCAGAAAGATCGTGCCGAAGGAATCGGCGGCCGTGCGGAAATTCACGTCCGCGACACCCCGCGTTGCAACCATTTCGATACCGACCTTGGTCTCCAGGACCAGGACGTCGTCCCAGCCGAGCAGCTCGTCTTTCCGACGCTCGCGTTCCTCGTCTGTCAGGACCTGCGCGTGCCAGAACAGATCCTTCACGCCTTCGACCTGTTTGACCTGTTCGAGAAAACCATCATGGGTTTTCTGGTCGGAGAAAATCCCGGTAATCAGAAGTCTCTGCTCGTAGATTTCTGTCGAGGCCTTGATCGTGCCGAGATCAGCCATGATCCCATTGACCTTGATCACGATCCGGTTGTCCTTGGTAATGTCTGCCGCACTGCGCGCCTCGATCGCGCGATCGATCAGCGTTTTCGGCGCCTTCAGGATGTCGCCGAGCTGTGCGCCGGCGGGCTCCCATGACAGGGCAACGAAGGGTGCTGCCAGAAGTGCCGCAGCCGTGGCTTTTTGAAACCGCATGAGCATTCCTTTGGGTTGTTTCCCCGATCTGCCCATCATTGGTTTTCTCCTCGAATTGAACGTTCCGGCCCGAGCACAGGCTCGACCGCACGGCTTGCTCTGATCCCTCTGCCGTAGCGCGTGCCCCGAGAACGCGTCAACGTCCACACGCACTGACCTGGCAGCACGGCCAAACCCGGCGCGTCGCTGCCAGTCCACCATCTAATGCATGAATGTGGCGGTGGTGCGGTGATTGTTGGAATGATTCCGGGGGCGTGACTCCGAACCGCCTGAATGGAACATCACCCCGAAAGCCGGTCAGTCCTGCGGTGGTCGCGCCCAATCGAACAGAAAACGGTGCTGGTCCGGGATTCTCGCCCATTCTGCCGGGTCCATCACCAGCGGCGACTGGGACAGAAAATTCACCGTGTCCCGGAACCACGACCGCTGATAGGTATTGTAGAGCACCGGGCGCGGCGCGGCGGACCTGTTGGGTGTCCCGCCGTGCCAGACGCGCGCATCAAACAACAAGGCGGAGCCGACAGGAACGTCCGGTGCGACAGGTTCCGAGCCCGGGGGTTCATCGGCGATGACCCTGTGGCTGCCGGGAAAAAACGCCGTCGTACCGTTCATCGCATTCATATCGACCAGCGGGATCACCAGCGTGAGGCTGTAACTCGGCAGTTCGGGGCTGACGCGTTCGGCCTCGAACAACAGCGGCATATCGAGATGTGCCTCCTGGTCCAGCGACCCCGGTAGCGACGTGACCGACACGAAACTGCCGAGGATCACATCATCCCCGAGCAGCTTACTTATCAGCGGGAAAACAGTGGGGTTTGCATAGAGACCAGGATCATTGAAGGGACCGTCGACGGTGATCGTGATCATGGTCCGTTTGTCGCCGACCGCGAGAGCATCGGCAAATTCACGATCATGGTGATAGTTCGCATAGACCGCGCCGTAGGCGTCGTGCAGGCCGGAGATAACAGCCGCGGGCCACACAGCATCAAAGATCATCACGCCCGCTTCCGCGAACCGGCGTACCACTTCATCCTGGAGTATCTCGGGGATGACGGCGCCGCCCGGCGCCTTGACCCGCGGTATTTCGGCCGGCTCGCTCAATTCGATCGTCCCCTGGTCACCACTTGCCCCTGCCCCAAGCTTGCACAGCCAACCCTAACATTAGACACTCTGGTGACTCATCAACCGATCGGGACCCGAGCGATGCAACCCCTGACGATTGGCGCATTCACCGTCAAATCCGTGCATGAAGATACAGGCGCCTATATCACGCCGGCCGACATGTTCCCCACAGCAACGGCCGAGGCGGTGGCAGAACATCTGGACTGGATGACCCCGACCTATTTTGACGTCGCCAGCGGCAAACTGAAGCTGGCCTTCCAGAGCTTCATTCTGCAGACGCCGGACCACAACATCCTGATCGACACCTGCGTCGGCGAGGACAAGGAACGCACGCATCCTGATTTCCACATGAAGAAGTGGCCATGGATGGACAATCTCTTGGCCCTCGGACTAACTCCGGCGGATATCGATATCGTCATGTGCACCCATCTGCATCCCGACCATGTCGGCTGGAACACCCAGTTGCGCGACGGCCGCTGGGTGCCGACCTTCCCGAATGCAAAATATGTGTTCGCGCGCGACGAGTACGCCCACTGGGAAAAGGAAAGCGCTCAAGGTTCCGAGCGAATCGGATTGACCTTCATCGACAGCGTCCTACCAGTGATGGAAGCCGGGCAGGCCGTCCTGGTCGACCATGACCATCAGATCGAGGACGGCATCTGGCTCGAGCCGACCCCCGGTCACTCTCCCGGACATGTCATTGTGAACGTCGAATCCGAGGGTGAGCGCGGCGCCTTTGTGGGCGATTTGATGCACCACCCCATCCAGGTCCCGCACCCGGAATGGAGCACGTGCTTCTGCTGGGACCTTGAGATGTCGGCCGCCAGCCGAACCGCATTCGTCGACACCCACACCGATGCCGGCACCCTGGTGCTCCCGGTCCATTTCGCCGGCCCCACCGCCGGCCGCATCACCAGCCACGGCGACGCGCAAAAATTCACGTTTCTAGACCACTCCAGCTGAACGGAAAAAGCATGAGCATTTCAGTCATTCAAACCATGGACGTGGCCCCGGAACGCATGGAAGAGCGCGACGGCTGGGCGATTTCCGAGTTCCGCCTGCCCATCACCGGCGATACGGGCAGCGCCACAACCGTCTTTCATTCGATCTTTCGGCCGGGCTCGACCCACGCCAAGCATCTGCACGAGGTCAGCGACGAGATCGCAGTTTATCTGTCGGGCTATGGCGTCGTCGGTCAGGGCGAGAGTCGTGCGGTTGTATCGGCCGGGCATTGCCGCCTGATGCCGAAGGGCTCGGAGCATTTCTTCTACAACGAGACCACCGACGAGGATGCCAAGGTCATCGGTTTCTACATGAACGCGCCGAGCGTCGCGGGAACCGGATACCAGTTCTGCGCGACCGTGACTCCGGCTGATTTGGAACGTGAACGCGGAGACTTGGCCGAGGGCATCCTGGTGAGGCTGGAAGATACCGCCGCACCCGACGGCACCCTGCCCGACGCGTGGGCCGGCGCCGACGTGAAGGCACCCATCGGCACCCACAACGGCAGCGAGAACTCGCTACTGCACGTATCCATTCCGCCCGGCGGCGCGTTGAAAGATCATGCGCTAGCCAGCGCCGAAGCCATCTACTATGTGGCGGCCGGTAACGGCACGGCGGCCGACGACGACGGTACGGCGTCGGATATCAGAGAAGACAGTTTCGTATTCGTCCCGCGCGGCACACGTCACGCCATCCGCAACGGAAGCGATGCGCCGCTGGAGCTCTATGTGGTGCTGACCGGCGCGGGCAGTCTCGCGGCCGCGGCCGGCTAGAGGCCTAAGCCGCGTTGCGGGTCATCCCCGACACGCCACCGATGAACAGGGCCACCGCATAGCCAAACGGCAGGATCATGATCGTCGACAAGAGCGGCTTCCAGATCAGGACGAAGGGCTCGGGTCCGCCGCGGATTTCGAACACCACGATGGTGACCACGGCCGCAATGATCGCGGCGATGTAAGCTTCACGGTGAAGGTCATCATAGGCCGCCATCCGACCCGACTGGCGCGAGTTGTCTGCCTTCGGCAGCAACCGTTGCAAAACCAAGGTCGCGACCGTCATGACGATGAAGGGCAAGATGAACAGGATCTGATGTTCACTATTGGCGAAAAAATTGAAGACAACTTCCATGATGGCTCCCCTGCCCAAATTCGGTCGCGGTTTTATGAAAACGCTTGCCTAAGACTTACAATGCAAGAGGCACGGGTGACAAGGCCAAGCACGAGCTGACGATTGCGGCGCAGCGCAATTTTGTGCACGATATTTTGGTGATCCGCGCCGATTTCGGCGCATATCTAACGTAAGGAAGCAGAATGTCAGAGAAACTCGGCATCGGTTCGGCCTTCCCCAACCTGACGATTGACCTCGTCGGGGGCGGAACGCTCAGCCTGCCCGATGACCTCGATGCGAAGTATCGGGTCATCCTGTTCTATCGCGGCCACTGGTGACCCTATTGTCGCCGTCAGTTGGTCGGCTATGCAGAACTCAAAGACGAATTTGACAAGCTGGGCGTGAAAATTGTCGCGGCCAGTGTCGATCCCATCGACAAGGCCCAGGAGGTCGCCGACGAGGTGAACTTCCCGGTTGGACATGGCGTGTCCCGGGACATCGCCAACAGCCTGGGTTCCTGGTGGGAAGACCGCCGTCAGATCATTCAGCCATCCGAATTCATCGTTGGCGCGGACGGCAACGTCGTCGCGTGCAGCTACAGTGACGGCCCGCTCGGCCGGATCGACGCTGGTGACGTGATCAAGATGGTGAATTTCTACGAGTCACGAAAGTAACCGGTAACGCCACACCAGCGTTGCAACGCGATCGCGCCGCATCGGACATCTCCGGTGCGGCGCTTTTCGTTTCGCGACGTTTACGGACACACAGAAGCAGCGCTAAACTCCGTCCAAGTTTCTTGGGAGGAGACACGCAAATGATCGCTTATGACCTGAATACCGAACAGGAATGGAACCCGCAGCGCCATGTCGAGAAGATCCTCGACACGGTCGAGGACGGAGACGTCACCGTAGCCTGCTGGGAGCCGGGACAAGTGAGCCCGAATCACTGCCACCCGAACGCGACGGAGATCTACTTCTGCTTCGAAGGTGGCGGGACCATGCGGACCGCCGACCAGACAATCCCGGTCACGCCGGGCGCATTTATTGTTCATCCGCCGGGCGAGCTGCACGAATATGAGAATGGGCCCCAGCGCTCGCTCCTGTTCCGCGTGCGCTATGGCGGTGACTTCTCAACCCGGATCAAGGACTGGCCGACCCAGCCCGACTTCGCGCGCAGCGACGAGGACCGTGCCTATTATCCCGATTAGAACAGGACGACATATGCACACCGCCGCCGTCGCGGCGGTGGCGCTTTTCGCGTCCGTATTCGCATCCGTACTCGCAGCGGGATCGGCATCTGGCGACAGCATCAATGTCAGCGAGAACGGGCTGGGCGCGACCCTCGCGAGGCCGGACGGTGCAGCAAAGAGCAAGGGCGTCGTGTTTGTTGCCGGTTCGGGGCCAACGGACCGAGACGGCAACAGTCGGCTCGGCGTCCATGCCAACTACCTGCACCTTTTGTCTGACGCGCTTGTCCGCGATGGCATCATTACGCTGCGCTACGACAAGCGTGGCGTCGGCGCCAGCGCGACGGCGTTGACGTCGGAATCCGAACTTCGTTTCACGGATTTCGTTGCAGATGCGGAAAGCTGGGGAAATTGGCTGCGAAGACGCCCCGGCGTCGCTTGCATATTCATGCTGGGCCACAGCCAGGGCGGTTTGGTGGCGACCATGGCCGCCCCACGAGACGATGCTGCTGGTCTCATCCTGCTGGCGTCATCCGGGCGCACGTTCGGAACGCTCCTGCATGATCAGCTGGCCCGCGCTCCCATGGACGCAAAACTCAAGACCGATGCGCTCGCCATCGTGCGCAGCCTCGAGGCCGGCAAACCAGTGAGCAACATCAATCCGGGGCTCGAGCGTTTGTTCCGCCCCAGTGTGCAGCCCTTTTTGATCTCTCTGGTCGATATCGACCCCGCCGCGGAACTGGCGAAACTCAAGATACCCAGCCTCATTGTCTCCGGTTCGCATGACCTGCAGGTCAGCGAGACCGACTTCAAACGCCTGACCGCCGCACGCCCGGACGCGACGGCGATCAGCATTCCGGGCATGAACCACGTGCTGAAGGAAGCGCCGGCCGCGCGAAAACCCAATCTGGCGACCTACGCCAACCCGGACCTGCCGCTGGCGCCCGGGCTGGCCGAAGCCGTGACCAAATTCATCCACAAAACAGCCTGTCCCATCTCGGGTTGAGCTATCGAATTCTGGCGTGCAAGACTGTTTGTGATCGGACACCAGAACGGAGGTGCATATCATGGGAATACACACAAATACGAAGTCACGCGCGGGCCATCTCCTTGCCGGTGCGGCGTTCAGCGCGATGTTGCTCGCGTCACCCGTCGCCATGGCTGCGGATGACGGCGTCGACGCCGACGACGTGGTGGCCGCGCTGGCGCGTGAGGGGTACCCCGTCGACCTGGGTGAAGATTTATTCGGAAACCCGGAGATCGAAAGCGCCATGGGCGACACCCTGTTCGATGTCCTGTTCTTCGATTGTGACGGCGATACCTGCGACACCATCACGTTCAGCGCGGTGTATGTAAGCGACACCGTCTCGTTGGAAAATGTGAACCAGTGGAACATCAATACGCTCCACGGACAGGCCTATCTCGATGATGAGGATGACCCGAACCTCGATTTCACGATCCTCGCCGCGGGCGGCCTGACCGACTCCAATCTTCGCAAGATCGTGCGCCAATGGGCCGTGTCCCTCGCCGAATTCGAGGATCACATTGGCTGGACCGGAAACTCCGGCCGCGGCGCGGCGGCTTCCGGCGGCGCGGCCGTTGCCAGCGCGTCGAGCACGATCGATGTCTGCAACAATAGCGGCGATGGCGTCTCCATCGCCTATGCAACGGCATCGGGCGGCACCGACAGTGCGGGCGACACGCTGTTTCTTTCGGAAGGCTGGCTGAACGTCGACGATGGCGAATGCACGGATATCTGGGAGAGTCCGTTCGAGAACTGCTTCTATTACATCTACGCCGAGGCGGATGACGGCGACTATAGCGGTGACTATTTCTTCTGCACCCTTGAGGACGCTTTCGAGATCATCGACACCCAGTGCACCGCCGACTTCGAGCGAAACGGCTTCTTTCAGATCGACATGTCCGAAGGCACTCGCATGCAGGTCGGCCACACCATCGAGCTGAATCCCTGATCGCGATACTTGCGGGAAATCGACCGCGTTAATTTGAGACCAGCGTTCACGGGTCTTCGTACCGGCACACGCGCCGGATCGCTTGCTCCGCCGCGCCAACTCGCCGACAATGAAGGCGGAGGAGGACCGTTCCCCGGTGGGGCGCCCGGTCTTCAAAACCGGTGAGGGGCGTTAGACGTGCCTGGTGGGTTCGACTCCCACCCTCTTCCGCCAATTCACGGCACCCATGCGCGATCCGGGGATGAGTATCGCGCCCACGGTGTTTATGTTCGTGCGTAACCCATTCCTGGCGGCCCCTGAAAACGCATGACCCCGACAGTTCCCATCACATGCGACATCGTCCTGGTCGGCGGCGGCCATAGCCATGTTGCGGTTCTCAGGCGGTTCGGTATGAAGCCCGAGCCGGGGGTGCGGCTGACGCTGATCACCCGCGACCTGCTGACCCCCTATTCGGGCATGATCCCCGGCTACATCGCCGATCACTACAGCGAGGCCGAGGCGCATATCGACCTGCGGCCGCTGGCGGCCTTTGCGAATGCTCGCGTGATCCACGCTGCCGCGACCGGTCTCGATCTCGCGCAGAACTTCGTACAGGTCGCCGGCCGGCCGCCGGTGGCGTTCGACCTCATCTCGATCGACACGGGCTCGACACCGTCGACGGCGCATATCGAGGGTGCGGAACACGGGCTGCCGGTCAAACCCATCGACCGGTTCCTCGATGCCTATCACCGGCTGACCGACGAGATACGCGGTCATGACGGCCCGTTCCACATCACGGTCGCCGGCGGCGGTGCTGGCGGAGTCGAGCTTTCGCTGGCGCTGAGCCATCGTCTGCGCGTCGCGGCGCCCGGCCTCAACAAACGGCCCGACGACATGCATTTCGCGATCGTCGAGGCTGCGGACACGCTGCTGCCCGGCTACAACGCGGCCGCGCGGCGCAAGCTGGCGCGGGCTTTGTCGGACCGGGGCATCGACGTGCGCACCGGCGCCAGGGTCGAGCGGGTCACACCCGACTCCGTGACATTGTCCAACGGCGACAGCCTGACCAGCGACAAGACGATCCTCGTCACATCGGCCGGCCCGCCGCTCTGGCTCGCCGACAACGACATCGCGCGCGACGAACGGGGCTTCATCCGGGTCGACGACAAGCTCCGCTCCCCGTCCCACGCCCAGCTGTTCGCGGCCGGCGATGCCGCCTCCATGGACGGACACCAGCTTCCGAAGGCCGGCGTCTATGCGGTGCGTCAGGGACCGTATCTCGCAGACAATCTCCGTCGCGCGGCGCTCGACAAGCCTCTCAAGGCCTACCGCCCCCAGGGGCAAGCCCTGGCGTTGATCACGACCGGCGACCGCTACGCCATCGCCGCGCGGGGGCCCTTCGCGTTCGAGGGGGACTGGGTCTGGCGCTGGAAGGACTGGATCGACCGGCGCTGGATGAAGAAGTACCAGGAGCTGCCGGAGATGGATGGCGGGCATGGCGCGGATGGCGACGATGCGCTTGAGGCCATGCGCTGCGGCGGTTGTGGCGCCAAGGTGCCGGCACCCGTCCTGCGCCGCGCGCTGGATCGCCTGCCGCCGCAACATGCCGATGGGCTCGACCAGGGGTTGGACTCGCCTGACGATGCGGCGGTCCTGTCGCCGCCGCCGGGCAAGGCCCTCATACAGACGGTGGACCAGTTTCGCGCCTTCATCGACGACCCGTATCTGTTCGGCCGGATCGCGGCGAACCATTGCCTGGGCGACATTTTCGCGATGGGTGCGGATGCCCATTCGGCCCTGGCCGCCGTCATGCTGCCCCATGGCGAGGATGACAAGACGTCCGACGATCTCTACCAGCTGCTCGCCGGCGCCACCGAGACCCTCGCCGAAGCGGGTGCCGTCCTGGCCGGCGGGCATACGGGCGAAGGTTCGGAGATGGCCTTCGGCCTGACCGTCAATGGCTATGCCGAGCGCGATGAAATCCTGCGCAAGTCCGGCCTGCAGGCGGGAGACATCCTGATCCTGACCAAACCACTGGGCACCGGCGTGTTGTTCGCCGCCGACATGCGCGCCAAGGCCAATGGCGACCATGTGACCCGCGCGTTCGCCTCCATGCAGCGCTCGCTGGCACCGTGTATCCCCGTGATCCGCCGCCACGGCGCCACGGCCGGCACGGACGTCACCGGGTTCGGGCTGGCCGGTCATATGCTGGAGATGCTCAACGCATCCGACGTCGACGCGGAACTGAAACTTGACGCCTTGCCGGTGCTTCCGGGCGTGGCGGAACTGGTTGCCCTGGGGCATGAGAGCACCCTGCGCCCGAGCAATGAGGAGTCCGTCGGAAACGCCGTGCCCTTGTCGGCACATCCGAGCTTCCCGCTGCTGTTCGATCCCCAGACCGCGGGCGGGCTTTTGTTCGGCGTGCCCGCCGACCAGGCCGAAGCCTGCTGCGCCGAACTGCGTGCCGGCCCGGCGCCGGACGCCAGAATCATCGGACGGATTACGCCGCGGCGCGGGTCGGTCGGCGTGGTGCGTTTCACCGACGAGACCAAAAGCTAAGTTGGCAAAGAAAAAGGCCCTCCCGACGGGGAGGGCCTTCCTGATATTGGGTTGGGTTTGGCGTCAGCCGTGTTTGGTGCGGTGGCGCTGATGGGTCGGGACCATGGCGGTCGTCGCCAGCGCCTTGAAGCCCTTGTTCTCGCTCTCCATCGCCCAATCGCGGATCTCGACCAGCACCTTGCCCAGCGTGGTCTCGCCCCACAGCCAATTGCCGATTTCGAGATCGCTGACCCGCGCGTCGGGCCGCGCGATCGCCGCTTCCATATAGTAGTAACGCAGGTCGTCGGCCATCTGCTTGAACGCCAGCGGCGCCGGCCTGTCCTCAACCGGTGACGCCGTGTCTTCCCGGTTCACCACGAGGCTGGCAAAGAACGCCGGGATCTCTTCCGGTGCCTTGCCCGAGATGCCGTAATTCGTGCGGCCACCCCGGGTCTGCTTCGATTCCTCATACCAGGGCTTCAGCAACGAGATTTCCTGCAGCAGCGTCTGGGTGAGCAGCTCTTCATCGCTCATATCCGCGACCGGTGCGGCGAAGTTGACTGGGCAGGCCCAGCCTTCCTGATCCACATCCGCACCCGGTGCATCGTCGGGAAAATCTGCGAGCGCCGGCCCGGATTCCTCTTCGAGGAGCTCCAGGCAATTCTGCAAGACCCGGCGTTGGAAGTCGGGCTCGTTGGGCGCACCCAACGGACGGCCAAGTTCGAACGGCACCGCGAGTGCGCGCGGCGGTTTGATTTCCTCGGCATGCTTGCGGATCAGTGCGATCAGCGTCGTCGGAATGCCTTCGTCTTCGAGATAATGTGCAAGCCCGCTCACGGCGCGCGTGCATTGGGGTCAGACAGGGACGAGTACGACAGCGTCGACATTGTCCGCCTTGAGGACATTCGCAAGATCGCGTGCGATCGGCTCCATCACGGTTGGCGGCGTCGCCCCCATGAAGGAATAGTGCCGGCTCGCAACCGAACCAATCACGCCCTCATCGGCCAACTCGCTCAGACGATCGAAGGGGAAGGACGTGTTGACGTCCTGGTAGAAGCCGCTGCGATCGAAATTCGTCGACAGATGGCTCATCACCAGCTGGTCCATATCGTAGTCGTCCGGGATGATCCGGTAATCGGCGGACCCGGGCGTGAACGGAGGATCTTCTCGGCGGTGCAAACCCGCCGTCGAGATCAGCGCCACGCGGCATTCATTCAACGGTTTGGGCGTGACCCATGGCGTGTCGCCATATTCGGGCAGTTCCTGATTGATCAGCGCCTCGCGCAGATGATCAGGCATTTCGCGCAGATGGACCATAACTTCTCCTCAAATCGGAATTTTCAAAACCCTATCAGCGCCATTGGCCGGCAACAACTCCGGTGCCTGAACAGCACCTTTGCTCGCAGCGCAATGCTGCGGGCGGGTTGTTCCGGACTTATAGCTAGGCGGCGCGCATATCCGCGGCGGTCGTGCCGGTCGAAGTGTTTTCTGCGTATTTGCGCCAGTTCTCGATGAGGACATCGAGCGCGGCCGAACCGGCCGACACCGACGCGCGCTGGCCCATCAGCTGCAGCCAACCCTTGAGCAGGATGCATTCGTCGGGAATCTGGAAGTCGCGATAATGGGTCAGTACGGCAACCCGCTGCATGTGCGGCAGGAATGTCAGATCGACCAGGCTGATGTCGTCGCCCATCCAGTAGGAACCGTCGCCCAGCTTGCCGAGCCCCTCATGCTCCATCATCAGCATGGCGTTGGACAGCCGCTCGGCTTGAACAGCCTGCGCGTCGGCATCCTGGGCCAGCATCAGCTTGTAGACATGGGGCGTGAAGCGGACATTCGCGAAGTCGATCCAGATGCGCGCCTGGGCCCGGCGAACCGGATCGCGGGGCATCAGCGGCCGGTCGGGGAACACCTCTTCGAGATACTCGTTGATCACGCCGGATTCGAAAATCACCGCACCATTGTGACGCAGAACCGGAACCTTGCCGTAGGGTGATATCGCCAGGAACCAATCGGGTTTGTCATTGAGATCGATCGCCGTTAGCTCGAAATCGATGCCCTTCTCGATCAGGGCCATGCGCGTGCGTTGCGCAAACGGGCAGGTCGCCGAACTGATGATTTCCACGTCAGCCATGGTCGGTCTCCGTATTCAGTCTGATTAGTATTTGCCGAGCGCCTTGAGCACCCGTTCCGGCGTCACCGGCTGGGCCCAGACGGACGCATTGAACGGGCTGAGCGCATCGTTGATCGCGTTCAGGATCGCCCCCGGCGCGCCGGCCGTGCCGGCCTCGCCCGCACCCTTGGCGCCAAGCTCGGATTCCATGGTCAGGGTCTCGATA
Organism: Rhodospirillaceae bacterium; assembly: GCA_018667335.1. GTDB lineage: Bacteria > Pseudomonadota > Alphaproteobacteria > UBA6615 > UBA6615 > UBA8079. Next base: position 168,734 of record JABIVD010000044.1, read on the forward strand.
TGCCCGATCTCGATGTCCGGCATCTCGCCGGCCATGGGCACCAGATAGTCGGCCATGTTGGCGTTGAGGAAGTTCCCGTCCCGGTCGTAGCGGCACTCTTCATAGAGCACGCCGCCGATCCCCTGGACGATCGAGCCGCGCACCTGCTCGTCGACCAGCAGCGGGTTGATCACCTTGCCGCAATCCTCGACGCACCAGTATTTCAGGAGCTGGACTGTTCCCGTCTCGGGATCGACGTCGACGGTCACCGCCTGGAAGCTGTTGGTCATGGCGACCGGGTACTTCTTCGGGATGTAGTGGCGTGTCGCCATCATCTCCGACTGGAAATCCTGGGGCAGCGTATCGGGCCGGAAATAGGCAACCCGTGCGACCTCCTCGAGCGGCATGCGCTCTTCCCGCGTCACGCGGTCCACGACGACACCGGCGCTGATATCGAGCGTCTCGCGTTCGGTCTGGAGCAGGATCGCCGCCACGTCCAGTACGTTGTGACGCAGCGCCTTGGCCGCCTGCAATGCGGCTTCACCGGCGATGCCTGCGCCGCCGGAACCGCCCGCGCCCCAGCCGACCGGGACATTGTCCGTGTCGCCGGAGATCACCTTCACCTTGTCAGGGGTGGTGCCGAACGCGGTCGCGGTCACCTGCTGGATAACCGCCTCGCTGCCCTGCCCCTGCTCGCTGATGCTGGTCTGCACGATCACGGCGCCGGACGCGTCCATGCGCGTCGCCGCCCCGTCCTGGGACGAAATGCGTGCGCCGCCGAGCCCATAGGTGTGTGGCCCCGGGTTGGTCATCTCGACGAGCGTCGCGAAGCCGATCCCCCGGTAGATGCCTTTCTCCCGAAGCTCCGCCTGCTCGGCCCGGAAGCCCTTGTAGTCGAACATCGTCAACAGCTTGTCGAGGGAGGCCTCGTGGGAGAGGGCTTCCATCTTGAGCCCGGTGATGAACTCGCACGGATAGCCGTCATCGGGCATCAGGTTACGCCGGCGGATGTCGACCGGGTCCATGCCCAGCGCCCGCGCGCCCTCATCCATAAGTGTTTCTGTGATTGCCACCGCCACGGGATGACCCACGGCGCGGTACTGGCTCATCGGCGTCTTGTTCTGGAACACGACCCGCGAACGCGCCTTGTAGTTCTGATGGGTATAGGGCGCGCCCACATAGTTGATGACCTGCAGGGCCTCCAGCGCGCTGGTGCGCGGGTACATGGAGTAGGCGCCGACACCCGTGAGATCGTCCATCTCGATCCCCAGCAACTCGCCATCCGCCGCAAAGGCCGCACGGGCCGTGGCGCGGTGATCGCGCGCGTGCAGATCGGTGAGGAAGGATTCGAGCCGATCGGCGATGAACTTCACCGGTCGTTTGAGGATCATCGAAATCGCGGCCGTGGCCATCTCGTCGGGATAGGTGTGGCCCTTGACGCCGTAGGCGCCGCCCACATCGCCGCAGATGATCCGCACATTCTGGTTCTCGATGCCCAGATGACGCGCGAACAGGTCCTGCATCATGTGCGGGGCCTGGTGCGAATGATAGGCGGTCAGCCGATGTTCGGACGCGGTGTAATCGGCGATGATCGACCGGGATTCCGGGCACACGCCGGTGTGTCGGCCGAAATCCAGCGTCCGCTCGACGATCTTGTCGGCGGCGGCAAAGGCCGCGGCGGTGTCGCCGATATCGTGGTTCATCTCGAACAGCAGATTGTCACCGAGGTCCGGATGCATCACCGGCGTATCGTCATCCATCGCGACTTCGGGGTCCGCGAGGACCGGCAGTTCCTCGAACTCGACCTCGATCAGTTGGACGGCGTCCTCGGCCTCGGCGCGGCTGTTGGCGACCACGGCGGCGATCGGCTCGCCCTGCCAGCAGGCGCGCTCGACGGCGAGCGCGTGCTGGGGCGCCGACTTCATGCCCTTGAAATGCGCCAGGGTGCCGACCCAGGGCGTGCAGACTTCGGCAACCTCCTTGCCGCTGATCACGCGAACGACGCCAGGGCAGGCCAGCGCGGCGGTGTCATCGATCGAGACAATCCGCGCGTGGGCATAGGGCGAGCGGTAGTAAACGACATGCACCATGCGCGGCAGGGTCAGGTCGTCGACATAGCGCCCTTCGCCCGCGACCAGCCGGCGCACAACGGCGCGCGGCACAGAGGCGCCGATATAGTTGTCGGCACGGTCGAGGACGCTGCCCTCGTCGGTCTCGTTGGATACGCTCATGATTTCCGCCCTTTGGAATTTGCTGGGCCGGAAGGTACAACCCCTTGGGCGATGCGGCCACCCCACTCTTGGGGACGACCGATCACAATCCGGAACACCCCGGAAACGGCATACGGCGAACCAAATGATTCAGGGCGAGAACCGAAAACTCTGGCTGTCGATTCGGCGCAGCCTAAGAGGCCGTTGCCCCAACTGTGGAGACGCGCGCCTGTTCCGCGCCTATCTGAAACAGGTCGACAATTGCGCCGATTGCGGCGAGGCCTGGTCGGAGATCCGCTCCGACGACGCAGCCCCCTGGCTGACGATCCTGATCGTCGGCCACCTCATGGCGCCGGTGATGATCCACATGATCAAGCACCAGTATTTCGAGCCCTGGGTGTCAGCGGCGATCCTGATCCCGATCATCGTCGGGCTGTCGCTGCTGATACTGCCGTTCGCGAAGGCGACGTTCATGGCCGCGATCTGGGCACTCCGGGCGAACAGTTCGTAACCCCTGGAAAGATTGTCATGCCCGGGCTCGACCCGGGCATCTCGTCTCGCAGCCACGAGATACGCGGATCAAGTCCGCGCATGACGCGGCAGGAGAACTCGGCTCCGCCTAATACTTGCCGAGCGCCTTGAGAATACGCTCCGGCGAGATCGGCTGGTGGGTCAGGCGCGCATCGAACGGCGACAGCGCGTCGTTGATCGCGTTCATGATCACCGCCGGCGCACCCGCTGTGCCCGCCTCGCCCGCACCCTTGGCGCCGAGTTCGGAATCTGCCGTCGGCGTCTCCACATGGCCGACCGAAATGTCCGGCATCTCGCCCGCCATCGGCACCAGGTAATCCGCCATGTTCGCGTTCACGAGGTTCCCGGCCACGTCGTAGCGGCATTCCTCCATCAGCGCGCCGCCGAGCCCCTGGATCACGCCGCCGCGCACCTGCTCATCGACGAGTTGCGGGTTCAGCACCGTGCCGCAATCCTCGACCACCCAGTAGTTCAGGAATTTGAGGAAGCCTGTGTCGGGATCGATCTCGACGTAGCAGGCCTGGATGCCGTTGGTGAACGCGATGTTGTATTCCCGCGGCACGAAATGGCGGGTCGCCATGAGCTCCGGCTGGAACCCCTTGGGGATCATGTCCGAGCGAAAATAGGAAATCCGCGCCAACTCGTCGAGGCCCATGCGCTCGTTGCCGGTGTCGTTGTCCACGACCACGCCCTCGCGGATGTCGAGGGTCACCGGGTCGGCTTGCAGCAGCTGGCCGGCCACGTCCTTGACGTTGTAGCGCAGCGCCTTGGCCGCCTGCAGGACGGCTTCACCGCCGATGCCCGCACCGCGCGAACCCCAGGTGCCGCCGCCGGTCGGCACATTGTCCGTGTCGCCGGTGATCACCTTGACCCGGTCCGGGGACGTCCCGAACGCGGTGGCCGCGATCTGGGCCATCACCCCGTCGGTGCCCTGGCCCTGTTCTGTAACGGATGTATGCACGACGATCGAGCCGCTCGAATCGAGCCGCACCTGCGCGCCGTCCTGGGACGAAATCCTCGCACCGCCGATGCCGTACATGGCCGCACCCGGATTGGTCAGCTCGATCATCGCCGCGAAGCCGATGCCGCGATAGATGCCGTCGGCACGCAGCGCGTCGCGCTCCGCCTTCATCCCCTCATAGTCCATCGATGCCAGAAGCTTATCGAGCGTCTGATGGTGTGACAGGCCTTCGAACGCGATACCGCTCGCACCCTTGGTCGGATAGGCATCATCGGCGATCAGATTGCGTCGCCGGATGTCGACCGGGTCGATCCCCAGCTCCCGCGCGCCCTTGTCGACCATGGCCTCGGTCACCGCGAAGGCGATCGGGTGGCCCACCGCACGGTACTGGCACATGACGTTCTTATTCTGGAACACGACCTGCGCCTTGGCGCGATAGTTCTGATGCTTGTAAGGGCCGCCCGTGAAATTCAGGACCTGGTTGGCCTCCATGGCGCTGGTGCGCGGATACATGGAGTAAGGCCCGACCCCGGTCAGGTCGTCGACCTCGATCGCGGTGATATCGCCGTCCTTGGTGAATCCCATCTTGGCGTGCACCCGATGGGCGCGGGCGTGGATGTCCGTGAGAAATGATTCCAGCCGGTCGGCCGCGAACTTGACCGGTCGGCAGAGCATCCTGGACAGCGCGGCAGCCGCCATCTCGTCAGCATAGACATGCACCTTGATGCCGAACGAACCACCCACATCCTTGCAGATGACCCGGACCTGGCCTTCATGGATGCCGAGATGCTTGGCGAAGATGTGCTGCATCATGTGCGGTGCCTGGTTCGACATATGCACCGTCAGCTTGTCGTCGGCCTCGTCATAGTCAGCCAGGATGACCCGCGGCTCCAGGGTCACGCCGGTGTGGCGATCGAAGTTATAGGTCTCCTCGACCACCAGATCGGCGGCGGCAAAGGCCGCGTCCACATCGCCGGACTCGACCCCGTTCTCGAAGGCGATGTTGTCGCCGAGCTCGGGGTGGATCACATGGGTGCCGGGATCGCCGGCCGTCTCCGCGTCGGTGACCGCAGGCAGCTCTTCATAATCGACTTCGATCATCGCCGCGGCGTCTTCGGCCTCGGCCCGGCTGTTGGCGACAACCGCGGCCACCGCCTCACCCTGCCAGCTGACCTTGTTCACCGCGATCGCGTGTTGCGGCGCGGATTTGAGACCCACCATATGCGTGAGCACCCCGACCCACGGCTCGCAATACTCGGCCAACTGCGCGCCCGTTACGACGCGCACGACGCCGGGCATTCCCGCGGCTTCGCTGGTATCGATGGAGGTTATTTTGGCATGGGCGTGGGGTGAGCGCAGGAACACCGCGTGCACCATGCGGGGCAGTGTCAGATCATCAACGAACTGGCCCTTGCCACGCACAAGCTTGCGTACGTTCGGGCGCGGCACCACCTTGCCGATGTAACTGTTGGGGCGTCCCAGGACGCTCGAATCCGGGCTCAGCGCTTCGTCGGTCATCATCTCACTCCACTCGTGCATTCGGTCCGCGTCTGACGCACGGATTGTTGAGTCTAACTATTCCACAGCAGGCCCGTGAAGGCGATTGCGAACCGGGTGCCGATTGGCATCCTTTATCCCCAGCGCATCCTCGCCAATCAGGATCCGCTGGACGTTCGCCGTGCCCTCGCCCACCGCCAGCATGTTCACATAGGCCGTGTATTTCTTGATCGGATACTCGTCTGCCAGCGCGTAGCCGGCGAAGACCTCCGCCGCGCCCGCCGCGGCCTGCTTCGCCGCCTCGACGGCGAAATACTTGGCGCGGGATGCGGCGCGGCTCGCGGGCCGGCCCTCATCCATCAGCCAGGCCATCCGCTGCACCATCAGGCGCGCGGCATCGGTGTGGGTCGCCATGTCGGCGATCAGGTGCTGCACCATCTGATACTCAGCGATCGGGTTGCCCCGGATCACGCGCTGGTTCGCGTAGCCGACCGCTTCGTCGAGGCAGGCCTGCGCCAACCCAACCGCGCGGGCCGACACGGTCAGCCGCCCGAACTCCAGGGCGTTCATCGCGATCTTGAAGCCCGCGCCCTCTTCGCCGAGACGATTCTCCGCCGGGACGACAAAGTCATCGAGGAACACCGCGTTGGATGCCAGGCAATTCGACAGCCCGGTCATCGGGATCGGGTTGGCGCTGTAGCCGTCATATTTCTTCGGCTCGACGATGAAGGCGGTGATGCCCCTGTGACCAGCCGCCGCATCGGTCTTGGCGAACAGCACGCCCACATCGGCGGCGTTGGCGAACGTGATCCACTGTTTCGAACCGTTCAGGCGATAGACACCCCCGTCACGCACGGCCGTCGTCTTCATCGACCCGGCCGCATCCGAGCCGCCGCCGGGTTCGGTCAGCGCAAACATGCCGATGCGTTTGCCGGCGATCAGATCGGGCACGAAATCGGCGATCTGCGCATCGGTGCCCCAGTTGAAGATCGTGAAGGGGCAGGTCATGCCTTGCATATTCATGCAGTAGCCGAATTCGGGCGCGACCCGTGAGATCGCCTCGGAGATCGCCGCCACGGCAACGAACCCGACGTTCGTCCCACCCAGGTCCTCGGGAAAAGCCGCGCCGAAGAAACCGGCCGCACCCATCTTCTCGACGAGTTCACGGGGAAACTCGCCCGACGCCTCATACGCGACCATCGCGGGCGTGATCTCGGTCTCGACGAACCGCGCGACCGTATCCGCAAATGCGGCAATCTCTTCGGGCAGGGTGAAATCCATCGGCGCGTTCCTTTATTCCTGCGGCCAATCTATCTAACATCGCGCCAACCGTGAAAAGAAAGGTGGAAGCGCATATGAGCGAGCTTTTCACATCCGTAGAAGACCTGGCCGAACGCATCCCCGACGGGGCGAAGGTCGCGATGGCGCCCGACTATTCGGGTTGCTCCATGGTGACCGCGCGTGCCCTGATCGCCCGCGGCGCCAGGAACCTGCATCTCATCGGCGTCCCGTCCGTGGGCTTCCAGGGCGATATGCTGATCGGCGCGGGCTGCGTCGAGACCCTCGAGACCGCCGCGGTCACCCTCGACGAATACGGCCCCGCACCGCGCTTCATGGCGGCGGCCAAGGCCGGCACCCTGAAAATCATCGACGGCACCTGCCCGGCGATCCATGCCGGGCTGCAGGCCGCAGAGAAGGGCATCCCCTACATGCCCGTGCGCGGCATCGTCGGCTCGGACCTGCTGACCCACCGCGACGACTGGACGACCGGCACCGACCCGTTCGGCGAACAGGGCGGACCGCTGGTCCTGGTCAAGGCGATCCGCCCCGACGTGACGCTGATCCACGCGCCGCTGGCCGACCGAAACGGCAATGTCTGGATCGGTGTGCGCCGCGAGATGATGGTGATGGCCCACGCCGCCCGCGAGACTTTCGTGACGGCCGAGGAAATTTACGACGGCGACCTGCTCGCCGACGAACGGCTCGCGCCCGGCACGATCCCGGGGCTTTATGTGTCGGCACTCGCCGAGGCGGCCAATGGCGCGTGGCCCGTCGGCCTGTTCGGGCGCTACGGACCGGACGACGCCCATCTACGCGACTATCTCGATCGCGCGCGCACCGACGAGGGTTTTGCAGGTTGGCTCGACGAGTTCGTCTACGCCCCGAAGGCCGCCGAATGAGTGCGGACCTGGCGCCGGAAGAGCTGCTGATCGCGACCGTCGCCGGCATGCTCGATGGCCTGCGCCACGTCGCCGTCGGCGCCCAGTCGCCGATCCCGGGCTCGGCCGCACTGCTCGCGCGCGCGCGTTCAGGTGGGTCGCTTCGCGTCTCGATGCTCGGCAGCGAGACCCACAGCCCGTTCACCGATGGCGGGCGCGAGCTGTTCGATTGCGCCGCCCAGGGTCGGATTGACGCCTTCTTCCTCGGCGGCGGCCAGATCGACGGGCAGGCGAACATCAACCTGGTCGGCATCGGCGATTACCCCAACACCAAGGTCCGGTTCCCGGGCTCGTTCGGCTCGGCCTATCTCTATCTCCTGGTGCCGCGGGTGATTCTGTTCCGCGAGGAACACACCGCGCGCGTGCTGGTGCCGAAGGTGGATTTCATCAGCGCGCCGGGCGTCAGTGACGACGATGTCCTTCGCACCGGCGGGCCACATGCGCTGGTGACGGGCCGCTGCGTGTTCGCTTTCAATGCCGACAAGCGCCGCTTCGCGCTCGCGTCGGTGCATCCGGGACATGACGCCGACGAGATCCGCGAGCACACCGGGTTCGACTATGACGTCCCCGATGTCGTGCCCGAGACCCAAACTCCCAATGCGGCGACCCTCGAACTGCTGCGCGGCCGCGTCGCCGACGAGGTGGCAGAGACCTATCCTGCATTTGCTGCGCGTGTATTTGGCGCGGCAGATGCGGCCTGATTCCCCTTCAAGGTAAAAACCCATGACCGAACATTCCGGACCCTTCGGCGCGCTCGCCGGCCTCAAGGTGGTGGATTTGGCCCGCGTCCTCGGCGGCCCCTACTGCACACAAATTCTGGCCGACCATGGCTCCAACGTAATCAAGGTCGAGCCGCCCCAGGGCGACGAGGTCCGCGACTGGGGCCCGCCCTTCCACGAAGGCGACGCCTCCTATTTCGTCGGGCTTAACCGCAACAAGCGCTCGATCGGACTGGATCTGACCAAGCCCGAAGGACGCGAAGTGCTGTTCCGGCTGCTCGACGAGGCCGATGTCCTGATCGAGAACTACAAGACCGGCACGATGGAGAAATGGGGCCTCGGCTATGACGATGTCCTGGCAGAGAAATATCCGGGGCTGATCCATTGCCGGATTTCCGGCTACGGGGCCGACGGCCCGCTGGGAGGATTCCCCGGCTACGACGCCATCGTGCAATCGATGGCCGGCTGGCTATCCATCAATGGCGGCGCGGAGAAGGAGCCGACACGGGTCGGCATCGCCGCGGTCGATATGGGCACCGGGCTCTATTCCTGCGTCGCGATCCTGATGGCGCTGTTCGAGCGGCAGACCTCGGGCCGCGGCCAGTTTATCGACATGACCCTGTATGATTGCGCGGTCTCGCTGATGCACCCTCATGTCCCGAACTACTACCTTTCGGGCGGCAAGGTGCCGGGCATCACCGGTAACCAGCACTCCAACATCGCGCCCTACGACAAGTTCCCGACCAAGACCGTCGACGTGTTCATCGGCGCGGGCAACAACCGCGCCTTCCGGCGCCTGTGCGACGAGCTGGGCCGGCCCGAGCTCGCCGACGACCCGCGCTTCGTGAACAACTCCGACCGGACCCAGCATCGCGACGAACTGCGCGCGGAGCTGATCGACCTGTTTCTCGCAGTCGATGGCGAGGAATTGTCGCTCAAACTGCTGGAGGCCGGCATTCCGGCCGGGCCCGTCCTCAACACCGAACAGGTGATGAACGCGCCCCATACGAAACATCGCAATATGGCTGCCAAGCTCGACTGGTATGAGGGCACCGGCATCCCCATCAAGTTCGGGCGCACGCCCGGCGAGATCCGCTCGACCCCGCCGGCCTTCGGCGCACACGCCCGGGAAATCCTCGACGAACACGGTTTCGATGAAGATGCGGTCGAGGCGCTCGCCGAGTCCGGTGGCCTCGTTACCGAACGCCGCAAGCTCTAGAAATCCCCTTAGACAAACACGCTCAAGAATAGGAACCGCCATGCGCTGGTCCGAACGCCGCAAAGAATTTCGCGCCATCCTGAACGGGGACCGGTGTGTCCATCCGGGCTCGGTGGCAGACCCGATGACCGCACGCATCACCCGGGAGGCCGGCTTCGAGGTGGGCATCTTCGCCGGCTCGGTCGCGTCGATGGCCGTGCTCGCGGCACCCGACCTGATCGTGCTGACTTTGTCGGAGTTCGCCGACCAGGCGCGCCGCATCGGCCGGGCCAGCGACCTGCCGCTGATGGTCGACGCCGACCATGGCTATGGCAACGCGCTGAACGTGCGCCGTACCGTCGAAGAGCTCGAAATGGCGGGCATCGCCGGCATGTCGATCGAGGACACGGATTTGCCGAACCCGTTCGGCGCGGGCGGCAAGGCGAGCCTGATATCGCTCGAGGAAGGCGTCGGCAAAATGCGGGCCGCGCTCGACGCACGCATTGACCCGGATCTGGTGATCGCCGGGCGCACGAGCGCGCCGGGTATCGCTGGCGTCGAGGAAGCGGTCAGGCGGGTCAAGGCGTACGAGGAGGCCGGCGTCGACGCGCTGTTCCTGGTCGGTGTGAAAAACCGAGATGACCTGGCGAGCATCGCGGCCGAAGTCTCGACGCCGATCATCCTCGGCAGCGCCTCGCGCGAGATGATGGACCGCGAATGGCTGGCCTCCATCGGAGTCCGGGTCTGCCTGCAGGGACACAAGGTCCACGCGGTGGCCATGGAGGCCTTTCTGCGTGCCCAGACCGCGCTCGCAAACGGAACCCATCCCGACGATCTCGAGAATGTCGCGCCGGGCGACACCATGAAACGACTGATGCGCGCCGAGGATTACGACCGCTGGAGTGAGGACTACCTCTAAGAAGCACGTCTAAAGCGGAAGTGGGTTCCCGTCCGCAAAGCCGCGCAATTCATCGAACAATTCCGCGTCGTTGATGATGCGTGGCACCTTGTGTTGCCCGCCGAGCTGCCCGCGCGATTTCATCCATTCTGCGAACTCGCCAGGCGACAAAGCGATCGCCTGCGGCGGGTTCATGCCGAACCCCTCCGATCGGTGCGCCTCGTAGTCCTCGTTCGTAGCGCATAGCGCCGCGTCAAGCGTACGCGCGAAATGCGCCAGCCGGGCCTCGGACGGCACCTCACCGGCGAACTCGACGATGTAGAGATGACCGCCCCGGCTGTCGTCATCGCTGGCATGCACGGCACCCACGGACCAGTCCCGGACGTCCGAGCCGATGGCCACGCCACCGTCGCGGACCGCGGCCTCGATCTCATCCGCGATCAGATGCTCGCCGAACGCCGACATCATATAGCTCGTGCGTCCCGTCACCTTGAGCCGAAGCGGGTTCCGGCTCACCAGCTCGACCGTATCGCCGAGCACATAGGACCAGAGGCCGGCACAACTGCTGACGACCAGTGCATAGTTGATGCCGCGCTGGACGGTACCTGCCCAGTGACGCGTCGGTTGGCGGGCGTCGAGTTCATCGACCGGCACGAATTCATAGAACAGCCCGGTGTCGAGCATCAGCCGCAGGCCGTCCTCCGGTGCCTGATCGGCGACGCCGATGAACCCCTCGCTGGCGGGATAGACCTCGCGCAGTTCGGCCCGGGTATTCGCAATCAGCGCCTCGAACCGCGCCCGATAGGGTTTGAAATCCACGCCGCCATGGATCATCAGCTCGAGGTTGGGGAAATATTTCGCCAGGTCGGGGCTGCTGTCACCACGATGCGCGGCGAGCTTGTCGAAGAAGATCAGCAACCAGGACGGCGTGCCGCCGATGAGCCGGATATCCTCGCCGTCCAACGCGCGCACCATCCGACCGACCTTCAGTTCCCAATCGGTGACAGATGCAAGCTCCTGCGAGGGAAACGAACGGCTGCGGAACCACCAGGGCAGGTTCGCGGTCATGATCCCGGAGAGATCACCACTGCGAATGCCCGGCGCCTCGTCGGTGAAGTCGGTGCTGCCGCCCAGCATGAAGGACTTGCCACCAAGGATCTTGCTGCCGGGCCGACTGGCGAGGTGGTGGCAGATCAGGTCGAGCCCCGCCATGGTGTTCGACGAGATCATCTCATTCGTGCAGGGGATGTATTTGGTGCGCCCCGAGGTCGTGCCCGACGTGACCGCCAGATACGGCACCCGCGACGGCCAGGTGACACCTCGCAGATCCGGAAAGGCGTCACCCCAGTAGCGCTCCTGGAAATCCTCGTACCGGCGCAGCGGCACCCGCGCCTGGAACTCCGTCACACTCCGGATGGATTTGAAATCGTGATCGCGACCGAAGGTCGTCCGGCTTGCCCGCGCCACCAACCCGAGCAGTTGCCGCTGCTGGATGTCCGCGGCATTCATCGCGGCCAGCTTGCGGAGCCGTCGCGTACCGTAGATCCGGACAAGAGGTGTGATGTTCAGCATGCCAGCAGTCTACGCCACGGAGAGGCTCAGGGCGTCAACTCGGTTTTCCGTGTGAACTCCCGCCGGACCGTCTCAAGCTGCAACGGCAGGCGCACATATTCACCCCGCAGCCAGAGATCGAACTGATCGACGAAGTTCGCGCTGTTGATCCATCCGTCCTGGCCGCCCAGAAGGGTGAACCAGTTGGCGTCCGGATCAGACATGTCGGAGATGTGCCGCGACTGGGACCCAAACCGCGTGAAGTGCCGCTCGTCAGTGTCCGCGTGTGCGGTCTTCATCACCGTCGTCGAGCTGCCGGCGATGGGCACATCGTTGAAGCGGTATTTTCCGCCGACGATCGGAATGAAGTTCAGCGGATGGCGCAAACCCAGCCGGTGCATGTCGCCCCAGGTCGGGAGTTCCTTGTGCTTGGCGGCCGCCACACGCAGCGCTTCCGCCAGAGCCGGCGCGACCTCCGCCGCCGGCGTCGTGCCGATCATCTCGCCCAATTGTTCGTCGAAACGCCCGCCGACAGAGATGCGCGTTCGGGTATCTTCGCTCAGGAATTTTTCGGCGAAGGCGAACATCGTGAGTTCGAACGCGACCGCGCCGGGAGAGTCAGCCGCATAGTGGCCATCCCAGTCGCGAATCTCGGCTGCGAGGCGCGTCTGTTCCGGGGTCAATTCCTGTGCGACCGCACCCAGCTTGCCCAACAGCAGATCGCGCAGCGCGACCGCCGATTCCATATAGACGTCTTGCTGGAGCGCACTGAGATCATCGAAGGTGATGCTTTTCGGCCCCGAGAGAAGGTCGCGCAGACGCGCGATCCGATCATCGTTGGAGAAATGCCAACCGACGGCCACATCAGCTTCGGCGGGCTTGTTGTTGGCCGATGCGACGAACCCGGACGGCGGGTCGAACGCCGCAGGCAATGCGCCCGCCGTCACGGTCGTCGCCCAGGGATCACGACCATCCGCGGTCTCGGCAGGGATCAGCATATCCACCGGTGGGACCGGAGAACGGTCAGGCAGTTTCACCGCCATGACCTGCCCGATATGGCCGGCCGCATCCGCATAGACCATGTTCTGACCTGGCACGTGAAACCCGTCGAGCGCGCTGCGGAAACCATCGAAATCCTGTGCCTGGCTCATCCGCAGCATGGACGTGATTTCGTCGCTCGGCTGATGGCCCATCCAGCGCAATGCAATTGTTTCATTCGGCCGCGCGGAATTCACCAGCGGTGAATCCGTGATCACCGGCCCGAACCGGGTCTCGCGAATCTCGACCTCCGTGTCGAACCACCAGCGCACACCGATGTCTTCCGTGCGCGTCCGGAACTCATCGACCGTCAAGTCGGCGACATCCACGAGATCCGTGGACAGGGCCCGCATGTTGGTGCCGCCCCAGGCGATCTGGGCGTTGCGGCCCAGTGCGATGAACGGCACGCCCGGGATCATCATCCCGACCGCGTGATACGACGGCGACTTGTAGCCGGCCAGCAACCAGAGATTGGGCAGGAAAACACCCAGATGAGGGTCGCTGGCAATCATTGCCGCGCCGGTGCCCGTGCGTGCGCCCGACACCGCGACCGAGTTGGACCCGGCCTTGGAGAATCCCGCCAGAAGCTCCATGAACACTGATGCCTGATCATCGGCGCCGGCCCCGATGCTGGGGATGGATTCGAGCCCCTTCTCGGTCGCCCGCGCCCAGATCTCCGGCCAGTCGGGACGGTCGCGCAGGGACAGCATGCCGAACCAGATCAGCCAGTTCACATCGGTGGAGGCCAGGCGTCCGACGGCAATCACATCCGCCTCGGTCCAGGGTTCGCGCGTGAGACCCAACACCCGGTGCTCATGGGGCAGCTCTTCCGCGTTCGCGATGTAGTGATTCACCCCGGCGACGAACCCGTCGAGCCAGGCACGGGTGTCGGCCGGCATCAATTCCAGCGTGGCATCGGCTCCGCGCCCGAAATTCAGAATGCGCAACGACTTGTCGATGTCCCGCGCCAGCGGGCCGCCCATCTCGGCGACACGCCCGCGCACGAGCCGCCGTGCAACCTCCATCTGGCCCCAACGCAAGTGTGCATGAACCACGCCCAGCGCGACGGCAAGATCACTGTCGCTTTCGGCCTCGATGAACGGCACCTGGAACTTGTTCCAGTGAATGCGGACCGGCGCATCGACCGGCGTCCCCGACACCGGGATCGCGTCGAGCCGCTGATCGATGGTCACCGGTTCAGGCAACGGGGTGAGCACGGCGCAACCGGCGAGGATGGTTGCCATGGCCGTGCCGGCGAGCAGGTTGGCGAGACGCATGGATGTAGCTCCGAACAGGACTTCCCTAGAAGTCTACGCGCGTTGCGCGGGGAAGGATCACACAGGCAATGCAAAGGCGGAGATATGATCGCCGGACGACATTGTCCAGTTGCGAAGACGTGATCAGACGCCCCGGACTAGATGCCAGTGACTTTCCGCAGCAGTCGGAGCAGTTCGGCGGATTCGGACTCTGTGAGATTTGCGGAGATCGCCTCATCATGGTCCCGCACCATGGGTGTGATCCGTTCGAGCGTCTCCGCACCCGCATCGGTCAGGTGCAACTCATGGGACCGGCGGTCGGTCTTGGACCGCGCGCGCGCGACCCAGTCATTTTTCTCCATGCGGTCGATCATCGCGACCATCGTGGAACCGTCCACACCGAGCGTTCGGGCAAGCTGGGTCTGGCTTAACCCCGGATTGTTGGCGACAATGATCAGCAGGCCGAACCAGCCCGGCCGCATACCTTCGTCGCTCAGGTTGGAGGTGAAATGCTGGAACGTCTCGATCTGCGCGCGACGCAACTGGTAGCCGACGAGCCCGGGCAGAAGGCCCAGATCGATCTCGCTGCTCTTGTCGTTGGCGTCATCAGGCACAGTGTCATTCCCCCGTTCGCGTGCGCGACGCCCCGCAACGGAGCATGACTGCGCGCATCAAATTTGTACCACAACGATCCGGTTTGTCCGCCCGCGGCATAGTCGCAGCCCGCCGATGTTGATCTGATGTTGACCCGATATTGACGCACCCCGGCGCACCGCCGAAACTGGGACGGCGTCCCGACCCAAGGAGCCTCACGCAGCATGTTCAAAAACACGATCACGATTCCAATCGAATGGGGTGATTGCGACCCGGCGAAGATCGTTTTCTATCCCAACTATTTTGTTTGGTTCGACCATGGCACCCGGCACCTCTTCGAACGCGCCGGCGTCGGCTACGAGGTGATGCTCGATGAATACAAGACGGTCGGTTTGCCGCTGGTGGACGCGAGCGCCAAATTCCTGTCGCCCAGCCAGTTCGGTGACACGCTGGAAATCACCAGCCATGTCAGCGCGTGGCGTCGCCGGACGCTCGTCGTTACCCACGAGGTCTCCAACGCCGGGACGCCGGCCGTGCTTGGAGAAGAGATCAGAGTCTGGGCCTCCGCAGACCCCGATACGCCCGGCAAGTTGATTGCGGCCGACATCCCGAAAGATTTTCGCGCGCGCTTCGACGCGGGGAGCACTTGAGCCGGGAATAACGCATGCTTCCCACTTTTGGCGGATGCGCCGGAGACCGTATGCGCTAGACTGCGTTCCAACAGGCGGTCGAAAACAAGAACGACAACAGCGCCGCACAAGAATGGATCGTCAGAACAGAAGCGTTCCGCGTCCACATCAGGGAGAGAAAAGCATGAGTCGAAACATTGTGAAGTCGGCCGCTGTCGTCGGCGCCGCGATCGCCGCGCTGAGCCTCAGCGCCGCACCGGGCATGGCACAAGAAGTGACTTTGCGCATGCACACATTCATTCCGCCGGTTGCCAACCCGGGCAAGACGTTTCTGGCCCCGTGGGCGGCAAAGATCGAGAAAGATTCGGGTGGCCGCCTCAAGATTCAACCCTTCTGGGCCATGCAGCTCGGCGGCAAGGCGCCCCAGCTTCTCGATCAGGCACGCGACGGTGTCGTCGACATCGTCTGGACCCTGCCGGGCTTCTCGGCGGGCCGCATGCCCGAAGTCGAGCCCTTCGAACTTCCGTTCGTTCACAAGGATGCGCTGTCGACAACCCTGGCACTTCAGGACTTCCAGGCGAAGAATCTCGGCAAGGCTCTCGGCGCCTATCACCCGCTCCTGCTGCATAGCCATCAGGGTTTCCTCTTTCAGACCAAGGAGCCGGTCCAGAAGATGGAAGATCTGAAGGGCATGAAGCTGCGTGCCGCGTCGCGCGGCGGGGTGTGGCTGCTCGAAGCGCTCGGCGCAACGGGCGTCGGCCTGCCGCTGCCGGCCATTCCCGCAGCGCTGTCCAAGGGTGTCATCGACGGCGTGACTTTGCCGTTCGAGATCGCACCGGCGGTGAAGACGCCTGATCTGGTCAGCCACTTCTCGAGCCTCGCGGGCGCACAGCCTCGCCTCGGCACGAACGTCTTTACCTTCCTGATGAACAAGGCCAGCTACGACAAGCTGCCGCCGGACCTTCAGAAGGTGATCGACGACAACTCCGGAACCAATATCGCCCGCCAGGCCGGCCAGAACTGGATCGATGTCGAGACCCCGGGCCGCAATGCTGTCGCAGCGAAGCCGAAGAACAAATTCTACGAGATTCCCGAAGCCGAGGTCGCGAAGATGAAGGCCGCGGCGCAACCGGTGTTCGATCGCTGGTATGGCGAGGTCGGCAAATCCGGCATCGACGGCCCGGCGCTCGTGAAGGATGCACGCGACATGATCGCAAAGTATTCGGGCGCCTCTTAAGGGAACCCGCAGGACGGTTCCATGACCGGTTGGGTTTTCGCAGATGAGCGAAACGACATCTGACAACGCCCGGCCCACCGATCCGGTGGGCCGGGTGCTTTATGGCATCGCGAAATGGCTTGCCGTCTTCGGTGGCATCATTCTGTGCGGCATGGCCCTGCTCACGACCGCGAGTGTGGCAGGCCGGTCGCTGTTCAACGATCCGATCTCCGGTGATTTCGAACTGGTGGCGATTGGCACGGGCCTCGCCGTCTTCGCATTCCTGCCCTGGTGCCAGATGACGCGCGGCAATGTCCTTGTCGACTTCTTCATGGCGGCCGCGCCGCCACGCATGCAGATTTTCACCGATGTGGTTGGCGGCCTCTTCTATCTGGCGATCGCCACGCTCCTGACCTGGCGGATGATCTTCGGCGGTCTCGACATGTACAATTACAACGAACTGTCGATGACCATTAACTTCCCCCGCTGGACGACCTTTCCACCTTCGGTCCTGCTCATGTCATTCCTGGTGATCGTGATCGCCTATACGGTCGGACGCAGCGTCGCCGAGCTGCGGGCCGGGGGTCACAGGAACGACCCGGACGGCACAGGACAATGACCGGCCTCGAGATTGGCATCACCGGTTTTGTCGCCCTGTTCGTCCTGCTGGGCCTGCGGATTCCAATCGGCGTGGCCATGCTCGGCGTCGGCATTGTCGGCTATGTCACGATCGCAGGCGAGGTCGCGCTCTTCAGCTATCTCAAAACGGAGACTTACTGGCGCTTCACGACGGAGAGCCTGTCGGTCATCCCGCTGTTCCTGCTGATGGGGCAGTTCGCGGCCAAGGCCGGGCTCAGCCAGGCGCTTTTTGCGGCCGCCTATACCTGGCTCGGCCACTATCGCGGCGGCGTTGCAATGGCCGCTGTCGGCGGTTGCGCAGGGTTCGGGGCGATCAGCGGGTCCTCGCTCGCCACCGCGGCCACCATGGGCCAGGTGGCGCTGCCCGAGCTGCGGCGGTTCAATTATTCAGGCGCGCTTGCCACCGGCGCCCTGGCCGCAGGCGGCACACTGGGCATCCTGATCCCGCCTTCGGTGGTGCTGATCATCTACGCCGTGATGGTCGAGGCGAATGTGGCCACCCTGTTCCAGGCCGCCTTAATCCCCGGCATCCTGGCGGCCCTGGGTTACATCGCGGTGATTGCCATCGTCGTGCGCGTGAACCCGGAGGCCGGCCCCGCCGGCCCAACGGCGAGCCGGGCTGAAAAATGGACGGCCCTGCTCGAGATCTGGCCTGTGCTGCTGATCTTCATTCTGGTCATGGGCGGCATCTATTTCGGCATCTTCACGCCCACCGAAGGTGCCGGCGTCGGCGCGTTTGGCACCTTCCTGATCGCCGTAATCCGCGGCGGCATGCGTTTCCAGGGCTTCGTCGATGCCCTGCTCGGCACCGCACAAACGACGGCCATGATCTTCCTGATCCTGCTCGGTGCGGCCATCTTCAATGCGTTTCTGGGGTTTTCCCAGCTGCCGATCTTCGCCGCGGATTTCTTCGGCGGTTCCGGCCTCGCGCCGCTGACCATCCTCGGCGGCATGATCGTGCTCTATATCCTGCTCGGCTTCGTCATGGATTCCCTGTCCATGATCTTCCTGACCGTGCCGATCTTCTGGCCGATCATTGCCGGCCTCGACTTCGGCATGAACGTCGAGGAAACGAAGCTCTGGTTCGGCATCATCTCGTTGATCGTGGTCGAAATGGGTCTGATCACGCCGCCGGTCGGACTGAACGTCTTCATCATCAATTCCATGGCCCGCGACGTGCCGATGATCGAGACCTTCAAGGGTGTGATTCCCTTTTTCATGTCCGACATCGTGCGGGTCGTTGTTCTCGTATTCCTGCCCGGTATCACGCTGATCCTGCCGCGCCTGCTCAACTGATATGACCCCAAAGCTCTGCGCCGACAGTTAATGCGTAGTTACAATAATTTGCATTACAAACTAATCGATCCTGCTACAGTTTGGTCACCATGAGCTTCACCGTCAAAATCAGGCAATCCGATGCGCCGTTAGCCGTCGAGATGGGCGAGACCATCCTCGTCGCCGCGCTCGCTGCCGACATCGACTACCCCCATGGCTGCCAGTCCGGAAATTGCGGCGCCTGCAAGTCGCGCCTGCATACGGGCGAGGTCGAGATGTCGCCCTATTCCGACTACGCGCTGACCGATGCCGAGAAAGACTCCGGCCTGGTCCTCGCCTGCCGTGCCGTGCCGTGGAGCGACTGCGAGATCGCCTGGTTGGAGCAGGACGAGGTGATTTCCCATCCCCTGCGCAAGCTCGACTGCAAGGTCGTCGAGCTGGAGCATATGACCCATGATATCACTCGCCTGCGCCTGTCGATCGCGGCCGGCGGCCCGTTTGAATTCACGGCCGGCCAGTATGCGCGCCTGCACTTCGACGGCCAGCCGCCGCGCGACTATTCCATGGCCAGCCTGCCCGGCGAAGATGTCCTCGAATTCCATATCCGGATGGTTACCGACGGTGGGGTCAGCACCTTCGTCCACAATGACTTGAAGGTGGGCGACGGCGTCCGTGTCGAGGGGCCCTACGGGATTTCCTACCTGCGCCAGAAACACGCCGGCCCCATCGTGGCACTCGCCGGTGGCTCGGGCCTTGCGCCGGTGAAATCCATCGTCGAATCAGCGCTCGCAGACGGTGCCGAACAGCCGATTCATATGTATTTCGGCGTCCGCGCCGAACAGGATGTCTATCTGGAAGAATACTTCCAGGCGCTCGCCACCAAACATGAGAACTTCACCTTCGAGATCGTGCTGTCCGAGCCGGAAGGCGCGACAGACCGGCGCAGCGGATATCTGGTCGATATCGTTGCCGATGACTTCGAGGATATGGACGGATCCAAGGCCTATCTGGCCGGGCCACCGATCATGGTCGAAACTTGCGTCGGCAAGCTCAAGGAGATGCGTGTCCGCAACGAGGATTGTCACGCGGACGCGTTCTATACCGAGGCCGAGAAAGCCAAACTCGAGGAGGCGTCATGAGCGGCGACAATACAGACGGGCGGCTCGACGGCCGCGTGGCGCTGATCAGCGGCGCGGGCCGCGGCATCGGACTGGCCATCGCCCAATCATTGGCAGCGCGTGGCGCAAGCGTGGTCATCGCCGACAATGGTGGCGATGTGGCTGGCAGCGATCCCGACCCGTCGGTGGCTGAAAGCGCAGCGGCAGAGATCGGCGACAACGCCGTGGCCTTCACAGGCTCAATCGCCAGCGCAGACGGCGCACGCGCTGCGGTCCAGTGCGCCACGGACAGCTTCGGCGGCCTCGATATCCTGGTGAACAACGCCGCAATCCTGCGCGACGGGTTCATCTTCAAATCCGACCCGGACGATTTCCGCGACGTGATCGAGACCAACCTGTGCGGCGCCTGGTATCTGGCCAATGCAGCGTCGCCCGTGATGCGCGCGCAGGCCAAGGCCGAGCGTGGCGGCGCGCCATATGACTGGGGCCGCATCGTCAATATCACCTCGTCGGCCGGCCTGTATGGCAATTTCGGCCAGTCAGCCTATGCCTCGGCCAAGTCCGGCATGATCGGCCTGACCCGCGTGGCGGCCATGGATCTGGGCCGCGCCGGCATCACCTGCAATGCGATCGCGCCCTTCGCCGCGACCCGGGTGACCGACATGATCGTGCCCGCCAATGACGAGCAGGCCGCCTACAAGGAACGCGCGCTCAAACTCTCGCCCGATCATGTGGCAACAGCGGTCGCCTGGCTGTGCCAACCCGAGAGCCAGTCAATCACCGGGCAAATCTTCGGTGTGCGCGGCCGCGAGCTGTTCCTGTTTTCCCAGCCGCGCCCCGTCGCAACGCTGTCACGCGACGACGGTGACTGGGATGTCGCCGGGCTCATCGCCGCGGCACCCGCCGAATTCGAATCCAATTACACCGACCTCACCACGGATCTGGAA
This sequence comes from Rhodospirillaceae bacterium, assembly GCA_018667335.1. Classification (GTDB taxonomy): domain Bacteria; phylum Pseudomonadota; class Alphaproteobacteria; order UBA6615; family UBA6615; genus UBA8079. The sequence continues at coordinate 189,209 of JABIVD010000044.1, forward strand.
TCCTTCAACACCGATCCCAAGGTTTAAACCCGAGGTCCAACCGACAGGAGTGCAACCCATGAGCATCAATCCAGGAGATTCCGTCGAAACCTCCCGTGAGCTGCAGGACGCCCCGGAAGAATTCCGGGTGGCGGTCGAGAAGATTGTCATCAGCCACGCCGTGAATGAACTCTACGGCGCCCAGGTGTTCGACGAACCGGCGATCGCGCTGGCACCCACGCCTTATTCCAAATGGCTGACCTGCCGGGTCGCCATGGAAGAGTATGGGCATCACGTGCGCTTCCGCGAGCTGGGCGAGGAAATCGGCATCGCACCGGAACGCATGATCCCGGGCGACAAGAAACCGCTTTCGATCTTCGAATTCGCCCTCGAATCCTGGGAAGAGTTCTGCGTCATCAAGCTGCTGGCCGATCTGGCGGAAATCCTCCAGGTCGAGGATCTGTCCCAGTGCAAGTTCCTGCCCCTGCGCAACCTGTCGCGCATGACCATGCCAGAGGAGCGCTTCCACGCCCAGTTTGGCGAGGATTTCTGCAAGGAACTGATCCAGACGGAAGAGGGCCGAAAGGCCGTGCAGGATGCAATCAACCGCTATTATCCGATTCTCCCGAAGTTCTTCGGCCGCGCCGGGTCGAAGAACAACGAGATTTATCGAAAATGGGGGATCAAGCAGCGCACCAATGAGGATATGCTGGCGGACTACATCAACCGGGCGCGCGAGCTGGTCGAGGGAGAACTCAACCTGACGCTGCCGGACGTAGCGGAGGCGGCCTGACGGCCGCACCCCAACGAAGTCTAACGAGGAAACATCATGAGTATTCGCGCCGACGTCCGACCCGACCTGCTGCCCTACTACACAGATGATTGTGACCCGAAGAATCTCGCGCCGTTGTGGGAGGTGCTGCACACCTTTGCCCGCAAGGAGCCCAAGAGCGATTGCCAGCCCTATATCTGGCATTACAACGAAATCCGCGACACGCTGATGAAGTCCGCGGACCTGATCACCGCCGAGGAGGCGGAGCGTCGGGTGCTCATCCTCGAGAACCCGGGCATGCGCGGACGCTACCGTGTCACGACATCGCTTTTCGCGGGCCTGCAGCTGATCATGCCGGGTGAAATCGCCCCGGCCCATCGCCATACACAGGCCGCGCTGCGTTTCATCGTCGAGGGATCGGGTGCCTACACCGCCGTCGACGGCGAAAAGACGATCATGGAAGAGGGTGACTTCGTCATCACCCCGTCCTGGACATGGCACGACCATGGCAACGAGAGCGACCGGCCCATGGTCTGGCTCGACGGGCTCGACGTGCCGCTGGTTGAGACCCTCGACACCACCTTCGCCGAACCTTACGGGGAGAAGAGCCAGGGCAAGACCCGCCCGAGCGGCGACTCACTCGCGCGCTACGGGTCGGGGCTGATGCCGGTCGACCACGAACAGCGCAGTCCGTCCTCGCCGATCTTCAACTACCCCTACACGCGTACCCGCGAAGCGCTGGAGACGATGCGCAAGACCGATGAGTGGGATCCCTGCCACGGGCTCAAGCTGCGCTACGTGAACCCGGACAATGGCGAATCCCCGATGCCGACCATCGGCACCTTCATGCAGCTCCTGCCCAAGGGTTTCGAGACCTCGGCCTACAGATGCAGCGACGGGACTGTCTACAGCGTCGTCGAGGGAACCGGGAAATCGATCATCGGCGACGAGACCTTCGAGTGGGGGCCGCGCGATCACTTCGTCGTGCCATGCTGGATGCCGCAGAAGCACATCGCCAGCGAGGACGCGGTGCTGTTCAGCTTCTCTGATCGCCCCGCGCAACAGAAGCTCGGCCTCTGGCGCGAGGATCGCGGGAACGCCTGAATGACGGACGATGTCGCGGCGCTCGCCGACTTTCCCCTGCGACTGCGCATGGCGTCATGGTTTTCCTTCGTCGGCACGCCGTTGACCGATGCCGAGCGCGAGGATGTCGAGGAGTACACACAGGCATTGGGTCTCGGCAGCCTGGTACTGGCCGAACTCGGGGACTGGCGGGAGGTCGAGGCCTGCATCAAGCAGACCGACTGGGACGCCGCCTGGTGGCAGGCCGAGGAAGACCGCCGCAAGGCGCTGTTTGAGCAGGCCCAGGCGAAGGTCGGCGACATGGCCCTCACCCGCGCCCTCACCAACCTGTCCGACAAGGTCTCCGACATCGTGCATGGCGCCGCAGCCGTTGCCGCCTCGCGTGGCGGCGTGGCCGATCAGGGCCTGACCCGATCCGCGGCCGGTGCCGCCACCATGTCGGCCTACCAGGCCGCCGTCGAGAAAGCCGCCGACGTCGACGTCACCAAGAAGACCGGGGGACACGCGTTCGCCGCCAAATTCCGACTGTTCGAGGCCGGCCACTGGCCGCTCTGCGTGCGCGCCGGCACCTTCTACATCTTCTAGATTTTCCGATTTTTGATTCTCCGATTTTTGATTTTCCGATTTTTGATTCTCCGATTCTGCGAGCCGATCGATGACCGAACCCCGAGACTGCCGCCCGTTCTTCCAGCCCGAAAGCGTGGCCGTCGTCGGGGCGGGTGAGCGCCTGACGAGTTCGGGCGGCGCGGTGCTGCGCAACCTGATCGCGTCGAACTATGCCGGACGCATCGTGCCGGTGAATCCCAAGGGTGGCGAGATTCTCGGCCTGCCCGCAGTGACTTCATTGTCGGAGATCGACAAGCCGGTCGACCTCGCCGTGGTCGTGATCCGACCCGACTTCATCCTCGATATCGTCGATGAGGCCGCGGCGACCGGCCACAAGAACCTGATGATCCTGCCGGGTGGATTCCGTGAGGCGGGAGACGAAGGCGTGGCACGCGAGGCCGAGCTGCTGCGCAAGGCAGATGCAGCCGGCATCACGATCTTCGGACCGAACTGCGCAGGTATCATCCACCTCGCCGAGGATGCACCCTTCGCCGCGACCTTCCTGCGCGACCTGCCGCCCGGTGGCGGCATCGCGGCGATCTCCCAGTCGGGTGCAATCACCGAGGAAATCATCGCCAAGGCCAACATCGACAACCTGCCCGTCAGCACCGTCGTCTCGGTTGGCAATGCCGTCCATCTCGAGGTCACGGACTATCTCGAATATCTCGGCAACCAGGACGCCTGCAATTGCGTGCTGCTCTACATCGAATCCATCGCCGACACGGATCGGTTCCGCGACATCGCCCGAAGGGTGGCCGCGAAGAAGCCGGTGGTCGCACTCATGGGTGGCGGCAGCGAACAGGGCGCGGCGGCGGTCCGCAACCACACAGGCGGCGTCGCCATGCCCAACGCCGAGATCGACGCATTCCTGCGCGACTGCGGCGTGATACGCGTCCCGTCAGTCCGGCGCCTGTTGCTGGCGGCGAAGGGCTTCGGGTTGCATCCGGAAGGCATAGGCCCCCGGGTCCTGCTGCTGTCCAACTCGGGCGGGCCGGGCGTGATCACGACAGACCAGCTGCGCGCCGAGGGGCTGGAGATGCCCACCCTGCCCGACGCCTACGCGACAACACTACGAGACATGCTGCCGGGCGAAGCCGCCGTGGCCAATCCGATCGACCTGCTTGCCGATGCGCGCGAAGACCGGTTCGGCCCGGCTTTCGAGGGCGCGCTTGCCCATGCCGGGACCGCCTTCGATGCCATCCTGACGATCCATGTCGTGCCCTTCATGGTCGATGCCGGCCCGATCATCGACACCCTGTCGGGCGCCGCCCAGACAGCAGGAATTCCCTGTTTCCACTCGATGATGGGCACCCTCGAGCATCAACAACACTGGTTCGCGAAGATGGAAGCGGCGGGCGTGCCAACGTTCAACGATTCCGAATCGATGGCCGAGACCGCCGGTATCCTGTCCCAGTATCCGAAGCTGCGCGCGAGCCTCGCCGGAAGCTAGAGCTTCACCGACCGAAGCCGCAGCGCGTTGGCGATCACGGAGACCGAACTCAGGCTCATCGCCGCCGCCGCCACCATCGGGCTCAGCAACACACCCAGGACCGGAAACAGAACGCCTGCGGCGAGCGGAATCCCGGCGGCGTTATAGACGAAGGCGAAGAACAAATTCTGGCGGATATTCCGCAGGGTCGCCGTCGCCAGGCGGCGGGCCCGCACCAGCGCCATCAGGTCACCCGTGACCAGCGTGATGCCCGCGCTTTCCATCGCGACATCCGTACCCGTTCCCATGGCGATGCCCACATCGGCATTCGCGAGCGCGGGGGCATCGTTGATCCCGTCTCCCGCCATCGCGACCGACCGACCCGCGGTGCGGAAACGATCCACGATGTCGCTCTTGTCGCCGGGCAGGACATCGGCCTCGACCTGGTCGATGCCGAGCTTGGCCGCCACGGCCGCCGCGGTGACCGGGTTGTCACCGGTCACCATGACGATCTCGATCCCCTGGGCACGCAGCGCGCCCAGCGCGTCGGGCGCGGTGCCCTTGATGGGATCGGCGATCGCCAGAAACGCGGCGAGCGCCCCATCGACCGCGAGAAAAACCGCGGTCGCACCCTCGCGTCGCGCGACATCGGCGGCGTCGGCCAGCGCATCTGCGGAAACGGCGAGATGGGTCATCAGACCGGGATTCCCCAACGCCACGGAATGGCCCTCGACAGTGCCGGTTACTCCCTTGCCGGGTACGACTACGAAATCGGTGACCGTCCCCACCGCGATATTCCGATCATCGGCCGCACGCAGGATCGACATCGCCAGCGGATGTTCGCTACCGCGCTCCAACGCGGCGGCGTGCCGCAATACTTCGTCTGCATCGAATCCTTCGACCGGTGTGATTCCCGTGACCGCGGGTCGCCCCTCGGTCAGGGTCCCGGTCTTGTCGACGATGAGCAGGTCCACCCGCGCCAATGCCTCCAGTGCCGCCGCATCGCGCACCAGCAGGCCCGCACCGGCACCGCGCCCGGTCGCGACCATGATCGACATGGGCGTCGCCAGTCCCAGCGCACACGGACAGGCGATGATCAACACGGACACCGCGGCCACCACCGCGAAGCCCAATGCGGGCGGCGGCCCCCAGATCGACCAAACGATAAACGCAACCACCGCAACGGCAACCACGATAGGCACAAACCAGACCGCCACCCGGTCGGCCAGGCGCTGGATGGGCGCGCATGAGCGCTGCGCCTTGGACACCAGATCGACGATCTGGGACAGCATCATGTCGGCGCCGACCTTCTCGGCTGCCATCACGAAAGCGCCGGCGCCGTTGACCGTCCCGCCGATCACCGTATCGCCGACACGTTTTTCGACCGGCATCGCCTCACCGGTGACCATGGATTCGTCGAGCACGCCCGCGCCATCCAGGATCGACCCGTCCACTGGTACGCGCTCACCCGGGCGCACGCGCAGGCTATCCCCCGCAACGACCACCTCCAGAGGCACCTCCAGGTCGGTCCCATCGGGCTCAACCCGCAGCGCTGTCTTCGGGGTCAGGTCGAGCAGGGCGCGCAGGGCATCGCCCGTGCGATCACGCGCGCGCAACTCCAGCACCTGCCCCAGCAGGACGAGGACGATGATCACGCCGGCGGATTCGAAATAGAGCGTCGTGCGGCCGTCATGTGCCTTGAACGCATCGGGAATCACATCAGGCAGGACAACCGCGGCGAGGCTGAACAGATAGGCGGCACCCGTCCCCAGCGCGATCAGGGTGAACATGTTGGGGCTGCGCTGTCCGATCGACTGCCAGCCGCGCACGAAGAACGGCCACCCGGCCCACAGGACCACCGGCGTTGCCAGCACCAGCTGGGTCCACTCGAACCCGGCGCCGAGCAAATGGGCGAACGAGATCGCGGGGATCATGTCGCCCATGGCCATCAGCAACAGCGGTACGGCGAAGATCGCGCCGATCCGAAACCGCCGGGTCATGTCGATCAGTTCATGGTTCGGTGGTTTCTCCGCCGTGATCTGCATCGGGTCGAGCGCCATGCCGCACAGCGGACAAACGTCGGGCCCGTCGCGAATGATCTCGGGATGCATCGGGCAGGTGTATTGCACGCCCGGCGCCACGGTCGGCGCGGGGCGTTCATCGGGCGGCAGGAGATAATGTTCGGGGTCACCCGTGAACTTCGTCACACAGCCCGCCGAGCAGAAATGATAGGTCACCCCGGCATGGTCCGCATGATGCGCCGTCGCCGCCGGATCGACATCCATGCCGCAAACCGGGTCTTTCACGATGCTGTCAGATGTCAGGGTATCTGATGTCATGGTTTCGCTCATATTATCCTGCAAGCTTTTCGGCGAGATCGTCGATGATCGGGCAGTCGGGCCGGTCGTCGCCATGGCAGTTCTCGGCAAGATCGACCAGGGTCGCCCGCATCGCCCGCAATTCGGTGATCTTGGCGTCGATGTCCGCCACCCGGTTCAGCGCGATCCCCTTCACGTCGGCGCTCTTGCGATCCTTGTCGACGTAGAGCGCGACCAGCGCCCGGCAATCCGCGACGGAAAAACCCAGGCCGCGCGCGCGCGACAGAAAGCGCAGCATGTGCACATCTCGCTCCGCATAGTCCCGGTAGCCGTTGTCGCGGCGGCGCGCCGGTTCCACCAGACCGATGTCCTCGTAATAGCGAATGGTCTTGGTCGGCAAGCCGGCCCGTTCGCCGGCTTCGCTGATGTTCATCGGCCCGTCTCCACATGCATGTGACAGGACAGATATAGACCCTCCAGTTACTGGAAGGTCAAGGGGCACACCCTATTTGTGAGCCCGAACCGGGACGGACATCTCGCCCACGCCGTCGATCCAGGCGTGCATTACGTCACCGGGAACGACCGGCCCGACCCCTTCCGGCGTGCCCGTCATGATGATGTCGCCGGGATAGAGCGTCATGAAGGACGACGCGTAGGCGATCAGGCGGGGAATATCGAAGATCAGTTGCTCCGTGTTCGATTTCTGGCGCAGCTCGTCATTCACGCGAATCTCGAAATCCAGATGCCCCGGATCGGCGATCTCGTCCGCCGTCACCAGCCAGGGCCCCAGAACCGAATAGGTGTCGATACCCTTGCGCAGGCTGCGGTCTTCCGTCCCCCGCACGGTCATGTCGAGGCCGATCGAATAGGCGCAGATGTGACGCATGGCGTCCGCCTCCGTGATGTCAGAACCGCCCTCACCGATAATCACCGCCAGCTCTACCTCATGGTCGTTGCGCCGGTCGGCAAACCGCAGCGCGACACCTTCATCCGGCCCGACGAGCGAACTGTTGGCCTTCATGAACAGGCCGTAGGTGTCGATGGTCTTCACGTCCCGGCCCAGGTTGATCTCCTGGTCCGCGACGGCCTCTTCATGATGCTTGTGATAGTTGACCGGCGCCCCGATGATCTTGCTCGGGTTCGCGACCGGGCTCTTCAGCACGACGGAGCTGACAGGCACGGGATGGGAATCATCCGCCGCATGCTCGATTGCCGGGCGCAACACATCCAGATTCGCGATCAGATGATCGCCATGGGGGATCGGCCAGGTCAGCGGCGGCAAATTCTCCAGAGCAGCCGTGGCATCAAACAGCAGGTCGTCGCGGACCAACCCGAGTTGATCTTCCCCAAGTTGATTGTCGGTGTAGCGGCAAAGTCGCATATCGCGGCCCTCTGGTTAGATGAATGCGGCGCCGCCATCGACGCACAGGGATTGCCCGGTCATGAAGCCCGAGGCCGGCGAGGACAAGAACAGCAATGTCCCGACCATGTCCATCGGCTCCTGCTGACGCTGGATCGACTGATGTCCGATCACCGCCGCGCGTCCGGCGTCATTCCGGCCTACATTCTCGATTTCGGTCTCGATCATGCCCGGCAGCACGGCGTTGACCGCGATGTTCGCGTCACCCAGCTCGCGCGCCATGCAGCGGGTCATGCCGATCAGCGCAGACTTGGATGTCACATAATGGGTGAAGCCCGGGATACCCTGGGGCACCGTCGAAGAGGAGATGTTGATGATCCGCCCGCCACCCGCCTCGCGCATGGGACCGGAAACGGCCGACGCACAGATGAAGCAACCGGTGATGTTCACATCCATCACGGCGCGCCATTCCTCCAGATCAATCTCCCAGAAGGGTTGACGGCCCAGCGTGACGAAAATGGCGGCGTTGTTGATCAACACGTCGATCTGCCCGAAACGGTCGAGCGTGGCGGCGACGGCCGCCTTCACGGAGGCAGGGTCCGTTACGTCGGTCTGAATTGACAGCGCCTGCCCGCCCGCCGCTGTGATCTCGGCAGCGACCGCATCGGCCTTCGCGCCGTCGATCTCGGCAATCACCGGGATCGCGCCGGCCGCGGCGAAGCTCAGCGCGTAGGCGCGGCCGATGCCCTGGCCCGCGCCCGTGATCATCACAACGCGCCCTTCGACGGACGCAGACGTATCAGTCATGTTCGGCACTCCCCTGAAACTGCTTGTTGTGCAGGTGAGTGTAGCGCCTTACGGGCTGGAAATAATTAACTGCTCGCGGCCACCAGCGGCGCGGTCGAGAACAGCACGCCGAAGGCCTTGCACCAGATCACAACACTGGCAAACCCGGTCAGATCGGTACCGGCGGCGAGGGCGTAGTTCTGGTTACCGATGTTGCCCTTGAGCGCACCCAGGTCGATGTAGTTGTCCTTGGTGACATCCGAGGAGGATGCCGGTCCCGGATGACGCACCAGGTACACATGCAGGTCGGGACCGTTGGTCACATTCAGATTTTCCAATCGCAGAACGCGATTGCCATCCGCGAGTCGGTAGAGCCCGGCGTTGCCGCTGCCCTTGTGGACCTTGTCCGCGTCACGAAACGCACCGGCGGAGAGAACAACCGGCGCAACAGCAGAATCCCCGGGCGCCATAATCTCACCCCTGGCGTCTTCCATCGCCTTGTCCGGCATCCCGCGAGCCGCATCGAGCACCTCGTCGGCCATCGCGGCCTTCTTCTCATTCGACATCTCGGCCAACGCCTCGGGCGTCGGGACACCCGGGAACTGCTCATCCACCACCTCGTCGATGAACAAGGGCGAAATCAGGATCCATGCTGCAACACCGGTCAGGGCGACCGAGATGCCGAGGCCGTAGAGAAATGCGCGTTTCATGCTGGAATGCCTTTCTATCAATCGCTGTTCGCAGATGTGTCACACCGTTTCGGCGCTGTCACATGCGTATTGTATGGGAGGTGAACACCTGTCCGGGGGGATTATTCCGAGACCGGCTGCAGCCGAATTAACTTCCCGTCGCTCTCGTCCGTCAGCACATAAATCAGGCCGTCGGGACCCTGTCGAACATCGCGGACCCTTCCGAATTCGCGCTCGATCAGCCGCTCTTCGGAAACGACCCGCGTGCCGTCGAGGACGAGGCGCGCGAGATAGCGAAACTTGAGGGAGCCCACGAACAGATTTCCGCGCCAGCGCGGGAACGCATCACCGTCATAGAACGCCATGCCCGACGGGGCGATCGACGGGGTCCAGTGATGCAGCGGCGGCGTCATGCCCGTCTTGGCCGACCCCTCGCCAATCGGGAAACCGGCATAACTGCGCCCGAAGGTGACGACCGGCCAGCCATAGTTCGCGCCGCCGACAAGCCGATTGATCTCGTCACCACCCTTGGGCCCATGCTCATGCACCCAGATCTCTCCGCGCGCGGGGTGACGGAACATGCCCTGGGGGTTGCGGTGGCCGTAGGTGAAGATGGACGGCAGTGCATCATCGCGTCCGACAAACGGATTGTCGGACGGCACCGAGCCATCATCGTTCAGGCGCAGGACAGTGCCATTGTGATTCTTCGGGTTCTGGGCCTGGTTCGCGTTGCCGCGCTCACCGGCGCTGACATAGAGCTTGCCGTCCGCGCCAAATGCGATGCGGGAACCGAAGTGCACACCCCCGGAGCCCGGGTTCCGTGCGACGAACACTGTCTCGAGATCGCGTAGCGCCGCGCCATCAAACTTCGCGCGGCTGACGGCCGTGCGCGCGCCTCCATCACCCGCAATGGCATGGGAGAAATAGATCCAGCCATTCCTGGCGTGGTCCGGATGCAGGACGATATCCAGGAGGCCACCCTGACCGCTTGCGAAGACCTCGGGTACGCCGGCGATCGGAGCAGACAATTCCTTGCCTTCCTCGACGATCCGCAGCCTGCCCGGCCGTTCGGTCACCAGCATCCGGCCACCCGACAGAAATGCGAGGCCCCAGGGGTTCTCCAACCCGTCCGCCAGTACCACCGCCTCGAAGCGATGCTCCTGCGACTTCATAACCTGCGCGACCGCTGACCCGGAAATTACCGGCACACCCATTGCGGCCACTCCGGCGACACCTATCGCGGCAGCCCAACTCTTCGAAATAGCCATTCCACCTCCAATTTCGACATCCGTCACGTGGGGTCGCAGAGCCATTCAGGCAAGGCCCGAGATCATCCGACAAACAAAGCAGAGAAAACGCATCTGCGGTGCCAGGGGGAACCGACGCGGGCCGCCAACTGCGATGCAATACTACCGCTGTTTTGTACCACCATTGATGGTACCCTCCGGCGTTAGGGCGTAGGGCGTAGAGGCGGCGATCATGGCATCACCCGAAGGAAATATCGTCGAGCTATTGCTTGTAACCGGCGACGATATGCTCGCCGCGGACTTTGCCAGCGAACTCGAAGAACGTGGCACCGAGAACCCGGTGACACGCCACGAGGATTTTCAGGCGTGCATCGACAATCTCGATTCTTCGTCCGGTCGCTCGCCCGGCCAACCGTCTCAAATTATCATCCTGGACCTGCGAAATGCGCAGCGCGATGGCATCCGTTTCCTGAACCAACTGCACAACCGCAAACCATTCAACGAGCCCGTCGTATTGATCATCGGGGGAGATGGTGACGAAATGGAGAACCTGAACCACCACGAGCGCTATATAGCAGGGCAGCTCCCGGCAACGGGCGCAGGGACGGCATTCGTCGAATGGGCGACCTCCATGCTCTCGCCGAACTGGTCGTTCGAGAGAACCCGGTCGGACAACTAATCTGCCCCGACCGCATGCATCTGGGCATTCTCCGACGATTAGACATCGTTACGTGAAGGCATAGCCCGGCTGACACCGCTGCGATTCACCGTTTTCACGATGGATCAATTGCCCGACCAGCTTTTCTTCGAACAGCTAAGTCGTCTCTCGCATAATGGTCAGGGTCGCCGGCGTGCCCTCCCAGATATATGCACTGCCGACCACGTCGGCCATAAACTCGCTACCATCGAGACGAAGGCGCGGATGAGACTCCAACGGAATGACACCGTCGATAGCGGCTTGTTGTCGACGTTGCAGCGTGCGGGACCGATCCCTCAACGGTACGAGTTCAATCATTGAACGCCCGAGGAGATCATGTAGGTCCGTTGCGCCAAACATCGACGCGGCGGCGGGGTTCGCAAAAACGATCTCCTCTTCCACATGCACAAAAATGGCATTCGGACTTAGATCAACGATCTGGCGGTAGCGGTCCTCATTCTCCAGCATGGCGTTCTGGGCCGCGACTCGTTCGGTGACATCTCGAATGACAACCAGGACGCCGGGGGCGCCTTGCCAGTTGATCGTCCGAAACCGGCCCTCACCAAGGAAAACCGTCCCGTCCAGACGAACGCGGCGGACCTCGATAGATTCTGAGGAATCGCCTCCGAGCACGGCATCAATGCTGGATTGCAAGGGCCCCCGATCATCCGGGTGGATAGTTTCCAGTATCTGCCGGCCAAGCATGGCCTCCTCGGCGTCCGCACGGAAGATCTGCAATGCCGCCTCGTTCGCGAAAACAATCTCGCCGCCGACGTGAACCAGCATCGCATCGGGGCTGATCGACGCGAAATCTCGTTGGCGCGCCTCGGCCTCGTGCAATGCGGTCTCCTGTTCGATCTGTTCGGTAACATCCCGAATCACGACCAAGAACGCATCCTGATCGTCCCAGGTGATCGATTTTCCGCGGCCCTGGCCGATGAATTCTGAGCCGTCGAGGCGAACCTGTCTGACTTGAATAAAGTCCGACTGGCTCTCCGGATCAGCCTTCCAGCTGGCCGTAACACGCGCCCAATCCTCGGGATTTACAAGACTCGAATTCTGAAGCCCGATCAACTGATCCGCGCTGGTCGCCGCGAACATCTCGGTCGCAGCCTCGTTCGCAAAAACGATTTCGCCATCAATGTGAACGACGACGCCATCCGGGCTGATGTCTGCAAAGTCGCGCTGGCGTTCTTCACTTTCGACAAGGGCCGAAACTGCCCGCACATGATCGCTGAGGTCACGCACCACCATGAGTGTTGCGGCCTCGTCCTCCCACGTGATTTCGGCCCCATGGGCCTCCGTGGGAAACTCCTCACCATCCAGCCGGCGACGGCGCACAAATATGGGCTTCGATGCTCCCGCGGCGCCAAGCTCCTCATACCTTGCCAGTACGATCGGCAGATCTTCAGGAACAATCGTATCCCATACCATCTGGCCAACCAGATCCGATTGAGACTGCACCCCGAACATTTCGGCCGCGGCGGGATTCGCCCAGAGTATTTTTCCGTCGCGATGGATATACAGAGCGTCAGGGACGAGCGTCGCAATATCGCGCTCGCGCAGCATCAACTCGGTCAGGCGTTGGTCGCGGTCCGTTTCCGACGTGACATCACGTGACAAAAACAGGACGCCGAATATTTCCCCTTTGGAATTTTCAAGCGGGCTTACACGCACCGAAACGCGGACGCGCGAACCATCCTTGCAAACACGGTCAACCTGGCGCGGCTCGACGGGCCGCGCAGACAATGCGCGGGAGAACAGTTTAAGCGTGTCACCGGTTTCTTCGGGTACGCAAAGAAAGCTGACGTCGCGCTTACGCGCCTCATCGATTGTGTATCCGAAGAGTTTCTCCGCACCCGCATTCCAGACGACGATCTCGCCATCCGCGGAATAAATGACCGCTGAATCCTGAACATGAAGGAATGCCGCCGCCAAAGGCGCAAAAAGGTCTCCGGACAGATCCGATATATCTTCGGTTCGCCCCAAAGGGTTAGTCTCCAATGCGGATTCCATGCCTCAAACCTCTCAGTCATTCTGACCATGGTTCACGCGCAATAACTGCACGAGATTCCCGACGCCTGAGCCTATTCGAGGAATCGCTAACAAGCGCTTAAGGAACGCGCGCGCAGTCGTCAGCCAAGTCGAAATTCGCTAGACTGCCAACGAAGCTGAGGAGATTCGATATGATAGACGTCGTGGGCTTTCGGTACTGCAGGCTGGGGACAGCCAATCTGGAAGAAACCGTTAAATTCGCGACCGAGATGATCGGACTAGAAGTGGTCGGGCGCGAGAACGGATTCGTCTACATGCGCGGGGACGATCGCGACCACAATATCTGCTACTTCGACGGCGACCCCATGGACCATACCCTGGGCCTGGAACTCGCCGGCTTCGACGAACTCGCTGGGGCTGAAAGCGCATTGTCGGCGGCCGGGCTCGACGTTTATCGCGGCACAGAGGAAGAAGCCGCGGCCCGGCGCTGCATGGGTTACATCAATTTCAAGGATCCGAGCGGCAACTCGATCGACCTCACGGTTCGGCCGTTTGCGGCCGGGCGCCGATACTTTCCCGGGCGCGATGCCGGTATCGATGAATTCAGCCATATCGGCCTGTGTGTCACCGATCCGCGCGAAGCGGAGAAATTCTGGTCGGAAGTCTTCAATTTCAGAACCAGCGACTGGATCGGTTGGTCGGCGCTGATGACATTCGATGAAGTGCATCACCGGTTCGCCCTGTTTCCTTCCGATCGTCCGGGCATCCAGCACATCAACTTCCAGGTCACCGAGACCGACGACGTCATGCGCTCGAATTATTTCCTCCGCGACCATCAGGTGCGTATCCAGGCCGGTCCCGGGCGGCACTCCCTCTCGGGCGCGCGGTTCCTCTATTTCTACGGCCCTGATGAGATGATCTATGAATATTCCTGCGGGGTACGCATGGTCGATGACAGTTGGCGTGCACGCCAGTTCCCGGTCAACGACGCATCGTTCTGTGCCTGGGGATCGAAGCCCGACCTGAGCGTGCTCGAAGGCCCCGATGCCGGGGAATAGCGTTCGGGGTCTACACAAATGATCGAGATCGTCGACATCCGCTACTGCCGCCTGGGAACGACTGATCTGGATTCAGCCGTCACCTTTGCAACGGAACTGATCGGGCTCGAAGAGGTCGACCGCAGCGACAGCCAGGTCTATCTCCGCGGCGACCATCGCGATCACAACATCTGCTATTTCGAAGGCGACCCCAACAACCAGAGCTTCGGCCTTGAGGTTCGTTCCTTCGCGGATCTCGACGCGGCGGCGAGCACATTGCAGGCCGCCGGGGTCGACGTGCGTCGCGGCACCGAGGCCGAAGCCGCAGCCCGCCGGGTGATGGGCTTCATCAATTTCTCCGACCCGACCGGTAACGCTGTCGATCTCGTGGTGCGGCCGTTCCATTCGGGCCGGCGTTACTTTCCGTCACGCGATGCGGGCATCACGGACTTCAGCCATATCGGGCTGAAGACCACCGACCCGGCCCGGGACGAGAAATTTTGGTCGGGGCTGTTCAACATCCGGGCGAATGACCGCATCGGCGCGGCGGCGCTGATGTCATTCGACGAAGTGCATCATCGCATCGCGTTGTTTCCCACTGACCACGCCGGGATCCAGCACATCAATTTTCAGGTCGAGTCCGTCGACGACATCATGCGGTCTCACTACTTCCTGACCGAGCGCCAGATACAGATCCGCTTCGGGCCCGGGCGACACCCGACGTCGGGCGCGATGTTCCTGTATTACGAAGGCCCGGACGGCATGACATATGAATATTCGTCCGGCGTGCGCAACGTCGACGAGACCTGGCGGCCGCGCCAGCTTCCGTTCAAGGATGAATCCTTCTGCATGTGGGGTTCGCGCCCGAACATCCCGGAATTCTCAAACAGCTGAGCCTCAGCCACGCGGCCTCCCGCGCGCGCCGCTGGCCTTCGCGCCAAAAAGGAAGCCGTCCCATGAGCGACGACCAACCCGATAAGCCGACCACCAACCCGCCGAAGGCCTATGAGAATCCGGACTTCCTGCACAGTCGCGAAGCGCGCGCGCTTCGCATCCTGTCGGAGTATCAGGAGCCGCTGAGCCGTTTCGAGCACCACGACATCGACGACACCATCGTCTTCATGGGATCCGCCCGGATCAAGTCGGCCGAGGACGCCGCAGCGATGGTTGCGGCCGCTGCGAAGGGGGACGGCGATCCGGCAGAGGCGGCCCGCGCGGAACGCATGTCGATCTACTATGAAGCGGCGCGGGACCTTTCCTTCCGGCTGACCGAATGGTCGAAGGGGCTGGGCGAGGGCAAACGCCGCTTCGTCGTCTGCACCGGCGGCGGGCCGGGGATCATGGAAGCCGCGAACCGTGGCGCGTCCGAGGCCAAGGGCATGAACATCGGCCTGACGATCTCGCTCCCGTTTGAGGAATTCGAAAATCAGTATGTCAGCCGCGAGCTGAACGTCATGTTCCATTACTTCTTCATGCGGAAGTTCTGGTTCACCTATCCCGCCAAGGCCGTGGTGCTGTTTCCCGGCGGGTTCGGCACCCTCGACGAACTTTTCGAAATCCTGACCCTCGTGCAAACCCAAAAGATCAAGAAGCGCCTGCCGGTCGTCCTCTTTGGGCATGAGTTCTGGGACCGGGTAATCGATATCGACGCCCTCGTGGAGTTCGGCACGATTAGCCCTGACGATATCGACCTGTTCTATCGAACGGATTCCATCGAAGACGCGTACAATCACATCACGCGGGAACTTACGGCCCATGGACTCGATACGCCCGGCATTGCGCTTTGAGAGTGCCACGCCCTAGAGCGTTAGTGAGCCCTGCACTGGTCCGGCAGCAAGGATGTTTCGGACGGTTTCCGAGACATCGGCAATGCCTCCCGACGCATCGACATGCGTCCACTCTACGCGCCCGAACCCCCTTTGTAGCTGTCGCGTAACGACGGCCGGACCGGCATCGGACGCATCGCCAACACGTCGCTCCGTTCGTCCGCACAAGATAGCTTCCGGCGCCTCGAGCCATATCCCCTTAAATGGTATGCCCATGTGCCTCGCCATCGCTTCGATTTCATCGCGTTCATCGGCCGACCCATGCACGGCATCGACGACACAGCCGTGGCCGGCCGCAAGCGTATGCTTCACCCGCGCCGTGACCTCCATATACGTCCGACGGTTCCACTCCTCCGCATAGGCGGCCTCGGGCAAAAGGTCCGTATCCGACACTCCAAAAAGCGCCTTGCGAACCTCGTCGCTCCGCACGATCACAGCACCAGGGACAGCGCCCAGTCCGGGCGCGATTGCGCGCGCGACGGATGTTTTCCCGCTCCCAGAAGCGCCGCCGATCGCCACCAGCGCTGCCGGCCTTGGCTTCAATATGTTCAGCGCCAGATCGAAGTAGCGGCACGCATTGGTGATGTGAGGGCCCGCGGCCTCGGTCGTTGCTACGCTGCCAGCCGTCAACATCGATACTTCCGCCCGTATCGCCGCGCGCAGGGACTGAAACAAAGGCATCGCGCACAAACCCGCAAGCGTCGCATGCGGATTCTCGCACCATGCCGCATATCGGTTCAGCACCGTGTTCGCATGTCCGCGCAAACCCCGCACCTCCAGGTCCATGAGAAGAAATGCAAGGTCATAGAGAACGTCGATCCGCACGAAACGCTCATTGGATTCGGCCGCATCAAACAACGTCGGACGGCCGTTGAACATGCAGATATTGTTGAGATGCAAATCACCGTGGCAAACCCGGACCCAGCCCGCGCCGAACCGCCGCGCAAGGCACCGCAGCTGCGCTTGGTACACCCTGTCGAGGGTCTGCAGGTATTCCGATATCCGGTTCGCGCCGAAGACATCACGATGGCGTGGCAACCCATCACGGAGCTGGTCGATCGTCGGCGCGATGCCGGCCTCGCCGCCGCCCCGTTCATCCACCACGACCTCTGCAACCCTGTGCAGTGCGGCGATCTCGTCTGCGGCACCGCGCACCAAATCGAGTGTAAGTGTGCCCGCATCGGCCTGATTGGCAAACAAGCCCTCGGCCTCAAACCGGACCATTTCCACGACCCAGTCAACCGCCGACCCGGGTCCGTCGAAGGTCAATTGTCCGCCGGCGTCGCGGTTGATCGGCCGGACCCCCAAATACAGGTCCGGCGCGGTTCGGCGGTTCAAGGCGAATTCCCGTTCACAATAAGACCGCCGCTTGTCCGGCGTGCCGTAGTCAAGGAAGTCCAGAACGACGGCGCGTTTCAGTTTGAAAACCCGATCGCCGGCAAGGAACAGCATCGAAATATGCGTATCAACTCGCTCGACGCGCGACATGGTGGGTCCGTAGGTTGCGGGATCCGATAAAAAGGCGACAACGGCCGCCTGGGGGTCCGCCGGTCGCGCATGCTTGCTGTCGGACAATGCCGAAAGGCCCGTCAGTCCGAAAAGGAACGGATATAGGCGATGACGCTGAAGATTTCTCTCTCGGACAACGGCACCTTCGGCATCGGAGGATGTGGGTCTGTTAGCCAGGCGCGCAACTGCGCATCAGTCCGCTTCGAGCGCCCAAGGTCCAGGAAGGACGGGACGCCATCGAGCGCCGGCCCCCGCTGGGTCTCGGATACAATGTGACATTGAGAGCACAAATCACGCGACAGACGCTCGCCCGCTATGCGCTCACGCGCACCCTGGGCGACAGCCGCATTGCCCTGCAGCAGCATTGCGCCAACAAGCATTGCAATAGACACTGACGTGAACTTACGCATGGCTCGAACTCTAGCGCTCAATCCGCCCATCGGGTTGCGTTAGGTCAATCATGAGCCATATCGATCTTCTCAATGCCCTTCACAGGTGAGGCCGATGAATTTCAAGATTGAATACTGCAAGATTTGAAACTACGAGCCGCGTGCGCTCCGTGCGAGGGACCTGCTTGAGAAGCTTGGTGCGACCGTCGAGATCGCGCCTGGACGCACCGGCGCGTTCGAAATCACACGGGACGGCAACCTGCTATTCTCGAAACTAGATATCGCGCGCTTCCCCGATGACGACGAAGTGCGCGCGCTGGCAGTTGGCGCCTGACACCCAAACCGGCTAGAACCGCGTGCCCATGCGCAACGATCCCTATTTTCCGCCCGGCGAGCCACGCCGCCTCATCGTCGGTATCTCCGGCGCGACCGGCATTGCCTACGGCATCCGTCTGCTGGAGGCCTTGCGCGAAAGTGATGTCGAAAGCCATCTGGTGGTCAGCCGGCCGGGTCTGATGACGCTCGAGTATGAGACCGACCTCACCCGCGACGACCTGTACGCCTTGGCCGACGAGGTCTATGCGCCCAATGACGTGGGGGCCGCGATCTCCTCGGGATCGATGATCACGCTGGGCATGATCGTCGCACCCTGCGCCGTAAAATCGGCAGCCGAGATCGCCTGCGGCGCGACCCAGACTTTGCTAACACGCGCAGCGGACGTAACCCTCAAGGAACGCCGGCGCCTCGTCCTCATGGTGCGCGAGAGCCCCCTGCACACAGGCCATCTGCGGACCCTGACGGAAGCGTCGGAAATCGGTGCGATCATCATGCCGCCGATGCCTGCTTTCTATCCGCGACCGGAGACCATCGAAGACATGGTCGATCACACGGTCGGGCGCGCACTCGATCTGTTCGGCATCGAGCATGAGTTGCTCAAGCGCTGGACGGGCACCCCCGCCTAAGCGCGCTCGGAAACCGGTAGTCGCTGTTCGTCCCGCAGCACCGGGGGACAGCGCAGATTCAGTTTGAAGCTCCGTGCGTGAAACGCAATCTCTCCGCCAGCCGGATGATTTAACGCAATCCTCCAGCGGTAGAGCGGCGGCCCCCGCCCTGAATCAGCCACGGGTTCGCGCGCGATATGGTCAATCGAAGGTTCGTGCACGCCGATCTGCCCGCCTGAATTCCCCCAATCGATCACCATCTCGAGATCGCGGGCATCACAAAAGATCAGATCCGCCGGCGCGACGCGGAAACGAATTCCGTTGCCGGCCCGCACCCAGGCGACGATATGGTCGATGTCGAGGATGAAGGCGCTGGTCCAATCATCCGTGATTTCGTGCGGCGAGATCAGGTCGGGCGTGCAAAACCGCATGCCGTAGACCGTATCGTCATGCCAGGCATAGGGATCGTAATCGGGATCGGGCCGGGTCTCTGGATTGCGTGCCGCCATAACGCCGGAGTATCGCAATCATCGCGACCGAACGGTGCAGTATCGCGGCGCATTTACCGGACAATTGGCTCAATTCAGAATGGATGCAAACCCGGTCCCGGCAACCGACCGGTACCATTCAACGATCAGGCGACGCTCATCGTCTTCCATGAAGGACACATTCGCCGGCGGCATCGCACGCGTGTGGCCAGCTTGCATATATATCTGCCGCGCGTAGGAAGCGATTTGCCGGTCGGTCTCGAGTTTCACACCTTTCGGGGCCTTGATAATGCCGTCCCAGGCAGTCACCGACGCATGGCACATGGCACAACGTCCCTGCACCACGTTGCGCACCTCGCTAAAGGCCGGTGCCTCGGCGAAGCGCTGCTGGGACGGGGTCAGCTGGGTACTTTCCTCTGCCTCGGACTCGAACAGGGTCGAGAAGGCCGACAGCCACATGATGACGATGAAGATCATCGCCGTGGCACCCCAGGTCCAGATCGGGCTGCCCTTGTGCGCATTCACCGAATTGAAATAGTGCCGGATGGTCACGCCCATCAGGAAGATCAGGCTGGCGATCACCCAGCTGAACTCGGTCGCGAACGCCTGGGGATAGTGGTTCGACAACATCAGGAACACGACCGGCAGGGTCAGGTAGTTGTTATGGGTCGAGCGCTGCTTGGCGAGGATGCCGTGCTTCGCCTCCGGCGTACGTCCGGCCTTCAGGTCCGCCACCACAATTCGCTGACTCGGGATGATGGTCAGGAAGACGTTCGCCGACATGATCGTCGCGGTGAATGCGCCCAGATGCAGAAAGGCCGCGCGCGGCGTGAACACCTGCGTGTAACCCCAGGCCATGATCACCAGCAGCACATAGAGCAGCAGCATCAGCGTGGTGGTGTTGCGGCCCAGCGGGCTCTTGCAGATGAGATCGTAGGCGATCCAGCCAAACACCAGCGAGCCGAGCGAGATCGCAATGCCGAGCGCGGGCGAAATGTCGAGGACGTCGGGGTCCACCAGGAAAAGTTCCGCCCCGGCGTAATAGACGAGCACCAGGAGAATGAAACCTGACATCCAGGCCCAGTAGGATTCCCATTTGAACCAGGTCAGATGTTCAGGCAGCGCGGCCGGCGCCACGAGATATTTCTGGATGTGATAAAAGCCGCCGCCATGGACCTGCCATTCCTCGCCATACGCACCCTCGGGAAGATCGGGGGCCTTGCGCAACCCGAGATCCAGCGCGATGAAGTAGAAGGATGAGCCAATCCAGGCGATGCCTGCGATCACATGAAACCATCGCGCCGCAAACGACAGCCACTCCATAATCAACGCCACTTCCATCACATCCCCCTTGTGGTGCGCGTGCACCACGAATCCACGTGTCGGCCCTTCAGAGCATAAAAGCTTACAGAATTCGCGGCCTTTTCCGATAGGTTGCTCGCACAATGCCGCATGTTGAGAATATTCGAATGTTTGTCCGGGTCTTTGAGCTCGGCAGCATGTCCGAGGCCGCGCGCGACCAGCAGGTCTCGCCCGCCGTCGCATCGAGCCGAATCTCCAAGCTCGAAAAGCATCTCGGCGTGCGCCTGTTCAACCGCACGACCCGACGGCTGCACCCGACCGAGCACGGCACCACCTATTATGAAGGTGCCCTCAACATCCTGCAGGCGATCGACGAGGCCGAGGCGGCCGTCGCCAACATCGCCCAAAACCCGCGCGGTTCTATCCATGTCGCCGCGCCACTGGGCGTCGGCAAGCGCCTGATCGCGCCGCACGTGCCCGCCTTCAAGGACGAATATCCTGACATCAGTGTCCGCCTGCGCATGTCCGACCGGAACGTGGACCTGACCCGCGAGGGCGTGGACATCGCGTTTCATCTGGGAACCCTTGCGGACTCGGCGCTGCGCTTGACCAACATCGGGGAATGTCCCCGCGTGCTGTGCGCGGCGCCCGACTATCTCGCGCGCCGGGGCACGCCGCAGAACGGGCGGGACCTGGTCGATGACGGGCATGACTGCCTGCTGCTGCGGTTTCCCGGTGCCGATGAAATGCAATGGATGCTGATGACCGAAGACGGGCCGCAGCGCTTCGATGTCGCCGGGCCGTTCGAATCCGACGATGGCGATGTGTTGACCGACTGGGCGCTGGACGGACGCGGTATCGCGATCAAGCCGATTTTCGAGATCGCCGAGCATCTGCAGTCGGGTGCGCTCGTACCGGTGGCGGCCGAGACCCCGCCGACCTCCGCGCAGCTGACATGCCTCTATCCGCACAAGCGGTTCCTGGACCCGAAAATCCAGCTCTTCATCGATTTCATGGTCAAACGGTGCAAGTCGCAGCTCAAGGAACGGGAATCCCTATTTCAACTACCGCGATAGGTCGCGTAGCTGTACGGCGAAAGCAGCAACGGCACATGATAGTGCGCCGCGGTATCGGAAACCGTGAAACGGATCGGCACCAAGTCGAGAAAGACCCCCTCCGGCAGCGCGCCGCCCGACTGCGCGATGTAATCGCCCGCGTGAAACACCAGCTCATACTCGCCTGTCACAAACGTCTCGGCAGGAAGAACCGGGCTGTCGGTCCGGCCATCGGCGTTGGTCTCGAAGCGGCCGATCTCCGCCCGGGTCGCACCGTCGATGCGAAACAGCTCAATGCGCAGCCCCGCCGCGGGTACACCACGTGCAGTGTCGAGCACATGGGTCGTTAAAAATCCGCCGTCAGCGGCCATCAGAAGGCTCCCCCGGTATAGCGGGCCGCATATGCGGCCTGCGAAAATCAATCCAAACGCCTAATACAGTGAATCGAAACCCGTGTTTCGATATATGTCTTTCGTGTTTTATTTGAAAATCGAACGCATTCTTTTCGATTATACGTAAATGTCGGCTTGCCGAGGGGAACAAACTTGAATCGTTATCCACGTGATCTGCATGGCTATGGTGCCACGCCGCCCGACCCGCAATGGCCGAACGGTGCACGCATCGCCGTGCAGTTCGTCATGAATTATGAAGAAGGCGGCGAGAATAACATTCTGCATGGTGATGCTGCCTCCGAGGCGTTTCTGTCGGAAGTCGTCAGCGCCCAGCCCTGGCCCGGCCAGCGGCACTGGAACATCGAGACCATGTACGAGTATGGCGCACGCGTCGGTTTCTGGCGCCTGCATCGTCTGTTTACCGAGGCCGAAATCCCCATCACCGTCTATGCGGTCGGCACCGCACTGGAGCGGTCTCCGGGCCAGACCGCGGCCATGCAGGAGGCGGGCTGGGAGATCGCCAGTCACGGCCACAAATGGATCGAGTGGAAAGATTTCCCGATCGACGAGGAGCGCCGCCTGATCGAGGAAGGCATCCGCATCCACACCGAAGCCACCGGCGAACGACCCCTTGGCTGGTACACCGGCCGCGGCACCGAGAATACACTCGACCTGATCGCCGACATCGGCGGGTTTGCCTACACAGCCGACAGCTATGCCGATGACCTGCCCTACTGGCACATGTCCGGCAGCAAACCCCTGCTCGTGGTGCCCTACACGCTGGAAGCCAACGACATGCGCTTCGCCACGGCGCAGGGATTCAACTCCGGTGATCAGTTCTTCACCTATCTCAAGGATAGTTTCGACGCGCTGTATGCCGAGGGCGAGGCGGGAGCGCCGAAGATGCTCTCGATCGGTTTGCACTGCAGGATCGTCGGTCGCCCCGGTCGGATCCAGGCCCTGAAGCGCTTCGTCGAATATGCCCAATCCCATGACGCGGTCTGGTTTGCCCGCCGGGTCGACATCGCCCGCCACTGGCACACACACCATCCGGCACCGGATCCGGCCGGCCGGCCGTCCACGCTCTCGCAAGACGATTTCGTCGCCCGCTACGGCGGCATCTTCGAGCATTCGCCCTGGGTCGCCGAACGCGCCCATGCGCTGGAGCTCGGCCCAGCCCACGACACGGCCAACGGGTTGCACAATGCCATGGCGCGGGTGTTCCGGGCCGGGGGTGACGATGAACGCCGCGGCGTTCTGACAGCCCATCCGGACCTCGCCGGCAAGATCGCCCAGACCAAACGCCTGACGGCCGAATCCACTGCCGAACAGGCGTCGGCCGGGCTCGACGCGCTCACGGACGATGAGCGCGCGACCTTCGAGAAACTCAACACGACCTACCGCGACAAGTTCGGTTTTCCGTTCATCATCGCGGTGAAGGGCCTGACCAAGGCCGACATCCTTGCGGCGTTCGAGCGACGGGTCGACCACGACCGCGCAACCGAATTCGCCGAGGCCTGCCGCCAGGTCGAACGTATCGCGCTGCTGCGCCTGAAGGACTTACTCGATGACTGATGCCGCTCTGAGCCAGGAACGCAAGCCGCTGCTGCGCACCGACGAACTGCCAGACTTCGCACGAAACGCGATCAATCTCGCATCTGCAAGCCTGGGCGCGCGCGGGGTTTTCGCCACGGACGAGTTCTTCGCACCCCTGGTCCGCATGCTGCAGGACAGCAGCCCGGTCTTCATCACCGACAAATATGACGATCACGGCAAATGGATGGACGGCTGGGAGTCGCGACGTCGACGCGGCGGCGGCCACGACCACGCGATCATCGCACTGGCGGTGCCGGGCACGATCGACGGGTTCGATGTCGACACGTCCTTCTTCACCGGCAATCACCCGCCCGAATGCCGGGTCGAGGCTTGCCGGTCCGACGGGGACCCCGACGACGGGACAGAATGGACCGAGTTGTTGCCGATGCAGCATCTGGAACCGGACTCACATCATTTCCTGCGCTGCGCCGACGAGAATGTATGGAGCCATCTGCGTTTCCACATTCATCCCGACGGCGGCGTCGCCCGGTTGCGGGTGTTCGGCACACCCTACCTGGATCCGGCTTCACTCCAGGGCCGCGACATCGACCTGGTCGCGACCCTCACGGGCGGCCGGATCGTTGCATACTCGGATGCCCATTACGGCACCTATCATCGCCTGCTGGCGCCCGGCCGCGGGCAGAACATGGGCGATGGTTGGGAAACCCGCCGCCGTCGCGGACCGGGCTATGACTGGATCATCCTCGCACTCGGTGTGCGCGGGACGATCTCCCGTGCCGTCGTGGACACCGCCTACTTCAAGGGCAACTACCCCGACAGCTGTTCGATCCAGGCAGTGGATTTGGGCATGACCGGCATCGACATCGACGACGCGGCGATCGCAAATTCGGAAGACTGGCCGGCATTGCTGAGCCAGCAGAAACTCTCTGCCGACGCCGTGCACGAGTTCGTCGACGAGCAGGTGACCGGACTCGGCACGGCCACCCATGTACGGCTCAATATTTTTCCCGACGGCGGGGTCAGCCGACTGCGTCTGTTCGGCAGGGTTGCATGAGCCACACGCTCACCATCTCGCCGCTGACGGCCGAGGCGTTCGCGCCCTATGGCGATGTGATCGACGCGTCGGGCACGCCGGACATGATGATCAATCAGGAAATGTGCGGGCGGTTCCATGACCGCGCCATCATCGACCTAAAGGATGAAGGCGGGCGCGCAGGAATCAGCGTGTTCAAGGCCACGGCCCGCACGCTACCCTATTCGCTGGATTTGATGGAACGGCACCCGCTCGGCAGCCAGGCCTTTGTGCCCATGTCTGCAGACCCGTTTCTCGTAATCGTCGCGCGCGACCTAAATGGTCGCCCGCACGAACCGAAGGCGTTCCTGACCAATACCGGTCAGGGCGTCAACTACCACCGGGGGACATGGCACGGCGTCCTGACGCCGCTCCACGAACCCGGGTTGTTCGCCGTGGTCGATCGAATCGGCCCCGGCGAAAATCTGGAGGAGCATTGGTTCGAAGAACCATACGAAATAACAAAAACTGAGAGCTGACCCCGATCAGCATTCGTACGCTTCTCCCCAACCACTGGAGGCACGCTTAAAGATGGCTAACATGTCCAACCTCGGAACGCCGGAACAGCTCCGCGATCCGAACTATATGCCGCCGATCGCGAAAGCGATTCCGCTCGGCATCCAGCATGTGCTGGCAATGTTTATTTCCAACGTCACACCCGCAATCATCGTCGCCGGCGCCGCCGGCTTCGGATTCGGTTCCAACTCTCCGGACTTCCCGATTCTTCTTTACATGATCCAGATGTCGATGCTGTTCGCCGGTGTCGCCACCCTGATCCAGACCAGCGGTCTCGGCCCCATCGGTGCGAAACTGCCGGTCGTCCAGGGGACGAGCTTTGCGTTCCTGCCGATCATGATCCCGCTGGTCGCAGGCCAGGGTGTCGAGGCGCTTCCCGCGCTGTTCGGCGGTGTCCTGGTTGGTGGCGTGTTCCACGCCCTCCTCGGCACGTTCATCGGCAAGATCCGGTTCGCGCTGCCGCCGCTGGTCACGGGTCTCGTTGTCCTGATGATCGGCCTGGCGCTGGTGAAGGTCGGCATCCAGTATTCTGCTGGCGGTGTGCCTGCAATCGGCAAGGCCGAATATGGCAGCCTGCAGAACTGGGCCGTCGCCGGTAGCGTCATCGTCGTGACCCTGGGGCTGAAGTTCTTCGCCCGCGGCATGTGGTCCGTCGCGGCCGTGCTCATCGGCCTGATCGTCGGTTACATCTTCGCCGCCGCACTGGGCATGGTGAGTTTCGCCAATGTCGGGCGCGCCGCCGTCTTCGAGGTGCCTGAGTTCTTCCCGTTCGGGATCGAATTCACCACCGCGGCGATCGTCGGTTTCTGTCTGATGGCATTCGTCTCGGCGGTTGAAACCGTCGGCGACGTGTCGGGGATCGCCAAGGGCGGTGCCGGACGCGAGGCCACAGACGAGGAGATCGTCGGCGCGACCTACGCCGATGGCCTGGGCTCCGCCGTTGCGGGGCTGTTCGGCGGCCTGCCGAACACCTCGTTCAGCCAGAATGTCGGCCTCGTGGCCATGACCGGTGTCATGAGCCGCCACGTGGTGACCATCGGTGCGATCCTGCTGGTCGCGGCCGGGCTCATCCCGAAGGTCGGTGCGCTGATCACGACGATCCCCATCGAGGTTCTCGGCGGCGGTGTCGTGGTGATGTTCGGCATGGTGGCCGCCGCGGGCATGTCGATGCTCTCGGAGGTCAACTGGAACCGGCGCAACATGGTGATCTTCGCCGTGTCGCTGGGTCTCGGCCTCGGACTGCAGCTCGAATCGGGTGCGCTCCAGCATGTTCCGGACTCGATCCGGGTGCTGTTGGCCTCGGGCCTGCTGCCGGCCGCGTTCCTCGCGATCATCCTGAACCTCATCCTGCCGGAAGAACTGGCAGACGATGTGAAGGCGGGCGGCGACGACTGATCGTCCGACACAAGCTTGATAAAGAGAAGCCCCGGCCGGTCGCCGGGGCTTTTTCTTTGGGCAATCAAATGAGGGGAAATGGTGCGCTCGGCAGGACTCGAACCTGCTACCCCCGGTTTAGGAAACCGGTGCTCTATCCAGATGAGCTACGAGCGCCCGTCATGCGACGTGCACCCCTAATTAGCGCCCACAGAAGACGGGCGCTAGTCCGATTGAACTTCCCAGTTGTTGCTGGAAGGCGGCAAACGGCTTCACCAGTCATGCGATCGACCCAACTGGTGGGCGGGTTTCGGCCCTCCACCTGCCACGGACCTCGTTCATGTCCGCCGTCTGATGAGCGTCTGTTTCTGCCACGACCTTCTTGCGCTACCCGCTTTTGACCCTCAAAATAATCACAAATAGCCATTGGGACGCGCGACGCTTGTGGCAGAAACGCACGCCGCGCGTCCGAGATACAAAGCCTTCTGTAAACCCGGTGTCGATCATCGTCGCCCCGAGGATCGTCTCCCATGTCGCAGCACGTGCAGACCGACTTCCCGCTTCAACACCGATCCGGCGGCCTCGCCCTCGGCCCCCGTCTCCTGGCCAGCGTCCTCAACCGCCTTTCCGACGCGCTGACGGCCGGACAACTCACGGTCGAGTTGCCCGATGGCCGCCGCGTCCACGCTGCGGGAACAGTTGAAGGGCCGGACGCCGCGATTAAAATCAACCGAGACCGGATGGCCCGTCAGCTTCTTTTCGAAGGCACGCTGGGCCTCGCGGACTCCTATGTCGCCGGCGACTGGGAGAGCGATGATCTCACGGCGGTGATCGAACTGGGGGCCAAGAATATCGATTCCCTGGGCGCGCGCTTTACGCCCCTGCGTGTCGCGCGGACACTCGGCCGATTGCATCAGCGGCTGAAGGCCAACACGCGCCGCGGCAGCCGCCGGAACATCGCCGCCCACTACGACCTGGGCAATGAATTCTATGCCGCATGGCTCGATCCGAGCATGACTTATTCAGCCGCCTGTTTCGACCCGAACGATGACTCACTGACCACTTCGCAGATCCGGAAGTTTGACCAACTGGCGGAAATGCTGGAGCTCCAACCGGGCGATCAGCTTCTGGAAATCGGCTGTGGATGGGGTGCATTCGCGATCCATGCCGCCACGCACTACGGCAGTCAGGTGACCGCCCTGACCGTGTCCCCATCGCAGGCGGCCTGGGCACGCCGGAAAGTCAGCGAAGCGGGTCTGGACGGTCGGGTCGAAATTCGTTTGCAGGATTATCGCGACATCACGGGCACCTTCGACAAGATCGCGTCGATCGAGATGTTCGAAGCGGTTGGCGAGGCCTATTGGCCGACCTTCTTTGGCGTCATGGGTGCGCGGTTGCGCCCGGGCGGGATCGCCGGCATGCAGGTGATCACGATCGATGAGGCGCGGTTCGAGGCGTACCGCCGCAATCCAGACTTCATCCAGCTGCGTGTGTTTCCCGGCGGCATGCTGCCGTCGCCTTCACGGTTTGTACAGGAAGCGGCCGACGCCGGCCTGGAGGTTTCGGACAGCCATACCTTCGGACGGGACTATGCCGAGACCCTGCGCCGCTGGCGGCTGGCCTTCGAGGCGGCCTGGCCGGCGATCGCGACCAGGGATTTTGACGAAAAGTTCCGCCGGCTGTGGCGCTACTATCTTTGCTATTGCGAGGCGGGATTTCGCGCCGGGAACATCTCTGTCACCCAGTACCGGATTAACCAGCCCGGCTAGTCGGGCTTTCGTCCTGGCCCGCCTTGCTTCGCCCGAACCTATTTGGCGGGGCGGACCGACTTGTACCAGTCGAGGATCTCCTCGCCCGTCCACACGAACGTATCGTCGCGGTTGCACACATGCTCCAGAATTCGCCGGATTTCCCGGGCTCTGTGGGGCACACCCATGATGTAGGGGTGCAGGGTGAAACACATGATCCGGGTCGATCCCGGCTCGGCGGTGGCGTCTTCCATCAGCTGATCGAACTCACGGATGGCCCGATCGCCATATTCCTGGGCGCGGTGCCCCTGAATCAGCTGCATCGACAGATCATTGAGCTCCTGGGTATAGGGCAGGCCGACCATCGTACCGGATGTGGTTCGCAGATCGACGGGCTGATCATCAAGCACCCAGTCGGCCACATACTCAAAACCGGCCTCATGGAGCCAGTCCACCGTGTCATGGGTCTCGGCCAGGGCCGGCCCGAGCCACCCCTTCGGATCCCGGCCCGAATACTCCCGCAGCTTCTTGAACACCCGGTGGATCATGTCCTCCTGGTCCTCAACCGCCGGCAAGGCACGCTGTATCCAGCCATGTCCGCACAGGTCCCAACCGGATTCGAGCGCGGCGTCGACGACCTGCGGATACACGTCACAAACCGTGCCGTTAAGCACCAATGTCGCCTTGGCGGCGAACTCGTCGAAAATCCGCTTGAGCCGCCAGAATCCGACCCGCTGGCCATATTCATGCCAGGCCCAGTTGGGAATATCCGGCACCGATTTCTCGACCCCGCCTGGTGGATTTACCACCGTCCGCGGCATCGGTTTTTCGATCACCCAATTCTCGACATTGATGCAGGGCCACACCACAACCTTGCGACCTTCCGGCAGTGGCAAGGGTGCGCGACCATTGATGGGGACAAAATCGATCCGGTCCGTCGGCCAGTCGAGGCTCATATCTCTCTCCCTGTCATGCGCACCGAAACGGCGCGTCTGTCACTCTGCGCGCCGGGCTCAACCCGTCCGCACACGCACCAACTCGTATCCAACCCCGTCACAGTCGGGATAGATGTCCGTCTTCTCCGTGGACACGCGAACCGCGAGCACCTCGTCGAAATCGAGACACATGGCAGCGATCTCGCCGACCAGGGTTTCCTGGAGATTGATGTGGCGACCCTCGATCAGCGACTGTACGCCGCTGTGGATGCGGTCGTAGTTGAACACCTCGGTGATAGAGTCCGTTTTCGGCACGATATCGGCACGCAGATACAACACCATGTTGATTCGCACCGGCTGGGTGCGGCCCTTTTCATTTTCATGCACGCCCATGTGCATGTTCACCAGGAGATTGCGGAAGAAAATCTTGCGCACCTCGGGCCACCGGTCGAGCAGCCGCTGCTCGACGGGGTCGGTGACTGCCATATCGCTCACGGGCATGCTCATTCGCCAATTTCTTTCGTCGGGCTCGGGTCGAGGAACATAACGTCACGCGCACTCGGCACCAAATGTTGCCCGCCATCAACCAGGATTGTCTCCCCCGTCACCGCCCGCGCACCCAACAGATACAGCACGGCGCCCGCAACATCATCGGGCTGGGATCCCCGCGCCAGCGGCGTGCGACCATGAACTGCGTCAAACTGGGATTGCGGCTGATCGCCGCTCGGCAGGGTCAGACCGGGCGCAACGGCACACACCCGGACAGATGGACCCAGGGACGCCGCCGTCATCTCGGTCAGCGCGGCCAGACCATGTTTGGACAACGTGTAAGACAAGAAATCCGGGTTCGGGTTGGCCAGCTTCTGATCCAGGATATTGACGATCACGCCCTCGCCACCTTCGGGTAGCTGAGTCGCGAAAGCACGCGACAGGATCGCCGGCGCACGCAAGTTTACCGCCATGACCCGATCGAATATTTCGGCATCAATATCGAGCGCCGTGTCCTCGACAAACATCGACGCATTGTTGATCAGGCAACCGAGACCGCCCGTCAGCGTGCGCGCGTCATCGACCAGCCGGGTGCACGCCTTTCCGTCCGACAAGTCTGCGGCCAGGGCGACGGCCCGACCGCCGGCATCGGTGATCGCACGAACCGTCTCTTCGGCATCGGATTCGGAATGATTGTAGTGCACGACGACATGCCAGCCGGCTGCGGCAAGCGTCTCCGCCAGACAACGGCCAATACGCCGCGCCGCCCCCGTGATCAACGCGCCGCCCATATCACCCATGGTTCGAGCGCCCGTCGCGGCTAATCAATAATGTCCGAGAAGGGGATGTGATAGTAGAAGGTCGCGATCTCGGTGCCCGGGTTGTTATCCCCCAAGCTCGCATTCGAGATATGACTCACCGCCAGCGATACCCGCGAGCGGTCGTCGAACCGGTACCCCATTTCCAACTGGGAGCGAAATTCAATCATGTGGCCGAGGTCTTTGCCGCTGCCGTCCGCATATGCGCCAGCCCCGAAGCTGGGGGTAAAGACCCAGCGTCGCCCAAAATAGAGATCGACGAGAACGCCTCCGACCGCGTAGGCCGCCTGATCGGTCGTCGCCTCGATACCGACCCAGGGTTTCGCTATGCCAAACAGCTTGTAGCCCGACCGATACTCGGCGCGAAAATCAAACGCATCCCGATCGTCGTTAAAGTCGTACCAACCGCCACCGATCACCAGAAAATCAGGATCGTCGGCAAATGCCGCAGGGGAATAAAACGACACGGCCAGAACCGCTGCCGCCAGCATGGTTGATAGTTTTCGCAATTGATTCCCCTCCATCGAACGCGGGTTCGGCCCCACGTCCATACCATCATACGAAATCTTGGGCCCGACGAAAACTCCCGATCCACAAGCTTATGTGTATTCCTTGAGCCCTTCGACCGCACGCAGCAGCGCTGCCCGGGTCCCCGGCTCGAGTGCCGAGTGCCCGGCGTCCGGCACAATTATGTATTCCACCTCAGGCCACACACGCGCCATTCGATCCGCCGTCTCGATCGGACACACCATATCGTAACGGCCCTGAACGATCGTGGCCGGTAGATGGCGGATGCGTTCGACGCCTTCGAATAATTGTCCTGGTGCCAGAAACGCACCATGCGCCAGATAATGGGCCTCGATCCGCGCGAGCGCGAGCATCCCCTGGGCGTCAGACATCGCGGCGACGGCGTCAGGATTTGGCCGGAGGGTCGAACAGCGAGCTTCGTAGGTCGCCCAGGCGCGCGCCGCCGGAAGATGCACACCCGGATCGGGGTCATTCAATCGCGACACATATGCCGACAGCAAATCGTCGCGTTCCGAATCCGGAATGCTCTTGGAGAAATCGTGCTGTGCTTCAGGGAATATTCGCCCCATGCCGTCAAGGAACCAATCGACCTCTCGCGACGAACAGGTAAATACCCCGCGCAAGACCATCCCCAGGCAACGTTGTGGAAAGGCCTGCCCATAGGCGAGCGCCAGCGTCGAGCCCCATGAGCCACCAAACAGATGCCACTGCTCGATATCCCTATGGACGCGCAACGCCTCAAGGTCGGACAACAGGTGGTCGGTTGTGTTGTCGTCTATGCTGGCATGGGGAATCGAACGGCCCGCGCCGCGCTGATCAAAAAGGATGATCCTGAAATACTCCGGATCGTAGAACCGACGATGCACCGCCATCGTTCCTGCCCCCGGCCCGCCATGCAGAAACACAATCGGCACCCCGTCCGGGTTTCCGCACTCTTCCCAATACATGACATGGGTTCCGTCCAGGTCGAGCATGCCGCTTTCACGGGCTTCGATTACTGGGAACAAATCCGTCCGCAAAAAATACTCTCCTGTCTCGAGAATGCGGCATGTGGGCGCGCGCCGGTCGAGATGTCAACCAGATCACCGGTCATCGTACCGCCGCAATGCCATGACACCCTGTCCCCAATCAAACGCTATAGTTCGCTCATGACAAGCATCCGTATTCTTCTTGTTTTCGTGTTGGCCCTTTCCGGCGCCATCGCCGGTTCGAATACCGCCGACGCGCAGATGCCCGATACACTGCAAAACGGTGGCACGGCACGGGTGGTGTCGGTGGTCGACGGCGATACCGTCATTCTTGATGACGGGCGCCAGGTTCGCCTGGTGGGCATTCAAGCACCAAAACTACCGCTCGGCCGTCCCGGTTTTGCGAAGTGGCCGCTCGCCGACGAAGCCAAATTGGCCCTCGAGAACCTGGTGCTCGACCACCGCGTATCCCTCGGATATGGCGGACAGAAAACCGACCGACACAACCGGGCACTTGCACACCTGTTCACTGAGGACGGGACCTGGGTCCAGGGCGCACTTCTCGCCGACGGGTTTGCACGGGTCTACAGCTTCCCCGATAACCGGGCACTGGTGCGCGATATGCTGGTGCGAGAGCGTATGTCGCGCGAGACGGACCAAGGAATCTGGTCTCATCCCTATTACGGCGTGCTCGACCCCGACGCCAGCGCCCGACATCTCGAACAGTATGCACTGGTCGAAGGACGGGTGATGGACGTCGCGGTTGTCCGGGGCAGGACGTTTCTCAACTACGGACCCGACTGGCAGAGCGATTTCACGATCTCGATTGCCGCGCGCGACTGGCGACGTTTCGAAGGGGCCGGCATTTCACCCGATGACTATCTTGGGCGTCGAATCCGTGTACGGGGTTGGTTAAAATCGCGAAACGGTCCGATGATCGACGTCACCCATCCGGAGCAAATAGAGGTTCTGTCAAAATGACGAAGCACGCCCGCCGCAATACATGCGTGACACGAACAATCCTCGCAGCAGCGACGCTGTTTCTGGCTGCCTGCTCAGTCAACCCGGCAACAGGCGAGCGCAATTTCACGGCCTTCATGTCACCGGAAGATGAGCTGCAGATCGGGCGCGATCAACACCCCAAGATCATCCAGCAGTTCGGCGGCGTCTATGGCGACCCCAAGATCACCGCCTATGTAGACCGCGTCGGACAGAATCTCGCCCAGGTCTCCGAACTCCCCGAACTTGATTTCACGTTCACGGTACTCAACGACGACATCGTGAATGCATTCGCCCTGCCCGGCGGCTTCGTCTACATCTCCCGAGGCCTGCTCGGGTTGGCCAATACCGAAGCGGAACTGGCGGGTGTCCTCGGCCATGAGATAGGTCATGTCACCGGGCGCCACTCCGCGCAACGCCACAGCCAGTCGGTCCTCGCAGGGATCGGCACGGCGGGCGTAAGCATCCTGAGCTCGGTGTTCCTCGGCACGTCGGCGGTGGGCGACGCGGTCGGCCAAGGCGCCGGGGTGTATCTGCAAGGTTTCTCACGCGAGCATGAGTTCGAAGCGGATACACTCGGTGTCCGCTATCTCTCGCGAACCGGTTACGAAACCGGGGCCATGGCATCCTTCCTGTCGTCGCTTGAGGCGTTCAGTGCTCTTGAAGCCAAAGTCAGCGGCCTGCCGGACCCAGCCTCGCGTTACAACATCATGTCCACGCATCCGCGAACCGGTGACCGGGTGAACGCTGCGGCCCGGGCCGCCAACGTCAAGCCTGTTGCCAACCCCAAAACCGGCAGCCGGGAGTATCTGGCCGCGATCGATGGAGTCATTTTCGGAGACTCCGAGGACGAAGGTTTTGTGCGCGGCCGACGTTTCATCCATGAACCCGCGAATTTCATGTTCGAGGTGCCGCAGGGTTTCGCCCTGTTCAATGGCGCCCAGCAGGTCGCCGCACGTGGCCCGGACGAATCCCTGATTTTGTTCAGCGGCGGCAAGATTTCCCATCGCGGCAGCATGGAATCCTATCTCACTCGCGTCTGGGCCAAGAACACATCTTTGGCCGACGTGGAAACCATCGACATCAACGGCATGAAGGCGGCGACGGGAAGCACGCGAATTCGAAACCGAACCGGCAGTTTCGATGCGCGCCTGGTCGCGATCCGTCACGACCCGGACAATATCTACAGGTTCATGTTCCTCACCCGCCCCGCGCAAACGGCGGCGCTTAGCGATGAACTGCGGCGCACCACATTCAGCTTCCGACAGCTGACGTCGGCCGACAGGGCGCGCTACAGCGCGTGGCGGATCGAAATGCGCGTTGTACGGCGCAACGACACCGTCGCGCGGCTGTCACGCAACATGCCCATGCAGGGCCCCAAGGACGAATGGTTCCGCGTGCTCAACGGCATGAACCCCGGCCAGGAACCGGTTCCGGGTCAGGTCGTAAAAGTCGTTGTTGAATAACGGGTCCGAGAGCAGAGGGACGGGAAACAAACGATCAGACTTCGAGAGTCTCGATCAGCTCGCCTCCAGCGGCGAAACAACCGGCGGCCAGAAATCCGCCACGGCCTGCGCCGCCATCGAGCGACACCATGAACGGCGTTTCACGTACGCCGCGATTCTGACGGTCATACCCGCACACAAGGCGGGCGAACGAACCATAGGGTTCCTTGAAATCATCCAGATCGCCGGGCGGCCACCAGAAACTGTCCTTCTGGGTTTCGAGCGGTCGTGCTGGATCTATTCCCGCATTGACGAACAGCATCCGGGATTGCTCATCCTCGCTAATGTTCACCGCCGCACGGCGCAGGGCCGACATGATCTGTGTATGACCAGCCGATGCATTGACGCGATCACGAAGGTCTGAGGTCCAACGCGCGCACGATGCCGCACCTGCGCGCGCGGCAACCCGTCCTTCATCCACACTACCGCCATAGGCCGCAATGGTTGCCCCAACACCCTGATCGAGCATCCAGGCCAGCACGTCCGCCGGATTCAACGCGAGCTGCAGCTGCAAGAGCTTATGCCACATCTCTTCCTGCGCACCGCGCAACACGGTCACGTCGGCCGCGAACATCCCGTGTGCAGCGATAACGGCGCTCCGGAAATATAGTATTTCATCCACGGTTTCGACGACGGCCTCACCATGCCCGAGGAAATTTCCGAGATAGACAAGTCGGTCACCAGGCTCAAAACGATCTGCAATCATTCGATGCAGACGCCGCAACCGGTCGGCCTCGCCATGGGCTGCGCCAACCGCCCAAACCCTGCGACCGCCGCGCAGAATGGCGATCTTGCTCTGGTTGACGACGATGGGCGACATTCGGGACTCCTCGGCGGGCACGATGAATCAGCGGTTCGCGTCGCCGCAAGGAGAGATTGAGCGCCCCTCGGAAACGAAAAAGCCGGGCTTGTACGAGCCCGGCTCTTCAATCGAACAATACGTTCCTGTGTCGGTCCGCTAGGTCGCGAGGATACCCTCCAGCTTCTCAACAGCGGCTTCATGCTCGGAGCTCTCGACCGCCGCCAGTTCGCGTGCAAATCGATCCAGTGCTGCCTGATACATCTGTCGCTCGGAATATGATTGATCGGGTTGATCTTCCTTGCGATGCAGATCTCGCACAACCTCGGCAATGAATATCGGATCGCCGGAATTGATCTTGGCCTCATATTCCTGGGCGCGGCGGCTCCACATGGTGCGCTTGATGCGGACGCGGCCCTTTAGCGTTTTCAAGGCGGTGTCCATGATCTTGCGGCTCGAAAGCTTGCGCAAGCCCGAATCCTTCACCTTGTTGATCGGAACCTTGAGGGTCATCCGCTCGCGCTCAAAGCTAATGATGTAGAGCTTGAGCTTCTGATCCGCAATTTCATGGGTCTCGATCGAAGTCACCTGGCCGACCCCATGGGTCGGGTAGACCACAAAATCGCCAGCCGCGAATTCGAGCTTTTCCTTCTTCGCCGGCGTACGTTTTACCGGCGCCGCCGCTTTCGCGGTCGTGGCAGCCGTTTTGCCAGCAGCCGCCTTTGGCGCGGGCGCCTTCTTTGCAGCGGGCTTTGCCGCGGCGGCCTTTGCCACCGGAGCGGCCTTCTTCACCGCCGGCTTCTTGGCGGCCGGTTTTACCTTCGGGGCAGCCTTTTTTGAGGCCGCCGATTGTGCGGCGGGCTTCTTCGCAGCCTTTTTCGGTGCGGTTTTGGCCTTCGCTGCCGGTTTCTTTGTCGCCTTGGTGGGCTTCGTCGCTTTCGCCATGTTCAGTTCCGTTACTTGCCTGCCGAAATGGGGCACAACCCCATGCAGACCGCGAAATCAGCGCGATTCGAAGGGGTTAGCCTTATTCCAGCGTAGAATCAAAGAACAAGGGACGGCGACGGCCGTCCCTCGAATAACGTCTATTATAACAGAAAATGTGCGCTTTTGGTAGGCAGCCGCACCATTTAGGCGGGGATGCTCAGTCGCCACTTCCCGGATTGGCGGTGAAGTACTTGTCGAACTTGCCCTCTTCGGACTTGAAATTGTCCGCGTCCGGCGCCTCGTCCTTCTTCGCGGTGATATTCGGCCACTTGCCTTCCGAATATTCGCGATTCAACTCCAGCCATTTCTCGGCTTCGGGTTCAACATCGGGAATGATCGCCTCGGCAGGGCACTCCGGCTCGCAAACGCCGCAATCGATGCACTCATCGGGGTGAATCACCAGCATGTTCTCGCCCTCGTAGAAACAATCGACGGGGCAAACTTCCACACAGTCCGTGTATTTGCATTTGATGCAGGCTTCGGTGACGACGTACGGCATCTTTAGAATTCCTTTCGGCCAATCTTGAGGGAGGACTTACGAAGCTGTGCGCCTTCGGTCAAGCACCCGTTTGCGAGCGTCCCCACTCTCCTTGTCGCTAACGTAGATGAGGCCCGCAACGCGCCGCAACAAATTTGCCTCATGGTCGTGAATTTCGCCGTCCGCATAAACGACCTCCCACAGCATTTCGATCATCCGAACACGCTCGTCATGTTCGAATGCGTCCTTCACCTGGCGCGCAAATCCATACACCTCGACGAGGTCTTCGGTCGCCGCATCCGCCGCCGCCAGAAGCGCTTCGGTGTCCGGCGCATCCAGGTCGAAACGGTCGCGCAACAGCTGTCCGATCAGCGCCCGTTCGTCGGCATCATAATCATCGTCCATCCGCGCGGCTTCCACCAGCAGCGCCGCTGCCGCAAGTTGCAATTCGTCCGGGCCGTGCGCACGCGTCGACGTGCCACCCGCATCGGGTGAGAACATGGATTTCAATCGATCAAGCATAGGCACTCCTTAAACGCGCATCCTTACATGACCCGGCGGCCCGCAAACAACCAACAGCGCCGTGATCCACGCCACGTCGCCTAACCCCAAAACCAACTATGACGACTGGCTCAATTATCGCGCAGACGATCGAGCGCGCGACGGTCACGCTTGGTCGGACGCCCGGCACCCGGTTCACGCAGGCCGACCTCGGCCGGGCGGGCCTGACGAGGTGGCATCGGCGGCGATATATCCTCATACAGCGTTGCCGCTTCAGGGGCGGGGCCGCGGCGGGTCGCAAGCGAGGCGATACGTATGACGCGTATCCGCGGGCCTTGCGAGAAGGTCAGAACATCGCCCGCGCGCACCGACTGGTTTGATTTTCGAACTGGCACCTTGTTCACCCGGACCTGTCCGGCCCGGCACATGGCTGTCGCCAGGCTTCGGGTCTTGCAGAACCGTGCATACCAGAGCCACTTGTCGAGACGTAGCGTGCCTTCGTTAATTTCGGTCGTGCGACCCGGCGCGGCGCCCGTTTCGGTTTCGCTCAACGTCCCCGTTCCTTCAGGACCGCCAGCGCCGCGAAAGGCGAATCGGGATCGTACGCCGGCTCGGCCTTCTTCGTTCTCGCCTTGCCGACGCCTTTCTGGCGTGGCGGGCGTCCCTTTTTACCGGAGGCCGGTTTGCCGGGACCCTGCTTGTCAGCGGGGCGGTTGCCCTGAGCTTGCCGAGCAGGGCGGCGCTTGGCCGTGCGGCGTGTAACCTTGATCACATCATCTTCCTCGCGCACGGCGTAGCCGAAACTGCGAATCATCCGAGCGAACACGTCGGCGGGCGCATCGATGCGCGACAACAGGTCGGGGCTGACTGTAAGCTCGCCTTCCTTGGTGCCGCGCCGGATAGCCGCCAGCAGGCGCTCCAGTTCGTCGGCGCGCACGGCGACCGGCCCAGCCGGGCAGAAACCCAGCGCCAGATACCAAAGATCGTCGATCAACTCCGAGCGTGGCATGGCCGTGGCACCGCCGTCGGGCAACGCCGAAAGGGCGGCGCCGGCATCAGCAGCATCGGCGGTGGCATCTGCGCGGATCCGATAGAGCATCGCCTTAAGTTCCATCACCCGGCCCTTGAGCAGTGCCGGCAGATAGGCCGATGCGACGCCGATACGAATCCCGACCTTGGCCAACGCCTTGCGGTCATCATCGGTGAGATGATTCGCCGGATCGTCGCCCTTCACCCGCGCGGCACACCCCAGGCCCTCGCTCAACTGGAACGCGAGTCCCCGCGCGGATCCGGCGAACTTCGCCTGCGTCAGCGCGAACAACGGCGCGAGATCGGCACCGAGCGTCGCCTCAAGCCATCCTTGCAATCGCACCCGCATGTCTTCACGCGACGGCACATCGAGCAGATCGCTCGGCAACACCTCGACCAGAGGATGAAGAATGTCGGCACCGGCCATTAGCCGCGCGACCGGCGCCTGTTGCCAGATGATCCGGGCGCCGGACCGATCGAGTGTAAAGGCGTCATCATCGGACCCGGCCAGCGCGGCAATCCGTGCGCCGATCGATTCGCGCACGGCGCGGTTGGCCGCAGCCATCAGGCGCGGGCTCGCCGCAACTTCTTCGTCCAGCGGCACGAAGCGGAATCCGTCGAACCGGCCGACCTCTTCACCCTCGACGGTGATCATCCCTTCATCCGACACACCCGCCAGCAGTTTGTCTTTCTCACGCAGGCCTCGCGTGATTACCGAGGCTTTGCGATCGACGAAGCGCTGGGTCAGGCATTCATGCAGTGCATCGGAGAGTTTATCCTCGAGCTCCCGTGCCCGCGCCTGCAGCCCATCGGGGTCATCGAGCCAGGATTGCCGATGGGAGATATAGGACCATGTTCGCACCCCTGCAATGCGCGCCATCAGCGTGTCGATATCGCCGTCGATACGATCGAACTGACTGACCGAGCGTTCGATCCAGTCGGCGGGAATACGACCCGCATCTGCCATTAGAAATCGATAGATCCGCGCAACCAGACGCGTGTGGTTACCCGACAGATCGCCGCTAAAGTCAGGAATCTGGCACGTGTCCCAAAGGGCGCGTACCGCCTCGGGATTTGTCGCCATTTCCTTGATGTCAGCATGCTCGCGCATGGCGAGAAGCGCGTTGTAGTCATCCGTCGGCGGCGTGCGTCGAAGCTCGCGGTCAGGCGGCGGTATTTCCAGACTGCGCTTGAGTGCATCGGCGGTGGAAAAATCGAGATTGGCGTTCCGCCAGAAGATCGACGACACCGGATCGAATTCATGCGCCTCAACGGCCGCAACCAGTTCCGGTTCGAACGGGTCCAAATCCGCCGTCGGTCCGAAAGTGCCGTCTTCCATATACCGTCCGGCGCGACCCGCGATCTGTCCCACCTCGCTCGGTGACAGGCGGCGAAACCCGTGGCCGTCGAACTTGGTCATGGCGGAAAAACCAACATGGGTGATTCCCATGTTGAGCCCCATACCGATCGCATCGGTGGCCACCAGATAGTCGACCTCTCCTGCCTCATACATCGCCACCTGGGCGTTGCGGGTCCGCGGACTGAGCGCTCCCAGAACGACCGCAGTGCCACCGCATTGGCGGCGCAACAATTCGGCCAGCGCATAGACGTTCGACGCAGAAAACGCGACCACCGCGCTGCGCGGCGGCAGTCGGGTGAGCTTTCGGAAACCGCCATAGCTCAGTTTGGAAAACCGCTCGCGGCGCTCGATCTGCACATCGGGGATCAGACGCCGGATGATCGGCGCCATGGTCTCAGCGCCCAGCAACATCGTTTCCTCGCGCCCACGCGCTCGCAGCAAACGGTTGGTGAAGACATGACCACGCTCCGGGTCTGCGCAGAGCTGCACCTCGTCGATTGCCAGAAAATCAACTATCAGATCGAGAGGCATCGCCTCGACGGTGCACAGAAAATAGCGCGGATTGGCGGGCACGATCCGTTCTTCGCCGGTAATCAGCGCCACTGCGGCGGCACCTTTCATCTGCACCACACGGTCATAATTCTCGCGTGCCAGCAGACGCAGAGGGAACCCGATCATGCCGCTGGCATGGCCGAGCATGCGGTCGATCGCGAGATAGGTTTTGCCGGTGTTGGTCGGCCCCAAAACGGCTTTGACAGGACGGGAAGCGTGAACAGACATGACCCAAGCATCCCCACTCCCGCCCCCGATTGCAACCGGTCACATGACCCGACTAGAATCAAATTCCGACGAAGGAGTGACCACCCCTATGACGATCGATTTCCCCGACGGGCCAGGCGCAACCGCAACCGACCGTGTATCCGGCTCCGTACCTGATACCGGCGTGAGCGCCCCGACCAGCGACGTCGTCGTCTATTACAAGTCTGACGGC
>JABIVD010000039.1 GCA_018667335.1 Rhodospirillaceae bacterium
CTTTGGCCGGACAAGGAGTGGGAGATGTCGCTGGTCAAGGATTCTGTCAACCCGGCGCACGAGACCTATAACCCCAAGGCGGCGCGCGCCAAGTTGATGAGTACCTCGACGGACCTGATGAATTGGGGTCCAGGCGTGCCGAAGACCGACCTAGCCCATCCGGACGAGGAGATGGAGTGCTTTACCTGCCACCTCTCCTGGACCACCAGCTGCGGTGGCTGCCATCTGCCGATCCAGGCGAACTGGAAAACCGAGCGACACCACTTCGAGGGCGGAGAGAGCCGCAACTATGCGACCTACAACCCGCAGGTCGTGCGCGATCAGATGTTCCAGCTCGGAATTCATGGCACGGTCAAGGGCAACACGATCGCTCCGGTGCGCTCGTCCTCGGCCTTGGTGCTGTCTTCGCGCAACATCAATCGCGAGCTGATCTACATTCAGCAACCGCCGATCGCCGCCAGTGGCTATTCGAGCCAGGCCTTCGCGCCGC
The DNA here is from genome assembly GCA_018667335.1 of Rhodospirillaceae bacterium. Classification (GTDB taxonomy): domain Bacteria; phylum Pseudomonadota; class Alphaproteobacteria; order UBA6615; family UBA6615; genus UBA8079. The sequence continues at coordinate 491 of JABIVD010000039.1, forward strand.
ATTTCGCCCACACTGTGCGCAAGACCGAGACCAAGACCTGCTCGGACTGCCATCTTTCGGAGGCCAACGACAACAACGCCCGTATGGCGCAGCTGCTGTTGCAGGGCACCAACTTCGTGAACTTCGTCGGCTACAACGCCTGGGTCGGAGCCGAGCGCGGGGTCGAGGCAGTCCGGGTCACTGAGTGGGACGAGCCTCAGGCCGTGATCGGCAGTTACCTGCAGAAATACGCCTATCCGGACTGGTATCAGACCCACCAGGACAAGGATCGGGAATTGGCCGAAAGCTACAGCCACCGCGCCCCCGATGCCGCCCGATGCCTTCAGTTGCGCGGGGAATACCTGTTCGTTGCCGAGGGCAGCGGCGGTTTCCGGGTCTACGATGTCGCCAGCATCGCCAACAAGGGTGTATCGCAGCGCATCATCACCGCCCCCTTCGCCGCCCTTGGCCACGAAACCCATGTGGCCTCCGAGAACGCTACCTGCATGGCGCTGCCAACCAGTCAGCCCATCCATCCGGCGCGCAACACAGGTGACTTGATGCGCAAGGTGAACCAGGAGCAGCCGTTCCTGCCGATCTACAACTACGCGCTGATCACCGACTCAGTTGAAGGGTTGATCCTGGTCGATGTGAACACTTTGGCCGACGGCGAGGCCCGGAACAATTTCCTCGAGCGCGCACTGACCTGGAACGAGGGCGGCGTGCTGAACGGTGCCCGGCATCTGACTATTGCCGGCAACATCGTTTACGTGGTCACCGACACCAGCCTAGTCGTCCTCGACCTCGTCGATCCGGTGAGACCGAAGGTATTGAAGACATTGGCCATGAATGACCCACGCGCGACGGCCCTGCAGTTCCGCTATCTCTTCGTCACCGACGCGGACGGGCTAAAGGTGTTCGATGCGACCGATCCGGCAGCCCTTGCCCCCGTCCCCGGCGCCATGGTGCCTCTGGTCGATGGTCAGCGGATTTATCTCGCCCGCACTTATGCCTATGTCGCAGCCGGTTCTGAGGGTCTGGCGATTGTCAACATCAAGAACCCGGCGGAACCTCGTCTGCATTCGAAATTCACTGCCGAAGGCCGGATGAACGATGCCCGCGACGTGATCCTGGGCTCGACCAACGCGTCGCTCTTCGCTTATGTGGCGGACGGCAAGAACGGGTTGAAAGTCGTGCAGCTAACCTCGCCCGACAGCCAACCGCGCTACTACGGCTTCAGCCCCGAGCCGAAGCCGGAGCTGATCGCCTGGCGCAAGACCGACTGGCCGGCCCTCGCCCTTTCCAAGGGGCTCGACCGTGACCGCGCAGTGGACGAGACCGGCGGTCAAATCGCCATCTTCGGCCGGCTAGGCTCGCGGCCGTTCACCCAAGTTGAGATGGAGAAGCTCTACCTCAACGAACAGGGCAAGCCCTGGATGGTGACGGACGAGGTGCGAAAAGAGGATTTCGTTCCGGCGCCGAGGAATTAGGCAGTTTGATCGTCATTCCCGCGAAGGCGGGAATCCAGACATACGACGCAATACAGAACTGGATCCCCGCCGTCGCGGGGATGACGTAGGCACGTGTGGCCCCTTTTCCAATCAAACTAGGTTTTCATCCCGGATGACAGATTTGAACATGTGACAGGGCTTTTTACCGCCGCCGCGGCCTTGCTGGGTCTGGGCGCTCGCATTTCAGGAACTGGCCACGCCCCGGCTCAGCGACCAGTTCGCCACCCTCAACAACCGCCTCACCGCGAGAGAGCACCGTAACCGGCCAACCCTTGACCGGGACCCCCTCGTACGGCGTGTAGTCGACATTATGATGCAGGTCAGTGTTCTGGATCACCCGTTCAGCCTCCGGGTCCCAGAGCGCTATATCGGCATCGGCGCCGACCGCAATCGTGCCCTTGCGCGGGTAGAGACCGTAGATCCGGGCTGGATTGGCCGCCGTCAGTTCGACGAATTTGCGGACGTCAATCCGTCCCTCGGACACACCGGCCGAGAACAACAGCGGCAGGCGCGTCTCCAGCCCCGGGATGCCGTTCGGGATCTTGTCGAAACTCGCGCCCTCACCCGCCGCGAGCTTGCCCTTGGGGTCGTTCATGCGGAACGGCGCGTGGTCAGAAGAGAACACCTGGAACACTCCCGCCTCGATCCCATCCCAGATCGCCTGCTGGTTGGCCGGATCGCGCGGCGGCGGAGAGCAAACGCATTTGGCGCCCTCAAAGCCATCCAGATCCAGGTTGTCTTCACTTAGAAACAGATACTGTGGGCAGGTCTCACCATAAATTCGAAGCCCGGAGAGCTGCGCCCGGCCGATCTGTTCTGCCGCCTCGGCGGAGGACACATGCACGATCAGGATCGGCACATCGACCAGCTCGGCAAGCGAGATCGCCCGGTGCGTGGCCTCGCGCTCGACCACCGGCGGGCGCGAGGCGGCGTGGTATTTCGGCGCCGTCTTGCCCTCGGCCAACAACCCCTCGGTCAACCACGCGATGCAGTCATCGTTCTCAGCATGCACCATGACCATCGCCTGCTCGCGGCGGGCCAGCGACAGCACATCCAGGATCTCCCGGTCACCGAGCTTGAGGGCGTCATAGGTCATGTAGATCTTGAACGAGCTGTAGCCGTCTTCGATCAACGCCGGCAGTTCTTGGCCAAGCACCGAGGGCCCCGCATCGGTCACGATCAGGTGGAAGGCATAGTCGATCACCGGCTTTCCGTCGGCGCGCTGGTGATAGTCCTCGACCGCTGCGCGCAGCGACTTGCCTTTTTCCTGACAGGCAAAGGGAATAACCGTCGTGGTGCCGCCGAACGCCGCCGAGACGCTACCGGACAAAAAATCATCAGCCATCACCGAGCCATCGCCGGTCGGCTGATCGAGATGGCAATGCGCATCAATCCCACCCGGCAAGGCCAGCAACCCGGATGCGTCAATCTCCCGCGCGCCAGCCCCGAGCCCACGCCCAAGTGCGGCGACAATGCCGTCTTGGATGCCTATATCTGCGTCAAACACATCCGC
>JABIVD010000046.1 GCA_018667335.1 Rhodospirillaceae bacterium
CAGCAGACCGGACGATAGGACGGCGTCGCCAATCCGGTTGGGACCGACATAGAGTATTCGCATGACGTTGAGGCTTATACGCGCGTGCCCAGCTTCGCGCCAATTCTTGCTGAAAAAAGAATGGGCTCGCGCCTTGCCAGACAGGTGCGACAGACCAATTATCTATTCACCCACACAGAACAATGTCTGGCCGCCGCCAGCCGTGAGAGGCGTCCAATGACCATCTGCTCCGTCACACTGCAACGCGACATTGTCGCGATAAGCGGCGCCGACAACCGAACATTCCTGCAGGGCCTGGTATCCCAGGACATGGACCGGATCTCCACTGGGATGTCGGTCTACAGCGCCTTGCTGACACCGCAGGGGAAGTATCTGCATGACTTTCTCATCGCCCAGTCCGGGGACAGCTTGCTGGTGGATTGCGAAGCCGGGCGCGGCGCTGACCTGATTCAACGGCTTTCGCGTTTCAAGCTTCGTGCCGACGTCCAGCTCGAAACGCGCGAAGACCTCCGAGTCGTCGCGATTCTCGGGGCTGGCGCGCCCGAAACAATGGGGCTTTCGATGGAACCCGGGCAGACCGTCCCGATCGCCGACGGCTTGGCCTTTGTCGACCCCCGTGCATCGGCACTGGGGTGTCGCTTTATCGGGTCACCGACCGCAACCCGGGCTTGGCTGGAACAGGCCGGGGTCCCTGAGGCAGATTTTGAAACCTACGACGCATTGCGCATCTCGCTCGAAATTCCGGATGGCTCACGCGACATGGACGTCGAGAAGTCCACGCTCATGGAATCCAATTTCGACGACCTGAACGGCATCGATTGGGAAAAGGGCTGCTATATGGGCCAGGAACTGACGGCGCGAACCAAATATCGCGGCCTGGTCAAGCGCAAGCTCGCGGCGTTTCAGGCCACCCACGCGTCCCAGATACCCGGTGAAACAGTGCTCATGGGCGACCAGAAAGTTGGCGAAATCCGTTCTCGCAGCGGCGACCGCGTGCTGATTTCCATTCGACTCGACGCCCTGGATTCTGCGCCACTGGCGCTCTCTGTCGCCGGCGAACCACTTATCGAACCCCCAACACCTGCCCGCTGATATGTTCCTTTATGGAACGAATTAACGCTATATTCACCTGATACAATCAATTCATACGATCTGGTATGCATTATTTGCAATGCTTGTCCATTGATAGATCACAGTTGCTGTCCTAGATACTTGGAACACGATGATCAACCAGAGCGTAGGAGCCACACCATGAGCAACGAATTCAACTTCCAGTCAAATGTGGAAATCCTGCGTAAGGCAGAGCAACTCCGTGGCGAGTCGATGGCCGTCTTCTTCCGCTGGTTGTTCGCCAAGCGCGACCACACGGTGACCGAACATTCTGCAGATGTTGTCGCCGCCGAATAGCACCAAACCCGGATATGAAACGAATAAAGCCGCGCCCCTTCGGGCGCGGCTTTTGTTTTCATGAGACCTGGGTCGCGCGTGATCGTCGAATCCGACTACGTCTTGGCCTCGACACTGGCCTGCGCCGCCGCCAGGCGTGCAATCGGGACGCGATAGGGAGAACAGGAGACATAATCGAGGCCGGTCCGGTCGCAGAATTTGACCGATGCCGGGTCACCACCGTGTTCGCCACAGATTCCGAGTTTGATATCCGGGCGCGTCGCACGCCCCCGCTCGACGGCGATCGAGACCAGCTCGCCGACCCCATCGACATCGATCGACACGAACGGATCGATATCAATGATGCCCTGATGCTCATAGTCGGTCAGGAAGTTCGACGCATCGTCGCGGCTGATGCCGAATGTGGTCTGCGTCAGGTCATTGGTCCCGAAGCTGAAAAACTCCGCGGTTTCGGCGATTTCGCCCGCACGCAGCGCGGCGCGCGGCAGCTCGATCATGGTGCCCACCTGATACGCCACGCGGGTGCCACTTTCCCCGAAGACCGCCTCGGCGACCTGATCAATCCGCTCCTTCAGGATATCGATCTCCTTACGCGTCGCCGCGAGCGGGATCATGATCTCGGGAAGAACCGTGTCATCTGATTCATTGGCGACGATCACGGCCGCCTCGAAGATCGCCCGGGCCTGCATCTCGTAGATCTCCGGATAGGTGATGCCAAGCCGACAACCACGATGCCCCAGCATCGGATTCGATTCATGGAGTTGCATCGCCCGGTCGGTCATGGCCTGCGGATCGCGCCCGGCGACCCGCGCCACTTCTGCGATTTCCTCTTCCGACTTCGGCAGAAACTCATGCAACGGCGGGTCCAGAAGTCGGATCGTGACCGGAAGACCAGCCATGATATTGAACAACTCCACGAAATCCTGGCGCTGGAACGGCAGGAGTTCCGCCAGCGCCGCACGGCGACCCGCGACATCGTCGGCGAGGATCATCCGCCGCACGGCCACGATCCGTTCGGGATCGAAGAACATATGCTCAGTGCGGCACAGCCCGATGCCTTCCGCCCCGAACTCCCGCGCCGTCCGCGCATCGATCGGCGTTTCCGCATTGGTTCGAACTTTGAGCCGGCGGATGGAATCTGCCCACGCCATCAGCTTGGCGAAATCACCCGACATCTCAGGTTCGATCCTCGGCACCTCGCCATCGATAATCTCGCCCGTGGCCCCGTCAATCGTGATCCGATCGCCTGCTTCGAGTGTTCGACCGCCGATACGAACTTGTCCCTGGTCATAGTCGATGTTGACTTCGCCGGCACCGGCAACACAGGGACGGCCCATGCCGCGGGCCACGACCGCCGCGTGGCTGGTCATCCCGCCGCGGGCTGTGAGGATGCCGCGCGCCGCATGCATGCCGTGAATGTCTTCCGGGCTGGTCTCGATCCGCACCAGGATCACGTCATCGCCCTTGCGCGCCATGTCCTCAGCGAGGTCAGCGCTGAGAACGATGCGCCCTGATGCGGCACCCGGTGATGCCGGAAGGCCCTTGCTCAGCACATTGCGGGGCGCATCGGGGTCCAGACGCGGATGCAGCAGCTGATCGAGCTGCCCGGCCTCGACCCGCATGATCGCGTCGGACTTGCTGATCAGGTCGTCTTCCACCATCTCCACCGCGATCCGCACCGCCGCGGCCGCCGTCCGCTTTCCCGATCGGGTCTGCAGCATGTAGAGCTTGTTGCTCTGCACGGTGAACTCGATGTCCTGCATGTCCTTGTAGTGGGCCTCAAGTGTCTCTCGGACTTCAGCCAACTGCCCGTACACCTCGGGCATGACCTCTTCCATCGATGGCAGGTCGGAGCCGTTTCGCTCCTTGCCCGCGATCGTCAGGTGCTGGGGCGTCCGGATACCGGCCACCACGTCCTCGCCCTGGGCGTTGACGAGATACTCGCCATAGAAAATGTCCTCACCCGTCGACGGATCGCGGGTGAAGGCGACACCAGTTGCGCAGTCATCACCCATATTGCCGAACACCATCGCCTGCACATTCACCGCCGTGCCCCATTCGGCTGGAATGTTCTGCAGGCGGCGATAGGTGATGGCGCGCTGGTTCATCCATGAGCCGAACACGGCTCCGATCGCGCCCCAAAGCTGCTCGCGCGGATCTTGCGGGAACGGTGAATCCAACTCCCGTTCCACGATGGCCTTGTATTCGACGACGATCGCCTGCCAATCGTCAGCCGAAAGGTCGGTGTCGAGAATCAGGCCGTTGTCCATCTTGTGCTGCTCGAGCACCTCCTCGAACATGTAGTGATCAACGCCAAGCACCACGTCGCTGTACATCTGAATGAAGCGCCGATAGCTGTCGAACGCGAAGCGCGCATCACCCGAACGCGCCGCAAGGCCCGCCACCGTCATGTCATTCAGACCGAGGTTCAGGACCGTGTCCATCATGCCCGGCATCGACGCGCGGGCCCCGGACCGGACCGAGACAAGCAGCGGGTTCTTTGGGTCCCCGAAGAGCGTGCCGACATCCTTTTCAATCGCCGCCAGTGCCGACTCAACCTGCGCATCGAGCGTATCGGGATACGTCTCACCGTTGTCGTAATAGTGGGTGCAAAGGTCGGTCGTGATCGTGAACCCCGGGGGGACCGGCAATCCCAAATTGCACATCTCCGCCAGGTTGGCTCCCTTGCCACCCAGAAGGTTGCGCATTCCGGTATTGCCGTCGGATGAACCGGCGGCAAAGCTGTAGACCCACTTTTCAGGTGCACCGTTCATCGAATTTCCATCAGCCTTCGATTTTTGAGAAGTCTGCGACATTGTTCATAACCCCTTGGATGCGCGCGAGCAGGCGCAATCGATTGCCTCTCACGACAGAGTCGTCAACATTTACGGTCACCTGATCGAAAAATGCATCGATAGGCTGGCGCAATCCGGCCAGGCTTTTCATGGCGGATTCAAACTCTTCGCCGGTCAATGCCGCCTCGATGTCGCTTTCGGTCCGCGTCAATACGTCCCAAAGCGCGCCTTCAATCGGCTCCGCGCCATTCAACCCGGGATCGTATGCCGCCCCGTCATAGCTGGTGCTGTCCTTTTTCTCTTCCGCGCGCACGATGTTGGCCGCGCGGCGATAGGCAACCAACAGGTTGGTGCCGTCATCCGATTGCAGAAAATCACTGAGCGCACGCACGCGGGCGACCAGCTGAACCAGATCACCGTCGGTCTGCTGTTCGATCACGGCCTCGATATGATCGTGGCGCACACCTTCGTCGCGAAGGTGAACCTTGAGGCGGTCGGCAAAGAAGGACAGGAGATCAACATCGATCGCCGCATCATTGCATTTGTGATGCCTGCGGGCCTCGGCGAACGCATCGCGCAGGCTGATCCGCAATCCGTTCTCCAGAACGATCCGGATCACGCCCAGCGCGGCGCGGCGCAACGCGAAGGGATCTTTCGACCCGGTCGGCTTTTCATCAACCGACCAGAAACCGATCAGCGTATCGACCTTGTCGGCCATGGCCACCGCGGCGCTCACCGGCGCCGACGGGCAGGCATCGGCGGGGCCTTGCGGCGAATAATGTTCGGCAATGGCATCCGCCACGTCACCCGGCTCGCCCTGAGCCGTCGCATAGTAGCGCCCCATCGTACCCTGTAGATCGGGGAACTCCCCGACCATGCCGCTGACCAGGTCAGCCTTGGCCAGACGCGCAGCGCGTCCGACAGTCTGGGAATTTGCGTCGGGGATCGCGCCTGCCAACCACATCGCAAGCGCCTCGACCCGCTCGACCTTGTCACCGATGGTGCCGAGTTTCGCGTGGAACACGATGCCGTCGAGGGCTTCGCCCATGGTCTCCAACGGGACCTTCAAATCCTGGTCCCAGAAATATTTGGCATCCGACAGGCGGGCACGCAGCACCCGCTCGTTGCCCGCGACGACCGCCTCGGGTTGCACCGCCTCGATGTTCGAGACAAACGCAAATGATGGCGCAATCTCGCCACTCGCCTGCTTCAGACCAAAATACTTCTGATGTTCGCGCATCGACGAGACCAGCACTTCGGCCGGAAGCCCCATGAAGGCCGGGTCGATCGACCCGATCAAGACCGTCGGCCATTCGACGAGGCCCGCCACCTCTGCGTACAGCCCGTCATCATCGGGCACCTGGAAACCGCCGGCGGCACACAATTCACCGAGCTGTTCGCGGATCGACTGCTCCCGCGTTGCGGAGTCCGCCACAACCTTGGCGTCACGCAGCCGCGCCTCATAGTCTTCAAAATCACGGACCGCGAAATGCTCGGGCGCATGGAACCGATGGCCCGCCGTCTCGTCGGTGAATTCGAGGATGCCGTCACCCGTGTCCAGGCCACCGTCCAGGCGCGCGCCATCGAAGATCGCCAGGACGGCGTGCAATGGCCGGATCCAGCGGAAACTCGATTCCGCCCAGCGCATCGACTTCGGCCAGGGAATGTCATTCGCAACGGAGACGATGATTTCCGACAGCACGTCACGAGTGGGCCGGCCTGTTTCCTCCCAGACCGCGACATAGAAGGATCCCTTCTTGTCTTCGCGGACTTCGCAGTCCTCGAGCGCGATCGAAATTGACCCGACAAAACCCTCGATGGCCTTCTCGGGTGCGTCCGTGCGCGGCCCCTTGCGCTCGACCGCGCGCGATGGCTGGGTCTCGGGGAGACCATCCACCCGGATTGCCAGGCGCCGCGGTGTGGCGCGCACATCGACGGCCCCGTGATCGAGATTATTTTCCTTGAGCGCCGCCGTCAGCAACCGCTCGAGATCCCCCGCCGCCCGGCGCTGCATGCGCGCCGGGATCTCTTCCGACCGGAATTCGAGAAGAAGTTCGGCCATCGGCTCAGCCACCCGCCTGGGCTTGCAGCCAGATTTCGCAACAGCCCTTCGCCAGTTCACGAACCCGCAGGATATAAGCCTGCCGCTCCGTCACCGAGATCACGCCGCGCGCATCCAGCAAATTAAATGTGTGGCTCGCCTTGATGCACTGGTCGTATGCGGGCAGAGCGAGTTCCTGGGCGATCAACGCATGGCATTCCGCCTCGGCATCCGCGAAATGCTGAAACAGGATGTCGGTGTTCGCATGCTCGAAATTGTAGGCGCTGAATTCCTGCTCGGCCCGCAGGAACACGTCGCCATATTTGGTGCCAGCGCCGTTGAAGTCGAGGTCGTAGACATTCTCGACGCCCTGGACATACATCGCCAGGCGCTCCAGCCCATAGGTCAGCTCGACGGCCACGGGATCGCAATCAAACCCGCCGACCTGCTGGAAATAAGTGAACTGGCTGACTTCCATTCCATCACACCAGACCTCCCAGCCCAGGCCCCACGCACCCAGGGTCGGGCTTTCCCAATCGTCTTCGACAAACCGGATATCGTGGGAAAGAGGGTCAATCCCCAGCGCGCCGAGGCTCTGCAGGTAAAGCTCCTGGCTGTCCAGCGGCGACGGCTTCAGGATCACCTGAAACTGGTAGTAATGCTGCAACCGGTTCGGATTCTCGCCATATCGCCCATCGGTGGGCCGCCGGGACGGCTGCACGAATGCCGCGCGCCACGGGTCGGGCCCCAATGCGCGGAGCGTCGTCGCCGGATGAAACGTACCCGCGCCAACTTCCATATCGTAGGGCTGGAGAATGACACAGCCCTGGTCCGCCCAGAACCTCTGCAGTGTGAGGATCAGGTCTTGAAAGCTGTGCGGCGACGCCGCAGAGCGAGCTGCATCGGGTTGGTTAATCGCCATCGTCCGGAGTAGTGCACCAAAGCCGTTCGGCGCGGGGGAAAATAGAAGCGGTCCCACCCTCGGTCAAGGCGGGGCAGCGGATGCCTGTGCGCAATATTTCCCGATGTCGCGCGGCGAAATTCTTCCCCTGCAACATCAGGGCAATTCCGGCGTCGACATGCGTTTCAGTCCTGCTTCGCGTTTTTGTCTCGGACGACATAGGTGTCGGTTTCCGCGTCATACTCGGTATCGAACGCGTCGGGTTCGGGTTTGCCCGCCGCAGGGCCGCTGCGACCCTGGTTGCCGCCCTTATGACTGCCCTGAGCACCAACGCGACCGAACACGCGAAATCCAATAATCACGGCGCCGACTATGACGGCCAGGACAAGCAGTTTGGTAAGGGAAAAACCGAACATGATCAGCTTCCTGCGTATCTTCGCGTCGCGCCCGCACGACGCGCGCGCCAGACTTCATACCACTAGCATCGTCGGTTCCGCCAACCGATCACTAGCATCGTCGGTTCCGCCAACCGACCACGAGCATCATCGGTTCTGCCAACCGATCAAGCGGGCGGCGCGGTTGCCTGCCCCGTTGCCCGGTCGGGCGTCACACCGAAGGCCAAAGCCTCCCCGGCTTCGATGACGTCACGCGCGGCCGATGTGTAGGCGCCATCGGCTGTGTGCAAAACCAAACCGGGGCAAAGCATGGTCGGTGTTTGCACACCGACCCGCGCCGTGATGATGACGCGCTTCGCCGGGCTGTCCGCGTGTGGCCAGATTGGAAGCACCTTGATCTCACCGGCGCACGCTGCGAACCCGGCAAGCAAATCCTCCAGCCGGTCGGCACGGTGAACAATCGTCAAACGCCCCTTCGGCCTGCAGCAGGCCGCCATGAACGCCAGCCACGCGGCGAAGGGCAGAGATTCGATCGTTGCACCCCCAACCGCGTCGGCCAGTGTGCGTGAATCGGCGCGATGCGGAGGCAAATAGGGTGGATTGGAAAACACATGATCGAATGCACCACGCAGATCGTCGGGCACGCCTTTGGCAACGTCCATGGTCTCGGCCACGACTCGGCCCGCAAATCCGTTCGCCGAAATACTCGCACGCAAACACGCGGTCATCTGCGCATCCCGGTCGATCCCGAGCACCTCGGCCTGCGCCACGCGCGAAGCGAGACATAGCGTCGCACCACCCGCGCCACAGCCGACATCAAGCGCCCGTTGCCCCCCGTCGAGAGCGACAGCCGCCGCAAGCAGGACCGCGTCCGTCGAGACGCGAAAACCGGCTCCGGGCTGGCGAATTTCGACGCGCCCACCAAGCAACCTGTCCGTTGTTTCGGCTTCTGGCGTCACGCCGGCCCACCCCGAGGGGTATCGCGAGATTCAAGGAGTTCTGCGCCCACGAGCAATTCGCTGGCCACGGCATAGTCCTCATCCAAAACCATCATCCGCTTCTGGATTGCGGAGATGCTGCCCTCGATGATCGCGGAATGGGTGTCGAATATGACGCATTCGATCTCGGCATCCTTCAACAGTGCCATCGCAAGCGACAGGGCCACGTGGTCGTTTGTCCTCAGCAATTCGCGCAAGCTACGCTCCGTCACACCGCTGTGAATTGGTCGGCACCTTACTTGACGCCCATATGAAACATCATATGCTCGCCGAATGCCGCTGACGTGAACATTCTGGTGCGCGGACAATCTGGTTGCGCTGAAGAGTTTATCCCGCAAACAATTTTGGAGAGAATATCGTGGCCGTAATTGCCCGCCTCGAGGGGTCGCAGTCGAAGGGAACGCCGAACGCGCTCGACGATCTGCGTGAGCTTTGTGCCACGGACTTTGCCCGGGTCAACCAGCTCATCGTCGACCACATGCAGTCCGATGTTCCGCTGATCCCGGAGCTCGCCGGCCACCTCGTTGCCGCCGGTGGCAAGCGGCTCCGCCCGCTTCTCACCCTGGCGAGTGCACGGTTGTGCGGCTATGACGGCGACAAGCATATCGGCCTCGCGGCGGCCGTCGAATTCATCCATACAGCAACGCTTCTGCATGACGACGTGGTCGATGAATCCGACCTTCGGCGCGGGCGCGACACGGCGAACGCCGTTTGGGGAAACCAGGCCAGCGTGCTGGTCGGAGACTTCCTGTTCAGCCGCGCCTTCCGGCTCATGGTCGAAAGTGAATCCCTGAAGGTTCTCGAAATTCTGGCCAACGCGAGCGCGGTCATCGCCGAGGGCGAAGTCGCGCAGCTCACGACGGCCAACGACACGGCGACGACGGAAGAGGATTATCTCTACGTCATCCGCTCGAAGACGGCGGCCTTGTTTGCGGCCGCCTGCGAGGTTGGCGGACATATCGCAGACCGCCACAGCGAAGACGAAGCAGCGCTCGACCAGTATGGCGCCAACCTCGGCATCGCCTTCCAGCTGGTCGATGACTATCTCGACTATTCCGCCACCGACAAGGCATTCGGCAAGGGTGTCGGCGACGATTTCCGCGAGGGCAAGATCACGCTCCCGATCGTGCTGGCACTGCGCCGGGGCGACGACAAAGAGCGCGTCTTCTGGAAGCGCACCCTTGAGGATCTCGACCAGCAGGACGGGGATCTCGAGCGGGCAATCGAAATACTCAACGCCCATGACGCATTGTCCGACACCCTGATCCGGGCGCGCGGCTACGCGGACACGGCGCGGGCCGCGCTCGCAACGCTCCCCGACAATGCGCACCGCAGCGCGCTGGAAAACGTCGTCGATTTCTGCGTCGAACGCGCCTACTAGGCCCGTTCCGCAATATTACCCCGCCGGAATCGCCGCCTGACGCTCGGGAAGCGTCAGGAACCCGTGCAGCACATGAAAGAAGCGATGCCGGTTCACACCGAGCGTGCCGACATGCGCCTGATCGGGCAGCACGACCATCTGCTTGTCATCCGAGCGCAGCGCGCCGAAGAACGCGACGAGATCCTCTTCCGTCGCGATCCCGTCATGTTCGCCACGCAGAATGAGCACCGGACAGGCAATCAGCGCGGGATCGACGACGGGTAGATTGGCGCACATATCCAGATAGGTGCCGGTCGGCATCGTCGTCCCGTATTCCATCTCCGCGTCGGCGAACGCGTCTGCCACACCCGCCTCGACCAGCCCCGGCCGGTCACGGTTGAAGATCGAGTGGAAGAACGCGCGATCGACATCGCGTGTGGGATGGGTCCGGAAGTGATCGAGATTCTCGCGGCGCTTCTCCAGTGTCGGCGAACCTTCGCCCGTCCACACGAACGCATCGAGCGTCAATGAGCACACATTCCCGGGATGCCGGGTGGCGAACAGGCCGGCCCGCAGTGCGCCCGACGAACTGCCGAAAAAATGAAACCTCTTCTGCCCGGTCTCGGCCTCGACGACGGACATCGCGGCCGCCAGATCATCGGCCCCGCTGCCGATGTCGGAATTGCTGTCCGTCCGGTCCGAACGACCATAATTCTCATGATCCATCGTCCAGACGTCGAACCCGCGCGCCGCGAACCAGTCCATCATCGAGAATCCGGGCTTTCCCGGCACCTCGAGGTCAAACCCGGTGCGTGCGCACAGCGACGAACCATGCACCAGGAACAGCACGGGCGCGTCTGCCGAGGCGCCGGCCAATCGCTTGCGGAATACAAACAGACGCACATCGTCCTTTTGCACCCAATATTCCTGCTGCTCGATCTGTCCCGTGGTCATCACATTCTTCCGGTTGGCTAGAGATAGGGAGAATACAATCCTGCCACGCCGCCGCGCTGTCGCACAGCCAAAGACCATGTGGGTTTACTGATCCGTCGATGACCTGCCTTCGTCATCTGCATGTCGAAGACGGTCGCCGGGTTGCCGCACCGCTGGGCTTACGATTGCGAAGATGGCATCCGCCGTCTGACCCACCTGCTGCACGCGGGCGCGAAGATCGCCAATTTCAATCTGCACGCTGTGAATCTCCTCGCGCAGCGCGTCCACACGGTTCCACAGTCGATCTCTCTGCTCCAGTTGGAACCGCGCCGAACTGTCGATCTCCTTCGCAAGTTCGCTGCCCTGCTGTGCGACGTCCCCGCGCACCAGCCGGACCTCATCGAACATGAACCACCAGCCACCGACGGCGATCGTGGCCATCGTCACCAGGACCTTGGCGAGGATCCGTACCGTGACAGGCTGATCCACCAGGCGCGGTCCCGTCCCCGGCACCGCGCGTTCGGATTCATCGTCAGTCATGATCCCTCTCCAGAAACGAAAACGGCCCCGCAATGCGGGGCCGTCCGTTCAACCTGATTGTTTCCTTAGTCGATCTCGAACACGACCGAGACCTGCGCCCGGACCGTCAGCTCACCGGCGGCCACGGGCACGCTGGAGGCTTCAGCACGGGCCAGGAACTGGCGCGGCGCCGGGCCCACACCGCCCGCGCTGATCGACAGGACCGGCCCCAGTTCGATGCCCGCCGCATCGGCGATATTCCGGGCCCGCGCGACTGCATCGCGAACCGCGTTTGCCATGGCCTTCTGTTCCATGTCATCGCGCTCGGCGATGCCGAAACGGATGCCCTGCACCATGTTCGCGCCGGCATTGACGATGCCGTCGAGCACCACGCCGAACCCGGCGAGGTCGCGAACCGTGATGTGCACGTTGTTACGGACCGTGTAGCCGATGATCTCGGGCTCGACCGGCTCATTGCCGCGGCGCGGCCGAAACTGCGGCGATACGGATATATTCGTCGACTGCATGTCACCCGGCCCGACGCCCGAGGCACGCAGGAAATCGAACACCTTGCCCGCGCGCGTGTTGTTCGCGGCCAGCGCCGCACCGGCCGTGGCGGCCGTCGTGGTCACACCGACCGTGATCTCGACCAGATCCGGTGCCGCGGCAACAGAACCGGTCCCGGAAACGGACAAGGTCCGTGGCACCGATGAATCGTCATCGGCAATGGCCGCGCCCGCCCCGAACAGGGACACCACCAGCACGAACGAAAGCAAAAACCTCATGATCACGTCTCCTGACTGCACAAACGCCTGACTCTACAAACGGCTGACTCTACAAACGCCAGACTCCACAAACGCCAGACTCCACAACGAACGACGAACATGCCCGTCAATTTTGGCGAAGCTGTGGCCAATCGTGATGCCGCCCACATTTTCCAGGGCACAGCCCCTATTCGTCGGAGCGCTCAGTGTCGTCGCCATAGGCCGCCCGGGCAAGGTCGGATCGCCGCGCCACCGTCTGCCGGTGCTCGGGATGGGCCCGATCGAGCAGCGCCGCCCGAAATTCGGGATCGGCCTCGAGCGCCGACAATTGGGCCCGGGCCTCCGAGGATGATCGCCCGATGCGGGCCTCCTTGCCCCCGACGAACTCGGCCTCCCCCATCAGGCCACCCAGTTTCGCGAACGCCCGCACCATGTCGGGGTGATCGCCCAGATACTGCCCGTTCGTGAGCCGGAGCTGGCGCACATCGTCCACACGTTCGCCGAACGCGGCCGCGAAGGCGCGGTTGGCCATGTCGACCTGTGCGTCGAAGCTCTCGCCCCATTCACGTCGCAAACCCGTCTCCGCCGCATCGAGAGCGCGGCCCTGCGCGGCGTTTGCATCCTGCCAGGACGTATTCTGAAGCTCGATATAGCCCTCGAGCAGGGCGCGCGCCTGGCCGTCGTTTAGTCCCGACGCGTGCATCCGGGCCAGCATCTGCTTCTCAAAGTCGTCGTCCCAGGGCAGGCCGTCGGGCCGTTCCAGCCCATCCAGATCATATGCATCCGGGCTCTCGGGCCGGCCGAGGGCGTCATAGAAGCGCGCATGCTCTGCATCATCCGCATCGGCCGCCGGCGGGACGACCCCCTTGCGGCCGATCAGTTTCTGCAAATTCACATGCTCGCGCGCCAGCGCCTCCAGATCGTCGAACCGTTCGAGCACCGGATGGTCGCGATACTCCTCGGGCAGTCCCGTACGCCAGCCCTCATCCGCCTCGGCAGCGATCACGGGCGTCGAAGCATCGATTTGAGTCTCAGTCATGGTCATCGTCATTCTCCTGTCCAGATTGAATTTCGCTCAACATCGGGTCATCACCGGCCCGCGCCAGCGACGCGATGCGCCGGAACACCCGCTGCATCCCCATCGCGAAGACGGCCTCATTGGCGTCGGCCGTGGGCGCGGCATACATGCAGAAACGGTTGAGATCGCGCAGCACCCGCCGGCCCTCAGGGCTCGAGAACACAACCCGATAGTCGCGTTTCAGCCGCCACAATTTGTCGATCATTCGCTGCATCGCGACGCTCCTGATTGTCAAATTGGGGAAACCCGAGCGGGCTAACGCAGGCCGCCCAGCAGGGTGGCGCCCGCCTCGAAAAGGCCCGCACGGCGCACGGCAGCGCCGCGGCGCCGGAACGCCTGGGCGCGGGTCAATTGATTGAGCGCGGTTAGATTTCCGGCATCGGCGCGCCGCAGTGCGTCGAACTCCGCCTCGGCTGAGATCTGGCCCTGCAGATCGAGGGGCGTGCCCGCCGCATCCGCGCCGGCATGGGCCAGGCGCGCGCGCTGGGTCGCCTGCCGTGCCGAACCGCGCCGGCGCGCCTCGTTTGCGTTCGTCTCACCCCGTTGCGCCGCAATGGCGGCATCGCGCTCGGCGTTGCTTGCGGAAGTCTCCTGACCCGCCTCGACGGCGCGTCCGTCTTCGACCGCGCGCAACGCCGAGAGCGCGGCGGTCGCGAAAATCAGTTCTGGTCCACTCATATCGTCCTCCCATACATCCAGTAATCGCCCGATCCGCCGGGCCCGTAATTCACCAGCAGCCCCTCGAGTTCGAATCCGAGAAACGACAGCCAGCGCGCACCGGCCCCATGCCCGTCACGCACGGTTGCCTGGACCCGCCGCAGATCCTGCGCTGCCGCGATCCGGTCAAGCGCCCGCGCGGTCCCGCGGGTCAAAGACGTCGGCTGTGCCAGAAGCCGGTCGGAGAATATCGCCCAGGCCTGGCCCACGCCGGGCCAGAGCGTCACCACGCCGGCGCAGCCCAGAACATCCACGCCATCAACCGCAGTGAACGCGGCGTCACACTGCACCAGCGCATCCGTGTCCAGGGCTTTGATGTAGGCGGTGAAATCAGACTGCGCGCATTGCGGCGCGACCGCGCGCAGGTGCGCCGGCTCGAACGGGATGATCTGCATGGGTCTTACCTCGAGGCGAGATTTACACGTGGCGAGAGGGACAGGATGGTCATCGGCAGCGGCGCGTCCTGCCGCAGCGCGACCACGCCTTCGACGTCATAGCCGGCGGGAAAACTGACGATCTTGATGCCCGAATAGGGCGGGCCGCCACTGTCGAAAGGCACCCGGTCCAGCGTGGCAAAATCGGGGCCCGTCTTGGCACCGCTGGTGCGGTGGAACCGCACCACGACGTCGCCGATGCGCTTGGTCTTGCCCTCACCGGACCCATCCGGCGTCCTGGCCGCGATCGGCAACGTCACCACATCGGTCATATAGCCGAACCCGGCATGAACCCGGCTCGCCGGGCTGCTCAGGGTGATCGCGCCAGCGCTCGGCGTTTTCGTCCCGAGATGCACACCGTCGGCAACGACATCCACGGCCACGCCATCCAGATGATCAGCACCGGTGATCGCGGTGACGGCCTTGCGCACCACACCGCCGGACGCATAGGCCGCAAACCCCGATCCATCCACGCCCTGAAGGATGAAACTGTCGGTGGTCGCACCGGCGACGGTGTAGCGGTAGCCGTTCAGCGCGGTCATGCCGATCACGTCGCACACATCGATCAGGTCGCCATTCGACAGACCATGCCCCGGGACTGTGAGGGCGACCGGGTTCGCCTGGGTTGCACCCGTGACGGCCCTGGGGTCGTCATAGGACAGGCCGCAATCCACGAAATAGGCGTCGGCGATGTCATCATCGCCGTTCCCATCGAAATCCCGCGCCATGAACTCGATGCAGCGGACATCCACGCCATCGATCGTCCGCGCCACCACGCCCCAGACCTGGTCATGGGTCTGGTCCGGCGCCGGGATGGTCGCCACCGATTCCCAGCGCGCCGTGCCACCCTGAAAACCGCCGCCGAGCGTATGGCGCTGCCAGCCGATCACCTCATGCTCACGGTTGTAGGTCATCCCCAGCAGGGTGCCGTCGGCCCGGCACATCACCACCAGCCCATGGGGCTCCTGGGCGAAATCCATCTGCACCACGCCACCGGCCGTGATGTGTTCCGACAGGATGGAGAGATCCGGTGCCGCGAAATTGTCCCGCTCGAATAGGTAGGCGAGTTCGCGCAACTTGCGCGCGCTCGGCGACAGATAGAGCGTCACATCGCCCGCCGTCACCGGCTGGATGTCGGCAGCGCCATATGTGTTGGCCCGCTTGAACTGGATGTTCGTCGGGGTGAGCGGCTCGTCCAGCGAACTCGCCCGCACCGGCCAGGTGCCGCCTTGTGTGCCCAGCACCAGCGAGCGCTGGGACTGCAGCCAGAGAATCGCGTTGGCCTGGTCCGCGCCGATCCGGTAGTTGAGCGCGGCATCGTCCTCGACCGCACCGTCCGTGGTGGTCGGCGCCATGTTCTCGAAATCGCCCGACTTGGAGGCCCGGAACATCTGCGGGCTGTTCCGCTCACCGGCCCAGCAAAGGCGCTGCTCGTGAAAGCTCACGCAGGACGGGTATCCCGTCGCCAGATACTGCGAACCCGGCACCTGATCGACGGACGGGTTTGGATCGATCTCGCCCCACGCGCCCATGCGCCATCCGGTCTGGCCACTCGTCCCGCCGAAATCCGATTTGATGTCGACCGACACCTGCGTGGAGCTCAGAACTGCCACGATCACGCCCCAGCCCCATGTCGATGTGTGCTTGATACGAATGGACCGGCCCAGATCGGTCGATGCGAACAAATTCTCCTGGCAGGTGACCGTGATCGCCTTGCCGCTCTGTGCGGCCGGGGTCATCGTCTTCGTGCTGGTGTTTTCGTCCAGGTAGGGGCCGTCCGTGAAATACACCCGCTCCAGCGACCATTCGTCGTCGCCATAGCGCAGCAGCTTGTGTGGGGGGTAATCCGGGTGCGCAATGTAGAGCGTGTCCGCCGACTGGGCGATCTTGAGCCCGAACACATCGCCCGCAGCATAGGGTGTCGCCAGCTCAACGGGCGCACCGTCCACGACCGCAACATTGTCGATCTCCATGGTTTTGCCCAGCGCGTGGGCGAAGTGAATGTGAAAGTCATCCGCCGGCGGCCCCGACGAGGCGGGAAAGGCCACCACATGGTGCCCAACGCCCACATTGCGGATGAAGGCGAACCCGCCGAGGGCCCCGGTGCTGATACCGACCCTGTCGCCCGGGTCGCCGATCACGTCGAACGACACCAGCGCGTCATGGACCGAAGTGTTCGCAGCCGTGATCTGCTGGCTCGCCGCCGCGCTGTCCGCACCCGACCCCACCAGGCGCAACCGGCCGTTCGCGGCGTCGTGCGAAATCGACGCGCCGCCGGTCGAGTTGTTCGTCCAGCCGCCGATGTCCGACGTGAAGTCGCCGTTGGTCACCGATGCCCCGTTCATGTCGGGGCCGATGACCTGGCCTTCGTCTCTGTAGAACCGGACATAGAAGTCGCCGAATTCCAGGATGTAGGCCTGCGCCTGGTTGAACCGGAACGGCGCCAACCGCACCGGCGTCGCGGCATCCCTTGTCACGGCGACAAACCTTGTGCCCGGGCGACGCGCCACGCCGCCATGGGGCTGGATGATGGCATTGAGGAGCGTCCCCGCCCCGTTGTCGTAGCGCGCCAGGTCCCGGCGGCCATACAGGCGCGGGCTCAACTCCCCGGCGGTGAAATTGGTCTGGGCCGGCTGCAGCTCCACCATCAGATCCGCGCCTCGAGCCAGCCATCCGCCGCCAGCATCTGGGCTGTGCCCTCCTGTCCGTCGGCCGAGCGCGCGGCGCGCAGCGTGTTGTCATAGAGCCGCGCCATGGCGTTGTGCAGCGAGGTGGACTTGCCCAGCGGTTCGGCCAGTTCCATCGCGATCCGGGCAGCCAGCGCATCCAGGGAAAGTGCGTCCCACAGCCCATAGTCGCTCACGCGGCGCAGATACAGAATCCGGATCGGGCTCGCGAGGTCGGTCACGATTTGCCGCGCCTCGATCTTCCACGCCCCGGCGCCCTCGTCGGCCTCGCCCTCGACCGAGATCACCCGCAGGCAGAAATCGGGATCGCCCGGCAGGTCATAGGCATTGGCGAACCCCCACAGGGGCGGCGTCACATGGGCGGTGAGTTCGGCCCGCACCATGGCGAAATTCCACGGATGGGCGCGCAGCACCACGTCGCGCTGATCGGCGAAGATCGCGTTTGCGAGCCGCGCGGGTTTCACGTCGTCGGCAAGGGTCGTGATGGTCGCCTCGCCGAGCTTGATCAGCCCGGCGTTGACGATATCGACGTCGGTGGTCATGGGCAGTCTCCTGAACAGATACCTGCAAAAGAAAACGGGGCGCCCTCCGGATAAGGAGAGCGCCCCGCTGTCATGAAGGTTGGGACCCCCTAGTCCATGACGTAGGCGAGGTGTCCGTCGAGCACAGCGCCCGCCGGGATCGTCCCGTCATTGACCTGGGCGGTCACGACGACGCCGTCGAGGCTCTCGAACAGCTTCGTCTCGTCGCCGCCGAGCGTGCCGCCCGGTGCGAACGCGCCCGCCGAGGACGCCGCCACGCCGTCATCGAGGCCGTTCGGGTCGGCCGCGGTCTCGCCCGAGCCGTCGTCCGCCCGATGCGCGCCCCAGCCCAGATCGATCGTCCGGCTCGCGCCCAGCGCCGAATGCGCCATCCGCGACAGGGGCAGGATCACGCGTACTTTTCCCTTGGGCAAATTGACCAGCCGCGCGATCGAACCGGCGTCACCGGCCGCCGGCCCTTGCGTGAAGTTGAACCGCGCAAACCGCAGCCGCCCATGGGCCTCATGGGTCGGATTCTGGATCCGCGGCACGGCCTGCGTGTTGGCGTACTGGGTACTGTTTTCGGTCGTGATAGCCATCGGCCACCTCCGTTCTCAATAAGATTGGAAAAACCCCTTCGCATTCCCGACAAGACGCAACGCCGCGCTCGGCGGGTCTGGGCGAATGGCAAAGACAAACCCATTCCCGACAAGACCCAGCGCCACGCGCGGCGGATCCGGGCGAAGGGAAAAAAACTAGCTCTCGACGCAGTCGATCTGCACGACCTTCTCTTCCTGCATCCGGGTCGCCCCGATATCCATGGAAGCGTAGACCTGCGCCGCGTAGTTCTTGTTCGGCAGCGGGTCGATCTTGGCCGTGATGTCCTGTCCCAGGCCGAGCAGCACGCCCGACTTGGCCCAGGCGAAGCACGACCGGGTACTGCCGCTCTTCGGCAACAGCGTCCCGTCGGCGGCGTCTTCCAGGCGGATGAACCTGAAGCCGTAGAAGCCCTCGACTCCACCCGACACCAGCACCTTCTGGGTGTTGTAATCGACCGACTTGACCTCGTTCGTGTCCATGAACTCGTCCTCCTGGGCCGAGGTCCACGCCACATAGAGGTCGTCGCCGGGCATGATCGCGTTGTTCGCCTTGAACAGCTTCATCGCGCTGCGCAGCTTCGCCAACGTGAAGCCCGCACCGCCCGCCGCGAGCTTCTGGCCGGCCGGCAGGGTGACCGCGTTGGTTCCCGTCTCGCCGGTGTAGGCCGTGCCGAGTGCCGCCGTGGCGATCTCCCGGTCGATCGCCCGGTTGAGCGCCGCCGCGAAGGCCTGTGAATAGGCATTCGTCGGGTCGTTGAGGGTCCGGATCAGATCCGGCACATCGACCAGGTCGGCCACGCGGTAGGTCTTGGCGGCCACCGAGCGTCGCTTGTGGGGCGTCGACACATACTGGGTGTCGCCGTGGCGCTCGGTCGCCTCGGTCGCGGCGACGGCGCCCACCTGGTCGAAGAAGGCGCGCTTGGAACTGATCGCCTCCTCGCGCACGCTCGTGCGCATCTGGCTACTCATCTGCTGCACGAGCATCTCGATACCGCTCTTGTATTCCTGCCGGAAGGCAGTCGTGATCTCGACGGACATATCCGTCCTCCATCAGTGGTTGAAAGGGATGACTGACGAAGGGCTGCCCGCATCCCGAAGGACCACGGACCCGTCTCGCATTTTCACGCCCGCGTCGGGCGGCCCGGCTTTCGGGCAGGGCACCGGACCCGCGCGCGCGGCTTTAACCGGGCGGCGGGCTGGCCGGGGTTTTGGAAACTATTCTCACATCGTCATGGCCGGGGGCCGCCCTCGCGCTCTGCGCGTTGGCGTAGAAATGCCGTTCCGGGCATCTCCTGCACAGGCACCTCGACCGCCCGCAGCGCGCGCAGGGCGGCGACATCCACCGCACCACGCAATGCCTTGGCCGGCACGCCATTGGCCTCGGCGATCAGGCGCAGCCCGGCGTCGGGGTCAATCAAATCGGTCACCTGCGGGTCGATCGCCGCCATCGCCTCGGCCGCCTCCAGGGTGCGCAGCACCGCCTGGGCG
This sequence comes from Rhodospirillaceae bacterium, assembly GCA_018667335.1. GTDB lineage: Bacteria > Pseudomonadota > Alphaproteobacteria > UBA6615 > UBA6615 > UBA8079. The sequence goes on from JABIVD010000046.1 coordinate 19,638, forward strand.
TCGCCGGCCTTCTGGGCCCGGGCGATCGGCGAGACGTGGTCCACGCGCAGGGGCACGCCGATCAACACATCAGGCAGCGGCGGCAACGCACCCGCCCGTAGCAGGATCCCGAACACCCGCTCGATCATGGGCTCCAGCAGCTCGGCCTGCTGGCGGCCCAGCATCGGGCCGAGCAACCGCTGCATCTCCTGCACCAGCTGCAACACCTGGGTCGCGGTCATCCGCGGGTCCTGGAAGAGCTGCAGCAGGCTGTGATGGAACGCCGCGCGCACGGCGTCGCGGCGCTGCTCCATCATCTCCAGGCCGATATCGATCCGCGGTGCGACCGGCAGCGGCCGCAGCGGGTCCTGGGACAGCGCACCCGCCCGCACCACGTTGATCCCGCCGGGCTGGGTGCGCAGCGGCATGACCACGCCGTCGTCGGCGATCAGCAGCGGCGGATCGACCGCCTTCTGCGCCGCCTTGAGTATGGTCTTGCTCATCTCGTTGAGCATCTTCTGGTCGGGCAACGCGTTCCACCCGGGCGCGCGGCCATAGATCTCGCCCGCATCCTTCGACCAGCGCGGCACCATGTAGGGCATCTCGTGATAGCCGCCTTCGGCCACCAGCGCGCGCTCGTCCACATTCACGTAGGTGGACGCAAAGGCAAATGCGCCCAGCGGCCCTGACCGAACCTCACCGGCAGCCGGCTTCACACAATGCAGAAACGAGAAACTCCGCTCGCCCTTGCCCGCCTCCAGCGCCGCCGTCACCGCCTTGCCCGCGGCCTGACCCCAGGCCTGGTGGGCCTGGCGCGCGGTAAATTTGAACCGGCGGAACACCGTGTCGACGCGCCCCTCGGCATTCTCGGCGATATGGATTTCGCCCAGCGGCCGGGCGGAGAACAGGATGCCCCGGCCCGGCCGGTCACCCACGTAGAGTGCCGCCGTGCCGAAGGCCACCTGGTCGAGATAGACCTCGTGGATCTGCGGCGCGAAGTTCCCCTCCGGCGCATTGAACGCGGCATACAGCGCATCCTCCGCTTCGCCCAGCCAGGCCCGCACCGCCTCATCCTCCGCCAGCGCCCCATCCTCGGGCCGCAGCGCGAACCAGCGCAGCGCCGGATTGGTCAGGAACGAGTGCAGCGCCGCCGCGAGCAGGTCTGCCGCCTGGAGCCCGGTCGTATCGTAGATGCGCGCCATCCGCTTACGGCCCGGCGACGCGCCGGCGGTGAAATCACGGCGTCCGAGCAGGTGATCGGCGATCTCCTGCCAGACGGACTGGAAGGCGGCACGGCCGGCGGCCACGTCGTCCCATTGGCGCAGGATGTCCTGGGCGGTGTCAGGCATGCGAATGTCCTTGGTAGATTGGTGTGGCGCGAGACGCGCATCTCGCGTTCACGCTGGGGTGGTGCTAGCGTTTGCGGTGATGAGGCGACGTGATTTCTTATTGGCGACCGGCGCATCGCTGCTGCCGGTCAGGGCCCGGGCGCAAACACCGATGAATGTGTTGGTGCTGATCGCCGACGACATGCGCGCCGACCTGATGGGCGTCGCCGGCAACAAGCTCGTCCGGACACCGAATCTCGACCGCCTGGCCCGCGCCGGACTCTACTTCCCAGACGCGTTTGTCACGACGTCGGTGTGCCCGACGAGCCGCGCCAGCATCATGCTCGGCGAATACGCCTCCCGGCACAAGAACATCGATTTCGGCACTCCTCTAGCGGCGAACCAGTGGGAAACCTCCTATCACGGCCGTCTGAAAGCCCAGGGTTACCGGACCGGGTATATCGGCAAATGGGGTCTCGGCGGCCCGCTGCCCAGCGGGTTCGACGTCTTCGATGGTTTCGCCGGGCCGGGCAAATACATCGAGGCCGGTCGCAAGCACCTGACCGCCCATCTCGCCGACCGCGCCCTGGAGTTCATCACCGACCAACGCGACCCCTACTGCCTCACCGTCGGCTTTTGGGCACCCCACGCCGAGCCCGGTCCGGACCCGGCACCCGCCGAGGAGCGGTTCAGGGCGCTGTATCGCGACGCGGATCTCACGCCGGCACGCACGTTCAGCGGCACCTACAATGACGACCTGCCCGACAGCCTGAAGGAAGCCCATTCGGCCAGCCTGTTCGCGGACCAGCTCGCCACTCCCGAGCGCTACCGCGCCTTCCTGGCCGGCTATCTGGGCCTGATCACAGGCATGGACGACGCCATCGGGCGTATCCTGTCGGCGGTCGATCTCGACAACACCCTGGTCATCTTTCTGTCGGACAACGGCTTTTTCCTGGGCGAGCATGGCCTGCCCGGAAAATGGCTGGCGTTTGAGGAATCGATTCGCATTCCGCTCATCGTCAAGGCACCAGGCGTCACGGGCGTCTCAAACGAGCTGGCACTCAACATCGATGTCGCGCCGACAATCTACGGTGCCCTGGGTCTGCGCCATCGCCGCGACGGCCATGATCTGCTGCGCAACCGCCGGGACCATTTCTTCTACGAGTACGCACTGGCCACGTTCGGGGCCGCCGGCATCCGCACCCGGGACAAGAAGTTCGTGATCATGCCCGAGCATGAGTTCGAGATGGCCTTTGACCTCAAAGCCGACCCCTTCGAGCAGAACAATCTGGCGCAGGAAAACCCGGACTGGGTTGCACTGCTTCGAGAGAAAGTCGTCGCCCGATATGGAGACACACTGCTGGCAGACTAGCCGGCGGACGGCGTACCTGTGACGTATGTACCGGTTACTCGGATTGCGGAATTATTGGCCATATCCGACGCTTCGATCGCCTTGTCTCCAACATTGTCGCCAAATTGAAGTAGCTGCATATACGAAACGCCACCGGGTGCCGTGAGCAAGGGAAAATAGTATCCATTAGCGGTATCGAGATTGACGAATTGAAAACGCGCAATATCAACTGCGGACGAATTGTGACTCCCCCCCGACCCCACAAACGGCAGTCCGGTGATCAGCATCCCTCCCGCCGCCGCGCCATCGAAAGCGCTCAACGCTGTAATCCCGGTCACCCAAACCAGCGGCCCGATCTTCACATACTGACCGCCCTGGTTCGCATAGGTATGGCTCCCGGCCACCACCGACCCTTCGAGCACCGGCGTCCAGCTGCCCGCCTCATAGTCCGGGGCGCCGGCAATCAGCCGGCTGATTGCCTTGATGCTCATCTAGGCACCCTCCCCGAATGAGAAGTAGAGGTCGGCCGTGTCGGCGTTGGTGATGCCCGAGACATGGGTCGCCCAGGCGGGCCGCGTCAACGCCATCACGGCGCCGGGCGGGATCGGGATGTTCGGCGCAGACGTGCCGCCCACCGCAGCCACATCGCTCGCACCAAAGTCGATGAATGCGAGCTGCGCGCTGTCGTTGTAGGCCAGCACCTGCGCCCCGGCGCCATAGCCGGGCATGGCGACCCGGTCGCCGGTGCTCGTCGTGGCCTGCAGGTAGACCCCCGAGGCCTGAATCTTGATCGGTGTGCTCATCTCGTCATGCTCCCAATAGTGTTTTCTTGGAGACCGGCGCATCGCTCGCCAGGCCCGTGAGCCCGCGATCCCCGGTCAAAACGGTGGCCGATCGACCACGCGCGTTGCCCGCGGCACGAACAGCCCGCTTGCGGGCCGCCTCGACAGCCGGATCGTCACGCGACGGCGCGGGCGGCGGCGGGGGTGGCGGCGGTGGTGGTCTGGAAAAGACGGCGCTCATGCTTGGTTTCTCCTGGTTAGAAAAGAGCTCGAATAGGTCGGCCGGGCATTGCCCCACGCACCGGTCGGTGCTTGGATCGGCCCATGACGTATCTGGCAAAACTCCTGGCGCTGTTGCAGCGCGTTTTCTATCCGCTCACGAACACGCCCGAGCAGGCACTCGCCGCCATGCGCAACGGCACGATCGCGGCCTGGATCATGGTCGCGATGCATTTCCTGCTCGGCGCGGTGATGCTGATTCAGCTCTCCGGCGACCCGAGCGTGAACAGCGGCGACCGGCTCATCCCGGCGACCATTCAGCTCTTCTTCGCGCTGATTTATGCCGGCCTGGCCACCGCCAACTGGAAGGGATCCCGCGCGTCGGCGGTCACCATCCTCGTGCTTGTGTTGTTCGATATGTTCGTCGTTATGTCCCGGACTCAGGGCTTCGACCTTCAGCCGATCGCCCAGCTTCAGGCACTCTTCCAGATGATCCCGCTGTTGCTGGCGATCGGCGGGGTGCGTGGCACCTTCGCCTACGCCCGCTTCGCAAAGACCGGCGAGGTCTGATGCGCGTGCCGCGCAGCCTGGCACGCTTCATCCCCGTCATCGGCCTGATCGCCGTCCTGCTGATGGTCGCGGCAGCACCCGCCGGGGCGCAGAATTTCCGGGCCGGTTACAATGCTTATCTGCGCGGCGACTTCGCCACGGCGCTCAAGGAATGGGAACCGCTGGCACAGCAGGGTTATGCGCAGGCCCAGACCAATCTCGGCACCATGTACAGCCACGCAAAAGGGGTCAGCCGCAACTATCCCCTGGCGGCGTTCTGGTACCGAAAAGCCGCTGCGCAAGGCAGCAAACGGTCGATGTACAATCTCGGCGTCGCCTACGAATTCGGCCGCGGGGTAGAGCAAAACGACACCATTGCGCTCAACTGGTATCGCCAGGCCGCCCTGCAGAATCTGGTCGAGGCCATGAACGCCATGGCCTGGCTTTTCGCCACATCGCCCGACGACAATCTGCGGGACGGCCGCCAGGCGATCCGCTGGGCGGAGCAGGCCCTCACCCGGCGCGCAAACTCCAAACATCTGGGCACGCTGGCCGCCGCCTATGCCGAGACCGGCGAATTCCCGAAGGCCGTCGCCGCCGTGGAGCGCGCCATCAACGAACTGGATCGCGAACTTTATAAAACCCGCGTCGCGCACACCGAGCGTGACCTGTTCTTGCTCGTGCGCCGCGTAGGTCGAACGGATGAGGCCACGCTGCTGCTCGAGCGCCTCGAATTCTATCGCAGCGGCCAGCCCATTCGCGACTGACCCGACGAGGTTGTGGATCAGGCCGACACCGGCCTAGTCTTGACGATCAACCCCTTGACCATCAATCCACGGGAGAACTCACATGTTCCGCCGCACGCACACTTGGTTCATGGGCGCGCTCTGTCTTGTCCTGGCGGCCTGCGCCGGCCCCTCCGGCGATTTGACGATCGCCCCCGGACAGGCGCGCTTCTTCGAGGATGTCGAAAGCGGAAATATCGAATTCCTCGACGCCGCGTCCGGTCAGGTCTGGATGATCGACCATGGCGAGCGCGGCGTGATGGGCACCACGATCGCGGATTTCGACGGCAAAATTCTCGGCAGCCCGAGCATCGTGTCCTATATCGGTGATCCGCGCGGCAAACATCTCATCCTCAACGAGCTCGAGGGCGGCACCACCGGCCCCCTGACCATGGAGATCGGCGCCAACTGGTTCTGGAGCCACAAGGTCGGGACCCGCGACGGCGCGGGAAACCCGGTCCTGTGGGAATGGGACAACGTCTGGCACATCGAACATTTCAACCATCAGACCCGTGAAATCTGGATCTACCGCAAGGCGCCGGGCTTCGAAGACACCCATAAGACGCTCGAACCCGATGCAGAACCACCGGAAGCCGGCGACTACACCGGGTTCGAAATTCGCAACCTCTCGAACGCCCCGGTCCGCCTCACGCTGGGCTTCGAAGTGCCGCCGACCGAAGCACGCAAACGTGCGGACGCGATGGCCGCGACCGTAAAGTAACGCCAGATAACCCCCACACCGGAACAGCAGATATCATGAGCGAAGACCTCACTCCCCACGCGAAACTTACCGTCCTTGGCGCCCGCAAGATCATCCGCGGCGCCACCGCCAAGGCCGAGGAAATCGGCCAGCCCGAATGCATCGCGGTGGTCGATGATGGCGGGCATCTCCTGGCTTTCATGCGCATGGACGGGGCCTTCGCCCTGTCCACCGACACGGCCATCGCCAAGGCGGTGACGGCCGCGATCTATCGCGCGCCGACCGGCGAAATGCCCGACGGGCCCGACCTTCGCCTCGCCATCGCCACCCAGGGCAAGCGCATCAACCTGCCCGGCGGGCTGCCGATCATCGTCGATGGCAAATGCGTCGGCGGCGTCGGGATCGGCTCGGGCACGGGTGCGGAAGACCGGATCTGCGCCAACGCCGGGCTGGCCATGCTCGACGGCGCCCAGACGTTCTAGGGACAAAGACGTTCTAGGGACAAAGACGTTCTGGGTTCTGACGTTCTGACGCCCTACCCCGCCGCGCCCAGCGGGTCCCAGTCCATCCCCACCGTCGCCGGGAACTGCTGCGCTGGTCCCGGCGGCCGGTGGCCGACCGCGAACATCCGGAACGCGTCGGCGCCGTGGGACGCCCCGTCGTGGCGGGGCCGATCCCGCCACACGCCGCGCTTGTCGTCCCAGGCCCGGCGATACCCGTCCAGGTGCCGCAGGCCCGCGTCGCAGTGCGCGCGATCGAACCAGCAGCGCGCCAGCGCGTTGCGCACCGCCTGGATGTCCGTGCCCAGATCGCCGCTGCGCGGCACGGTGATGACCGGGCGCAAACCGAGATCCTCGAGCATCCGGCGGCGGCTCAGGCCGCTGCCCAGTTCGCGCACCTCAACGTCATGGGGCAGGTAGTGATTGCCATAGGTGTAGGGCCGGTCGCGCAGCGCCTGGACGTAATGCGCCAGCCCCTCGCCCTCGTTCTCGTAATAGTCGATGAACCGGTCCTCGCGGCCCACCCGCTGGTGGAACCAGATGGCATTCGTGTCGTTGATCCCCAGGTCCCAGAACGTGTTCACCGGCAGCGCAGGATCATGGGGTAGACCCAATATGCGCCCCTCGGCGCGGACCCGCGCCATCTCGCGCGCATAGTAGGCGCCTGTCACCGATGCCTCGAAGGCCTCATCCGGTGTGGCGGGAAACTCGCGGCGCATCGCGTCACCCTGTTGCATCGCCTTGCGGACATACCAGGCCCGTTGTGCGGAAGTCAGCACGATCCCAACCGCGCTCAGCCCGGCGAAGTAGCGCGCCAGCTTCTCAGGCGCCAACACCCCGTCCGGCGCCAGAACGTATCCGGGATGGCGCCACCAGGCGAAGAAGTGAAACCGGAAATCCAGCGCCGTCAGCGCCATCCCCTCGGCGGCGCGGTTGCGGGCGTTCATGCAGAATTCGTGAAAATCGCCGTCGCGGCCATCGGCCGTGGATTCGATGAAGATCCTCTGGCCCGGATGCACGGTGTTCAGCGCGCCGGCCCTGATCTCCGCGGCCTTCTCCGGATAGCGGGCGCAAATTTTCCCGTGCTCCGAGATATGCAAATACTGAAATGTCCCCGACCGCAGGCTGGTCCCGACCCGCAGGCTCGACCCGTTGGCGAAGGCCAGCTCGCGCGCGGAATCACTCACCGCCGGGATCGCGTGCCGCAGGCTCGGTGACAATTGTTCGTAGGGGTAGCGAATTTTCTCGCGAAAAATCGCCTCCGCGTCATGCAGCGTGTGGGCGACCGTGCCTGCGGCCACATTCGGCTCGAACAGGCACGCATCAAGCATCAGCAGCTGGATGAAGGTCGTCATGCCCAGCTGCCGCGCCTTGAGGACGAGATTGAGCGTGTGCAGATCGTCGAACAGTGCGGTCTGGGCCCAGTTCATTCGGAACTTCACCCGCCGGCCATGGGCGTCCTTGATCCAGTAGAGGTTGTTGAGCCGCCAGCGGCGATCCGACAGACGATCCTTCGCGGTCTGATAAGCGCGGTCAGTCATCTCGCCCGTCTTCCTCACGCCCCGCCTCGCCGATCTCGCCGCCGATTTCCCGCAACAGCGCCGCCAGGTCGCTCGCCACCTCGATGTCACCCCGGTCACGAAACCGCTGCGGTCGCCGTGCCTTGAGCACGAACATCAGCAAGCTGTCCGAGTACTTGCGGACCGAGCCCACCTGTTTGCCCTGATAGAAGACCGGCTCGGCGTGACCCGCCACCGCGCGGCGGACGGCCTCATCCTCCACCGTGTCGTTTCCCGCCTCCTGAGCCGCGTGCCAGGCCTCCGCGAAAACCGGGTCTGTATCGCGCAGCCAGTACCACCGCATCAGCGGCACCCCGCTTTCGGCGGCCGCGTCGCTTACCCGCGCGGTCTCGGCCAGCACCCGCACGAAGGTCTCGCGTTGGGCGGCGGCGATCGTTTGGTCCGTGGGTTCAGAGGTGAGCGGGTCAGGAGGCGTTTCGCGTCGCGCCATGCCGCGGCCTCCGACCTGCACCCAAACAAAAACCCGCCAGACGGGGTCGGGCGGGCGCATCAATGTGATCATGAATTTCGTGCACGCTATACCCGCATGCCAATGAATGCAAAAATCTAGTGCAGGCTGAACAACGAACCGTGGCGCCGGGGGCGCCGCGTAAGTCGTTGTTCAGCAATTAACAAAGAATCAACCGTGGCGCCACAGGCGCGGGGCGGCTGACCTTGAAGATTTGCGACTTCAGAGACGGGGAACGACCATGACCACATTGCGCATCTGTTTCGTCGGCGACAGCATCACCGTTGGCAGCGGCGACACGGGCTTCCTCGGATGGCCCGGCCATCTCTGCGTCGCCGAGACGGCACGCGGCCATGACGTCACCCTCTACAACAACGCTGTGCGCGGCGACACGAGCGAGATGATCCGGCCGCGCTGGCGCCAGGAATGCGACGTGCGCCTGCCCGACCATGTGAACGGCCGCCTCGTCTTCTCGTTCGGGGTGAACGACATGGCCGAGGAGAGCGGCGCCGGCATCCGGGTGTCCGTAGAGGAATCCGTCGCCAACGCCCAGGCGATGCTGGCCGAGGCACGCGCCTGGCGCCCGACCCTGATGATCGGCCCGATCCCCATCATCGAAGACATGCAGCCCTACGTATTTCCCAACGGCATCGCCTACGATTTCAACAACGCCCGCATCGGCGAACTCAATCAGCGTTACGCCGAATTGTGCGCCACGCTCGACATCCCGTTCCTGGACGTCTTCGCCACCCTGAGCGGCAATGCCGCGTGGGAGGCCTCGCAGCGCGGCTGTGACGGGGTCCATGTGCTGGGCGACGGATACGCCATGATCGCAGCCCTGGTCGCGGAATGGCCGGCCTGGCGCGCCTGGCTCGATCAGTAAAAACCCTGTGAACACCCGGCCTCCAGCCGGAAATTAGGAACTACTTAACGCGCAGCGGTCATGGTTTACGGCCCGGCACGCGGTTCGCGCTGCGTGCGTTTGCGAGGTCGAACCCGATGGGCTCTCAACGCCACATCAAGCTGAGCTACGCATCAAGGCTAACGCTCGCGGCGATGACCCTGCTGCTGCCGCTGATCGTGTTCGTATTCATCCTCGTCGACGACAGGAACACACAGATTGGCGCGGCACAGAACGAAATCGCCGGGCTCAGCTATCTCGTCGAGTTCCGTCAGTTGCTCGAGCTCGTCCCCCGGCACCGCGGGCTTATCCAGCTCGCCCATCGCGGCGACGACCGGTTCGACGCCCGGATCGATGCGATCGAGTTGTCCATCAACACAGAGATCGCCGCGTTGCTGGAGCGCGCCCGGACATCGGGCGATCCGTTTCGGGTTCTGGATTCTCTGTCGAGACTGGAGGCGCTGTGGACCTCCGCGAAACAGAATCGACATGCCGAATCCATGTCGAATATTCTCGATGTCGACGAAAGCATCGTGCGTGAGCTGGTCGCGCTGAACCGGCATCTGGGAAACACATCGAACCTGGTGATCGATTCCGCTCTTGAATCGACGCATCTGATCGATCTGGTGGTCATCGAGCTGCCGCAGATGATCGCCCGGGTGAGCGAGGCGCGCAGTCGCGCATTGGATATTCTCGAAACTGGTGGTGAGCCGACATTGCGCGACCGCCAGCAATTGAGCATCGACGACTGGGCGCTGCAAAACGCCCACGACAACCTCTTCTACGGCTTCAGTGTCGCGGTTGATGAGGACGACGATATCGCGCGCAATCTCGCGCAGCAGTTCGAGAACTTCGATCGCGACACCAACAAGTTCCATGCCTTCATCGCCGCCGGCGATTTCGGGCTGGATGCGGGCGAAACCTTTGCGCTCGGCACATCGTCGATCGAGGCCACCCTGCGGCTTTACGATCAGATCGTGCCGGAGCTGCGTCGCGTCCTCCAAAACCGGATAAACGACCTCAAGGACACAAGGTTCATCGCAATCGCGTCGGTGTTTGCCGCATCGATCATCGCCGGCCTGTCGGGCTGGGCACTGCTGCGTTCATTGACACGGCCTCTGCAGGACGAAATTCGCGAGCGCCGACGGGTCCAGGCCCGGCTGCGCGATTTGGCCGCCATCGTCGAGCAGTCCGAAGATTCGATCCTGACCCTGTCGCCCGACGGCCTGCTCACGAGTTGGAACGCCGGCGCGGAGCAACTGTATGGCTATCGCGCCGACGAAGTGGTCGGCAAGCATATCGACCTGCTCGCGCCCGAGGGATTCGAACATGAAACCAACAATTGGCTGAAGAAGGTCACGTTCGGAGAGCCGCTGCCCGCCCATGAAACCATCCGGGTGCGCAAGGACGGCGAGCTGATTGACGTCTCGCTGCGTTTCTCCCTGATCCGCAATCCCGACGGCGATCTTCGCGGGGCGGCGGTGATCGCCCGTGACATCCGCGAACGAAAAATGGCCGAGGCCGAAATTCACAACAAGGAGCAGATGCTGCAGGCGCGCATCGACCAGCTACGCCTGACCCAGGACGAACTTCAGCAGCACCGCGATCGCCTCGAAGACACGGTCCGCGAGCGCACGGCCGAAGTGCAGGAAAAGGCCGCGCAGCTCGAAGACTCCCTGCAGAAAGAGAAAGAGTTCAGCGCCCTGCAGCAGAAGTTCGTCTCCATGGCCTCTCACGAATTCCGCACGCCGCTGGCCATCATCGATGGCGCGGCCCAGCGGGTGGAGCGCCGGATCGATTCCATCGAACCCGACGAACTCGGGAAACGCGTGTCGCGCATTCGCGGCGCGGTCCGGCGCATGCTCGATCTCATCGAGGGGACCCTGTCCGCCTCGCGCCTCGACGAGGGGCGGATCGAATTGCGACCGCAGGACCTGGATTTAGGCGCGCTTATACAGAAGGTCTGCGAACGCCAGAACGAACTCTCCGACGAGCTCAAAATTCAACTCACGCTGGAAGATTTGCCCGAGCGGATCGAAGGCGATCCCGCGCTGCTCGATCAGGTTTTCACCAATCTTCTCTCGAACGCCGCGAAATACACGCCGACATCACCACAGATTTCCATCACGGGCACCCGCGATGCCGATGGATTTTTGGTCATCACCGTCGCCGACAACGGCATTGGTGTCCCCAGGGACGAACTCCCGCGCCTGTTCAAACGGTTTTTCCGCGCATCCACGTCCGAAGGCATTCCCGGAACCGGGATTGGCCTGAACCTCGTGCAGGAACTCTTGGAAATGCACGGCGGCTCGATCTCCGTCGAAAGCGACGTCGGCGTCGGCACAACATTCACGGTGCGTCTGCCGGAACGTTGCTCAGAACCATCTATCACCCAGACCACCAGAACCGCCGCCTAGGCGCAAAATCAGGACAACGCGAATGACCAGGATCCTCTGTATCGAAGACGAAGCCGCCCTGCGCGAAGACATCGTCGAAGAACTGAATGACGCCGGCTACGAGACGTTCGAAGCCGCAAATGGCAGCATCGGTTACGATGCCATTCTCGCGCATCGGCCGGATCTCGTTCTGTGTGATGTGAATATGCCCGACATGAACGGCTACGAGCTGCTCACCAAATTGCGCGAGACGAATGAGGAATTCGACGACGTACCGTTCGTCTTTCTATCCGCCCTGGCCGACCGGAAGGACATCATCGCGGGCAAGAAGCTCGGTGCAGATGATTATCTGACCAAGCCGGTCGATTTCGAAATGTTGCTGGTCACGGTCGAATCCCGTCTACGCCAGATTGTGCGGATCAACCGACACAAGGAAGAGCAACTCGTGCGGCTCTACCGCGCGTTGTCCGAGACGCCGGACGCGTCTGACAATCCGGCATCCCCCAAAATCATCGAAAACGCCATGACGATAGCCGCCGTCGTCGATGCGGAGTTCGATCTGTCGGAAATTCGTGCTGCGGTCGAGGCCGGCGGCCACACCGTCATCGAAATGAACAGCGGCAAGCAGTTCCTCGACAGCCAGGAAAGCCTCACGCCCGACCTGCTCCTTGTGTCCTTCAACACCGCCGATATGCAGGCACCGATGCTGGTCCGGCTCCTGGAGGACGCCGCCTACCCGAAGGTGCTTCTGATCCCGCCCTCGATGGCGGACATGGATCGTTTCGACGCGTTGCCCGGATTCGATGCGTCGGTCCGCTGGCCATGTCCGGCGGGCGATCTGCAGCAGCGAATTGCGCAATTGCAGGCGACGATCAGTGGCCCCGAAGCCCGGACCCAGCAGGCCAGCTAGCTACGCCGCAAATTTCGCCACGGCGGCGGGCGCAAGGGTCAACCCAAGGCCCGGCCCCTCGGGCATCACGACCGCGCCGTCCTCGACCAGCAGCGGATCGGTAAACAGCTCCTCCCACCATTCCATATGTTCCAGCATCAGCGCATGGGGCTGTGCCGCGAGCACATGGGCCGAGGCTTCCGTGAACAAGTGCGACGACACCGGCTGTTCATAGGCAGCGCACAGTGCACAGGTGTTCAGATAATCGGTGATCCCGCCCATCCGCTGCAGGTCGGGCATCAGCACGTCCGCCGCGCGGGCATCCAGATGCTGCTTCATCGCCGCCGAGCCGTAGGACGTCTCGCCGGTGGCGACCCGCATGTCCAGCGCAGCGGCGATCCGCGCGCAGCCCTCGATGTCGGTATAAAACACCGGTTCCTCCAGCCAGAAGACATCCAGCGCCTCGAATTCGCGCCCCGCCCGGATCGCGATCGATTCCGGCCAGGCCTGGTTGGCATCCACCATCAAGGTGATATCCGGGCCGACCGCCTCGCGCACATGGCGGACACGTTCCACATCCGCCATGAAGTCCGCCTGCCCGACCCGCACCTTCATGGCCCGGTGACCCTCGCCCACGAGTTCGAGGGCCTCGGCAGCCAACGCGTCGATCGGCCGGTCGAGCCACAACGCCGACGAGGCATAGGTCTCGACCCGCGTCGCAGCACCGCCCAGATGGCGGTACAGCGGCACGTCGGCCGCCAGCGCGGCCAGCTCCCAGCACGCCGTGTCGAGACCCGACAGCGCGATCATCGACGCCCCGGCATGACCGAGGAAGTTCATGTCCTTCCAGGCAACGGCATGATTGTCGCGCACGGCGCGAGGATCGCGGCCGGTGTAGAGCGCAGCCAGGTCCTCCGCCAACAGCGCCAGCGCGGCCGCCTTGCGTTCCTCGAAGGCGAAGCACCAGCCGATCCCCGTCAGGCCGGCATCCGTGTGCATCTGCACCAGAACGGTATGGGCATGAGAAAAATTATGCACCGACGTGCGGATCGGGCGGCGCAACGGCACCGCCAGCAGGGTGATATCGGTTTGAGTGATCTTCATAACGCTACCTTCAGTTCTTTCTCCGCCGCGCGGACCCGTTACAATAACCGAAGCACAGGGAGGTGCGGGGCATGAAGTTTCTGATTCTGGGGGCCGGCGCGATCGGCGGATATGTCGGCGGGCGGCTCACCGAAGCCGGGCGCGACGTCACCTTCCTGGTGCGCGACGCACGGCGCGAACAACTCGAACGCGACGGGCTCCGTCTCGAAAGCACCTACGGCGATTTCGCGGGCCCGGTGAAGACGATCAGCCAGGCCGAATTGACGCCGGATTACGACCTGATCCTCCTCACCTGCAAGGCCTACGACCTCGACGACGCGCTTGACGCCATCGCACCCGGCGTCGGTCCGGACACGATGGTGTTCCCGATCCTCAACGGGCTCGGCCACATCGCGATCATGAATGACCGGCTCGGCGCCGAACATGTCCTCGCCGGGACCGTGAAAATCTCCGCCGCCCGGCAGGCCGACGGCACGATCAAGCACATGAACGACTGGCGCTGGCTGAATTTCGGCGAGCAGGCCGGCGGCATCAGCGACCGGATCTCGGCGCTCCGCGATGCGCTCGACGGGGCCACGGGTCTCGAGCCCGTGGCGCTCGAGAACGCCATGCAGGAGATGTGGGAGAAGATGGTCCATCTCGCCACCGCGGCCGGGATGACCACGCTGATGCGCGCCAATGTCGGGCAGATCGTGCGCACGCAAGAGGGCGCGTCCCTGTTTCAGCATTTCCTCGAGACGACCGCCGAGGTCGCCAAGCGCTCCGGCCATCCGCCGAGCGATGCCTTCATGAAAAACTACCGGGCGTTGTTCTCGGACCCGCAGTCCAAATACGTGACATCGATGTTACGCGATATCGAGGCGGGCAACCGCTCCGAGGGGGAACACATCCTCGGCATGCTGCTCGCCACGGCGCGCGAGGTCGGCATCGATGAGCCGCTGCTCGCCACGGCCTATGCCGGTGTCAAAGCCTATGAGGCCCGCCAGAACGACGGCGGCCTGTAGGGATCATCAGGCCAGGCGCGTCGCGCGGGCGGCCGCCGAGTTGCTGTCGCCGCGCCCATAAGCCTCCGCTAACGCATCCAACCCGCGCAGCAATGCCGCGCGCTCGATCGCATCACCCTTGCCCAACGGCCCGGATTTGCTGCGCCAGAACCAGGCGGGCAGTCGGTGCTCGACACTCGCGCGCCGGGTCTCCGACCAGGCGAGCCGGCCCGCATTGCGCAAGACATTGTCACCGCGCGCGAAGATGTCTCGCGCCCGCGCATCCGCGTCGGGATAGAGGTTGGCGCCGCCGGCGTTCATCCCGGTGAGCCCGCTGGCGTAGCGTTCATAGATATGGGTGTAGGGCGTCGGCTTGCCGAAGGCGCGCCAGCGCATCACCGTGTAGACCCAGCCGGCATCCATCTGCGCCTGGGTGATGTGCCCCGAAAGCCGCAGGATGCCCAGCGGATCGCCCGATCTCGGATCGCGCGCGCCGTCCGCACCGACGACCAGCGCCCGCCTCGCATAGAACTCCGGCGTCCCGGCATTTGCCGGGCGGCGTTCGATCCGCGTGCTCTTGCGACGCACCGCATCCAGCTTTCGCTTTCTTCCCGCACGCGCCACCGGGTTACTCCGCCGCCTGGTACATAAGAGCCGGTTCGAGCAGCTGCGTCTGGCCCGGCACAACACGCACGGCCGGCGACCGTCGCCCCCAATCCTCATACCTGCGACCCGCATAAATTCGGGTCATGGCGGTCTTCGTAATCCGGCTGCCGGCGCGCCGCTCGCGCACCCGCGCGCGCTTCTTGCGCGGCAAGGCGGGCACACCGAACTTCATGCGCTGCCCATAGATGCTGGCCCGGCTCAGGCCGAGCAGGCGGGCGATCTCCAGATCGGTGCCCACGGCGCGTTGCCAGGCCAGCATTTCTTCGTCGGATCGCGGCGGCCACTGAAGGTCCGGCCGGTTGCGGCGAAATTTCGACACGTTCATCTCCCCCGGTTAGACTGAGAATTCGAATAGGAACAAAACAGGAACATTGTAACCACTCCTCCACCGAATGCATGCGGTATTTCCATTCACAGCTGACAAAACAGTGCAGCGAGAATGTTGTGTTTTTCACATTGCCTATGCAACTTAAAACATGATAATTTCGCAACACCCTGAAATTTCAATGGTTTGAACCAATGGAACTCGATTGGATCCGCGACGGGTTGGTGAAGCCCGGCAAGACCCAGCGCGGTCTGGCCACGGCACTGGGTGTCGACCCGTCGGCGATCAGCCGCCTGCTCGCGGGAACACGCCAGCTGCGTGCGGCCGAGCTTCCGGTGGTCGCCGCCTACCTGGACTCACCAATCCCGCAGAACCTCACACCCGACGCCGTACGGCCGGCAGACACACGCGCCATCGCAGCCAACCGCCCGGCCAACCACACCGGCATGAGCGCCCGGGACCTGCCCGTGCTGGGCACCGCCGTCGGCGGATCCGCCGGCGGGACGCCCGAGGTATATGACGGCCTGTTCCTGATGAACGGGGAAATTCTCGACTATATCGAGCGCCCCCCGTCTCTGCGCGGCGTCACGAGCGCCTATGCCGTGTACGTCTCGGACACATCCATGGTGCCGCGCTACTTCCCGGGTGAGACCCTGCATGTCCATCCCGGCCGCGCCGTGGTGCGCGGTGAAGACACCTTCGTCATCGTGCAGCTCCGGCCCGATGCGGAGGGTGAGCCGCCCCGCGCCCTGGTCAAACAATTCTCCCGGCAGACTTCTGACACGCTGTTTCTGAAGCAATTCAATCCCGCGCTCGAGCTCGAATTCCCCCTCGAGCAGGTCGAAAGCCTGCACCTGGTCATCTGGGCCGGTCGCGGCTAAACCGCCCGCGGCGAAGTCCTGCATCCGGCGCTTGACGAAAGTTGCGTTTTCCGCAATATCCTGTGCCATGCCAGCGCCGTTGATCGAAACATCGCGCCAATATCGCGAGCTGTGCAGTCGCATCGCGGCGCTGGAAACCCACGTCAGAGCGATCGATGCGGCCAGGTCCCTCGCCCTTGCCAACAAGACCGCCGGCCGGATCGCGACCGCGGATCTCCGCGACCTCCTCCCCCTCGAAGACGCCCGCAGCGACGTTGCCTACACCCTGCGGGGCCTGGTCCAGGCCGCGGGTGAGTGGGAGACGCGGAGATACACCAAACGGCACTCGCCCTGAGGCGGGTTTTCGTCTGCCACAGGCGCTTGCCTGTCCACCCCGGTTGCACCACCATGTGGCCAACAGGCGCCGACAACTCTGTCAGGCAGCCGACCTCATTGGGAAAGCACGCACGATGAAAAATGCACCCGACGGCGGCGATGCCGTCCTCCAGGCGTTCCGCAATCTCGGGATCGACTATGTGATGTCGTCACCGGGCTCCGAATGGGGCCCCGTCTGGGAGGCGATGGCCCAGCAGAAGCTCTCCAACGAACCCGGCCCCACCTACCTCACCTGCGCCCACGAGACCCTCGCCGTCGGTCTGGCGACCGGCTACACCTCGATCACCGGGCGCATGCAGGCGGTGATGCTCCATGCCGGCGTCGGCCTGCTTCAGGGCGCGCTCGGCATCGAGGGTGCGCTGCGCGGCGCCATTCCCATGCTCGTCATGTCGGGTGAATCCCTCAGCTTCGGCGACGACCCCGAGATCAATCCGGGCTTCCAGTGGCAGGCGCTTCTGAACCAGGTCGGCGGCAACGCGCGGCTGCTCGAGCCGCTGGTTAAATGGTCTCAGCAGATCGGCAGCGTCACCACCATGCACCAGCAGATCGTCAGCGCCGGCGAACTCGCCCAGCGCAACCCGCGCGCGCCGGTCTACGTCTCGGCTCCCATCGAAGTGATGATGCAGCCCTGGTCCCCGCCCGAGGACATGCGCACCCCGCCCCCGGCCCCGGTCGTCACGGCCACCGCCGACGATATCGACGCGGTCGCCCATATGCTGCTGGCGGCGAAGAACCCGGCAATCATCACCGAGGAGGCCGGCCGCGATCCGGCGGGCCACGCGGCGCTCGTCGAGCTTGCCGAACTGCTGGCAATCCCCGTGGTCGAGGGCCTGTTCGCGCTCTATGCGAACTTCCCGACCGACCACGCGCTGTATCAGGGCCCGGGCCGCCCGCCGCTGATCGATGAGGCCGACCTCATCCTCACAATCGGCTGTCGCCAGCCCTGGTACCCGCTGGCCAAGAAGCCCAGGAAAGCCCGCATCGTCGCCATCGACGACACGCCGTTCCGCGACCACATGGTCTATCAGCCAAGCGAGGCCGAACGGTTCATCGAGGGCAACATCACGGCCAACCTGGAACGCCTCGCCGAGGCCGTCCGGGCAGTCGGCCCCGATGCGCAGGCGGTCGAGGCGCGGCGCGAGACATGGACCGCGGCGTCGGACGCCCGGCGCGCGGAGCTGAAAACGATCGAGGTCGAAGCGGCGACGCGCGACACCATCTCGCCGGCACTCCTGGCGGCGGAACTCGCGAAGGCCGCGCCCGACGACGCGATCTTCGTCGACGAGTGCATCACCCATCGCCCGGCAATCCTGCGGCATCTGCGCAGCGGCGCGGCGCACAGTTACTTCCGGGTCAATGGCGGGCTCGGCCAGTCGATGGGCGTCGCCCTCGGCACCAAGCTGGCCGCGCCGGAACGCACGGTCGTCACCACGCTCGGCGACGGCACATTCCTCTACAACCCGGCCGTCCAGGCGCTCGCATTTGCCCGCGAGCAGCAGCTCGCGACCCTGACCATCGTGTTCAACAATCACGGCTACAACGCGATGCGCAAGGATCAGGAGAGCTACTACCCGGACGGCGTCGCGGCGCGGAACGACCTGTGGATGGGCCATCCCATCACCGAGTTCGACTACGCGGAGCTCGCGAAGCCATTCGGCGCATTCGGCGCAAAGGTCGAGAGCCCGGCCGAACTGCCCGGTGTCCTGGAGCAGGCCTTCGCGGCGGTCGCTGAGGGCCGCTCGGCTCTGCTCAACGTGCTGCTCGACGCCTGACTCGGACCAAAAACGCGCCCCGATCGGGTGCACGTCCCGCCTGCGCCTGAGATTTGCGGGCGGGTCTCGCGTGATCTAATACGCTTTCCAAAGTTTGTTTCCCGGCAACCGACAGCCGCAACGATGGGAGCAACCGGATGGCAATTCCGACAATCGAAGACATCCTCGACCAGGTCCTGCGCAGCGAGGGCGGGTTCGTCGAAGACCCGGCCGATCCCGGCGGGGCGACCAACCACGGTGTTTCATTGCGCTACGCGCGCGGTATCGGTCTCGACAATGACGGCGACGGCGACACGGACCTGGACGACATCCTGCTGGTGACCCCCGGACAGGCGCGCGACCTCTACCGCGACGATTTCTGGTCCGGCACCGGCATCAGCCGACTCCCCGGCGAGATCCAGCCCGTGATGGTCGACTGGGCCGTCAACAGCGGCACGCCCCGCCCGATCATGGCGATGCAGCGGGTGATCAACATGGCGCAGATCGGCTTCGTGCTCGACGATGACGGCGTGATCGGCCCGAAAACCCGGCGCGCGGCCGAACATGCCCAATTCGAAATGGGGACCTTCTTCAACAACGCGATCGTCGACGAGCGCATCGGCTTCTACCGGCACCTGGCAGAAAACCGCCCCGCCTCGCAACGGTTCCTGCGCGGCTGGCTCGCGCGCGCCGAACGCTTCCGGATGGAGACCGACATTGCTGCATAGACTGCTGAGCTTCATCCCCGGGATCGGCCCCATCCTGGCGGCCGGGACGGGCATCATCGATGCCGTCACCGGAAACAGACGTGAACGCGACACACAGGGGCATCTCGCAGATATGACCGTCCAGCAGCAGTTCGCGGCAGAGTTTCGCCGGCTCGAACGGCGCACCTGGTTCGACAGCCTGATCGACGGCCTCAACCGGCTGCCGCGCCCGGTCATCGTCGTCATGATCATCGGCTATTTTCTGGCGTCGTGGCGAGACCCGGAGGAATTCCAGATCATCAATCTGTCCCTCGATGCCGTGCCCGAGCGCATGTGGATCATCGCGGGCGTGATCGTGACCTTCTATTTCGGCGCGCGCGAACTCCAGAAATCCCGCGACCAGAAAAATCTGGCGCTGTCCGCCGAGGCCTTCGCGGAACAGCAGCGGCGGATCGGCATCCTGCGCCAGACCCAGCACGTCGCGTCCGGGACCTATGCCAACGAGATGGCGGATGAAACCGCGCCGCTCGGCAACCGCAGCATCGCGGAATGGAACCGGCGGCGGCAGGAAAAGGCGAACTGAAGTACGGGAAGTATCAACCCTTAAAGCCGTCATGCGCGGACTTGATCCGCGCATCTCCTCCCGCTGCCTCAGTCAGCGCCGCGCGAGCGCCGCCTGCATCTCCGACCGCACCCGGTCGGTGATTTCCGCCAACCCGTCGCGCCCACCCAGCTCGGTCGGCTTCAGCGCGCCGTCACGGAAAGCCGTATCGACCGCGGTACGGAATATCTCCGCGCCCTCGCGCAACTGCGGCGAGTCAATCCGCTCACCCAGCCAGTCGAGCATCATGGCGCCCGACAGGAACATCGCCGTCGGGTTCGCCTTGCCGCTGCCCGCGATGTCCGGCGCGGTCCCATGACAAGGTTGGAACACCGCGTGGCCGGGACCGATGTCTGCGGAGGGCGCCATGCCCAGCCCGCCCATCAGGCCGGCGCCGAGGTCCGACAGGATGTCACCCAGCAAGTTCTCCATCACCATCACGTCGAACACCCAGGGCTGCTTGACCAGCGCCAGCGCTGCCGCATCCGCGTAGATGTGTCGCGTCTCGATGTCCGGATAACGCGCGGCATGCGCGTCGAAGAGGCGTCGGAAGAAGCCGAACGACTGGAGGACGTTGGCCTTGTCCACGCAGGTCACGATGCCGGGGCCGCCACGCGCCTGGCGCGTCCGTGCCAGCTCAAATGAGAAATCGAACAGCCGTTCGCAGGCCGCCCGCGTGATCGTCAGCCGGTCGGTGGAGCTGTCGTCCGTCTCCTCGGCTTCGCCGCGATGGGCAAATAATCCCTCGGTGGATTCCCGGACAATCACGAAATCCAGACTTTGCCCGCGCGGGTCGGCCAGCGGCACCGGCATCCCCGGCTGGGTCGTAACCGGCCGCACCCCGGCGTAGAGCTCGAAATAGTCGCGCAGATCGATCTGCGGAACGATCTCGGTGCCGTCGGGATAGCGCACGTCAGGATCACCCATCGCGCCCAACAGGATCGCATCGGCCTCCGCCGCCCGGTCGAGCGAGGCCTGGGGCAGCGCGTCACCGGTCTTTACATAGTGGTCCGCACCCGCCGCCAGCGCCTCGAATTCGAGGGTCGGGCCGCCGAGTTTTTCTGTGAGCTCGCTCAGAATTTCGACACATGGCGCGGTCACTTCCGGGCCGATCCCGTCACCGGCAAACACCGCAATCTTGAGCTTGGAATTGTCCTGGGTCATGGCCTTGTCATTCCGAAACTGGCGAAACATGTACGCACCGCTGAAGCTACCACGTCGGCGACACCTGTCGTAGGCTGTCAGTACGGGTTTGAAGCCCTTTCCATGCATGCCACGAAGGAAACCACCATGCTGAAGAAAGTCTCCCTTGGCCGCTCGGGCCTGTCCGTGTCCTGCCTCGGCCTGGGCGCCAACGCCCTGCTCGACCCGGGTGAAGCCGAATGGGTCGCGACGGTCAACGAGGCACTCGACCAGGGCCTCAATTTCATCGACAGCGCGGCCATATACGGCATGGGGCGCAGCGAGTCTTTCTTCGGCGCCGTATTGGGCGAGCGCCGTCGCGACGTCGTGCTCGCCAGCAAGTGCGGCATCCATGTCGATGACGCCGGCAAGGTCGCCATCGACGCCAGCCCCGACACGATCCGACGCGAGTGTGACGAGAGCCTGCAGCGGCTCAACACCGATGTCATCGACCTCTACTATCTGCACCAGGTTCCCAAGGACACGCCGCTCGAGGACAGCATCGGCGCGATGGCGGATCTCGTCACCGCCGGCAAGGTGCGCAACCTCGCGATCTGTAACGCGACCGCCGATGAGCTGCGTAGGGCCCACGCCACCCATCCCATGGCGGCCCTGCAGACCGAGTATTCGCTGTTCACCCGCGAGCCGGAGACCGATCTTCTGCCCGTGTGCCGCGAGCTCGACATCGCCCTCGTCGCATATGGCCCCCTCGCCTACGCGTTCTTCGGCGGCGGCGTCCGAAGCCGCGAAGACGTGCCGGCGGGCGACGCATGGCGGCGCAGCAACCAGCGCTTCCAGGACAACGCATTCGATCACAACCTGGCCCTGCTCGACGAACTGACCGCGTTGGCGGCCGAGGTCGGGGCGACAACCGGTCAACTCTCGCTCGCCTGGCTGCTGGCCAAGGGTGACGACGTCATCCCGATCCCGGGGTCGCGTCAGCTGAAGCATCTGCGGGAAAACCTCGGCGCCTTCGACATTCCCCTCACGCCCGATCAGGTCGCCCGGATCGATGCCGCCTTCCCGCCCGGCGTCGCCCAGGGCGGGGCCCGGGGCGGGCATTCACCGCAGGTCGCGGATTTCTAGTTTCAGGGCTTCGACACCATGGCAGACGAATTCGACTACATTATCATCGGGGCCGGCTCCGCCGGATCCATTCTCGCCAACCGCCTGTCGGCGGGCGACGCGACCGTCTGCCTGCTCGAGGCCGGGCCGCCCGACCGCAATCCGTGGATCCATATCCCCGCCGGCTTCACGCGAACGCTGAGCAACCCCAAGGTGAACTGGCTGTTCGAATCCGAGCCGAGTGAGGGCACGGCCGGACGCGCGGTGTATGTCCCGCGCGGCAAGACCCTGGGCGGCTCCAGTTCCATCAACGGACACATCTACAACCGCGGCCAGCGGATGGACTACGACAGCTGGGCCCAGGAAGGGAACCGCGGCTGGGGCTATGGCGACATCCTGCCCTACTTCAAGCGCAGCGAGCGCCGCATCGGGCCTGCCAACAAGGGAGCCGGCGAGGATTTCCACGGCCGCGACGGCGAGCTCCCCGTCACCGACATCGACGGGCCCGAACCGATCTGCGACGCCTTCATCGACGGTGCCGTCGGCATGGGCATCCCGCGCAACCCCGACTACAACGGCGCGACCCAGGCCGGTGTCGGCTATTTCCAGCGGGTGATCGAGAATGGCCGCCGGGTCAGCGCGGCACGCGCCTTCCTCCACCCGGTCAAACAGCGACCGAACCTCGACATCCGCACCAATGCCCACACCCAGCGCATCCTGTTCGAGGGCAAGCGCGCCACAGGCGTGCGTGTCCTGCAGGGTGATCGCGAGGTCGAGATCCGGGCCCGGCGCGAGATCATTCTGTCGAGCGGCTCCGTCGGCTCGCCCCAGCTCTTGCAGATCTCCGGCGTCGGCCCCGCCGCACTGCTCAAGGATATCGGTGTCGAAGTGGTGCATGACCTGCCTGGCGTCGGTGAGAACCTGTCGGACCACTATGTCGTCCGCATGGTCGCGCGGGTCCGCAACGCACGTACGATCAACGAGCGCGCCCGCGGCCTTTCGCTGGTCCGGGAGGTCGCCGACTACGCTCTGCGGCGCCGGGGGATCCTCGCCATGTCGCCGAGCCAGGTCTTCGCGTTCTGGAAATCCCATCCGGCGATGGACCTACCGGACCTGCAGCTGATCTTCACGCCGGCCAGCTACAAGGAGGGCATGATCGCGCAACTCGACGACAATCCGGGGATGACCGCCGCCTCCTTCGCGTTGCGCCCGCTCAGCCGGGGCTATGTGCGCGCGCGCACGGCCGCGGCCGGCGACAAGCCCGCGATCCAGCCGAACTACCTGGCCCACGAGACCGACCAGCAGGTCACGGTCGCCGGGCTGCGCCTCGACCGCGCGATATTCAACACGCCGGAGCTCGCGCATTATTTCGATCATGAGATGACGCCGGGCAACGATTTACAGAGCGACGACGAGCTGCTCGACTTCGCGCGGCGCTACGGCACCACCGTGTTCCACCTGGTCAGCACGTGCCGCATGGGTGCTGCTGATCGCGACAACGTCGTGAGTGACGAGCTCAGGGTCCACGGCATCGAGGGGCTGCGCGTCGTCGACGCCTCGGTCATGCCGACCATGCCGTCGGCCAACACCAACGCCGCGACCATGATGATCGCCGAGAAGGGCGCCGACATGATTCTGGGGAACACCCCGCTGCCGGCGGCGAACCTCTAGGCAACGCCGTCAGGCGGAAAGCCGCTTCTCGAACTCAGTCATGATGCGCGCCCGCGCGCCGGCGAGCTTGCCAACCAGCTCGTCCAGATTGTCCTGCACCATCACGTGATCGCGTTTGCGGAATTTGCCGCCGATCATGACGCTGTCGACGTTGCCGGGATGCGCATGCAGGACGATCGCGCTGGCCGGGTCATCCATCGGCATCATATTCAGCCCCTTGCTGAGCAACACGATATCCGCCTGCTTCTTCGGTGTGATACTGCCGACGCGATGGCCCAAGCGGGCCATCCGCGCGCCGTCGATCGTCGCCCAGCGCAGCGCGTCCATGCAGCTGATCGAGACGGTGGGGTCCGCCGCGCCGTGCGCCTTGATGGCGGCGATATTGTCGAGATTTCGCTGGTGCTGCAGGGTCATGCGCATGGCGGCAAACATGTCGCCACTGACGTCGGACTCCAGGTCCGTGCCGATGGAGACCGGCGCACCACGGTCCCGCAAGTTACCGGTCTGCGGATTGCCGAAACCCATCTGCAGCTCCGACTCGATGGTGACGGTGACATTGCCTCCCGCCCCCAGGATCAAGTCCAGAACGTCGCCGGCGATGTCGTTGCCATGCACGATGTTGGCGTCCGGCGTGATCAAATTCTCGGCGGCAAGACGTTCGAAACCATCCGGGGCATACATCGGACCACCGCCGACATGCATGCTGGCGATCAGGTCCAGTTCGCGCGCCAGGATCATGTCTTCGCGCGTCGTCTCGTAGGTCGAGCGGGCCGGCCCCAGAATGCCAAGGCCGAACGTCACCAGCTGATCGTCGGACGAGAACTTGCCACCGCGCAACCGTTCAACCTCGCCCCGCGGCATCGGCACCTCGCTGAAGTGCTTCTGCCCCGGCTTGGGGTCCGGTTTCGGTGAGCCATGCAGGAACAGCGCGCGCAGGCCCGAATCCTCGAGCCCCGCGATGGCGGCATCGGTGTGGGCGGGTGTCGGGTTGTTATGACACCAGTCGACCAGGGTCGTTGTCCCGCAATCGATCTGGTTGAGCGCCCCGACAAGGGTCGATATGTGGATGTCGTCCGGGCTGAAGATCGTCGCCAGGCCTGCGTGTATACCCTTCATGTAGTCGGACATGGTCCAGTCGACCGCGATCCCGCGCAGCACCGTTTGCCAGGTGTGCAGATGCGCGTTGACCAGGCCCGGAATCATGATCTTGTCGGTCGCATCGATGATCTCGGTCCCTGCGGGACATTCCAGATCGGCGCCGACCGCGACGATGACGTCGTCATCGATCAACACATCGCCCGACGACAGATCGCCGATCTGCGCATCCATCGAAACGATGTGGGCGTTTTTGATCAGAATGGGCATCTCGCATTCCTCCATCGGGCGGCGTGTCACCGCGCACGCGACGTCAGCCTAGCCCAACAATCGGGGGCGCACATCTCTGATCGTGCCATACTGACACCGACAAAGACGGACTGAATACCGGGGGAAACGTCATGGCGGATTATGACGGCATCATCATCGGCGCCGGCCACAACGGGCTGACCACCGCGGCCTACCTGTCACGAACTGGCCAGAAAATCGCCGTGCTGGAGGCCAATCCCCAGATCGGCGGCGGCACCGCGACCGAAGAACCGGCCCTGCCCGGCCACCGCGCCAATCTGCACGCCAGCTTCTTCATGGGCCTTGGCCACGCGCCCCTGATGCGCGATCTCGAGCTGCAGCGTTTCGGCTTCTCCTATGTCGAACCGGAGGTCCAGCAGGCCGGCACCTTCCGCGACGGCAGCTGCGTCGTTATCCACAAGGATCTGGAAAAGACCTGCGCGTCGCTGGCCCGCTTCTCACAGCGCGACGCCGACACCTTCCGGGACCTGTACCACCGCTACGTAGAGGAAATGCGGCCCCTGCTGGTGTCGCTGATGTACAACGCGCCGCTGCCCCTGGACCAGCTGCAGGACCGGCTCTCGGGCCCGAAGGCGAAGGAGCTTCTCGGCCACGCCCAGCATGACCTGTTCTCCGTCGTGTCGGAGTATTTCGACGACGACCGCATCCGGACCCTTTTTACGTCGTACATGCATGTCATCACGACGGAGAATGTGCCCGGCAGCGGGATGGTCTTCCCCGGCATCTTCGCCAACGTGACCGGCTTCACCCTGCCGGTCGGCGGCGCCATCGCCTACCCGCTGGCCTGCGCGCGCATCGTCGCCGCATCCGGCGGCACCGTGCGCACCGACACGCGGGTGCGCGAGATCACGGTCACCGGCGGGCGGGCCACCGGCGTGGTGCTGGATGACGGCACGACGCTCACCGCCGACCGCTTCGTCGCCAGCTCCATCGACACACCCACGACGGTCGCCATGGCCGGCCGCGACCTGTTCGACGATGCGGTGACCGAGAAGCTCGACAACTGGCACTGGGGCAACCACAGCCTGGTGACCCTGCACCTCGCACTCAAGCAGGCGCCCATCTACAAGGCGCGCGACTTCGACCCGGACATCGATGCGGCCTACAACGTCTTCTTCGGCATGGAGGATCTGGACGAGGTGCGCAGCTGCTTTGCCGACTGCGAGGCCAAGCGCTTCCCCGATGTGCTGATGGGCAACGGCGCGTGCAACAGCGCGTTCGATCCGTCCTACGCCCCCGCCGGCCGCCATTCAGCCTTCTGGTGGCCCTTCGCGCCCTACGCGGTGGACGGCGAC
This sequence comes from Rhodospirillaceae bacterium, assembly GCA_018667335.1. Lineage (GTDB taxonomy): Bacteria > Pseudomonadota > Alphaproteobacteria > UBA6615 > UBA6615 > UBA8079. The sequence continues at coordinate 46,055 of JABIVD010000046.1, forward strand.
GCGGCCAACTGGGACGAAAAGCGCGCGGACTACACCCAGCGGATTCTCGAACGGTGGCGCGACTATGCCGTCAACCTCGGGGACGACAATGTTGACGCGACCTACCTCTACACGCCGCTGGATATCGAACGGCACAACACGAACATGATCCAGGGCGCGGTGCGCATGGGTGCCTACATCCCCAGCCAGCTGGGCGTAAACCGGCCGCACCCGCAGCTCTCGGGCACGCGCACGCCGGTCGAGGGGCTGTATATCTGTGGGTCCGGTGTCGGCAACGGCGGCGGCATGAACGGCGCACCTGGCTATATCGCGGCCAACGCCATCGTCGACGACCTCGGTCTCACCCGCGACTGGACACCCGTCGCCCAACCCGAGTGGCGCGACTGACCCCTCCGTCGTTCTCAGGTTCCGGGCACAGGTTTCCTCGTCCGTTAACGTTAAATTAACCTCAGAATCAGATGTTCGTATGCACGATTCAGCACGCGTCCATACCGCAGTTTGGCCCCGAGTAGGATCTGGCGCGCACGGATCAAATGACACCCCCGACACACTCGGAACTGGAACCGCAATGCTTCAACCAATGAAACTCTCGACCATGGGCGCGTTGGTGATGGGGTTCCTGTCCGGGCTGTCGAGTCCGGTACTCGCAATCAACGCGGACGCACCCATCGTGATTGGTCTCGATGCGGCCATGTCCGGCGTCGACGCACAGGGCGGTGAGGCTATTCGCCGTGGCGCGACAATTGCGATTGCAGAAATCAATGCCGCAGGGGGCGTGCTGGACCGGCCGTTCAAGCTGATGATTCGCGATCATCGCGCAAACCCGGCGCGCGGCATCGACAACATGGACGAATTCGGCGCCACTAAGGATCTCGTCGCGGTGATCGGCGGCGTTCACACCCCTGTCGCCATGGCCGAACTCGAATCCATCCACCGCCATCAGTTGATTTACCTCGGGCCCTGGGCGGCGGGTACGCCCATCGTTGCCAACGGCCACAGCCCCAATTTCGTGTTTCGCGTCTCCGTCCGCGATGAACATGCCGGCGGATTCCTGATCGAAGCGGCCCAAAATCAGGGCTTCAAAAGCCCCGGACTGCTGTTGTGGCGCACGGCCTGGGGTCGGTCCAACGAAAAGGCGATGACGGCAGCGTTGGGAAACAGCGACATCAATCTGGCCGGAATCGAGTGGTTCAACAGCGGCGAGCGGGATATGAGCCAACAGATAGCCGCGCTGGCCGCCAAGGGGGCCGATGTGATCATCCTGGTCGCCAATTCGGCCGACGGACGGGTTGCCATTCGCGATATCGCACGCATGCCGGCATCGAACAGGCTCCCGGTCATTTCCCACTGGGGCATCACTGGCGGTGATTTCTACGAACGCGCGTCGGCTGATATCAAGCAGGTGGAGCTCACATTCCTGCAGACGTTCTCGTTCTTCGATTCACCCTTCCCCGACCGGACCAGCCACGTCTACGAGGCTTACTGCGACCTGTTCGGTCCCTGCACATCCGTCGCTGATGTTCGCTCGCCGGTGGGCGTCGCGCACGCATATGATCTGGTGCATATGCTGGGCCGCGCGATCGAGAACGCGAACTCAACCGATCGCGTCAAAATCCGGGCTGCGCTTGAAAACCTGCCGTCCCACCAGGGGCTCATGCGAGATTACAACCCACCGTTTACTGCCAATCGCCACGATGCACTCGACGCCCGGGATTTTCGGTTGAGCCGGTTTAGTACAATGGGATCAATCGTACCCGCGGAGACGCGGTGATCCTCTCCAACAAAATTCTGCCGCGGGTTCTGGCCCAGATACTGCCGATCATGGTGGTCGTGATGCTTGCCATCGGGTACTTCGCCCAGCTGACGGTCAAGCAGGCCGCGCTCGACGTGCATCAAAAACGGTTGGAACAGGTGGCCGCGCAATCGTCGACCGCGCTTGCCGTGAGATTGCAGAACGTCGTCGACACGGCGCAAGCACTGGCCGCCAATGACCTGGTGATCAACAGCCTGATCGATCTGACAGACCGGGAACGCTACATCCCGACCCTGTTCCAGTCGCTTGGCATTCCCGGTTCAACCCGCGCCCGGGTGTCGCTCGTCGACTACCGCGGACGGCCCATCGCCTCCAACGCACCGGGGCTCGACCATTCGGATAAGGGCTGGATTCCCAATGTTATGGGCGGGCATGAGCTGATCCGAACTGACGCTGGCGGGATGATTGTCGCCGTCCCCATCCTCTTCGAGAAACTGGCCGAGGGCATGATCCTCGTCGAACTCGACGCACGGGGATTTGCCGATCTCGTCGCGTTGCCGGTTCAGGCGGACGGCTACGCGATAACAACATTCGATGGCAGCACCGTTTATACGTCCGCAGACACCCTGTTACCGGCAAAAGGCCCGGAAGACGGCCCCGGAGACCGAAGCGAAAGTTGGATGTCCGTCTCAACATTGATCGCGGGATTCCCAAACTTAAGTCTCGTGATCGGTGACCGAATGGCGACCGTCCTCGTTCCGATCGAGCGGCAAGAAACATTCTTTCTGGTGGCAATTCTGTTGAGCATCGTAGCGGTGGGCGTCGGTATATTCGTCACCGCGATCAAGGTCGTCATCCCCATCCGGCAATTCATCTCCGGTGTCGAGAATGTCAGCAGTTCCGCCGATCTTGGATACAGAATAGAGCCTTTTGGCACCGAGGAATTCAGGAAACTGACGGGCAGCTTCAACAACATGCTGGCCGATATCGAAAGCACCACGACGTCGCGCGACTACACCGACGGCATCCTCAACTCCATGAACGAATTCATGCTCGTGGTTTCTGACGACGGCCGCATTCAGTCCGGCAACAGGGCAATGGCCCGTGCGCTGGGATGCCCGGCAGACGATCTGGTGGGGCGAAAGGTCTCATCACTTGTCACGGGCGACTGGCACGAACTCGTGACGTCGGTGAACGAGGATCGACGATCCGTAGAACGCAGTCTGATCATCGGAGAAAATTCCAATATCCCCGTGCTTGTCTCGGTGTCGCCAATGCACCCGAATGACGAGAGTCTCGACCAACCACACGAGGCCGAAGCAAGAACACTGATCCTCGTTCTGAAGGACATGACCGAGCAGATCCATGACAAGGCGCTGCTCGACCGTCATGTCAGCGACTTGGAGCGTTCTAACGCGGATCTGGAGCAGTTTGCCTATGTCGCATCCCATGATCTGAAGGCACCGTTGCGGGCGATCGACAATCTGGCCGGCTGGATCGAGGAAGATGTCGCCGACCGGATGTCCGACGACAGTCGCGGCCACATGACCCTGCTGCGGAGCAGAATAAAACGTCTCGAGGCCTTGCTCGAAGGCTTGTTGCGCTACGCCCGTGCGGGCCGCGACGAGACCGAACTTTCATATGTCGACACGGGGCCTCTGGTGTCCGAATCCGTTGAATTGCTCGGCGAGCCGGAAGTCCTCCGCGTCGACATCCCTGGCGATATGCCCTGGATCCAAACGTCTGCGGCCGCGCTGCAGCAGGTGTTCCGCAACCTGATCGGCAACGCCGCCAAACATCGTGACCGGGACAACGTCCATGTCACGATCGGCTACCGAAATTTGGGGTCCGTGGTTGAATTCACCGTGGCCGATGACGGGCCGGGAATACCCGAAGAGTTTCATCACCGTATCTTCCAGATGTTCCAGACACTCAAACGGCGGGACGAGGTCGAAGGCAGCGGGCTGGGCCTCGCGATGGTGCAGAAACTGGTGCGCGCCAACGGCGGCGAGATCGAGGTGGAATCGCACAACGGTGAAAGAGGTTCGGTTTTCCGGTTCACCTGGGCCAACCACATATCGGAACCCGAACAAGAATTTCAGATGGAGAGAAAGAATGTCGCATAAGGACGTCACGTTCCTGCTTGTCGAAGACGACGAAGTCGACATCATGCATCTGCAGCGGTCCTTCAAGAAATTGGATATCGCCAATCCGATGCTGGTGGCAAACGACGGTGTCGAGGCGCTGGAGATACTCCGCGGAGAAAACGGTCATACGCCGCTCGGGCATCCCTACATAATCCTGCTCGACCTCAACATGCCGCGCATGTCGGGATTGGAATTTCTGCATGAAGTTCGAAGCGATCCGGCACTTCGTCGCAGCGTGATCTTCGTTCTGACCACCTCGAACGACGATCAGGACAAGATCAAAGCTTTCGACAACCACGTCGCCGGATACATCCTGAAAAGCGAGGCCGGTATTTCATTCCCCGAAGCGCTGGAGATGCTGGACTGCTATTTGCGCGTGGTGGAGCTGCCAGCGGCATGACAGATCATTTGAAAATATTGCTGGTCGATGATGATGATGTCGACCGTTTGACGGTGCGCCGTGCCATGGAGCAGTCGGGTCTGAACTACGACCTGACCGAAGCGGTGGACGGGGCTGGCGCTCTGGTGGCCTGTGCCGCCCAAAAGTTCGATTGCGTTTTTCTGGATTACCGCCTTCCCGACTACGACGGTGACATTATCTTTGCCGAAATGGTTGCGGAACATGACAGTCAGGCAGCAGTGATTTTTCTGACCGGAGAAAACGACGAAAAGCTCGCCCAGAAAATGATGGGCTCCGGTGCGGTCGACTATCTGACCAAAGCAGAAATTTCCGGGACCGTCCTGAGGCGCGCTGTGCAATACGCCAGCGCGCGCCATAATTTCCACAAACAGCTCGCCGAGATGGCTCGTATCGACGTGCTGACGGGTTTACCGAACCGGTCCGTTTTCGAGTCTGTGCTGACGAAGGCAATCGCCCAGGCAGGTCGTGCACAAAATATGGTCGCGGTAACGCTTCTGGATCTGGACAATTTCAAAGACGTGAATGACACATTGGGCCACGCCGCAGGTGACCAACTTCTGAAAATGATGTCCGAACGACTGTCGGCACGGGGCCGCGTCACCGACACCGTAATCCGGCTCGGCGGCGACGAATTCGCGATCATCGCACCCAACATAAACGACGCCCAGGGGGCATCCCGGCACGCGCAGAAGATCATCGACGCATTGGCCGAGCCGTTCGAGGGCGAGGACCAGAAATTGTTCATGTCCTGTAGCGCCGGTATCGCACTGGCGCCGATGGACGGCACCGACCCGACACAGTTGTTGAAATGCGCCGATATGGCCCTCTACAGGGCCAAGGCCGAAGGTCGTGGCAGGTTTCACTTCTTCGATGAAAAAATGAACACCGCCGTGCAGGACCAGCGCGCCCTGGAATCCGACCTTCGACAGGCCGTGGCCAAGAACGAGTTCGAACTCTTCTATCAACCCAAGGTCGACATCCGTACCGGCCAGGTGCTCGGCACGGAGAGCCTGATTCGTTGGAACCAGCCCGAGCGCGGCCTGATTCCACCAAACGACTTCATTCCTGCCGCCGAGAAATGTCATCTCATCGTCGAAATCGGCGACTGGGTGCTCCGGGAAACCTGCCGCCAGCACGTCGCCTGGCGCGACGCGGGCATCCCGCCCCTCAACTGTTCGATCAACCTGTCACCGCACCAGTTGAAGGATACGCAGATCATTGCGTCGGTCGACCGGGCGTTGAAGCAATCGGGGCTGGAAGACGGTTGCCTGGAAATCGAGATCACCGAAAGCGCGATTCTGGACAACATCAAAAGCATCTCCGAACTTCTCGGAATGTTGCGAATGCGTGGTGTCTCCGTATCGATCGACGATTTCGGCACCGGCTATTCCTCGCTCACTCACCTCAAACAGCTGCCGGTCGACACGCTCAAGATCGATCGATCTTTTGTCTCGAATCTGCCCGGCGACGAAGGTGACGCCGCGATCACAAGTGCCACGATCTCGCTCGGCAAGACCTTTGGGTTGAAAGTCATCGCGGAAGGTGTCGAAGACCAGGAGCAGCTCGATTTCCTGCGCCGCGAGGGCTGCGATCAGGCGCAGGGCTACTATCTCAGCCGCCCCATGCCGGCTGCTGAATTCCCGAGCTGGTACCGGGAATATCAGACCCGCCGGATCGCCACGATCGGCGCGCCCGCAGCCCAGGCCGGCTAACAGCTCACGGCGGACAAACTTCGCGGATTATGTTTTGAGAAAATTGGTCGGGAAGAGAGGATTCGAACCTCCGGCCCCTACGTCCCGAACGTAGTGCTCGCAACATGATCATTTGAGATTAATTTTTTTATTATTGTTTAAATACAGTCGGTTAAGCCCCTCTAAAGTCAGACCAGATAGTTCCGTCGCGTTGCTTGTACCACTCCTGTGCCACAGGAGATGGATTTGGCATCAATAATGAAACGTAACGGGCGATATACGGCTCGTGTTCGGCGTCAGGGTACGCCTGTGCAGACCAAGACCTTTGATCTGACCTCTGATGCTCGTCGTTGGGCTGCAGAGACGGAACGACAGATCGACCTTGGCCACTTAATTACGAATGATTGCACTGTCGGGCAGTTGCTCGAGCGCTATGGTCGAGAGGTAACGCCAACCAAACGTGGCTTCTATG
>JABIVD010000058.1 GCA_018667335.1 Rhodospirillaceae bacterium
AACAGACGCTTCATCATGTTGGGCGCCACGGCGTAGATCAGGCCTTCGACCAACAGGACCAGCGCAAAGCCGATGAGCAGAAAGCTACCCCAAAGCAGGAGTTGTCCCATTTTGCCTACCTATCTTCGCGACCCGACACCCGGTCGCGGCCGCCCTGCAGATCACCGAAATACTTGAAGAAGTCGCTGTTCGGGGACAGGACCATCGTGGTTCCTTCCGCGGCGAACGTCTCCTTGTAGGCTTCGAGCGAACGGAAAAACTCGAAGAACTCGGGGTCCTTGCCATAGGATTCGCCGAGGATTGCGTTACGGGTCGCATCCCCGCCACCGCGCAAGGTTTCAGCCTCGCGCTGCGCCTCGGCGACAATCTCCACCTGCTGACGATCCGCTTCGGCACGAATGCGACGTGCATTCTCTTCACCCTCGGCGCGCAGCTTGTTCGACTGTCGTTCACGTTCGGTCCGCATCCGCTCATACACGGTCTGCGAAACAGCCTCCGGCAGTTCCGACCGACCGATACGGATGTCGACAACTTCGATCCCGAAACTCGAAGTTTCTATTGCGACGCCATCACGTATCGATTCCATAATGACGTTGCGTTGGTCCGACAACAGGTCCGCGAGTTCACGCTGGGCAACGAATTCCTTAACCGTCGAGGTCAGGATGTTGCCGAACCGGTTTCCGAAGATCTGCTCGTCCCGCACCGTCTGGAAGAATTTGAGCGGGTCGGTGATCCGGTATCGGGCGAACGCGTCAACCAGAATACGCTTCTGATCGCTCAGCAGCATTTCCTCAGCTGGCGGGTCCACGCTCAAGACCCGCTTGTCATATGCGACCACATTCTGGATCAGCGGCACCTTGAAGTGCAGACCGGGTTCACGAACCGTACGCTTGTGCTCGCCCAGCTGGAGGACAAGAACCTGCTGGGTCTCACTAACAGTGAACAGGCCCGAATTCAGCAACACGCCGATGACGATAATGACACCGCCGAAAATCGCGAGTTTTGCGCGGCTCATTGCTGGCCTCCCGTGTTCTCTGTTCGGTTGCGATTAAGCTCATTGAGCGGCAGGTAAGGCACGACACCCTGTCCGCCGGCGGCACCCTCATCAATGATGACCTTGTTGGCCCCCTGGAGGACATCGCGCAACGTCTCGATATAGAGGCGCCGACGTGTCACATCGGGTGCCACCCGATACGTCTCGAAGATCTGGTCAAAGCGCGCGGCTTCACCCTGAGCTTCCTTGATCACTCGTTCGCGATACGCAGCGGCTTCTTCCAGAAGGCCGGCCGCCTCACCACGTGCGGTCGGCACGATCCGGTTGCGGTAGGCCTCGGCCTGGTTTTGCAGCCGCTCCTGATCCTGACGTGCGCGCTGCACATCATTAAAGGCGTCAATGACCGGCGGCGGCGCTTCGGTCTTCTGAAGCTGGACACGCTCGATGTTGATGCCCGCGCCATAGCCGTCGAGGATTGACTGCAGAAGGTCGCGGGTATCGTCCTGGACACCTTCACGGGCCGTGGTCAGCAAATCATCAAGCTTGGTCTGGCCGACGACTTCGCGCATGGCGCTTTCCGCCGCAGCCTTCACTGTCTCTTCCGGTGCGAGAATGTTGAACAGATAGTTTGCCGGATTCGAGATGCGCCATTGCACCGTGAAATCGACATCCGAGATGTTCTGATCACTCGTCAGCATCAGGGATTCGCCGAGAACATCGCGCGGCGAGGAAGACCGGCCGCCAATATTCTCACTGTCACGAAAGCCGATGTTCAACCGGTTGATCTGCGTCACCGCCGGGGTCAGCACCGCACCGATCGGTGTTGGCCAACGCCAGCGCAGACCCGGTGCTGTTATCTGCTCGTTCCACTTGCCAAACACCAGTTCGAGGCCGCGTTCATTCTCCTGTACCCGGTAGAAGCCGCTGAGGCCCCAGAGAACCGCCACGATGAGAATGACGATCGCTATTCCGCGACCGCTGCCAAACCCGCCCGGGATGAACCGGCGAACCTTGTCCTGGCTGCGACGTAGCATCTCTTCGATATTGGGCTGCTGTCCGCCGCCCATGCCGCCGCCGCCCGGTGGGCGTTGACCACCCCAAGGACCGCCGCCGCCGCCACTGCCGCCGCCGCCCCATGGGCCACCACCGCCTCCCTGACTGTTCCAAGGCATCGCAAATTCCCTCGTCTGTAAGCTGGCGCAAAACCTGATGTCTGCCTTTCTGGGGCAAACGGTCACCACGCCGGGTTTATAAATCGATCACTCAGGCTTATATCACACAACATACCGTGAGGCGTGATCACGCCATGGCGACCAGTCCTAGACGATATTGTCTGTACACCCGGAGTTTTCAAGCATGTCGGACCTTTCACAAGACGATATTCGCGCAGCTTTATGCACAATCGTTGATCCCGTTAGTGGCAAAGACATCATCGCCAATGACATGGTCTCGGGATTGGTGATCAAGGATCGCAACATCGGATTTGCCATCGAGATCGATCCGGCGGACGCAGACCGGATGGAACCGCTGCGCAAAGCCGCGGAACGAGCCGTCCTCGCGCTCGATGGCGTGTCGTCCGTTTCGGCAGTTCTCACCGCCCACAATGCGGCACCTGCAGCGCCCGCTGAAACCCCGGCTTCTGACGCAAACCCGGAAGCTCCCGCCAATCAGGCGCCCGCCACATCATTGCTGCCGGGCGTCGGCGCGATTGTTGCCGTGGCCAGCGGCAAGGGCGGAGTCGGTAAATCGACAACGGCCGTGAACCTCGCCGTCGCGCTGGCTTCGCTGGGGCAGCGCGTCGGCATCCTCGACGCCGATGTCTACGGACCGTCGCTGCCGCGCATGCTGGGGATATCGGAAAAACCCAAGCCCCTGGCCAATAAAAAAATCGAGCCGCTCGAGGCACATGGCGTGAAAGTCATGTCGATGGGTTTCATGGTTCCCGAAGACACGGCCATGGTCTGGCGTGGTCCCATGGTGATCGGGGCGCTGGAACAGATGATGCGCGAGGTCGAATGGGGCACGCTCGACGTGCTGATCGTCGACATGCCGCCGGGAACCGGCGATGCGCAGCTGACCATGGCGCAAAGGGTCCCGCTGGCCGGAGTCGTGATCGTCTCGACCCCGCAGGACATTGCACTGATCGATGCCCGCAAGGGCATGAACATGTTTGCCAAGGTCAACGTACCGGTGCTCGGGATCGTCGAGAATATGAGCATGTTCATCTGCCCGAAATGCGGTGAGCAAACAGACATCTTCGGGCATGGCGGCGCGCGGTCCGAGGCCGAACGGCTCGGTTGTGATTTCCTCGGAGAGATACCGCTCGATGTTGCAATCCGGGTTACCTCCGATTCCGGGCAACCGATCACGGCGAGCGAGCCCGACGGCCCGCACGCAGAGGCCTACCGCGATCTCGCATCGGCCGTGCTGGCAAAAATATCGACGGCAACCACCCGACCGGCGCCGAGCATCTCGATCGACTAACCGCGACACCCCAGCGACACCGCGTCACGCCACCGCCTCACGAAAGCGCGCACGCCCGTCGCGCTTAGTTGATCGCACGACACATCTTCGTGCGTTGTCGAAATGTCTATTCCGACCCAACTTCAGGCCAGAGGCGGGTCCCTGAGTTAACGCCCGCATCGCGAAACCGTCGGGTCGGAGACAGGCCCTGCCCCGCAGGCCGCCGGCCACCTTGCCCCCCAAACGGCCGGCACCAAATGGCCACCGACCCGACGGATTTCATTTCCCGCCCAGCCCCGCAGATCAGATGATTTTATTGTGCCGAAATCGGAATGATTTCTGCGTGGAGGGTGTTCATGTAGCGTATCGCAACTCACATGCGGGAGAATCCAGATGCGCAATGTCACCCGAGCGGCAACGTTCCTGATCATCGGCCTTTTGTTTAGCGCGCCGGCGCTGGCGGTCGAGCCCGTGTATAGCGCCGACGGGGCCGCCATCCACGGCTATGACCCGGTGGCCTACTTCACCGAGGAAAAGCCGGTCAAAGGCGACCCCGCGCACAGCGCCACTTATCAGGGGACAACCTGGCATTTCGCATCGGCGGCAAACCGCGACATGTTCACCGCCGAGCCCGAGAAATTCGCTCCGCAATATGGCGGCTACTGCGCCTGGGCCGTCGCCAACAACTACACCGCCACCACCGACCCCGACGCATGGTCGATCCGGGACGGCAAGCTCTATCTGAATTATTCGAAACTCGTGCGTGCGCGCTGGGCCATCGACAAGTCCGGCAACATCGTCTCCGCAGACCGCAACTGGCCGGGCCTGCGCGACGGCAGCTAATGATCGTGAATTCGGGCCCTAGCGTTCGAGGGTGACAAAACTGAACGCGGGCGTGTCACCCTCGGCCGGGTGATCGACCCGCGCCGTCTCGCGCCAGATATTACGATCGAGATCGGGAAAATGCGTATCGCCATCTGCCGCGACATGCACTTCCGTCAGGTAAATTCGTTCCGCGCGTGGCAGCGCCAGTTCATAAATTTGCGCGCCCCCGATCACCATCACCTCGGCCGCATCACCGGCGGCCAACAGCGCGGCATCAAAATCACCGACAACCGCAATATCAACACCGACAAAATCCGAATCGCGCGTAATCACGATGTTCGTTCGCCCCGGCAATGCGCGGCCGATCGACTGGTGGGTCTTTCGCCCCATCACGATCGGATGGCCGGTTGTTGTTGCCTTGAAAAACTTCAGATCGGCGGGGATGCGCCAGGGTAGATCGCCGTCTCGACCAATCACGCCATTCTCGGCTACCGCGACAATCAGCGAAATCCGCACGAACTCAGACCGCGACTTTCGCCGGGATATGCGGGTGGAACCGGTACCCGTCGAGTGTGAAGTCGTCATAGTCGAACGCGAACAGGTCATCGACGTCCGGGTTCAGGGTTAACTGCGGCAACGCGTAAGGCGCGCGCTCCAACTGCGCATCAGCCTGTTCGAGGTGGTTCAGGTAAAGATGCGCATCGCCGAAGGTATGGATGAATTCACCCACTTCCAGACCGGCGACCTGGGCCACCATCATTGTCAGCAGCGCATAGGATGCAATGTTGAACGGGACGCCGAGGAAGATGTCGGCGCTGCGCTGATACAGCTGACAAGAGAGCTTGCCGTCGGCGATGTAGAACTGAAACAGGCAATGACATGGCGGCAGGGCCATCGTGTCCACATCCGCGACATTCCAGGCTGACACGATCAGCCGACGTGAATCCGGTCGGTTTTGGATTTGATCCAGCAGATTGTGAATCTGGTCGATCCGGTTGCCGTCGGGTGCCGGCCATGATCGCCATTGATGACCGTAGACCGGACCGAGATCACCATCGGAATCGGCCCACTCGTTCCAGATCGAAACGCCGTTGTCGTTCAGATATTTGACGTTCGTGTCGCCCTTGAGAAACCACAGCAACTCATAGATTACCGACTTCATATGGATTTTCTTGGTCGTGACGAGCGGGAAGCCGGCATTGAGATCGAAACGCATCTGGTGCCCAAATACAGACAAGGTTCCGGTCCCCGTGCGGTCGGTCCGCTCGGCACCATTGTCGCGAACATGTCGCATCAGATCGAGATATTGCTGCATCGGGTCTCAGGCCTCGGGTCGGGCTTACGTATTGCGTCAAACCTAGTCCGCAACACGAGTCGCGGATATCCGCGACACCCTGTGAAAAGCCGGGCCAACGGGGATAACCCTGCTTAGTCCTTCGTATTTGCCGTTCCGGCCCTATATAATAGGGCGTCGGGTTTACTCGACTATGGCGATAAACGTTTTGCGCAATAAACGTTCGGACCCGGGGGCAGTACCCGGCGCCTCCACCATTTACCTCGGTATTTCATGGCTTACGCCATGACCGGAATGGGGGCGAAACAGGATCGACGGGCGCGTAAAGGCTGAACTTTCGTCCGGCATGGTACCACCGACATCGGGCCATATTCATAGGTGCCAACGACAATGTTGAAACCTTCGCTGTTGCCGCTTAATTAAGCGATAATAAGCGCGGTTCGGGGGGCACCGGGCAACAGAAGCCCCCCACTTCCAAGGCTCACCCGTCCCCCCGCCGGCATTGCATCCACATGTTCGCGAGAATCTTGTGCGGCAAACCGTTGCTCTTCGCGGCCCGGTGGATGATATTCACAATTCATCCCTAGACCAGCGCCCCACGGGGCGCGCTTCCAGTACGCGACCATGACCGACGACCAGATGCGATACGATCAGATGGTGGAAAATGCCCTTCGGGGCGTTGTCCGCGAGGCGTTGACCAAGGTTCTCAATGAAGGGCTGCCGGGCGAACATCATTTTTATCTGACGTTCCGCACCCAGGCACCGGGCGTTTCCATTCCCGACTATCTTCACGATCAATATCCCGAAGAGATGACCATCGTCATGCAGCATCAGTTCTGGGACCTGATCGTCGAAGACAGCTTTTTCTCGATCACCCTCAGTTTCAAGAATCGCCCCGCCGAGTTGCGCGTTCCCTATGCGGCCCTGTCGGCCTTCGTCGATCCATCGGTCAAATTCGGACTTCAGTTCAATGTCGAGACCGACGGCAATGTGATGGTTCCGGTTGTGCGCTCCGAGAGCGACCTGGTTCCCGTGCCTGACAATATGGCGACCGCGAGTGAGACCGAAGACTCCCAACTGGATGTTAATCGGGATGACGCAGGGTCTGACGCCGACGGACCAAACGACGACGCCAAAGACGGCGGGGACAGCGCCGAGGTCGTCAATCTGGATCAATTTCGCAAGAAATAGAAACGCGCGCGCATGCCATCAGGCCAGGAATTCGCCGAGCACGCATGTGATCTGCTTGCCAGCGTCGGCGCGCCATTCGATCTGGGCACAAAACTGCGCCGGATGTTCGGTGGTCATGGCATCTTCTGCGATGGCGTCATGTTCGCCCTGATTGCCGACGAAGTCCTCTACCTCAAGGTCGACGACGAGACCAAAGCGGCATTCCTCGACGCCGGCTGCGAGCCATTCACCTATGAGAAGTCCGGAAAACCGGTTGCGCTGTCCTATCTGACCGTACCCGACGATGCGGCAGAAGATATCGATGCGCTGCGTCCCTGGGCACATATGGCGCTCGCCGCTGCGAACCGCGCACAGGCGAAAAAGAAACCACGCAAATCGTGACGCCCATGCGCGTTAAGCCTTTACCTATGGAATGCGGCGACGATAATGCGCGCCGAACCCGGAGGAAGTGATGACGAACAAGACCCGCACCGAAAGCGACACGATGGGCGAAGTGGCTGTCCCGGCCGACAAATACTGGGGCGCCCAGACTCAGCGCAGCATCGAGAATTTTCCGATCGGCGACGATCGCATGCCGACCGCGCTGGTACGCGCGCTCGGTATCCAGAAGCAAGCAGCTGCCAAGGCCAACCTGGCACTCGGGCAACTTGAGCCGGAGGTCGCAAACGCCGTGATCGAAGCCGCGCAGGAAGTCATCGATGGAAAATTCGATGACAACTTCCCGCTGGTGGTCTGGCAAACAGGCTCGGGCACCCAGTCGAACATGAACGCCAACGAGGTCATCGCGAACCGTGCCAACGAGATTCTCGGCGGCAAGCCAGGGGACAAGTCCCCGGTCCACCCAAACGATCATGTGAACCGCAGCCAGTCGTCAAACGACACCTTTCCCGCCGCCATGCACATCGCCGCGGCGCTGGAGTTCCAGGACCGGCTGATTCCGGGCCTCACGCATCTGAAGGATGCGCTCGAAGCCAAGTCGAAGGAATTCGAGGACATCATCAAGATCGGTCGCACCCACACCCAGGACGCGACGCCCCTGACCCTCGGCCAGGAATTCTCCGGCTACGCGGCGCAGATGGAGGGTGTGATCGCCGGCATCGAACGGGCGACACCCGATCTTCTGCAGCTGGCCCAGGGCGGCACGGCCGTCGGCACCGGGCTCAACACACCGATCGGTTTTGCCGAACGTTTTGCCGAGGAGGTCGCCGGCATCACCGGGAAACCGTTCGAGACGATGGCGAACAAGTTTGCAGGCCTGGCGGCACATGACGCGATGGTTGCCGCATCCGGCGCGCTGAATGTCGGTGCAGTGGCCGCCATGAAGATCGCCAACGACATTCGTTTCCTCGGCTCCGGGCCGCGCAGTGGCATCGGCGAATTGAGCCTGCCGGCAAACGAGCCGGGTTCATCGATCATGCCGGGCAAGATCAATCCGACTCAGTGCGAGGCGCTGACGATGGTATCGGCGGAGATCATGGGCAACCATGTCGCGGTCACGGTCGCGGGCAGCAACGGCCATTTCGAGCTGAACGTGTTCAAGCCGGTGATTATCTTTAACGTGCTCCGCTCGGCCCGGTTGCTCGGCGATGCCTGCCGCAGCTTTACCGATCGCTGCGTGACCGGCGTCGAGGCGAACCGCGATCGGATCGCTGAGTTGATGGCCCAGTCCCTGATGCTGGTGACCGCGCTCAATCCGCATATTGGGTACGATAATGCCGCAAAGGTCGCGAAAAAGGCGTTTACCGACGGTAGTACCCTAAAAGAGGCCGCAATTGACTTGGGCCTGCTCACGGCCGAGCAGTATGATGCGTGGGTCAAACCGGAGAACATGATTAAACCATCATGATTAGCAATGTCGTCGATACTCTGCCGCGTCAGTCCGCGAACAAGAAGCGATCCGTCGTGGTCGCCGGGCACCGCACAAGCGTGTCCCTTGAGAATGTATTCTGGGATCACCTGCGCAAGGTCGCGAAGGCCCGGCGCATGTCGGTCAATGAACTGGTGACGGAAATTGACCGCGACCGCGACGGCAGTCTGTCGAGTGCCATCCGTGTTTTCGTCCTGCACGACCTGCGCGACTAGCGCGGCACCTGGCACACTGACCGGCCGTCACCGGCACCGCCTCTGAACCTATCAACGACCGCGTATCAGGCCTTCCAGCAGGTTGCGGAACTGGTCTTCCGGCTTCTTGCTTTGCGGCTGCTGGGTCGTACTGCCGTCCGTTGCGGGCGGCGCCTGTTCCTGACTGCCACCCGGCAGCAGCTTGCGCAGGATCGAGCCCGCGGCCTTGCCGACGATGAACTGGTTGATCTCGTTGACGTTGACCAGACGCGTGTTGGGCGCGTCGAGCGGGCCTTTCTGCTCGACCACAACACCGGCGAATTCCGGGTGCGCCGGGAAACCCGCCCGGGCCTGAATATCCACCGTCCAGTTTGGCAGATTGGTCGTGCCGCTGAACGCCACGGCGGCACATTCCGCATTGATCTGTTGTTGCGGCAGAGTGGCAATGCCGTTGGCGAGAACAAAACGCCCATCGAAGTTTGCGATCTTGGTCTGCCCACCGCGGCCCGATGAGGCGAGCCCGAGGAAGCCTTCGATCCCGTTCAGTCGATCGAGCTGTTCGCTGATCTGGCAGACATCGACTCCCTCGACCACCGCATCGGTGAAGCGCATCGCACCCTTGCCGGCGAGATTGGAAATCATCTCGAACTCACTGCGACCACGCGACGTCACATCCAGATCCGCGCCCAGCCGGCCCGACGCCAGCTTGACGTTCGAGACAGGAAACAGAAGATCGAGCACAGACATCACGCCGCGCTCGCCGCTCGCGCCGTCACCAAGAAACTTCGCGGCGTCGGCATTCTCGACACGCATTGCATAACGCATGGTCGGCACGTCACGCGCCGCGACCTGGCCGGTCATGTTGAACCCGCCGCCGAACGCCTTGCCCGACAATTCGGTAAGATCCAGCACGCCGTCATCCAACTTGATCGCGAGGCGCGGTTGATCGACGCGGATGTTGGTGTACGTGATCGCGGGCGCAGAAAGCTTGATGTCCGCATCGGCCGCGCGCAGGCCCGACAATTCGATCGGCTCACGCGACCAGCGCTTGTTGCCTGCAGGTGTAGCCGAACCGCGGCTGGCCGCCGCGCCGGCGGCGGCGCCGGACCGCGCATTCGATGCCGTGGACGCAGACCCCTGCTGTGCGGGCAGGAACCAATCAACCACGATTTCGCCCGTGTCGAGGGTCGCCACAACACTGGGTCGCGGCCCGCCTGTGTCTATCGTTGCATTGCCTTTGAATCCGACCGAACCGGCGGCACCTTCGAGGTTCGCCAAGGTCATCATATTTGCCGCAAGCGCGAGGTTCGTTTTCAACGCAAATGGTCCGAGGTCGGGCTTCGATGGGCTGTAGTCCGGCGCAAGCAAACGTGCGAACGCCACCATATCGGGATGAGACGCATTGATCTCGAGGTTGCCCAGCGGGCTACCGGTCGCGAGATTGGTCAGGCGCCCGCGTGCACCGATCTCACCGGGGCCGATTTCGACCTTTGTGTCGATGTCACTCGCCGTGAGGTCACCGCGAACGCTGGCGCTTGCCGAGAGCGCACCGAGTTTCGGCCCTCCGGCTCCGTCTTCGCCGCGCAGCCGGGCGGCAAACTTCGCCGCGTCAGGATGTTTGATGTCCAACTGCATGTCGTAACGCGGCGGCACGGCCAGGACACCCAGACTTCCAGCCGTCCGCATGCTGGCCCCCATCGCATTGAGGGTCACGTCCACATCCAGATTCTGCAAATCCCCGCGCAGCGATCCGTTCAACTTCGTTGCACCGAGTTTTGCCGGCGCATCGACACCCGCCAGTGCCAGGAGGCGGTCACCGTCGCGCGCATCGAGGCTAATTGTAACATCTGCTTTTGGCGCGCTCGCCAGTCCATCAACACGGCCTTTTACAGATGCTTTCGCACCGGCAAGGCTCACCACGGACAAATCCCGCAACTCAAGATTGCCGCCCTGCAGCGTGCTGTCCAGATTGATGTCGCTCAGACGCTGGTCGCGGAATACGACATCACCAACCTTCAGCTGAAGAATGGCGTCGAACGTGTCGAGCGCGGCCAGCCCCGTCGATCCGGCATCGCCAGCGGGCGCGTTCCCATCACCCGCCGTCGGGTTCGAGGACGGGTTCGAGGACGGGTTCGTGGACGGGTTCGTGGCTGCGCTGCCAGAAGCCGCGCCGGCCCCGGCCGATGCTTGGGTCGCTGGATCCGGCAGATACGCATCGACATTCACTTTATCGAACGAGAGCCCTATCCCGAACCCTAGGCGTTCGCGCACCGCGATCGCCACGCCGCCGCGTATCCGCGAGACATCGACGCTGACATCGATATCGGTCAGCGTCACATTCTCGGATGTCGCTTCGATGGAGAGTGAACCCGCCATCTTGCGCAGGCGATCCTGCGGTACGGTCGCGACATCGACCCCCGCCCATTGCAGAAGTGCCCGGAAATCATCGGCCGACAAGTCGGCCTGCCCCTCGAATTTAGGCACCGATTCCGTCGTTGATACGAAACCGACCACGGATGCATTCGCACCACCGGGAAACTGCGCCGCGGCCTGCGATATCGTCAGGCTGCCATCCGCCAGCTCGGTGTTGAGCAAGACCTGACGCACCACACCGCCGCGATAAACGACCGCATCAATCTTTGTTTCGAGTGTCGCCGAAAATCCTGTCGGCAGCGCGAAACCGGCGCCGGTCGTGGCCTGGCCCGGCGCGGTTTTTGCAGAGGAATCGTTGCTCCGCTCTGACGGGCCGTCATTTGAATCACCGCCCCCGGCACCCGATTTGGGCGCGGCCGCCAGAAGGCGGTCGAGGTCGAGCTGGTTCAGGTTGAGCACCAGGCCGGCCGAGGGAATATCACCCAGGATCACATCGACAGCGCCCGTGGCGGAATCATCGCCTAGCCGCAAGGTAAGATCGTCGATGGAGATCGACGCCTGGCTGGCCGCCAATGTCCCGTTGATCTCCAGCGGCTTGCCCATGAGAACGGCGGGCGCCGGCCCGTTGGAGAAAGCCGCAACCAACGCCGACAGATCCTCCGCGCGCACCTCGACCTGCCCGGACAAACGGGCTGCGTCCGGTGCACCGGCGAGCACGCCGGAGTATCCGATTTCGGCCCCGCCGGCCGATATCTTCAAATTGACGGGGGTTGCCCTGTCTTCGGCAAATTCGCCGATCGCCGCATCGACACCGATCGCAATTCCCCGCGCATTGACGTTGCCGTTGGCTCGGAACGGACCCGTCAGGCTCGCCGCGCCGAGCGAGGCGTTGATGTCTTCAATCCGCTCTGTGCTGTCGGGTGTCCGGAAAACGAGCGTGCCGCCTTCGATCACCACATTGTCGAACCGCACGGCGGGCGCCTGGGATTCCTTGGCGCCCGTGGCCACGTCATCGGCCCCACCCCGCTCACTCGATGTCGCTTCGGGCGCCGGCGTAAATGTCCAATTGTTCGTCCCGTCAGCATACTGCTCGAGAAGAATGTCGGGTTCCGAGAGGACGATCCGGCTGACCTGAATATTGCCGGTGATCAGCGGAAACAGCGCGACCTCAACTGCCGCCGCCTTCAGGCGCAGCATATCCGGCGCGCTGCCATCCTTGGCATTCGACAGCCGCACCCCGGTGGCCGAGACGCCCGGTGCGGGGAGGATCCGGAACTTGAGGTTCCCGTCGATTGCAAGGTTTCGACCGGTTGCCTTCGCAACTTCGCGCGCAATGTCGCCCTTTATCGAATCCGCCGGGATAAAGAGCGGGCCGACAAACGCCGCCGCAACAGTAACGACGACCAGAACAGCAAGGCCGATGAGTAGTTTTCGCACGAGACGGCGTCTCCAAAATTGTATGACCGGCCTACGCTCAAAGCGCGCCCGTTCCCTGTCATGCCCGGATTGCGCAGCGTTCGAAAGCTAAAATATCAGCCCTTGGGACGCAAACCGAACCCCGTGACATAAGAACGCAATTTGGCTGGCGAAGATGTGACGACCCGCACAGTTGGGTTCGCCGTCGATTCCGTGGCAGCTTGTCGAGATGATGCGTTTCCGCTGCACGTTCCTGTTTGGGCTGATCTCCGCTTGGGTGATTGCCGCGACACCCGTACTCGGGCAGGAAAACCAACCCGAAGATTCGACCGGCCGGACCGACAATCGGCTGACGACCGCAAGCCGCCACATGGTCGCGGCCGCCCACCCCGACGCCGTCGCGGCAGGCCTCGAGATGCTGCGGCGCGGCGGAAGTGCGGCGGATGCGGCAATTGCCGTGCAACTCGTCCTCAACCTCGTGGAGCCCCAGAGCTCGGGTATTGGCGGCGGCGCCTTCCTGCTTTTCCATGACGCCACGCAGAACCGGACCGTCGCATTCGACGGACGGGAAACGGCGCCGATCGCGGCGACTCCGGACATGTTTCTGACGTCCGACGGCACGCCGGTGACGTTTGGCGCGGCAATCGTCGGCGGTCGTTCGGTCGGCACCCCCGGGACAATCGCGCTGCTGGCCCGCCTGTTTCAGCAACACGGGAAATTGACCTGGCCGGAGCTTTTTGCACCCGCGATCCGCCTCGCGCAGCAGGGATTCATCGTCGGGCCACGGCTTGCGAAGATGCTGGCCAGCGATCGCGGCCAGCGACTTCGAACCTTTACTGCCGCGCGGGACTATTTCTTCCCCGCCGGCGAACCGCTGCGCGTCGGGACCCGCAAGACCAACCCGGAATTTGCCGAGACTCTGATCGCGATCGCGGAACGCGGGCCTGCGGCCTTCTATACCGGCCCGATCGCGCAGGACATCGTCGACACGGTACGCGACGCGCCGGGAAATCCGGGACGGCTCTCGCTGGCAGACCTCGCATCCTACGACATCGTCCGCCGAGACCCTGTTTGCCACGGCTATCGCAGCTATCGTGTCTGCGGCATGGGCCCGCCCAGTTCCGGTGGGCTGACGGTCGGGCTAACCCTCGGCATGCTGACCGGGTTCGACCTGCCGGGCATGGGACCGGACGATCCGCAGAGTTGGCATCTGCTGGCCGAAGCCTCGAAGCTCGCATTCGCCGATCGCAACCAGTACGTCGCCGACGGCGACTTCGTGCCGGTCCCGGAAGCGGGACTGCTCCATCCGGACTATCTCGCCAAACGCGCCGCCTTCATCCGCCGGGAGACCTCCATCCTGCCGCCGGTCGTGCATGGGCTCCCGCCCGGCGTGCCGGCGCGCAAGCGCGCGCCCGACACTCAGACCGGGCGACCGGGCACCAGCCACATCTCGATCGTCGATGGGGCAGGCAACGCCGTCTCCATGACAACAACGATCGAGGGCGCGTTCGGCTCTCAGTTGATGGTGCGCGGGTTCCTGCTCAACAACGAGCTCACGGATTTCTCCTTCCTGCCCAGCAAAGACGGACAGTTGGTGGCCAACCGGGTGGAGCCCCGCAAGCGCCCGCGCAGTTCGATGGCGCCGACGCTTGTGTTCAATGCCGACGGCTCCCTGCGACTGGTCGTCGGCTCGCCCGGCGGCAGCCGCATCATCGGCTATGTCGCCAAGACCCTGGTGGCGGTGCTGGACTGGGACCTCGACATCCAGGCGGCCATCGACCTGGGTCATGTCGTGAACCGCAACGGCGCGACCGACTTCGAAGCCGGTACCGAGGCTGAGGCACTCGTGCCCGCCTTCAAGGCGTTGGGTCATACGACGCGGGTGCGCGACCTCAACAGCGGGCTGCACGGCATCGAGATCGTCGACGGCAAGCTGCGCGGTGGCGCAGATCCGCGGCGCGAAGGCGTCGCGCGGGGCGACTGATTCCACGCAACCCAAAACTGTGCGGTTCCAGCAAGAAACGGAATGACGTGAGCTTCACCATGACCTACTGACACTTTATCGCGCCAAAATTACGGATCGTCAGGATGGCCACCACATCTATCAAAGCGAGCATGGGCCTGCGTGAGTGGATCATGCTTTTGGTCTTGTCCGTACTTTGGGGCGGGTCCTTTTTCTTCGTCGAGATTGTCCTCACGGAACTCCGTCCGTTTACGACCGTGACGTTGCGGGTCGGGCTCGCGGCACTGGCACTCTGGATATTCGTGGGACTAACGGGCAGAGCTATCCCTGGTGGACGCAGCGTCTGGCTCGCGTTTCTGGGTATGGGCATCCTCAACAATGCCATCCCGTTTTCCCTGATCACCTGGGGACAGACAGAGATTGCCTCGGGCCTGGCATCCATCCTCAACGCGACCACCCCGCTATTCACCGTGATCATTGCCGGCCTGCTCCTGTCCGACGAACGCGCAAATCCATCGAAATTGTTCGGTGTCCTGTTCGGCTTCGCCGGCTGCATTCTGATTATCGGGCCAACGGCCCTCCATGAATTGGGTGTCGGGGCGCTTGCGCAGCTCGCGGTTCTCGCCGCAGCGCTCTCCTATGCGTTCGCGGGCGTCTACGGTCGCAGATTTCAAAGCATGGGTATCGACCCGGTGGTCACGGCGGCGGGACAGACAACCGCTTCGACCTTGATACTTGTGCCGATCACATTCCTGTTCGAAGACCCGCTGGCACAGGCATGGCCCAGTGTTGAGACTTGGGCCGCCATTGCAGCTCTAGCGGTATTATCAACGGCCATCGCCTATGTCCTGTACTTCCGAATCTTGGCGTCCGCCGGTGCCACGAATTTGCTTTTGGTCACATTCCTGATCCCTGTGTCCGCAATTTTTCTTGGTTCTGTGTTCCTGGGAGAGAAACTCTCGTTCCTCCACTTCGCGGGACTAGCGCTCATCGGGATCGGCCTGGGCGTTATCGACGGGCGGGTTTTTCGCCGCCGCCCGTTAAACGAAAGAAGCTAATTGCTCTGCTTTCCAACCCGGGTCAGGAAGACCGCGCTCAGGAATGCCAGCGTCGAAGCCGTCAGCATGATCACAGCCATCGGCAACGGCGTGTCGTCCTGGAGCATCCCTGCGAGCTGGGCGAAACCGGCACCCATAAGCATCTGCAGGAACGCCAGCAGGCCCGACGCCGTGCCGGCGAAGCGCGGGCTGATGCTGATCGCACCCGCCTGGGCATTGGGCATGGACAGGCCGTTCGCAAACGCCATGCCCATGCCCGGCAGGAAGATCGTCCAGGGCGACCAAACACCGGCCAGGACGAAGGCGAGCATCACAACCCCGAACACGACCGCGAGACCGCTGCCGACGCGCATCATCCGGTCGAGCCCGATCCGCTGACCGAGCCGCGCGGTCATGAATGTTCCGGCCATGAACCCGGCCGAGATCAACACAAAGAACAAACCGAATTCGGTTGGCGGCCGCTCCAGAACATTGATTGTCACGAACGGTGCGGCACCGAGGAAAGCCATGAACATGCCCATGCCGAACCCGGCCTGCCCGGCATAACCGAGAAAGGCCGGCACCCGCAGCAGCACCCCGAAGCCCGACAACATGCCGCGGAATGTCTGGGCGGATGTGCCCGGCTGCAGGCTTTCCGGCACCCGCGGCAACGCCAACGCCAGCACGACGATGCCCACGACCCCGGAGAATATGAAAATGGCCCGCCAGCCGAAGGCATCGTTGAGCAGGCCGCCGATAAGGGGCGCGACCATCGGCGCGACCACCAGCGCGGTGATCATGTAGGCCATCAAACGCGCCGCCGTGTCCCGGTCATAGAGATCGCGGATGATGGCACGGCTGACCACCATGCCGGCGGCACCGCCCACGGCCTGTGTGACCCGCCCCGCAATCAACAGCTCGATCGACGGCGCAAGTGCACTCACCACGGAGCCGAGCAGGAAGATCACCAGCCCGACCAGGAGCACAGGCCTTCGGCCATAGCGATCCGACGCCGGGCCATACACCAGGGTCGCGAATGCAATGGTGAACAAGGCGAGCGACAGCACATATTGCACCGTGCCCGCGCTGACCATGAACGCGTCCTGCATGACCGGCAGGACCGGCAGGATGATCTGCATCGCCAGCGGCCCCAGCGCGGTGATCACCGCGAGGACGCCGATCAGCATCTTGGTATTGGCGGGCGCCGTCACGCGATCACCGGACATGGGAATTCCTTCGCATGGCTCCGCGATAGAGCATGCCGGACAGCCCGGCAAACGATCCGACGAAAATTATTCGCCGGCCAATACAACGCCAGGGCCATTCTCAGTCCGAGAGCGCCTCGGCCCGCTTGAGACGCAGACGGTTGAAGAGGCCCTCGGGCTTCGCATCCACGCGGACCGCCATAAGATCCCTCGCCAGCGCGCCGCGACCGCCGCGAATGGCGGATTCGACCAATGTCCGTTGCAGGACGTCGCGCTGGGCGTTCGAACCGCCAAACCGGTTGGCGATTGGCGCGACGGGTGCCAGCAGATCGGCCGCCTGGCCGTATTCCTGTCGGCCGAATGCCCGGATCGCCTGCGCGAACGGCAGCCCGACGTCCCGGGTCATCATGGCGTTGGTCCCGGCCTCGCCCGCCGCGCGCGTCATCGTTGCCAGCAGGGCATCCGCCGACGCGTCACGCCCGGCACCGACGAACGCCATCATCGCGTGCGCGTCGTTGAAGGCATAGTAGCCGTCCTCGACCGTGCCCTCCCACGTGTCGGCCAGCCCTACCCAACGGTCGCCGACATCGACTCCGTCGAGATGCAGCCGCCAGAGCAGCGCCGACGCGTCGAGCATCTCGAGCACCACGTCGGAGGATTGGGGACGCACGCCCGTGTCATAGATTTCGAGCACGCGGTCGGTCTCGCCTCGGTCCAGATGATAGAGCGACAGGTGCCACCAATTGTGAAAAGAGAACATATTCTCCTCAGCCCAGTCGGTGCGACGGTCGTTGTACCAGCAGATCCCATCGTCGAGCCGGCCCTGCATCTCCAGCACATGGGCGACGGCATGGATCGCCCACGGATCGCGGGGTTCATGCGTGACCGCTTCGCGACCGGTGTCCTCGGCCTGCGCAAATGCATTCATCTCCTCAAGGCCAAACGCGTGCATCCCAAGCACATAGCCGTAGCCCGGCACATCTGAACCCCAGGCGGGGAGAACCGCCGCAATGCGGTCGCGCAGCATGTCCGAGCGGCCGAGATAGAAGTCCCCGAGATGGGCGAGTTGCAACGCCAGCAGGTCGCGCGGGTGATCGGTCAGAATTGTGCCCCAGCGGTCGGTCGCACCCGCGAAATCCCGGTCGAGCCAGGCGCGCAGGGCAGCGATGTGCCCGCGCTCCCGATCGTTTGCACCCGCCGCCAATACCTCGGCGGCCTCCACGCTTTCGCGCAGGAAGGGCTCGGCCGCCTTCTCCGCCGCCACCGCCATCATGCCACCGCGCAGGCAGTGGCCCATGACGAAATCGGGATCGTCGGCCAGCGCCGCCTCGACCTCTTCCAGCGGGTCGAGGAAGTATCCATTCAAGAGTGTGAGCGCGGTCTCGTAGCGCGCGAGAGAGGCCAGGTTGCCGGTCGAGACCGGCACATCACGACAATCCATCAACGACATGGTTCCCTCCTTTGATCGGTGACCCTACTCCGCCGCGGCGGTTTTACCATTCACGGGTCCGTAGCCGCCGCCGCCGGGCGTCTCGATGACGAACACATCGCCGGGGCGGGCCTCGGTCCGGTCGGTGCCCGACATCTCCACGCGCGACCCATCGGCCCGCTCTAGCCAGTTCCGCCCCACCGCGCCGTCCCCGCCACCCGCCAGGCCATAGGGTGCGATCTCGCGGTGATTGGCCAGGATCATGACATCCATGTCCTCGAGGAACCGAACCCGGCGCCGTGCACCATCTCCGCCGTGATGTTTTCCGGCGCCACCTGATCCTTCGCGAATCTCGAAGCTCTCCAGCAACACCGGGAAACGCCATTCGAGGATCTCGGGATCGGTCAGCCGCGAGTTGGTCATATGGGTGTGCACGGCCGAGGTGCCGTCGAAGTCGGGACCCGCGCCAGAGCCGCCGCAGATCGTCTCGTAATACTGATACTGCGCGTTGCCGAAGGTGAAATTATTCATCGTCCCCTGGGCCGCGGCCATCACACCCAGTGCACCGTAGAGACTATCGGTCAGGGCCTGGCTGGTCTCCACGTTACCGGCGACCACCGCGGCGGGATATTCCGGTGCGAGCATGGATCGTTTCGGGATGATGATCTCGATCGGCTTGAGGCAGCCTTCGTTCATCGGGATCTCGTCGTCGACCAGGGTCCGGAAGACATACAGGACCGCCGCGCGGGCGATCGCCGTCGGCGCGTTGAAGTTGCTGTCGAGCTGGGCGCTGGTGCCGGTGAAGTCCACCCGCGCGCTGCGGGTCGCGCGATCGATCGAGATCGCGACGTGAATCTCGGCACCATTGTCGAGCGGGTAGACAAACGACCCGTCGCGCAACACGTCGAGGACGCGGCGTACGGATTCCTCCGCATTGTCCTGGACATGGCCCATATAGGCGTGGACGGTCTCGAGCCCGAACTGGTCGACCATCCGACGCAGTTCCGACACCCCTTTTTCATTCGCGGCGATCTGGGCCTTGAGGTCGGCGACGTTCTGGTCCGGATTGCGGACCGGATGCGCGCCCGACCCGAGCAGATCGCGGATCGCGTCCTCGCGGAAAACACCCGCGTCGACCGCCTTGAAATTGTCGATCAGCACGCCCTCATCATCGATGGTGCGCGAGTCCGGTGGCATGGAGCCCGGCGATATTCCGCCGATGTCGGCATGGTGGCCGCGGCTTCCCACGTAGAAAAGTATATCCGCGCCCGCATCGTCGAACACGGGCGTGATCACCGTCACGTCGGGCAGATGGGTGCCGCCATTGTAGGGCGCATTGAGCATGTACACGTCACCGGGCGTCATCCGCGATGCGTTTTCACGGATCACCACGCGGATGCTCTCCGACATGGAGCCCAGATGCACGGGCATATGGGGCGCGTTCGCGACCAGGTTTCCGTCGGGTGCGAAGATCGCGCAGGAGAAGTCCAGCCGCTCCTTGATGTTGACCGAGTAGGCCGTGTTCTGGAGCGTCACGCCCATCTGCTCGGCGATGGACATGTAGAGATTGTTGAAGACCTCGAGCATCACCGGGTCCACGTCCGTCCCGATCGCGGCGATACGCTGCGCCGCCACCACGCGCTCAATCACCAGATCTCCGCGCGCGGTCATGGTCGCGCGCCAGCCCGGCTCGATGATCGTCGTCGCCACGGCCTCGCTGATGATCGCGGGGCCATCAATCAAGGCGCCCGACGCCAGCGCGTCGCGTTCATAGACAGGCGTCGTGTGTGCCGCCCCGTCCATATGGGCGGTCACCTGATCGACCGCAGCAGCATCACCGGATGCCTCGGGTGCCAGGTCGGCATCCGTGCTCTGGTCCGACGCACCGATCGCCTCGACGGCCGCCGTCTCCACGATCAGCGCCTTGTCGGGCATGGTGAAACCATAACGCTGGCGATGCATCTCCGCGAAGGCACCCGCCATCTCCTGCGCGCCGGCGAAGTCCACCTCCAGCGATGTGTCGGTCCCCTCGTAGCGCAGATGCAGGCGTCGGCGGACGGTGATCCGTCCATCGTCCACGCCCTGGCCCGACACTTCATCCCGCGCCGCGCCGGCCAATTGATCGAGAATACCTGCGACCCTGTCGTCCACGGTGTCGCCAAGCAGCGCCTCGACGGACTGCTCGCGCAGCGCACGGATGTCGGCCAGCCCCATGCCGTAGGCCGACAGGACGCCGGCGAAGGGATGCAGCAACACCCGGGTCATCCCCAACGCGTCGGCGACCAGGCAGGCATGCTGGCCCGCCGCACCGCCGAAGGCACACAGCGTGTAGCGGGTCACGTCGTAACCACGCTGCACGGAAATCTTCTTGATCGCGTTGGCCATGTTCTCGACCGCAATCTTCAGGAAACCCTCGGCGACCTCCACCGGGCTTCGCGTATCACCCGTGGCGGCGCGGATGTCCTCGGTCAGGGCCGCGAACTTCGCGCGCACGGCGTCGGCATCCAGCGGTGCGTCCTGACGGGGCCCGAACACCGACGGGAAATGCGCGGGCTGTAGCTTCCCCAGCATCACGTTGCAGTCGGTGACGGTCAGCGGCCCGCCCTTGCCGTAGCTCGCGGGCCCCGGGTCGGCGCCGGCGCTCTCCGGACCGACGCGATAGCGCGCACCGTCGAACGAACAGATCGACCCGCCGCCCGCCGCGACCGTGTGAATTTGCATCATCGGCGCGCGCATCCGCACGCCGGCGACCAGGGTCTCGAAGGCGCGCTCCAGCTCTCCGTAATAATGGGTCACGTCGGTCGATGTGCCGCCCATGTCGAAGCCGATCATCTGCTCGAACCCGGCCGCCTCGCTGACCTGGACCGCGCCGACCACACCGCCCGCGGGCCCGGACAGGATCGCGTCCTTGCCCTGGAACATGTGCGCGTCCGTCAGGCCGCCATTCGACTGCATGAACATCAGGTTCACGTCGCCCAGCTCGTCGGCGACCCGGTCCACATAGCGGCGCAGGATCGGTGAGAGATAGGCGTCGACCACGGTGGTGTCGCCCCGGCCCACCAGCTTGATCAGCGGGCTCGTCTCGTGGCTGACGGAAATCTGGGTGAAGCCGATTTCGCGGGCGATCTCGGCGCAGGCCTTCTCATGGTCGGGCACCCGATAGCCATGCATGAACGCGATCGCGACGGCGCGGATGCCGTCGTCATAGGCCGCCTGCAGCCCGGCCCGCGCGCCCGCGGCATCGAACGGCACGAGGATTTCGTCCTTCGCGTCCACCCGCTCGTCGATCTCGACCACATGTTCGTACAGCTGCTCGGGCAGAATGATATGCCGGTCGAACAGGCGCGGGCGGGCCTGGTAGCCGATCCGCAGCGCATCGCGAAACCCGCGCGTGATCGCCAACGCGGTCCGGTCGCCCTTGCGCTCGAGAAGCGCGTTGGTCGCGACCGTGGTGCCCATCTTCACGGCACCGATCTGGCCCGACGGAATCGCGTCCCCGGCAGCCAGCCCGAGCAGGTCCCTGATGCCCTGCACCGCAGCGTCGGCGTAGTGCTCCGGGTTGTCCGACAGCAGCTTGTGGGTGCGCAAAGACCCGTCCGGCGCCCGCCCGACGATGTCGGTAAACGTGCCGCCCCGGTCGATCCAGAAATGCCAGCGATCTGCTGTGAGATTGGGTTCGTCGCCCGCCATGAACTATCCCCGAGTTTCGGCGGCAGACTGATTTGTCGCACGGCGAAAGTCAAAGGCCCGCAACCGGTAAAACGGTCGCCCTTCGCAAGCGACGTTTCTTCGGCGCGCAGTTTCGGTTAAACGTTCCCCATGAGTATCTGGGGCAAGGTATTGGGTGGCGCGGCCGGGTTCGCGTTGGGTGGCCCGCTGGGCGCACTGCTTGGCGGGGTCGCCGGGCATATCTACGATTCCCATCGCAGCGGCAGCGCAGCCGAAGTGACCGGCGGCGACCCGACCAAGCAGGTCGGCTTCACCATCGCCGTGATCGCGCTGGGCGCGAAGCTCGCCAAGGCCGACGGCGTCGTCACGCCCGACGAGATCAAGGCGTTCCGCCGCGTCTTCAAGGTGGCGCCCGAAGAAACCCAGAACGTCGCCAAGGTCTTCAACCTGGCCCGCAAGTCGACCGATGGCTACGAGCTCTATGCCAAACAGGTCGCCGGCATGTTCCGGGAAAACCCGGCTGTGCTCGAGGAATTGCTGAATTGCCTGTTCCTGATCGCCAAGGCCGACGGCTCCGTCCATGACGAGGAACTGAATTATCTGCGCAACGTGTCGGCGATCTTCGGGTTTACCGATACGGATTTCGCGCGGATCCGCGAAGAGAATATGGGCCCGGATGCGGCCGACCCCTACACCGTGCTCGGCGTGGAACACGACACCGAAGACACCGTGATAAAAGCCGCCTACCGCAAGCTCGTGCGCGAGAACCATCCCGACACGCTGATCGCCCAGGGCATGCCGGAGGAATTCGTCGAGGTTGCCAACGAAAAACTGGCGACGATCAACGCCGCCTACGACAAGGTTTGCGCCGCGCGCGGGATCAAATAGTCCCAACCATCTGCCATGGCCGCCGATCCCCCCGTCCTCACCCTGAAGAATGCCGCCGTCGGCTTCGGCGGCACGCCGCTGTTCACCGGCGCGGAGATGGCGGTCACGCCCGGGATGCGCGCCTGTCTCGTTGGCCGCAACGGCACGGGAAAATCGACGATCCTGAAACTCCTCGCCGGGCTGCTGGAGCCCGATGAGGGCGACCTGTATGTCCAGCCCGGGCTGACCGTCGGCTACCTGCCGCAGGACGTGCCCCTGCCCGACGACATGCTAATCGCCGACTTCGTCGCCCGGATGGGCGCCCAGCTGGGGATGAGCCCGGACGAGGCCCCGCGCCACGAGGTCGATGCGGCACTGTCGCGGGTCGACATCGACGGCGCCCGAAACGTCAACAGCCTGTCCGGCGGCGAATCCCGCCGGGTCGCAATCGCTGGCGCACTTCTGGGCGACCCGGACGTGCTGCTGCTCGACGAGCCGACCAACCATCTCGATCTGCCCACCATCGAATGGCTGGAGCGCGAACTCGTCGATCGCCGCAAGACGCTGATCACCATCAGCCATGACCGCGCATTCCTCGAGGCCATGACGACCGACATCTTCTGGCTGCACCGGGGATCGTTGCGCCACAACGGCGCGGGTTACGGCAAATTCGATGCCTGGACAGAGGATGTCGCCGACGCCGAGGTGCGCGCGGCACAGAAGCTCGACCAGAAACTCAAGGCCGAGGCGCGCTGGCTCGAACGCGGCGTGACGGCCCGGCGACGGCGCAACCAGGGCCGCCTCACCCGGCTCGAGCAAATGCGGTCCCAGCGCAAGGCGCTGCTGACCGGCCAGGACCTGGTGCAACTCGAGGCCGACGCGGGCCCGATCGGCAGCCGCCTGGTCGTCGAGTGTGAAAATCTCTGCAAGTCTTTCGGCGACAACGTGATCATCGATAATTTCTCGACACGCATCCTGCGCGGCGACCGGGTCGGGCTCGTCGGCCCGAACGGGGCCGGCAAGACGACACTGCTGAAGCTCATGATCGGGGAACTCGAAAAGGATTCCGGCCGCCTCCGGCGCGCCAAGAACATGTCGCTGGCGTTCTTCGACCAGACCCGCGAACAGCTCGACCCCACCGCAACCCTCTGGCAGACCCTGGCACCCCAGGGCGGGGATTCGATCAATGTGCGCGGCCGCCAGCGCCATGTCGTCGCCTATCTGCGCGACTTCCTGTTCGATGAGAAGCAAGCCCGCGCGCCCATCGCGACCCTCTCGGGCGGCGAGCGCAACCGCCTGCTGCTGGCCAAGATCCTCGCGCAACCCTCCAATCTTCTGGTGCTCGACGAGCCGACCAACGATCTCGATGCCGACACGCTGGATGTGCTGTTGGACATGCTCGACGCCTATGAGGGCACGGTCCTGCTCGTCAGCCATGACCGTGATTTCCTCGACCGGGTGGTCAACTCGACGATCGCTGTCGAGGGCGGCGGCCAGGTGAGGGAATATCCGGGCGGCTATTCCGACTATCTGCGCCAGCGCAGGCGCAGTGAGAAATCCGCATCAAAGCCCGGTCGGAAATCAGGCCCGAACAAATCGGGGGCCGCCCAACCGACACAGGCGAAGGCGGACAAAGCCAAGAAGCTGAGCTTCACGGAAGAGCATGAACTCGGCGCCCTGCCGAATCGTATCAAGGCGCTGGAAAACGCCAAGACCGAGCTAGGAAAGGCGCTGTCCGATCCGGAGTTGTTTACACGTGATGCGGCGGCCTATGACACGGCGGCGCGGAAACTGGCGGAGGTCGAAGCCGCGATCGCATCTACCGAAGACCGCTGGCTGGACCTCGAGGCGCGGCGCGAAAGCCACATAGACGCCAACGACGCGGATGCGACGCGATGATCACGGATTACCGATCTCCCAACTGTGGCGCGCGCAAACCCGAGAACGGCTATGCGCCCGAGATCGATGTTCTGGTGATCCACTACACCGGCATGATGCCCACGACGCGCGCGCGCGACTGGCTGTGCGATCCCGCCTCGAAGGTCAGCGCGCATTACCTGCTCGACGAGGACGGCACCACCTGGCGCATGGTCGAAGAAGAAGATCGCGCCTGGCACGCCGGGGTCGGCTGCTGGCGCGGCTGGCGCGATATCAACTCCCGCTCGATCGGCATCGAGCTTTCGAACCCGGGCCATGATTACGGCTACCGGGAATTTCCCGACGTCCAGATCGCGGCACTGATCGAGCTGGCCGGTGGCATTCTCGCCCGCCATCCGATCCCGATACATAACGTCGTCGCCCATTCCGACATCGCGCCCGGCCGCAAGATCGATCCCGGTGAGCTGTTTCCCTGGGCGCGTCTCGCCGCCGCAGGTATCGGTCTTTGGCCCGACATGGATACCGCCGTCGAGGTCACCGTGCCCGTTTACGGTGCGCCACTCGTGGCGTTGTCGGAGATTGGCTACGACACGGATACGCAGCCGGCTGACGCGGTGATATCCGCGTTCCAGCGGCGGTTTCGCCCGTCATGCTTCGACGGCGTGCTCGACGATGAGACAAAGCAGAGGATCGCGCAGGTACATAGTCTGGTTGCGGCCTCGTCCAGTTCGGCCTAAGGAAAGCATTCGTCAGGCGGTCGGATGGCCGCGCGTGGGCAATGGGGAAACCCGTCCATGTGAGGAAAGTCCGGGCTCCACGGAAGTACGGTGCCGGTTAACGGCCGGCGGGGGCGACCCCAGGGAAAGTGCCACAGAAAGCAAACCGCCTGCCTTCGGGCAGGTAAGGGTGAAAGGGTGCGGTAAGAGCGCACCGCACCCCCGGCGACGGGGGTGGCAGGGCAAACCCCACCGGGAGCAAGACCGAATAGGGGCGGCATATGGCGCATTTCCGCGCCGTTGCCCGGGTAGGTCGCGCGAGGCGTTCGGCAACGAGCGTCCCAGATGAATGGCCATCTCCCGTGAAAGCGGGGACAGAACCCGGCTTACAGACCGCCTGACGATATTTCCCCAAGAAAAGAACATTACAAGAACAAAGTTCTGCCGCTTTATGCGCCGATCCTCCTTTTGCGGGTTGGTCACGTCCACTGATGTCCGATCGTTAATTACTTGAGGGTGCAAATCGGAAGCATGCAGCACTCTGATTTTTCGTAACTTTTACTGGTTTTGGCGTTGACGACCCAATTTATCCCATGATATCCCAAACAATCCCATTTTGGCGCATGTGCCAGGGCAACGGGGAGACCATGAGCTGCCGGACTGTTTCCGGCAGTGGGCGGAATCGATGGCGATGTTTTTGTCGACCACAACCAACAAGGTCGACCGCAAGGGACGGGTGTCCGTTCCTGCGGCGTTTCGTGCTGTCCTTTCAGGGCAGGCGTTCCACGGCATTGTTGCGTTCCCGTCGTTCAAGCATCCGGCAGTCCAGTGCGGCGGCATGGACTGGATGGAGAAGCTTGGTGCCGGCGTGGACGCCTACGACATGTTCTCCGACGAGCACGACACATTGACAGCCGCGCTCTTTGCCAATGCCCAGCAATTGTCATTCGACGGCGAAGGGCGGGTCATGTTGCCTGAAGCCCTGATCGCGCATGCCGGCCTGTCCGAACAGGCGGCCTTCGTCGGCCGCGGCCCCTTGTTCGAAATCTGGAACCCGGACGCGTTCGCCACCTATCAGTCCGACGCGGTCCGACAGGCCGCCGAAAAAGGCCTGACCCTACGACCAGGCAGCCCACCAGGCTCCCCACCCGGATCCCCATCCGGATCCGATGGGGGACAACCGTGACGGCGGCGCGCTCAACGCGTCAGATAAACACATCCGGAGTCCCCGTGACTCCCGGGCACAGCCCCGTACTCCTCGAAGAAATCCTCACCGCGCTCGCACCCCGTGACGGCGGCATCTATGTCGACGGAACCCTGGGCGGCGGCGGTTACACGCGAAAAATTCTGGAAGCCGCGGATTGCACGGTCTGGGGGATCGACCGGGACCCCGATGCGATCGCACGCAATGCCGACCTGGCCGCCCAATTCACGGGCCGCCTGCATCTTTTGGCCGGGCGCTTCGGCGACATGGACACGTTGCTGCGCAACAACGGCGTCGCGGCCGTCGATGGTATCGCGCTCGATCTCGGCGTCTCCTCCCCCCAGATCGATACGCCAGAACGCGGCTTCTCCTTCGCCAGCGATGGCCCGCTCGACATGCGTATGGAACGCACGGGCGAGTCTGCCGCCGACGTGGTCAACACGGCCGACGAGGCAGACCTCGCACGGATCGTGCGCGAATTGGGTGAAGAGCGGCATGCCCGGCGTGTCGCACGCGCCATCGTGAAGGCACGCGGCGAGGCCCCGATCGAGACCACGGCCCAACTCGCGAATATCGTTCGCGCGGTCGTCCCCAAATCACACAAGTCCCACATCGATCCCGCGACGCGCACCTTCCAGGCGCTGCGCATCCATGTGAATGACGAACTCGGAGAGCTCGATCGCGGCCTGATCGCGGCAGAGCATCTTCTGGCCCCCGGCGGTCGGCTGGCGGTCGTTTCCTTCCACTCGCTGGAAGACAGGCCCGTCAAATTATTCTTGCGGGCACGCAGCGGCAGCGAGGGACGCGGTTCGCGCCACCTGCCCGAGCAGCCCGACCGACGCGCGCCGGCCTGGCGTCTCATTTCACGCCGCGCGATCCGTCCCGGCGACGCAGAAACCTCTCGCAACCCCCGCGCGCGTTCAGCGCGGATGCGGGTCGCAGAACGCACCGCAGACCCCGCCTGGGATTCTGCGGACTCGGCCGCGGAAGGGGGTGCCGGATGATCCGCCCAACATCCCTCATCCTTATGGTGCTCGCCGCCGCGGCCGGCGGAGCGTTGTTCCAGATCGCGTTCGAGGTTTCCGAGCTGGATGACGAGCTCGCCCAGCTGAACACGGACATTCGCACCGACCGCGATGCCATCCACGTTTTGCGCGCCGAGTGGAGTTTCCTCAATCAGCCCGCACGGCTCGAAGAACTGACCCGTCGTCACCTCGACCTGCTTCCCGTCTCCGGAGCGCAGATCGCCGGCACTGGCGCCGTACCGGTGCTTCCGCAAGACGAACTCCCGACCACCGGATCAAACATCGCCGGCGTCGTCACGCCAGCGGCCATCCCGGCCGCAGCACGGGCCGCAGCGCCCAGGGCCAAGCCGGCCGCACCCGCCCCGCGCCCGTCGGTGACGCGCGTCGCCGAAAAGGTCAATCGCGCGGACCTGGTCCGCTCGCTCGACGACGTGTTGCGTGAAGTTCTCACAACGCCGACCGCAACATCCGGAGGTGTTCAGCGATGAGCGACCGGATCGCATTCGAAAGCACCAAGAAACAAGCGATCGAGACCGCCCGCACGCGCCTCTTGGTTGGCGGCTCCCTGATGGCGGCGGCATTCTTTGTCGTCGGCGTGCGTCTGTTCGACCTCGCCGTGTTTAACGAAAACGAGGACCTGCGCCGCGCCGCGTCGCGCGAGATCGCCCGGCCGACGCCGATGGCCCGCGCCGACATCGTCGACCGCAACGGTGTTCTGCTGGCCACCAGCCTGAAAACCGCGTCGCTCTTCGCCGATCCACGAAAGATCGCTGACCCAGCTGACACGGCGCACCGGCTGATCGAGATCCTCCCCGACCTGAGCGAAGAAGTCGTCGCGGCCCGGCTTGGTTCGGGAAAGAGCTTCGTCTGGTTGCGCCGCAATCTCACACCGCGCCAGCAATTCGAAGTGAACCGGCTTGGCATTCCGGGCCTCGAATTCGAAAAGGAAGAACGCCGCGTCTACCCCCATGGCCGTCTCGCCGGGCACATCGTCGGCTTCACGAATGTCGACAATGTCGGGCTCTCCGGCATTGAGAAAAGCATGGACGCCGCGATCGCCGGCGCCAAGACCCCGCTGCGTCTGTCGATTGATATCCGGGTCCAGCAAATCCTCCGCCAGGAGCTGGCCGGCCAGATCGAGAAGTTCAAGGCCATCGGCGGCGGCGGCATCGTCCTCGACGTCGAGAGCGGCGAAGTCGTGGCGATGGTGTCCCTGCCGGACTTCGATCCCAACGCGGCCGGACAGGCCGGCGCCGACACACGCTTCAACCGCATGACCCTGGGCGTCTACGAGCTCGGCTCTGTCTTCAAGATTTTCAATCATGCGATCGCGCTCGAAACGGGCGTCGCAACCTTTGCCAGCCGCTACGACGCGACGAAGCCGATCCGCGTCGCCCGGTTCACGATTTCGGACTACCATCCCAAGAAGAGTTGGCTGACGGTGCCGGAGATCTTCCAGCACTCGTCGAACATCGGGTCCGCCAAGATCGCGCTGGATATCGGATCCGACGATCAGCGCAAGTATCTCGGTCATCTCGGCCTGCTGCGTCGGACAAGCATCGAACTGCCCGAACAGGGATTACCGATGTATCCGGCGCGCTGGCGCGAAATCAACACAATGACGATCTCCTTCGGCCATGGGATCGCGGTCAGCCCTCTGCATCTGACAAGCGCTGTGGCGGCGGTCGTGAACGGCGGTATTCTCCGCCCCGCGACACTCGTGGAGCATGACGCGAAAACAACTGACGGCGTCCAGGTCTTCTCTGCCCAGACATCGGACCGGATGCGCCGGCTGCTCCGCCTCGTCGTCGAGACCGGAACCGGTCGCAACGCCGACGCCAAGGGTTATCTGGTGGGCGGCAAGACCGGGACCGCCGAGAAACAGGTCAACGGCAGCTACAAGCGCAACGCTCTGATTTCATCCTTCGTGGGTGTCTATCCGATCACCGCGCCGCGCTTCGTCGTCTTCGCCATGCTGGATGAACCAAAGGGCATCAAGGAAAGCTACGGCTATGCGACCGGTGGCTGGACGGCCGCACCTGTCGTGCAAGGCGTCGTGGCCCGCATGGCACCGCTGTTCGGAATTGCCCCTCTCGACGAAACCGCGCCGGATATCCGGCACGCCATCAACATCAACGCACAGCCGGCAATCGGGAACCGGTCTGATGCGGTTAATTGAGCTGGCGGTCGATATGGTGATGGTTGATCCGCGGATGCACGACACCGAGATTTCCGGCCTCACGGCGGACAGCCGCCAGGTGCAGCCGGGATATCTGTTCGCAGCGCTGCCCAGCGCATCCGAAAACTCCGG
The DNA here is from genome assembly GCA_018667335.1 of Rhodospirillaceae bacterium. GTDB lineage: Bacteria > Pseudomonadota > Alphaproteobacteria > UBA6615 > UBA6615 > UBA8079. Next base: position 29,922 of record JABIVD010000058.1, read on the forward strand.
CACCGACGGGCGCGACTTCATCAAGGATGCGGTTGCGCGCGGCGCCGTCGCGATCCTGGCGCCCGACGGCACCCAGATCGACGGCATGCCCACCGACACGCCAGACGACACCCCTTATCTGATCACCGACGAGAACCCGCGCTGGCGACTGTCTCAGTTTGCTGCACGCTTCTATGAGCACCAGCCACGCCATATCGTCGGCGTCACCGGCACCAACGGCAAATCCTCCGTCGCGGGCTTCACCCGGCAGATATGGGCGCGCCTGGGCCTTCCGTCCGGCGCCATCGGAACACTGGGCGTCGATGCCGACGGCTTCGACGCAGGGCCCAGCCTCACCACGCCCGATCCGGTCAACCTTCACGCGACGCTTGCCAAGATGGCGACGTCGGGGATCGATCATCTGGCTCTGGAGGCCTCCTCCCATGGCCTCGATCAGTTCCGTCTGGACGGAGTGCAGTTCTCCGCCGCCGCCTTTACCAATCTCAGCCGTGACCATCTGGACTATCACGGCACTGAAGCGGCGTACCTGGCCGCGAAAATGCGCCTTTTCCGGCATTTGCTGCCAGTCGACGGCGCGGCGGTTCTGAATGCGGACTCGCCGCACTTCGACACCGTTGCCGAGATTTGCCGAACAACCGGTCATCGGGTGCGCAGCTACGGCGTCCAGACCAGCGATATCCATATCGCCGACGTTTCCGCCCTGCCCGATGGGTTGCGCCTCTGTATCACCGTGAAGGACCAGAGCCTCGAGACCCGCCTGAACCTCGTGGGCGGCTTCCAGGCCTATAACGTTCTGGCCGCACTGGGTCTCGTGGCCGAGACCGACGGCGATCTGATGGAGGCCTTCGCCACCCTGGCCCACCTGACCGGCGTACGCGGCCGCATGCAGCGTGTTGGCGCGCTGGAGAACGGCGCTCAGGTCTATGTCGACTACGCGCACACGCCCGATGCCCTGCAGACTGCACTCGGCGCGATCAGGCCTCATGTCGGTGGCAAACTGCATCTGATTTTCGGCGCCGGCGGCGACCGCGATCCGGGTAAACGCCCGATGATGGGCGACATTGCCGCCCAGCACGCAGACCGCGTGATCGTGACCGACGACAATCCGCGCGGCGAGGACCCGCGATCCATCCGCCGACATATCCTGGCCCGCTGTACAGGCGCAGAGGAAATCGGCGACCGGGCGGCGGCCATCAAGGCCGGCATTTCGGGCCTGCGAGACGGCGACATCCTGATGATCGCCGGCAAGGGCCACGAACAGGGCCAGGTTATCGGAACGGAGACCCTGCCCTTCGACGACGCAGCCGTTGCTGCCGATATTCTGGCCCGGATGGGTGGGGAGGTCATCACATGATGTCCGCCGAACCGATCTGGACCCGCGACGAAGTTCTGGCTGCCACCAAGGGGCAAGCCGGCGCGTCCGATGACGCGTGGGCCGCGACGGGAGTGTCCATCGACAGCCGCACCTGCAGGCAGGGTGATCTGTTCGTCGCCATCACCGGCGAAAATTTTGACGGCCATGATTTCCTCGCCGATGCGTTCAAGGCAGGGGCCGCAGCCGCAATCACCAGCCGGGATAGCGACCAGATCGATGCCTGCGGCTCGCCGCTCATACGCGTCGATGACGGATTGCACGCACTTGGTAATCTCGGCCGCGCTGCGCGCGATCGCACAGACGCACCGGTGGTCGCGATCACCGGTTCAGTGGGCAAGACCGGCACCAAGGAGGCCATGGCAATAGCCCTCCGCTCGCTCGGACCGACCCATGCCACAACGGGCAATCTGAACAATCATATCGGCGTGCCGCTGACCCTGGCGCGCATGCCGCGCGACGTGCAGTTCGCGGTGATCGAGTTGGGCATGAACCATGCCGGAGAGATTTCTGATCTCTCCAAGCTCGCGCGTCCCAATGTCGGCGTGATCACGACCATCGCGGCCGTGCATCTCGAATTCTTCGATCATGTCGCAGGGATTGCTGATGCCAAGGCAGAAATCTTCGACGGCATGAGCCAGGGCGGCGTCGCCGTCCTCAATCGCGACAATGTCTACTTCGCCATCCTGGCCGCCCGCGCCTGGGCGCGTGGTCTCGAGAATGTGGTCGGCTTCGGCGCGCATCCCGAGGCCGACGTGCATCTCTCGGCCTGCAAACTGGGTGACGACGGTAGCGACGTGACCGCACGCCTGGATGACCGGATCATCCGCTACCGGCTCAACGTCCCCGGGCGGCACTGGGTACAAAACTCCCTGGCCGTCCTGGGTACGGTATCCGCGCTGGGCGGAGACCTGGATCTCGCGGCCACCGCGCTGGCCGACCTAACACCATCCAAGGGCCGCGGCGCACGGATCAATGTTCAGATGCCCGACGGCCTGATGACCGTCATCGACGACAGCTACAACGCCAGCCCGGCCTCAATGCGCGCGGCGTTCGCCGTGCTGGGCAACGCCAAGCCGAAATCGGGCGGGCGCCGTATCGCCGTGCTCGGCGACATGCTCGAACTCGGTGACGCGAGCGCGAAACTGCACATCGCGCTGGCCGGCGACCTTGAGGCCAACAAAATCGATCAGGTGTTCTGCGCGGGCCCGGACATGGCCGCGCTCAATGGCGTGTTGCCGGAAGCCATGCGCGGCGCGGTAGCCGCGGATTCGAAGGCTCTCGTGCCGCAGGTTTGTAGTGCCGTCAACGCCGGCGACGTGGTTCTCGTGAAGGGCTCTCTCGGCAGCCGGATGGCGCTAATCGTGGACGCGCTGTGTGCTCTTGAAATGAATGACGGGCTGGAGGCCAATCATGCTGTTTAACCTCCTCGGCCCTCTCGCCGACCAGTTCATCCTGTTCAACCTGTTCAACTCACTGACCTTCCGGGCCGGCGGCGCCGTTGTGACGGCCCTGGTCGTTGCATTCCTGTTCGGGCCGTTGATCATCGGCTGGCTGCGTCAGCAGCAACCGGAGGGCCAGCCCATCCGCGAGGACGGGCCGCAAACCCATTTCAAGAAAGCCGGTACCCCGACAATGGGCGGGTTCCTCATCCTGCTCGCGATCATCGTCAGCACGCTTCTCTGGGCGGACCTCACGAACGGGTATGTCTGGGCCCTGTTGCTGATCACGGTCGGGTTCGGCGCCATCGGTTTCGCCGACGACTATCAAAAACTCACACGGTCCAAGTCCAAGGGCATTCCCGCCCGCGTCCGCTTGCTGGCCGAAATCCTGGTCGCCGGCATCGCGACGCTCTGGATCATGCATCTGACAGCGGACCCGCTTGCGACCACGCTGGCGCTTCCCTTTGTGAAGAACTTCCTGATTGAGCTGAGCTGGTTCTTCGTTCCGTTCGCGATCTTCGTGATCGTCGGTGCGTCGAACTCCGTGAACCTCACCGACGGGCTCGACGGCCTCGCCATCGTGCCGGTGATGATCGCCGCCGGCTGCTTCGGCCTGATCTCCTACGTGACCGGCAATGTGGTGTTCTCCGACTATCTCCTGATCTTCGCCGTTCCGGGCGCCGGCGAACTTGCCGTCTTCTGCGGCGCGCTGGTTGGTGCCGGGCTGGGTTTCCTCTGGTTCAACGCGCCGCCGGCCATGGTGTTCATGGGCGATACGGGGTCGCTATCGATGGGTGGCGCGCTGGGTGGCATCGCGGTCGTGACCAAACACGAGCTGGTGCTCGCCATCATCGGCGGCCTGTTCGTGCTCGAGACCGTCTCGGTCATCGTACAGGTGGGATCATTCAAGCTGACCGGCAAGCGCGTGTTCCGCATGGCGCCGCTGCACCATCACTTCGAGCAGAAGGGCTGGGCCGAGCCGACCATCGTGATCCGCTTCTGGATCATCGCAACCGTGCTGGCCCTGATCGGCCTCGCAACCCTGAAGCTGCGGTGAGACGATGACGGCGACCCCAAACATGCTCGACCTCAGCGCCTACGACGATCACGCAATCGCCGTGCTGGGGCTCGGCGTGTCCGGACTGAGCGCGGCCAGCGAACTGCGCCGGGCCGGCGCGCGTGTGCTGCCCTGGGACGACAATGAAAACCGCCGCAACGGTGCGGCCGCACGCGGACTGACGCCATGCAATCTCGAGACAGCCGAATTCGGCGATATCGATATGCTGGTCCTGAGTCCGGGCATTCCGCAGGGCCACCCGCACACCCACCCGGTCGTCGCCCGTGCCCGCGACGCCAAATGCGAAATCCTCTGCGATATCGAGCTCCTCACCCGGGCCGCGCCCGATGCGCGCTATATCGGGATCACGGGCACGAACGGCAAATCGACCACCACGGCGCTGATCGGCCACATCCTGTCCGAACTGGGCGTCGCGAGCGCCATTGGCGGCAATATCGGTGCCCCGGCGCTGTCATTGGATGCACTCGGGACCGACGGCGTCTATGTCCTCGAACTTTCGTCCTACCAGCTCGACCTTTTGCCTGCGGCGGTGTTCGACGTGGCCGTGTTGCTCAACATCACACCCGATCATCTCGATCGCCATGGCGGCATGGACGGCTATGTCGCCGCCAAGCGCCGGGTTTTCGACGGGCAAAGCGCCACGCAGTCGGCGATCGTCGGGATCGACGATACCTACGCAAAGTCAATTTTCAGCGAGGTACAGGCACGCGACCTCGCCGCGATGACGCCGATTTCAACCCGCGGTGTCTGCGCCGGCGGAATCTACCTCGATGCAGGCTGGATCATCGATGACCGGGCGGACAACGCCGAACAGATCATCGAGATGCGCACCCTTCCCGCGCTTCCCGGTGACCACAACGCCCAGAATGTCGCGACGGCCTATGGCGCCGTCACCGCGATCCTGAAATCCATAACAACGGAGATTCGTGCCGGGATCATCGCATCCATTGCCCGCTTCCCCGGGCTCGCGCATCGCCAGGAACTGCTGGGCACGAAGGGCCCGGTGCGCTTCGTCAACGACTCCAAGGCAACAAACGCAGAAGCCGCGGCACACGCCCTGGCCGCCTACGAGAACATCTACTGGATCGCCGGCGGTATCGCGAAGGATGGCGGCATCGCCGCACTCGGGCCGTTCTTCGACCGCATCCGCCATGCATTCCTGATTGGCGACGCGGCCGAAGACTTCGAGGCGACCCTGAAAGATCGTGTTTCGACGACGCGCTCGGGCGATCTCGCCACAGCCACCCAGCAGGCAACCGATATGGCAGCCGGCGACGACAACGCCGTGGTCCTGCTTTCACCGGCCTGCGCATCCTTCGACCAGTTCCCCAGCTTCGAGGCGCGTGGCGATGCCTTCCGCACCGCCGTCGCCGCCATTCCGGGTTTCGTCACCCACGCGACAGGAGGTGCCGCATGATGCCCTTCACGCGCGCCGACACCTCAATTCTCGGGCAGTGGTGGTGGACCGTCGACCGTTGGAGTCTCGCGGCGATCGCCGCCCTGATGGCATTCGGCGCCTTGCTCGCGGCCGCCTCAAGCCCCGCCGTGGCAGAGCGGATTGGCCTCGACGAATTCTACTTCATCAAGCGCCACTTCATGCTGTTGCCCGTCGCCATCGCGATGATCCTCGCCGTTTCGGCGATGACGCCCACCCAGGTGCGGCGTATGGCGGTGATCGCCTTCCTCGGCTGTATCGTCCTGCTCACGGCCACCTTGCTGTTCGGCATCGAGATCAAGGGCGCTCGCCGCTGGCTTTCGATTGCAGGCTTCTCGCTCCAGGCAACCGAATTCGTCAAGCCAATGTTCGCCGTCGTCGCCGCCTGGCTGTTCAGCGAAGCGGCGCACGACCCCCGGTTCCCGGGACGCCTGATCTGCACCGCCCTGTTCGCAACGGTCATCGCCCTGGTTATCGCCCAACCGGATCTGGGACAGGCTGTGGTGATCACCGGCGTGTGGATGGCGCAGTTCTTCCTGGCCGGCTTGCCCATGTGGCTGGTCGCAGGACTGGTTGTTCTCGGCGTGTCGGGGTTGGTCGGCTCCTACTTCACGCTCTCTCACGTCGCCAGTCGCATCGACCGCTTCATCGATCCGAAGTCGGGCGACACCTATCAGATTGAGCGCAGCATCGAGGCATTCTCAAGCGGCGGGTTGTTTGGCCGCGGACCGGGCGAAGGTCAGGTCAAGCAGGTTCTCCCCGACGCACATGCCGATTTCGTGTTTGCGGTGGCCGGGGAAGAGCTGGGTCTGTTCGTCGCGCTGTTCATCGTCACACTGTTCGCCTTCATCGTGCTGCGCGGCATGAGCCGCGCCATGTCCGAGCAGAATCTCTTCATCATGCTCGCCGTCTCCGGCCTGCTGGTCCAGTTCGGCATGCAAGCGCTGATCAATATGGGGTCGAGCCTGCAGCTCATCCCGACCAAGGGCATGACCCTGCCCTTCATCAGCTACGGCGGCTCCTCGCTGCTCGGCGTCGCACTCGGCCTGGGCATGACCCTCGCTCTGACGCGACGGCGACTGGGATCGGGGGCGTCGACATGAACACACGCCAGCAACCCGTTCTGATCGCCGCCGGTGGCACCGGCGGCCACATGTTCCCGGCGGTCTCCCTCGCCAGCGCGCTGAGTGCGCGCGGACATTCGATCCTGTTCGTGACCGACCCGCGCGGCGGACTGGTGACATCCGACGTGCTGGGTCTGCCAAAGACAGTCATGCGCCACACGATCTCGGCCCGCAGCCTCGGCGGCGGCCCGAAAGGCATGGCAGCCGGCGTCAAGGCGCTGGCGAAAGGGTTCTTCGAATCCCGTCGCCTTATCCGTGAATACAAGCCCTCCATCGCGGTCGGGTTCGGCGGCTATCCGAGCGTTCCCCCCATTCTCGCAGCCGGTTTCGCAGGCTTGCCGACGGTGATTCATGAGCAGAACGCGGTGCTCGGCCGCGCCAACCGTCGGCTCGCCCGCGGCGCCAAGGCCTTCGCACTGAGCTTCGCCCAGACCCAGCGTCTGAAATCCGCCGGCCATGCGCGGGCCACGGTGGTCGGCAACCCGGTGCGCCAGGATATCGCTGCCCTCGCCGCCCGGCCATATACGCCCCCCAGCGGCGTGATCGACCTGCTCATCGTGGGCGGCAGTCAGGGCGCGCAGGTTTTCTCCAAAATCGCGCCCGCAGCTTTCAAATCCCTGACCGCGCCCCAACGGGCCCGCTTCCGCCTCGCGCAGCAATGCCGGGCCGAAGATATCGACGAGGTCCGCGCCGTCTACGCGGCTCTGAACATGCCGGTCGAGCTGGAGACCTTCTTCGACGACATGCCGTCACGCCTGGCCGCCGCCCATCTCGTGGTCGGCCGCGCCGGCGCGTCCACTGTGTCCGAACTCACTGCCGCCGGGCGCCCGGCGCTCTATGTGCCCTACCCCCATGCAATCGATGATCATCAGATGGCCAATGCACGCGCCGTCGAGGCCGCGGGCGCAGGCTGGGTCATGGCGCAAAGCGAATTTACCCCCGCCGCGATGGCGGGATGGCTGGAGGCCGCACTCGAATCCGCCGAAGCACTGGCACGTGTGGCGTCCGCGGCACGCGCACTGGGCCATCCGGACGCCGCCGGTCGATTGGCGGATCTGGTGGAGCATCTGATCCCTGCCAACGGCAGTGGCGTTGATCTCGACCCGACAGGACTGCGGGAGGCGGCGGAATGAGAGCGCTCCCCATCGATATCGGCCTGATCCATTTCGTCGGCATTGGCGGCATCGGCATGAGTGGGATCGCCGAGACGCTGCACGCGCTCGGCTACCAGGTACAGGGCAGCGACCTTTCAGAAAATGCGAACGTTCTGCGCCTGCGCGGTCTCGGCATCCATGTCGACATCGGCCAGCGCGCCGAAAACATCGAGCGCGCCTCGGTTCTCGTCGTCTCGACGGCCGTGAAAAGCGACAACCCGGAAGTCGTCGCCGCGCGCGCACGGCTTGTCCCGGTCGTGCGCCGCGCCGAAATGCTGGCCGAGCTGATGCGCCTCAAATGGTCGATCGCCGTCGGCGGCACACACGGCAAAACGACAACGACATCGCTCATCGCCGCCATGCTTGATTCCGCTGATCGCGACCCGACCGTGATTAACGGCGGCATCATTAACGCCTACGGCACCAATGCGCGGCTGGGCGAAGGCGAGTGGATGGTCGTGGAGGCCGACGAGTCCGACGGCACCTTCATCAAACTCCCGGCGGCCATCGCTGTGGTCACGAATATCGACCCCGAGCATCTGGACTTCTATGGCACCTTCGACGCCGTGCGCGAAGCCTTCGCGACGTTCGTCTCGAACATCCCCTTCTATGGCTTCGCCGCAATGTGCGTCGACCACCCCGAGGTCCAGGCGCTGATCCCGCAACTGAAGGATCGGCGCATCGTGACGTACGGCTTTTCGCCTCAGGCGGATGTGCGCGGCGTGAATCTCGAGACTGATTCATCCGGCATGCGCTTTGACGTAAACGTTGCCCAGCGGACCAGCAGCGCGGCGCGTACCATTGAAGGCATTCAGTTGCCGATGTTTGGTGCCCACAACGCCCAGAATGCGCTCGCCGCAGTCACGGTCGCGCTCGAGATGGACATTCCCGATTCGGTGATTCAAACCGCCTTCACCGGCTTCGAGGGCGTGAAACGGCGTTTCACCAAGACCGGCGAGGCCGGCGGCATCACGGTGATCGACGATTACGGCCACCATCCGGTTGAGATCACAGCCGTCCTGGACGCTGCGCGCAGTGCGACACAGGGCCGGGTGATGGCGATCTTCCAGCCGCACCGTTTCTCACGCGTCGAAAGCCTTTTCGACGAATTCTGCACCTGCTTCAACGACGCGGACATCGTCTTCGTGTCGGACATATACCCGGCCGGCGAGGCCCCGATCGAGGGAGTGGACCGCAACGCACTGGTGGACGGGCTTCGTGCCCGCGGCCACCGGGACGTGCGCCCACTCCCCGATCCGGATCGGCTCGCCGAGCTCATCGCAGCCAGCGGCACCGACGGCGACATGGTCGTATTCCTCGGCGCCGGCACGGTCACCAATTGGGCCCAGGCGCTGCCCGACGAGTTGAACCAGCTGATGTCACGCGACACGGGAACGGAGGGATGACCATGGCGGCCATTTCACGCACCCCCTCGCTGCTCGACCGGCTCCCCGCCGTGCGCGGGCGATACGAACCCGCCGGCGCGATCGCGCGCTACACATGGTTCCGTGTCGGCGGCCCGGCGGAAATTCTGTTCCGGCCAGCGGATGTCACCGACTTGGCAAACTTCCTGGCTGGAAAGCCCGACGATGTCCCTGTGACGATTCTGGGTGCCGGTTCGAACCTGCTGATCCGCGACGGCGGCGTGCCCGGTGTCGTGATCCGGCTCGGACGCCCCTTCTCGACAATCCGCACCGACGGCGTTTCGGTTCAGGCCGGAGCGATGGCCCTCGACTACAACGTCGCCAAAGCCACACGCGACGCCGGCGTTGCCGGCTTTGAGTTCATGGCCGGCATCCCCGGCACCGTCGGCGGCGGGCTGCGGATGAATGCCGGCGCCTATGGCCGCGAATTCAAGGACGTGGTTCGAGAGGCCACGGCACTCACGCCGCGTGGCGAGATCCGCGTTCTGCGCCCCGAGGACTGGGGGCCGCGTTATCGCGGTTCCGCCGTGCCCTGCGACTGGGTCTTCGTCGGCTGCGTCATGGAAGGTGATTGGGGCAACAAGGACGAGATCGAACGGGCGATGACCCTGGTGCAGGAATCGCGCGAGGAAACCCAGCCGATCCGAACCCGCACGGGCGGCAGCACGTTCAAGAACCCGAACGGACACAAGGCCTGGGAACTCATCGACCGTGCCGGATGTCGCGGGCTCCAGCTCGGCGGCGCCCAGGTGTCGGAGAAGCATTGCAACTTCCTGGTCAACACCGGCGGCGCGACAGCTGCCGACATCGAGGGGCTCGGCGAGGAAGTACGCCGCCGGGTGCGCGAGACGACCGGGGTCGAACTGACCTGGGAACTGGAACGGATCGGCGATCCGGCGGGGGGAGAGCAATGAGCGCCCTCACACGCAAACGCGTTGCCGTCCTGATGGGTGGCACGTCCGCCGAACGCGACGTCTCGCTGGAATCCGGCCGCCAATGCGCCGAGGCCCTGCGCGAAGCCGGATACGAGACCCTCGAGATCGACGTGACCGCTGACATCAGCGCGTTGCTCGATGCCCTCGACCCGCGCCCCGACGTGGTTTTCAACGCCCTGCACGGCAACTTCGGCGAGGATGGCAACATCCAGGGTCTGCTGAACCTTCTCGGACTGCCCTACACCCATTCGGGCGTGCTCGCCTCCGCGCTGGCCATGGACAAGGCCGCCGCACGCACGATTTTCGAGAACGAAGGCCTCGGCATCGCCCGGGGCAAGCTGGCAAGTCGCGATGAGGTGTTGGCGGGCGACGTGATGCCACGCCCGTATGTGATTAAGCCGAACAGCGAGGGTTCATCGGTCGGCGTCCAGATTATCGAGGACGGGGCCAACGGGCCCGATCCCGACGCCATCGAGGCCGACACGCTTCTGGTTGAGGAATTCATCCCGGGGCGCGAATTGACCGTTGCCGTCATGGGCGCCGCGGGCGAAGACCCGCGCCCCCTGGCCGTGACCGAGTTGCGCCCGACCAAGGGGTTCTACGACTATGAAGCCAAGTATACCGACGGCGTAACCGAGCATCTGGTGCCGGCCCCCGTCAGCGAAGGCGTTTACGATCAGGCGATGACCTGGGCCGCAAAGGCGCACAAGGCGCTTTATTGCCGCGGCGTCACCCGCGCCGATTTCCGATACGACGACGACCGCGATGCGCTGGTGATCCTTGAGGTCAACACCCAACCAGGCATGACACGCCTGTCCCTCGTGCCGGAACAGGCAACCCATTGCGGCATCGCATTCCCTGAACTTGTGAGTTGGATGGTGGAGACCGCGCAATGCGATTGATCCCGAAGATCGGCGCTTCGAAAAGCAAAAGCACCCGGCGGGCCCCCGCCAATCGTCGGCGCCGTCGGCTGATCGTAGCCGGCGCATGTGTCGTCGGCGTTGCCGCCGTGACCGCCGGTGCATGGCAATTGTCAGCGAATGGCTGGATCGACGCCCGGATGAACGCGTTGGGCGCCTCCGTTCTCGACGTTTCGGCGGATGCGGGTCTTCGCGTGGACGATGTTGTCCTTAGTGGCAGACACAACGCAGACGCAGCTGAAATTCTGGCAGCCCTGGATATCGAGCGCGGATCACCGATCTTCGCCATCGACATGAAAGCCGCGCGGAATCGAATCGAATCGCTGGGTTGGGTCCGGTCGGCGGAAATCGCGCGTCGGCTGCCCGATGTCGTGTTTGTCCGGGTTGTCGAACGCCAACCCTTGGCCATCTGGCAGCACGACGGGCAGGCCGCCTTGGTGGATCGTTTCGGCAAAACAATTCAGCAATCTGGCCTGGACGCCTTTGCGCACCTGCCGCTGATCGTGGGTGACGGTGCGCCCGAACATGCCGCGCAATTGATCGATTTGCTGCAAACATATCCGGCCGTCGCCAAGGCCATTGAAGCGGCTGTCCGCGTCTCCGAGCGCCGTTGGAACCTTCGCCTGCGCAACGGGATCGACGTACGCCTCCCGGAAGAGAACATCTCCGCCGCCCTGACCCGGCTCGATGACTTCCAGCGCGAACATGCGCTGCTCGACCGCGATGTCGTCGCCGTCGACTTGCGGGTCCCTGATCGTTTGATTGTCCGTGTCGGCCGCGACAGCGCGCCCCGGCCGAAAGCCGAGGGAAAAGACACATGAGCATGGATTGGGGGACCGGCGGATTGCCGAAGAAGCTGACCAAGCCGCGGACCGGAACGTTCGCGGTGCTCGACATCGGCACCAGTAAAGTTTGCTGCCTGATCGCGCGGGCCGGTCGCCACTCCGCCGAAGGCAGCGCCGCGCCGGGCGCCCAGCCACGGGTGATTGGCGCCGGTCACCAGCTCAGCCGCGGCCTGAAAAACGGCACAATTATCGATATCGACGCCGCAGAGGATTCGATCCGCAAGGCCGTACATATGGCCGAGCAGATCGCCCAGGAGACCATCAGTTCGGTCACGGTCAACCTCAGCACCGGCGCACCGCAATCCGAAATTCTGGGCGTTGATGTGGATATCGGCGGCCAACAGATCGACGAAATGGATCTGCACCGCGTCTTCCAGCACACCCATACAGTCCGGCAGGCAAATAGCGGCACAAACGGAAGCGGGAACGGCAAGGAACGCGAGCTGATCCATTCGATTCCGGTCGGCTTCGCGATCGACGGTCAAAAGGGCATCGACGACCCGCGCGGCATGTTCGGTCAGAAATTATCCGTAAACATGCACCTCGTTTCGGCGTCTGCGAACACTGTCCGCACGATCCGCGCAGCAGTTGAGCGTTGTCACCTCAGCGTCGAGGACTTCGTTCTTTCACCGTATGCTGCGGGCCTGGCTACTCTCGTCGAAGATGAAGCCGACCTCGGGGTCACCGTTGTCGATATGGGCGGCGGCACCACGAGCCTCGCGATCTTCTATGACGGACAGATGATGTTCGCAGACACAATCCCGGTTGGCGGCAATCACGTCACCTCGGACGTCGCGCGCGGTCTCTCCACCACACTCGCCAATGCCGAACGTCTCAAGACGTTCTACGGCAACGCGCTGGCCACCGAATCCGATGAGCATGACTTGCTCGACGTGCCCCAGGTTGGCGAGGAAGAACACAACGCCGCGGTGCAACTCCCGCGCTCGCTGCTGAACGGAATTATTCAACCGCGCATCGAAGAAACCTTCGAACTGGTTCGCGCGCGGCTCGACGACAGCGGATTCGGCCCGCTCGCGGGCCGACGTGTCGTTCTGACCGGCGGCGCAAGCCAGCTACAGGGCGTCCGCGATCTCGCGGGACGCATTCTCGACAAACAGGTTCGTATGGGTCGGCCCCTGCGCGTCCGCGGTCTCGCGGAAGCAATCGCCGGCCCCGCATTCGCCACCGGCGCGGGTCTCATCGCCCATGCGGTCGACAATTCGTCGTCGCTGACGATGCCGTCGCCGGTCCGACAGGGGGAACCAGGCCGCTTCACAGGGCGGTTTGGTCAGTGGTTCCGTGAACATTTCTAGGACTCTCTCCCCCACTCCCCCGACCCAAAGTTTCGGCATGCGCCGGGACGGTGGGTCACCGTTCCGGCCATGTCTGGTCGTTCTTCCCATGAGCTCACTGCTGTAAAACTGGAGGCAAATATGACGCTCAATCTCAGTGCTCCCCCCCCCGATTCCCAACTCAAGCCACGGATCGTCGTAATCGGCGTAGGTGGCGCCGGGTCGAACGCGGTCAACAACATGATCGCGTCCAACCTGGAAGGCGTCGAATTCGTTGTCGCCAACACCGATGCCCAGTCATTAGCGATGAACGCATCCGAGCGGCGTATCCAGCTCGGCGCGAACATCACCAACGGTCTCGGTGCAGGTGCGCGCCCCGACATCGGCCGTGCGGCCGCCGAAGAGGCGCTCGATGAAATCATCGACCATCTGCAAGGCAGCCACATGGCGTTTATCGCTGCTGGTATGGGCGGCGGTACGGGCACCGGTGCCGCGCCGGTCATCGCACGCGCCGCACGCGAACAGGGCATCCTGACGGTCGGCGTCGTGACCAAGCCGTTCCAGTTCGAAGGCCGCCATCGCGCCACGTTGGCCGATGAAGGGATCGAAGAGCTGCAGCATTTCGTCGACACCCTGATCGTGATCCCGAACCAGAATTTGTTCCGGATTTGTAACGAGAACACCACGTTCGCCGATGCGTTCTGCATGGCCGACAACGTGCTCCACTCGGGTGTGCGTGGCGTGACTGACCTGATGATCATGCCGGGCCTTATCAACCTCGACTTTGCCGACATCCGTACGGTGATGAGCGAGATGGGCAAGGCGATGATGGGTACGGGCGAGGCGACGGGCGACAGTCGCGCGATCGAATCTGCCGAATCCGCAATCGCCAACCCGCTTCTCGACGATGTGTCGATGCGCGGCGCGCGCGGCGTTTTGATCAACATCACGGGCGGTCCGGACATGACGTTGTTCGAAGTCGATGAGGCAGCAAACCGCATCCGTGAGGAAGTGGATTCCGATGCCAACATCATCTTCGGCTCGACCTTCGACGAAAAACTCGAAGGCATGATGCGGGTCTCCATTGTCGCCACGGGGATCGACGCCAACGCAGACGCATTGCCGCGTTCGCCGATGATCTCGCTGGTCCACGATTCAGACCCGTCAAAGACCAAGCAGGTCGAAGCGGCCCCCGAGGCCGCGCCGGTGATGGATGCAACTCCACCGGCTGCTCAGGTCGCTACGCCCGCATCTGCACCGCAACCACAGCCAGCGGCCACCGTCGCCGAGGCACCGTCCGCGGCATCCCCGTTCATCCCGCCAAAACCGGTTGTCGAGGAACGCCGCCCGGCACCGCGCGCCGAGGCCAAGCGCCCCGACGCGTTTGCCGAAGCAGCGATCACCAACGCCGGTGTCCAGGCCGAACGCCGTCGCGGTCGCAGCCTGTTCCAAAAGGTGACGGGTGCCGTGAACCGGGCAATGACCGAGGATCAGGCTGAAGCCTCCCCCAAGGTCGCAGAACGCCGTGAACCGGTCGCAGCCAAACCAGCGGTGACGGTCGAACCGGCCAAACCGGTTGAAGTTACCCCTGTCGAAGCCACACCGGCGCCTGAGGTTGCAGCAGCACCCGCTGCCACCCCTGAGCCCGTCGCTACCAGGCCGGTGGCAGAGCCGGTCGTAGAAACGGTGGCAGAGACCACCGTTGAACCGACACCCGCACCGGTCACCCAGACTGTTGCGGAACCTGTCGTGGAGACAGTGATCGCACCAGTCGTCGAAACGGTGGCTGAAGTCACCACCGAAGCGGTCGCTGAAACGGTCGCGGAACCTGCTCCCACCCCCGTGGCGGCACCCGTGGCACCCACCGTCGCAACCCCGGCTCCGACCCCGGAGCCGGTGGCCGAAGTACCGGCCCAACCAACCCTGGCCAACATCGAGCCTGCAGCACCCCGCGAGACTGCTCGCGAGGATGAAGAAATGCTCGAAATTCCGGCGTTTTTGCGTCGCCAGGCCAACTGATCACCTAGATGGACGAAGCCGCGGATTTCTCCAGTAATCCGCGGCTTCCGTCCGCAACATTCTGTAACAAAGAGTGATTTGTGACAGCCCCGTCCGAGTTGTTACACCCGGTATCAGAAATTGGTTACTCGCGGACACAACGCGACCGAAATGAAAGATAAAGATCAGATGACTTCTACCCCGGACATCGACTTGGGCCTGCAGCACACGCTGAAGAGCGAAATCGGCTGCAGCGGCACGGGCCTGCACACGGGTGAAACGGTCTCGATCCTGCTCAAACCAGCCCCAACGAACACCGGTGTCGTGTTCTGCCGGACTGACGAGATCGGCAACGGAGCAGAAATACCGGCCCTGGTCGAAAATGTCGTCGAGGCGACGCTCTGCACAACCCTGGGCAATAAAGACGGCGTGACCGTTGCGACGGTCGAGCATCTGCTCGCGGCACTCGCCGGATGCGCAATCGACAATGTCTATGTCGAGGTCAGCGGCTCCGAACTCCCAATCATGGACGGCAGTGCTGCACCCTTCGTGTTCCTGATCGAATGCGCAGGTGTGGTCACACAAGACGCACCACGGCGGTTCATCGAAGTTCTCAAGCGGGTCGATGTCGAAATCGACGGCCGCGAAGTGTCCCTCTCTCCTGGTTCCGGTTTCTCGGTTGGCTTCAGCATCGAGTTCGATTCCGACGCAATCGGCAAACAGGACATGAACGTGCGGCTGGTGAATGGCACCTTCAAGGGTGAAATCTCGCGCGCCCGCACGTTTGGCTTTGCCGAGGAAGTTGATCAACTCCGTCGCATGGGCCTCGCCCTCGGCGGAAGCCTCGACAATGCTGTGGTGGTTAGCGGTGATGAAATCCTCAACGACGAGGGCCTGCGCTACAAAGACGAATTCGTGCGTCACAAGATTCTTGACTGTGTCGGCGATCTTTATCTCGCCGGAGCCCAGATTTCAGGCCATTTCCAGGGATATCGTTCGGGTCACGCCATGAACCATGAGATCGTGCGGGCCCTGTTCGCAGACCCCAGTGCTTGGCGTTATGCCGAATTGCCCGAAGCTGTACTCGAACCAGAACCCCTCGCCGCGACGGCATAAAACTCTCAGCTGTGAACTTGGGTTTGAACGGGTCGGCTTTGTCGGCCCGTTTTGCTGTGAATCCGCGAAGGGCATGATATAAATAGACAGCGATGATCACGCTTGAATCCGCTGCCAAACGCCTGTGTATGGCGGCCCAGACTCGCGAGATTTGAATATTATGCCGAACAGACAGTCTTGGATGAAAAACCGCAGCATTGGGATAGCCTTGCTTGCCGTCTCGATTCTGGCCGGCTGCTCGTCCGACGATACGCCCGAATATGTCGAGCGCCCGGTCGAGGAGCTCTACAACGAGGCGGCCGATCAGGCCGAAGGCAAGGATTTCGCCGAAGCGGCGGATACGTTCCTGGAAGTCGAGCGCCAGCATCCCTATTCGATCTGGGCCACCAAGGCGCAGCTCATGTCGTCCTTCAGCTACTACTCCGACGGCCAGTATGACGACGCGATCCTTTCGGCGGACCGGTTCATCCAACTCCACCCCGGCAATCGCGATGTCTCCTACGCCTATTATCTGAAGGCGCTGAGCTATTATGAGCAGATCACCGACGTCGGACGAGATCAGCGCACCACCGAACTGGCTCTGCAGTCTCTGGATGATGTGGTCCGCCGGTTCCCGGATTCACGGTATGCGAAAGATTCGGTGTTGAAGATCGACCTGACCCGCGACCATCTGGCGGGTAAGGAAATGGAGATCGGGCGCTATTATCTTGAGCGCGACAATTACCTCGCGGCGATCAATCGTTTTCGGACGGTGATCGAGAACTACCAGACGACAACCCATGTTCCGGAAGCCCTGCACCGGCTCTCCGAAGCCTATGCCGCTTTGGGTATCGAACCCGAAGCGCGGTCCAACGCGGCTGTCCTCGGCCATAACTTCCCAGGCAGCGAATGGTACATCGACAGTTACGAACTCGTCGAAGGCGAGGAGTTCCGCGATTTAGATGGTGACGGCGTGCCCGATCCGGTCGAAGAAGACGGGTTCTTCAGCCGCATCTGGCCGTTCTAGCTCCCCATGCTGCGCCATCTGTCGATCCGGGACGTTGTCCTGATCGATCGGGCTGAACTGTCATTCGGCCCGGGTCTGAGCGCCCTGACCGGCGAGACAGGTGCCGGAAAATCGATCCTGCTGGATGCATTCGGACTGACCCTCGGCGCACGATCCGACGCAGGCCTCGTGCGGCAGGGTGCCGAACAGGCCTCTGTCACCGCGATATTCGACGAAAACAGCGCCGCAGGCCTCGAAGACCTGTTCGACACACACGGCATCGAGATCGATCCCGGAGAAGAGCTCATTCTCCGCCGGACGGTCGGCGCCGAAGGCCGTAGCCGCGCATTTTTAAATGATCAACCAATCAGCATCGGCCTGCTGCGCCAGATCGGCGATTCCCTGGTTGAGATTCATGGTCAGTTCGAACGATTCTCGCTCGCAGAACCCGCCAATCAGCGCCGCGCACTCGATGCATTCGCCGACAGCAGCACAGCCCGCAAACGCGTCGCCGAGCGGTTTCACGCATGGCGCGACGCTGTCGCCAGGCACAATGAGGCGCATCAGGCGCTCTCCGCGTCCGCAGACAAGGCCGATGAACTGCGCGCCGCGCTCGAGGAACTCGACCAGTTGGAAGCACAAGTCGGCGAAGAGACCGAGTTGTCCTCCCGGCGGCAACTGCTCCAGAACGCCGGACGACTGATTGAGACGCTCAACGAAGCGTCTGATGCCCTGACCGGAGAGAACGGTGCCGAGACGATGCTCCAACGGGCCGCGGGCCGCCTGGAGCGTGATGACGATATTTCCGGCGGTCGCCTGGCACCGGTCATCGCCGCGATCGACAAAAGCAGTGCCGAACTCGCCGAGGCGATACAGGAACTCAACTCTGTCGCCCACGCACTCGACACAGACACCGGAGAGGTTGAGGCCGTCGAGGAACGCCTGTTCGCCATTCTGGCTGCTGCGCGCCGGCACCAGGTGCCCGCCGACGAACTACCGGTGTTGCGTGAGAGCCTCGCGTCACAGCTCGCGGCAATCGATGGGCGTGACGACCATCTCGACACGCTGGCAAAGAATGTCGAGGCGGCACGGCGCGGCTACTGCGAGGTCGCCGAAAGCCTGTCCCAGACGCGCCAGAAAGCGGCCCGCAAGCTCGACACGCGGATCGCCAAGGAATTCCCGCCCCTGAAACTCGACAATGCGACCCTGGCCACCAGCGTAACGCCGCTGGACGAGGCCGACTGGGTCGAACATGGCATCGATGCCGTCGCATTCAATGTCTCGACCAACCCTGGCGCCACGCCCGGACCATTGGGCCGGATCGCATCAGGCGGCGAATTGAGCCGGTTCATGCTGGCCCTCAAGGTCGTGCTCGCGGGCACCTCGGGCGCGGGCACCATCGTGTTCGATGAGGTCGACACAGGTATCGGCGGCGCCACGGCGGCGGCGGTGGGTGAGCGGCTGGCGGAACTCGCCGGGTCGGGCCTGGAGCAGCAGATCCTGGTGGTCACGCACAGCCCACAGGTGGCGGCGGCGGCCGGTGAGCATCTACGGGTCGAGAAACGTACCAGCGGCAAGGCATCCGCCAGGACCGTGACGACGGATGTCGCAAGGCTGGACGCCGAGGAGCGGCGCGAGGAAATCGCCCGCATGCTGTCAGGCGCCGACATCACGGACGAAGCGCGCGCCGCAGCCGACAAACTCATGGACCGCGAAAGCACGCTCTCCGAAGTGCCCGCCTGAGCAACACTGCCGAATGACTCCGCTACATCGCGAACGCATGATCGGGATCCTCTGGGTTAGCGCGATCATCATCATCTGGTCGGCGTTTCACCTGTCGGGACGGCTGTCCGTTCAGTTCACTCTGACGCCGTTTGATCTGACAACCCTGCGGGTCTGCGTCGCCGGAATTATTTTCTTTCCCTGGCTGCTCAAATACGGCCTTGGCGGCATCAGCTTCTGGCAGGCACTGCTGATAGCGCTCACAGCCGGGCCCGGATTCTCGGTCTTTGCCTTTGGCGGTTACATGTTCGCGCCGGCCGCCCATGGCGCGACGATCCTTGCCGGAACCCTGCCCCTGTTCACCGCCCCCCTTGCCTGGTGGTTGATCAACGAACGTATGGGGACGTGGCGGGTAATTTCGGTGACGATGATCTTCGCGGGCGCGATGTTCCTGGTCCTCGATGCTTCCGAAAGCGGCGCGCCCAATGAATGGGTGGGCGACCTGTCCTTCTTCGTCGGCGCCGCATCCTGGTCATTGTTCGGTGTTCTGGTACGCAAATGGAACGTCATGCCCCTGCGGAGCGCCGCCATCGTGGCCACATTCACGTTCGCCATCTACACGCCGATCCAGTTGCTATTCCTGCCCTCGGGCTTGCTGGAGGCTTCGTGGGAAGAAATCACGGCGCAATGGGTCTTCCAGGGCCTGATTGTGTTCATGGGCTCCACAGTGGGATATCCGCGCGCGGTGGCAGCTCTAGGCGCGATACCGACGGCGACAGCTGTTGCCGTCGTCCCTGCTGCAGTCGCATTGATCGCCTGGTATGTGCTGGGAGAGCCGCTAAGCGGTATCGCTGCGGGTGGAGTCACTCTGGTCGTCGTCGGCATGATGGCCGGCGGATTGCCCAACCGGAGACGCGATCGCAACCTGCCATAGTCTCCCCGGCACGGGCTGGCTGCCTACCCCCGGACGTGCCTGAATCGACAGACGGCCCTAAATTGAGCGAAATGACCGACCAAACGCACACCGACCCCGAAACCCTGTCACCGGCGAACGCCGGTGCGGAACACGCGCGCCTGGCCGAGGAAATCCGCGCGCACAATGTTTCGTATCATCAGAAAGACGCGCCGGTTGTATCCGATGCGGAATTTGACGCACTGTTCCGGCGCCTGCTGGAACTCGAGGCCGCGCATCCGGATCTGGCGACCGAAGACAGCCCCAGCCAGGCGGTTGGTGCCGAAGCGGCCCAGGGCTTCGCCAAGGTTCGCCACACGGTGCCGATGCTGTCTCTCGGCAACGCGTTCGGGGAAGAGGATGTCGGGGAGTTCCTGACCCGTATCCGGCGTTTCCTCAGTCTCGATGCCGATGACGCGCTGGAGATCGTCGCCGAACCCAAGATCGACGGCCTTTCGGTGTCCCTGCGATACGAGGGCGGTACCTTCGTGCGGGGCGCCACGCGTGGCGACGGCAACGAGGGTGAGGACATCACCGCGAACCTGCGCACGATCAATGACATCCCGGACACGCTCCACGGAGACGCGCCCGACATCGTCGAAATTCGTGGCGAGGTCTATCTCCCCCGTTCCGCCTTCCGCGCACTCAACGAAAATCAGGAGGCCGAAGGCGCGAAGATATTCGCCAATCCGCGCAATGCCGCCGCCGGCAGCCTGCGCCAGCTCGACACGTCGGTCACCGCCAAACGTCCCTTGCGCATGTTTGCCTATGCCTGGGGCGAGATGAGCGCGGATGTCGCCGAGACCCAGTGGGGGTTTCTGGATCGGGTCGAGACCTGGGGCTTCGAAAAGAACCCGCTATCGCGGATTTGTGCCAGCCTGGACGAGATCATCGAAAACTACGCCGCGATGTCCGACCAACGCCCGACGCTCGACTACGACATCGACGGCATCGTCTACAAGGTGAACCGCCTGGACTTCCAGCAACGGCTGGGCTTCGTCAGCCGCGCCCCGCGCTGGGCCATCGCCCACAAGTTCCCGGCCGAGCAGGCCACGACGATCCTGCGGGAGATCGACATCCAGGTCGGGCGCACCGGCGCCCTCACCCCGGTCGCCCGTCTGGAGCCGGTGACCGTCGGCGGCGTGGTCGTTTCAAACGCGACCCTGCACAATGAAGACGAGATCAATCGCAAGGATGTCCGGGCCGGCGACACGGTGATCATTCAGCGGGCCGGCGACGTGATCCCGCAGGTGGTCCGCGCCATCGCAGAGAAACGCCCCGGGGACGCGAAGGCATTTGTGTTCCCCGATCACTGCCCGGTCTGCGGCTCGGAGGCCGTACGCGACGAGGACGAGGCCGTCCGGCGCTGCACCGGCGGCCTGATCTGCCCTGCCCAGGCCGTGGAGCGGCTCAAGCATTTCGTGTCACGCAACGCGTTCGACATCGAAGGGCTGGGTGCGAAGAACGTGACCGCGCTGCACGCCGATGGCCTGCTGGCCAACCCCGCGGACATCTTTCGCCTCGAGAAGAATCACAAGGCGGCGCTGCTGGAGCGCGAAGGCTGGGGCGAACAATCCGTGGACAATCTGCTCCAGGCGATCGACGAACGACGGAACGTCTCTCTGGACCGCTTCATCTATGCACTGGGCATACGCCAGGTGGGCCAGGCGACAGCCCGGCTGCTAGCACGGACCTATGGCAGCCTGTCGGACTGGCGTACGGCTATGGCGGCGGCCCAAGACCGAGAGGGTGATGCCTACGCCGATCTCCTCAATATCGACGGGATTGGCGAGTCCGTCGCCAAGGACCTGCTCGCCTTCGTGCATGAAGACCATAACCGCCAGGTGCTCGACGACCTCGACGCGCTGCTCGACATTCAGCCGTTCGAACAACCCGAAAGCGATTCCGAGCTCGCCGGGAAGACGATTGTCTTCACAGGCACGCTGGAGAAGATGACCCGCTCGGAGGCCAAGTCACGCGCCGAGGCATTGGGCGCCAAGGTCTCAGGGTCGGTCTCAAGCAAAACGGATCTGGTGGTCGCGGGCCCCGGCGCAGGCTCAAAAGCGAAGAAGGCGGCCGAGCTGGGCATCCAGACCATCGATGAGGACGGCTGGATCGAAATGGTCTCGGGCTAGAAGGAAACAGCTGGGACGAGCGACAGCTAAGCCTTCGCCGCCTCATAGTCTGCCATGAAGTTCGGCGCCAGCTGCCGCAGGCGATCATCGTCCACACGACCCGAGCGGGTCATGTAGCTGTAGCCGAATTCCTGCGGTGTCAGCTGCATGTGCGCGGCGAAATCCTCATACCAACGCGCGCTCTTGGTCGCGGCGGCGACGATCTTCTCGACGATGGGCCGCCGTTCGGCCTCGTAACGCGTCAGTGCGGCGCGGATATCGCCGGGTTCGGCCTCGAGCGCCCCAACGAGCGCAATCACATCCTCCATCGCCAGGCGGGTACCCGACCCGATGGAGAAATGCGCCGTATGAAGCGCATCGCCGACCAGCACCATGTTCAGATGGGACCAGCGGTCGCTCCACAATTGCGGGAAGTTGCGCCAGCTTGAATTGTTTGAGATCAGCGGCTTGCCCCGCAGGGTGTCCGCGAACAGTTCCGAGCACAACACACGCGAAGCTTCGTCGCTCATCGTGGCGAAACCCGCCCGTTCCCAGGTCTCGCGTTCACACTCCACCAGGAATGTGCTCATCTCCGGCGTATAGCGGTAGTGGTGGGCGTTGACGGGGCCGTACTCGGTCTCGATGAAGGTCTGGGTCAGCGAGTTAAAAGGCGTCTCCACCCCGTACCAGGCGAATTTGTTGGGCAGATAGGACAGGGACGTCTGGAAGTCGCCCTCGTAGCTCCGGCGCACGATCGAGTTGATCCCGTCGGCGGCGATGATGAGATCCGCCTCGGGCAGATCATCAACGCTCCGTAGCACAGTCTCGAAGTGCAGTTCGGCACCCACCGCGAGCGCGCGTTCCTGCATCAACTGCAGGAGTTTCAGGCGGCCGATCGAGGAAAACCCGACCCCGTCGATCGTGACGGTCTCGCCGCGATGGATGAGCGTCATGTCCTGCCACGTCTCCATGGCGGGCGTGATCAGATCGTGGGTTTCGGGATCGTCCCCACGCAAAAACTCCAGCGCCCGGTCCGAGAACACCACGCCGAAACCGAACGTGGCATCCGCCGGATTTTGCTCGTAGACGTGCACCTGCGCGTCGGGATGGCGCTTCTTCCAAAGGGTCGCAAAGTAGAGCCCGGCAGGCCCCCCGCCAATAATGGCAATCCGCATATCAAATAATCCCCGCGGTGCCCCGCGACTACGCTGCCAGCGGCTTCAGCCCCATAATCTCGCGGGCTTCCTCAGGTGTCGCCGGCTCCATGCCCAATTCGCGGATGATGCGAACGATCCGCTCGACCAGCTGCACGTTGTTCGCCAGCACGCCGCGCTCGTAATACAGGTTGTCTTCGAGGCCGACGCGGACGTGGCCGCCGAGCAGGAGCGACAGCAGCGCGGCATTGAGCTGCGACGGGCCGATGGCACTGACGTTGAAGTTCGCGCCCTCGGGGATCAGATCGACCATCGCCTGAAGGATCTTGGGCGAATATGGCATCGCGCCCTGGAAGCCGCGATCCGCGCCGAGCACGAAATTGATGAAATAGGGAGGCTCATCGAGGCCCGCCTTGAGCAGGCTCATCACGTCCTGCAGCAGATGGGTCGGGCTGAACACCTCCCATTCGGGCTTGATGCCCTTGTCTTGCATCTTCGTGGCAAGCTCGCGGCAACGCTCGGGCGACGTGTTCATGATGATCTCGCGGCCTTCGAATGTCGCGACGATCGTCGTCGGATCGAGGGTGCACATCTCAGCCCCGCCCTCCATGCCCTTGAGGCGCTCTTCCCAGGACAGTTCGAGGAACCCGTCCGTCGATTCCTTGATCATGTCGCCGTTGATACCACCGCCCGTGGAGTTGTTCAGGATGATGTCGCACTTGTCGCGAATGCGTTCGTTGATGTCCCGGTAGATCGCGGGATTGCAGGTCGCCTGGTCATCGGGCCGGCGGGCATGCACCGCAACAACGGACGCGCCGGCTTCGTAGCAACGATAGACGTCATCCGCGATCTCCTGCGGCTGAGTCGGGATATTGGGATTCTGTTCCTTGCTCGCCATTCCGCCCGTCGGCGCAATGGTCACAATCACTTTTCTTTCGGCCATGGTCTCCCCCTCTATGCAGTCGCTCTAACGGCGCAATTCACGCAGCCGACAGCTTAACGCGATTTCGGACACGCTCAATTCGAATCTAGCGGCCGCGTTACCTCCGCAAGCCAAGCCAGCGCATCGCCATCGAGCATCGGACCGATCTCTGCGGCGACCCGCGCATGATAGGCGTTCATCCAGGCGCGCTCGTCAGCGGTCAACAAACTCGAGGTGATCAGGCTGCGATCTATGGGTGCCAGTGTCAGCGTTTCGAAACCGAGCATCGGGCGCTCGCCGCCGGAAATGTCGCCCGGCTGGGTCACGGCCAGCAGATTCTCAATGCGAATCCCGAAGGCTCCCTCTTTGTAGTAACCGGGCTCGTTCGAAACGATCATTCCCGGCTGCAGGGGTATCGACGACCCGGTCTTCGCGATGCGCTGCGGCCCTTCATGAACGCCGAGATAACTCCCCACCCCATGGCCCGTACCATGATCGAAGTCGAGCCCCACCTGCCACAGCGCCTGCCGGGCATAACTGTCGAGCTGCGCACCGCTGGTCCCGGCCGGGAAACGCGCAGTCGCGATGGCGATGTGCCCCTTGAGAACCCGGGTAAACCGGTCACGCATCTCATCGGACGGCGTGCCGACAGCAACCGTCCGCGTCACGTCGGTCGTCCCGTCGAGATACTGAGCGCCTGAATCCACCAGATAGAGATCTCCCGGCGCCAAAGCCCGGTTGGTCTCTGGCGTGACGCGATAATGCACAATCGCCCCATTCGGCCCGGCGCCCGAGATCGTGCCGAAGCTCAGATCGCGGAAATGTTCGCCGGTTTCCCGGAATTCCAGCAATCTTGCCGCGGCGGACAACTCATCGACGTCGCCCGACGGGGCCACTTCGGACAGCCAATGCAAGAACCGCGAGAGCGCGGCCCCGTCGCGCAAATGCGCCGCACGTGTCCCGGCGAGCTCCGTCTCGTTCTTGATGGCCTTGGAAAGGGTCACCGGGTCGTTGCCGCGCAGGACCACGGCACCGGCCCGTGTCAGACGGTCAAATATCCACGCCGCGGCGCTGTCCGGGGCCACCAGAACCCGCCGGTCCTTGAGCCCATCCAACGCCCCGGCAAAGGCCTCGGGATCACGCATCTCGACTTCGCTGCCGAGATGCGCGATCAGCGCATCGGATCGTTTCTCGGGTGCGACAAACCAATCAACCGTTCCATCGGCATCCAGGATCGCAAAACTAAGGGCCAGCGGCGTGTGAGCTACATCGCCGCCACGCACATTGAGCAGCCAGGCAATGGAATCCGGCTGTGTCAGCACCGCAGCGTCCAGCTCCTCCTGCGCCAGCGCCTCACCAAGCGACCTGCGCTTGTGGGCGCTGCTGCGACCGGCAAACTGCTCATCATGCGGCACAGCGGGTGCAGACGGCGGCGGCGGCTGGTCGTCCCACACTGCATCCACCGGGTTTGTCTCGACCAAGATGAGAGCCACACCGGCGGCCTCGGCTGAATTGCGCAAACGTTGCACGCCGGCCTGCGTGTGCAGCCACGGGTCGACACCGAGACGCATGCCCTGACGAAGAACCCCACCAAGCCAGTCGGCCACCGGCGCTTCGATCAGATGATGGAACTCGTACAACGCCCCGTCGACCTGGTCGCGCACCTGAAGCGTGTAGCGACCATCAACAAACATCGCCGCCCGGTCCGCCAACACCACCGCCGTACCCGCGGAGCCCGTAAACCCGGTCAGCCAGGACAGACGCTCGGCATCCGGCGGCAGAAACTCGTTCTGGTGGGCGTCGGAATGGGGCACCACGAACCCGTCGAGGCCCTGTTCCGCAATTTTGTCGCGGAGGGCCGACAGGCGTTGGCTCGGAGATTTGGCGTTCATGGCCGCGAAGCTACGCGAGGCCCCACCGGAAGACAATTCCGTGCTGCCGCGCTATCCTCGCATCGGAAAACACGACCGGAAAACAAACAGAGGGACGAGACATCATGACACGCGTTGATCCGCCGCCAGGACCCAGCATCAGCATCGCCGACATGGAGGCATGCACCGCCCGCTTCAACGAGATCAAGGGCAGCGGCCTTTGCTTCATGGACCAGCGTATTCCCGGCCATGAACGCGAGATGATCAACCTGTGCGGCCTCGGCGTGACCGAGAATGAGGCTGACCCGGATCTGGCACCGAAACTCGGCAACGCCCATGGCTTTGCCCACGGCTTTGCCAAATGCGATCCCGGCTGTGGCGCGGCGCTGCACTGGCACGAGACCGAAGAGGTCTTCATGCCGCTCGACGGGAAATGGTCGATATACTGGCGCGATGGCGAGGAAGAGCGCGAGGTTTTCCTTGAGGCCGGCGATACCGTCTCCGTCCCAATCGGCATCTACCGCGGCTTCAAGAACGTGTCCGACAAGCCGGCCACACTGCAATTCATCGTCGGCGGGCCGGACACCGGCAAGGTGCACTGGCATCCGTCGGTGATCGATGCCGCCCGCAAGACCGGCCTGGAGGTCGATGACAACGGCCTTCTGGTCGAGATCGAATAGCCTGGAAGGCCCCATGCAAGATCTAGGTTCCTTCGACTATGTGATTGTTGGCGCGGGTTCGGCCGGCTGCGTCCTTGCCAACCGCCTGTCCGCCGACCCGGATGTATCCGTCCTGCTCCTCGAGGCGGGCGGCAAGGACAATTACTTCTGGATCCACATACCCGTCGGCTACCTGTACTGCATGAACAATCCGCGCACGGACTGGATGTTCAGCACCGAGGCAGAGGAAGGCCTGAACGGACGCGCGCTGGCCTATCCGCGCGGTCGCGTGCTGGGCGGCTGTTCGTCGATCAACGGCATGATCTACATGCGCGGCCAGTCCCGCGACTATGACCAGTGGCGTCAGCTCGGCAACACCGGCTGGGGCTGGGATGATGTGCTGCCCTACTTCATGAAGTCGGAAGACCAGGCGGCGGTGCCAACCGACGAAGTGCATGAGAGCGGCGGCGAGTGGCGGGTCGAGAACCAGCGCCTGTCCTGGGAGGTGCTCGACGCGTTCCAGGAGGCTGCCGCGCAGGTGGGCATTCCCAAGACCAATGACTTCAACCGGGGCGACAATCACGGCTGCGGCTACTTCCATGTCAACCAGCGCACGGGCATGCGCTGGAGCACGTCGCGCGCCTTCCTCAAGCCCGCGCGCAACCGCAGCAATCTGACTGTCCTGACCCATGCCGAGGTAGACAAGATTCAGCTCGAAGGGCGCAAGGTCATGGGCCTGGCGCTGCGCCTCAAGGGTGCACCCGCATCGGTACAGATCGAC
This sequence comes from Rhodospirillaceae bacterium, assembly GCA_018667335.1. Lineage (GTDB taxonomy): Bacteria > Pseudomonadota > Alphaproteobacteria > UBA6615 > UBA6615 > UBA8079. The sequence goes on from JABIVD010000058.1 coordinate 57,217, forward strand.
GGTGAATTGATCCTGTCGGCCGGCTCCATCGGCAGCCCGCAGATCCTCGAACTATCCGGCATCGGCAATCCCGATGTTCTGGGTGCCCACGGAATCGAGACGGTGCATGCGCTGCCTGGGGTCGGCGAGAATTTGCAGGACCATCTGCAGGTCCGCTGCGCCTACAAGGTTACGGGCGTCAAAACCCTGAACGAGCGGGCGAACAAACTCCTCGGAAAGGCGGGTATCGCGCTGGAGTATCTGTTCAAGCGCTCGGGTCCCATGTCGATGGCACCGTCCCAGCTCGGCGCGTTCGCCAAATCGGACCCGTCGCTCGAATTCCCGAACCTGCAATATCATGTGCAGCCGCTCACCCTTGAGAAGTTCGGCGAGCCGCTGCACCCCTTCCCGGCCTTCACCGCGAGCGTCTGCAACCTGCGGCCCGAGAGCCGCGGTTCGGTCCACATCAAGAGCGGCAAGGCCGGCGACAAGCCGTCGATCCGGCCCAACTATCTCTCGACGGAAGCCGACCGGCGGGTCGCGGTCGAGGCAATCCGGCTCACCCGCAACATCGTGGCCCAGTCACCCATGGCAAAGTACGCCCCCGAAGAGTTCAAACCCGGCCCCGAGATCGCAAGCGACGCCGAACTGGCCAAAGCGGCCGGCGACATCGCGACCACCATCTTCCACCCGGTCGGGACCGCCAAGATGGGTCAAGATCCCGGGTCGGTCGTCGATGACCGGCTTCGTGTGCACGGCATTGAAGGACTTCGGGTCGTCGATGCCTCGGTCATGCCGACCATCACCAGCGGCAACACGAATTCGCCCGTGATCATGATCGCGGAAAAGGCGGCGGATATGATCCGTGAAGATCGGCGCAGCGCGGCCGGCGCGCGTGCGGCCTAGCCTCTTTCTGAACCTGCTCCGCTAACCACAAATAAGCGTCGACCATTCATCGTGATGTATGCGCGCGCGCAGGTGCAACCCCGCGCGCCTGTACGCCGCGATGACCTGTGGCTCCTGGGTGCGGAGCAGACCCGAGAGGATTACCGGTGCGCCCGATGCACGATGCGCAGCAATCAACGGTGCGAGCCGCTCCAGCGGCCGCGCGAGGATATTGGCCAGCACCAGGCCGAACGGCCCGTGTCGGCGCACCATCACCGCATCGAGCCCCCGGCTCTCATAGGTCCGCATAAAGGCCGACACGCCGTTCACACGGACATTCTCGCGCGCCTTGGCGACGGCGATCGGATCAATGTCCGATCCGATCACGCGCGCCCGCATGGCCTTGGCGGCGGCGATTCCCAGGATGCCGGTGCCGCAGCCGAGATCGAGGACAGGCGCCGCGGCGACCCCGGACCGGATCACCCGGTCGAGCGCTTCCAGGCAGCCACGCGTGGTGCCGTGATGGCCCGTGCCGAAGGCCGTCGCCGCATCCACACGAATAGGCACAGTGCCGGCCGGCGGCGGATCCATATGGTCGGAATCATGAATGTAGAAACGTCCGGCCCTCACCGGGGCGAAGCTCGCCTGGTTCTCGGCGACCCAGTCCACGTCCGGTAGCAAGACGACATCACCCGTAGGAACGTCGGTCCCCAGGCGTCGCGCGGTGTCCGCCAGCGCTGCGGTCAGGGCGGTCTCGTCCGGCGCCTCGCTGCCATAGCCGGAGATCCGCGTCTCGCCTGTTCCCTCGATCGGGAACAGGCTGATCACGTCTGCGAAGAGTTCCAGCGTGTCGGAAAATTCATCATGTGCCGCGGACGGCACGAAGAGTTCGATCTTCCAGGCGGTGTTGCCTGCCACGTGCGCGTCCTAGGCCGCGTCGGCGGGTACAACGAAGCTGTCGAGCACCTTCTTGTCGCCGGCCTTCTCGAACGCAATGGCGAGCTTGTTGGCATCGATCGCGGTGATCCGCCCGTAGCCGAACTTCTGGTGAAACACCCGCTCTCCGATGCCGAAACCCTGCGGGTCGGCGTGAATTAGGCTCGCTTCCATGTCGCGTTTCGGGGCGCGGGATTGCCCACCGCCATAGCCGAGCGCGCGCCCGCGGCCAAATCCGCCCATATCCTGATTGCCTGCATACACGCCGGGTTCGCTGTCGACATCGACATGTTCCGGGGGCAATTCATCGACGAAACGCGACGGGATCGCCGACTGCCACTGACCGTGCACGCGCCGGTTCGCGGCAAACAGGATCGTCGCCTCGCGTTTGGCGCGGGTCAGGCCCACATAGGCGAGGCGACGTTCCTCTTCCAAACCGGCGAGGCCGTTCTCGTCCATATTGCGCTGATGGGGGAACAGGCCCTCCTCCCAGCCCGGCAGAAACACCGTGTCGAATTCCAGCCCCTTGGCCGAATGCAGGGTCATGATATTGACGAGGTCACTGCCGGCCGCTTCGGTGTTCTCCATCACCAGAGAGACATGTTCGAGGAACCCGGTGAGATTTTCGAATTCCTCCATCGCGACGACGAGTTCCTTGAGGTTTTCCAGCCGACCGGGCGCCTCGGGCGACTTGTCGTTCATCAGCATCTCGGTATAGCCGCTCTCGTCGAGCACCATTTCGGCCAGCTCCGAATGGGCGAGCCCCTCGCGGCCGTCTCCCGACAGCGCGCGCCAGCGCTCGAAATCGGCAATCAGGTTCCCGAGCGAACTGCGGGTATTCGGGCGCAACTCATCGGTCGTCACCAGTTCTGCTGCCGCCCGATAGAGACTTGTTCCCGTCGCCCGCGCCGCCACATGCAGCGTCTGAACCGTGGTATTCCCGATACCGCGCTTGGGCCTGTTGACGATGCGCTCGAAGGCCAGATCGTCGTCCGGCTGCTGGATCACCCGCAAATAGGCGAGCGCGTCGCGCAATTCCTGGCGCTCGTAGAAACGCGGGCCGCCGACCACCCGGTAGGGCAGCCCCAGGGTGAGGAACCGTTCCTCGAACTCGCGGGTCTGAAATCCGGCGCGCACAAGGATGGCGATCTCGTTGAGGGCGACGGGTTTCCCGTCGCGGCCATTGCGCTGAATACTCTCGATCCGGTCCGAGACCGTGCGCGCCTCTTCCTCGCCGTCCCACACGCCGCGGATGCGGACCTTCTCGCCGCCGTCGGCCTCGGTCCACAATGTCTTTCCGAGCCGGCCCTCGTTGCGCGTGATCAGCCCCGACGCCGCGCCCAAAATAGGGCCGGTCGAGCGGTAGTTTTGCTCCAGGCGGACGACTTTGGCACCGGGGAAATCTTCCTCGAAACGCAGGATGTTCCCGACCTCAGCGCCGCGCCAGGCATAAATCGACTGGTCGTCGTCGCCAACACAGGCGATGTTCTGATGCTTCTGGGCCAGCAACCGGAGCCACAGATACTGGGCCACGTTGGTGTCCTGATATTCGTCCACCAGGATGTATTGGAATCGCTCCTGATACTCGGCGAGCACTTCAGGATTTTCGCCGAAGATCGTCAGATTGTGCAGTAACAGGTCACCGAAATCGGCGGCGTTGAGGGTCTTCAGGCGATCCTGATAATCGCGATAGAGATCGATCAGGCGCCCGCCTGCCAGATCACCGGCGTCAGCGGCAGAGACCTTGTCCGGGGTCAGGGCGCGGTCCTTCCAGCGCTGGATCACTCCCATAAGCACGCGCGCGGGCCAGCGCTTGTCGTCGATATTCTCGGCCGCCAGGAGTTGCTTGAGCAGGCGCACCTGGTCGTCGGCGTCGAGGATCGTGAAATTGCTCTGCAGGCCGACGAGTTCCGCGTGGCGGCGCACGATCCGGGCCCCGAGCGCATGGAACGTCCCGAGCCAGATCGCCTCTGCGGGACCGCCGACCAGTCCGCCGACACGCTCACGCATTTCGCGGGCGGCCCTGTTGGTAAAGGTAACCGCAAGCACCTGATAGGGCCGCGCATGGCCGCGGCGCAGCAGATGGGCGAGACGCGTCGTCAAAACGCGCGTCTTGCCGGTTCCGGCACCCGCCAGCACCAGCACCGGCCCGTCGAGCGCCTCGACGGCCTCGCGCTGCGGGCTGTTGAGCTGCGTCAAATATGGGGCGGGTGCTGCTTCTGCGACCGCGGACGCACCAGAAACCCCTAAATTCTGCGGTTCTTCGATGTGGAATGGATCAGACATTTGAGCCGTTGATTATATCACGGCAAAACGATGAGTCGTGGGGGCCGACCGCCGGTTGAATTTCGCGTGATCCGGCGCGCAGCGACTCAATCAGGTGATAACATTCGCACCCGGACAAGCTCCTGGCACGATTGGAATGCAACATGACCATCCTCGCCAAGCACCGTTTCCAAACTGCAACGTCACACATCGGCCGCATCGCAATGTTTGCCACGATCGCCACGCTTGCAGCGTTGTTGCTTCTAGCCGTCCCCGGCGCAAATGCACAATCCGGGACATCATCGGGCCCCCAGGAGGTTCTCGAGGCCGTGGTCGGGATCGACACCCGAATCCCGGGCACGGCGCGCACCGCTGGCACACTCGGCACACAGCGCGAGGGCAGTGGTGTGGTGATCTCCGATGATGGCCTGGTGCTAACGATCGGCTATCTGATCCTCGAGGCGATCGAAATCGATATCACGCTCGTGGATGGCCGGCGCATTCCCGCCTCCTTCGTGGCCTATGACCATGAGAGCGGATTCGGTCTGGTCCGCGCTGCCAGCGACCTCGGTCTCCAACCGGTTGGCCTTGGCACATCGGGAGATATGGGGGTCAGCACCCAGGTCCTGATCGCCAACCGGCTTGGCCCGGGATCCGCGCAGGGCGTCTTCGTCGTCGACCGGCGTGAGTTCGTCGGTGCGTGGGAGTATCTGCTCGACAGCGCGATCTTCACCTCGCCTCCCAACCCGAATTTCAGCGGCGCGGGCCTGTTCGATGCAGACGGCAAGCTGATCGGTATCGGTTCGCTGTTTGTCGGGAACGCCGCCGTCTTCCAACGGCCGGTCGCCGGCAACATGTTTGTCCCCATCGACGAGCTCAAACCGATCCTCGACGAGATGGTCGATCAGGGGCGCCGGGCCGCAGCACCGCGCCCCTGGCTCGGGATCCGGACATCCGAGTTGCGTGACCGCCTGTTCGTCGACGGGGTCTCCGACGATAGTCCTGCCGCACGTGCCGGGGTCCGCGCGGGTGATCTGATCGTCGCCGTGGATGCCGCACCCGTGGGAACCATGGCCGGATATTTCCGGGCTGTCTGGCGCGATCGGGACGCCGGCGACAGCGTAACGGTCCGCGTCCTGACCCCGGAGGGTGCACTCAAGGATATCGAGGTTGAATCGATGGATCGCAACAACTGGCTACATCTCGACCCCAGTCTCTAGCCCGAATGAATTGAATCGAGAGAAACGCTTTGTCGTCAGGCATGTTCTTCGGCCCGGACATTTAAAAGCGCATCATTGTGCGCGCGCGCGACATCGAGGGTCGTCAGTGTACCGCGCAAGATCATGTCGTCACGGTTCGATACGACCGCGACATTCTCATGATCGGAGCCCGAGAGTAGTCGCTGAGCTTCTTCCAGGCTGTCGGATACCGTCAACACCTTGCCCATTTCATGTGCGATATCACCTGCCCGCTCGGGTGCATCCTCGTTGCTCGGTGCGAGGATAGCGTTGTTCAGATCCGCATAGTTGATGATGCCAAGCAGCGCACCGCGTTCATCGACCACATACACCTCGCCATTCGGCGATTCCCGCAACTTGCCGTGCAGCGCATCCAGCGAAATGTCGGTGTCGGCGGTCACCATATTGGTATGCATCACCCGGCCGACCAACACCCCCTGGAGCAGCGCCTGGTCATGGCCGCTCGACACATTCAGGCCGCGGCGCTTCAGCTGCACATGGAAGAACGAGCGCCCATAGAATTGATGGGTCAGGACCGATGCCACTGCGGTCGCGATCATCACAGCGATGGTCATCTCGGACGAGCCCGTGAGCTCAAATATAATGAAGATCGTCGAGAGTGGCGCACCCATGACCGCGCCGGCCAGAGCGCCAGTGCCGATCAACGCGTAGGCGGGCACGCCCGAAAACTGGTCGGGAAACACACTTCCCGCGACCACCCCGAATGCCGCCCCCACCAGGGCGCCGAGGATCAGCGACGGAGAGAACACACCGCCGCCGAAGCGGAACCCCATGCTGATCGCGACAGCCGCCATCTTGGCGATGATCAACACCAGCAGAAGCTCGAGTGCGATCGTACCGTGCAATGCGGCGTCCGCTGTCAGGAAACCAACGCCGAGAACCTCGGGCACCTGCAGGGCAATAAGGCCGAGAACAATCCCGCCAATCGCCGGCTGCAGCCATTTCGGAATGGGCGTGCGCGCCACCACCCCATCCATGAGAAAAATCCCGCGCATGAATCCAATCGCGACGACCGCGCAAGCAACACCGAGCAGAATGAAGGCCGGAAACTCCCAGAGCGAGATCAACTCATGATCCGGGACCGTGAACGAGGGCTCCGATCCGAAGTAGAACCGTCCAATCGCTGTGCCGGTAACAGCCGCGATGAAAATCGGCGCACCCGCCTTGAGTGACAGATTTCCGACCACCAGCTCGATCGCGAATACGGCACCCGCGACAGGCGCGTTGAACAGCGAGCCGATCGCCGCGGCAACGCCACACCCCAGCAGGGTGCGCGACTGAGACCGGTCGAGACGCAACCGATCGGACATCCATGCAGCCAGGGTTGCGCCAAGATGCACCAAAGGCCCCTCACGACCCGTCGATGCGCCGGCGCCGAGCGAGGCCGCGTTGCCGACTGCCGAAACGAGACCATCGCGCAGCGACATCTTGCCGCCACGCAGCGCGGAGGCCTCAATCACGTGGGCAATGGCATGGGGGCGATTGCCGCCATGCGCAAAATGCAGGAACACCCCAATCAGAAGACCACCGACGCTAGGCACCAACATGATGTGCCACCAGGCGAGCGTCTCGGTCGTCGGCATCGTTTCATCGAGTGCGAAACCGAAGGCGAATTCCTGCACGAAATCAATGGCGAGGCGAAAGAACAGCGCGCCATAGGCCGCCGCCACGCCCACGACGAGCGCCATAACCGCCAAAAGCAGATGTTCGTTGCGCAGGATGCGACGAAGGCTCAGCCGCGCTCGTACTATGATTGGTGGACGCACGGGTTCCCTCCAGACGGCTACCCGACAACCGGTTGTAGCATGGGGATTCCGACGCCGTCACAGAGACTTACGTATGGCAGCTATGCCCTATTGGTGCCCCCGACGACGCGCAAGCCAGGTTCCGTCTCGATGACGGCAATGCGGTTGCGCCCGTCGTTTTTGGCTTTGTAGAGCCCGGAATCCGCCCGCTCGATGAGCTCTTCGAGGGATTCTCCGTCCATATATTGTGCCACACCGCCGGAAAGGCTGACTCCGCCCAGTGACTCCCCGGTCGATTTGCGCACTATCTTCTTGTTGTTCACGGTCTCACGAACCTGTTCGGCAATGGCGATCGCACCCTCGATATCCGTATCGGGCAGGATGATCGCGAACTCCTCGCCACCGTAGCGCGCGGCGATGTCACGACCCTTCGTGCATTCTGTCAGGCAACGCGCGACCAGGCGCAACACCTCGTCACCGAGTTGATGACCGTGGGTGTCGTTGAAGGCTTTGAAATGATCGATATCCAGCATCAACAGCGACAGCGGTGTCTGGTTAGTCGCCGAATCCTCGGCACCCCGGCGTAGCTGTTCATCAAACGACCGGCGGTTGTTCAAGCCTGTGAGTGAATCACTCATCGCTTCGCGACGCGCATCAGTGATGCGTTGCTCAAGTTCCGCGATCTCCTGGTTCGATTGCTCCAGACGCTCATTCACGCTCTGGTTCTGCTCGGCCATGCGCTGGGTCTCGGAGACAAGGTCCGAAACGATCTGGCGAACGCGATCACCATCATCGACACCCCGAAGCGCGCCGCCAACGTCGGCCAGTGTTTCTCCGTAACGCGCGGCACCCGCACCGGCTTCTTCCAGCAGGGACATGACGCTTTCTACGGATTTCCCAAGGTTGGCGCTTGCATCGACGAATGCCGCTTCGCGATCATCCTCAAGCTCACTGTCCGTGAACGCCTTGCAACGCAGATACAGCGCGGTGCAGCGTTCTTCGGTGAACGTTGTTCCCGCACCCAGGATCTGGTCGATCATGTGCACGATATCCGGGTCTCTGCCGCTCAGATATGTGTACCAGACGGTATAGTTTTCCGGCGTAGGCGGAATATCCTGCGCCACCATCCGCACGAGGGCGGAATTGGCAAGCTTGGCTGGATTATCGCTATTTTCTGAACTCGGCACTTGGCTGTCTCCACCCCAATTCGTGGAGTGTCGAGACTAAGCATCACAGGTTAAGGAATTCTTGCGATAAGAAAGCGAATTGGCGGAATTCCAAGTCCATTTCTTAACGATATTA
>JABIVD010000050.1 GCA_018667335.1 Rhodospirillaceae bacterium
ACCTGCGGAATGGGATATTGCGAACGTTGATTTTGTCCATGACTGGCTTTCCAGCGCACGGTTTGATCATAAAGATCACTTGAAAGACGCCAAATGCGGCACCTGTCATGCTGTTGGCAAGAGTGAGAAAGCCACAGATGTAGCGATGCCAAGCATGGGCACATGTCTGGAGTGTCATGGATCTGCCGACGATTTCCCCGACGTCGCAAGCACGTGTGTCACCTGCCATGCATACCATGGAAGTACACAACAGGGTGCAGGGCTTGAGCGCCATCCAGCGTTTGCGCAGGACAAGCCGGATCAGCCAAATTTCACGCAGCTGGCTGATTTGCTTCGTGAGGGCAAGCTGTAAGGGCGAACTCTTGGTCTGCGTTATTGCGGCAGGTCAGCGAGGCCGGATTGCGCCTGAATCATGCAATTTTGTGATGCGGCCCAGGCGACGATGATCAAACGGGGCCGCGACCGGGAAAACCCGAGGTGCTGCCTGGGCATTCAAGCTCGTTAGACTGAATGGGACCCGGCAAAGCGGACTTCATCAGGGCCAGCGGTCATTCGCACCGCGCAAACAGGCCGGACACATGACCGCATCCCGCAACGATCAAAAGCATTTAATATTTATCCTTGCATCGAAATGAACGTTGATCGGGTTACGCCGGAATTCGATGCGGTCCTGGGCGATCACCCGCCTTCGATCGACACCATTGCCCACGATCTGTACTTCGGCGAGGGTCCCGTCTGGGACAAGCGCGAAGGCAGGTTCCTGTGGACCGAGATCATCGGTAACGCAATCTGGGAATACCAGCCAGGTGTGGGCAGCCGCAAATTGATGGCCCCGAGTGCCCATGCCAACGGGATGACCTTCGACCTTGACGGTCGTCTGCTGGTTGCCGGCTGGTCGTCACGTTCCGTCTGGCGCATGGAGCATGATGGGACCACCACCGTTCTGGCATCGCAGTTTGAGGGCAAGCCGCTCAACGGGCCCAACGACATCGTCGTGCGCTCGGATGGGTCGATTTACTGGACCGACCCGCCCGGCGCCTTGTCTATTCCGGGCATGGAAGGGCACGATCAGCAGCGCTACCTTGATATACAGGGCGTCTACTGCCTGACCCCGGACGGTGAAGTGCATCTCGCCATCGCCGATTGCGCCTACCCCAACGGGCTGGCCTTCTCGACCGACGAGAAACTGCTCTACGTCAACGACACACAGCAGGGCCTAATCCGCGCCTTCGACGTCAATGCTGATGGCAGCGTCGGGCCCGGTCGGCTGTTCCACAAGCAGACCGGCAGCGAAGAGGGTGTGGCGGACGGCATGAAGGTGGACATCAATGACAACGTCTATTGCACCGGTCCCGGTGGCATTCACGTCACCAATTCCAGCGGTGATCTGATTGGCCGTCTGCTGATCCCGGGACATTGCACAAATATCGCCTGGGGCGGCGGCGACTGGACGTCGTTCTACATCACGACATTTCACACCGTCGTGCGGACCCGTCTCGGGGTTCCCGGCGTGGCGGTTTGGTGAGGGGCGGGCGATGACACAAGATATGAAATTCGAAACTGTGGCCGGTCCTTTCGATAGTCCGGCGAACGGTGTCGTCTGGGACGGCGAGGCTGTGCTGTTTGCATTGCGCGAAGAACAGCGCCTGATGCGCCTCGATCCGGCCAGCGGTGAGGTCACCGAGGCCCGCAAATACACCAGCCGGACGGGTGGTCTCGCGATCGGCCCCGACGGGGAGCTCTATGGCGGCCAGGAAGCCAGCCGGCGGCTGATCGAATTTTTACCCGATGGCAGTTCGACGGCAATCGATGCCTTGCTCGACGGCAAGCACCACAATCACCCCGGCGACCTGTCGGTAGACGGTCAGGGGCGGATATGGTTCACAGACCCGTTCAGCCCGGTCCTCGCACAGGGGCCGCAATTCTTCCCGCCGCTCGACCATGCGTCGGTGTTGCGGGTCGCGCGTGATCACCGCCGTGCCTGGGTCATGCAGCGCATGACCTTCGATACGGTTGCTCCACGGGCGGTGCTCGTCTCGGCGGATCAGAAGACGCTGTATATCGCCGAAGGCGAGCCGGACCATGACCATGTGCGCGAGTTGCGTGCCTATCCGATCGATGGCGACGGATCACTTGGCAACCACAGCGTGCTCCACACATTCGGCGCTGATCATCGTGGCCCTCAGCGTGGTATCGAGGGAATGTGTCTCGACGCGGATGGAAACATCGTCGCGTGCGGCGGGTGGGCTAAGAACGGACCCGGCCCGCTGATCTATGTGTTTTCACCCGCCGGGCGGCTTTTGAAAACTTATGACCTTCTCGCCGATATGCCGAACCGCTGCGCCTTTGGCGGCCCGGATATGGCGACGCTCTATGTCACCACGGCAACGGGCAAGTTGTTGGCCGGTAAAGCCGCCGGTTGATCGCCCAATCATTCGATTTTGTTGATTTACGTGAGGAGAAGTAAACGATGGCACAACTGCCCTATATAACCGACGAGGAGGCGACTGGA
>JABIVD010000015.1 GCA_018667335.1 Rhodospirillaceae bacterium
ATGCGCGCGCGACCCGGCAATATCCTGGGCGAAAAAGCGCTGGTCAAAGCCGATGGACGCATTGATGCGTTCCATGACCTCCGACGGTCCGGAGGTGAATCGGCCACCCCATTGCGCATTGGCTGGCTTGCGTGTGTCGTTCGAGTTCATGGCTTTCGGGCTCGCATTACTGGGAGCGACGTTTAACGATATGATACGCCGGATGAAAGTTTTTCTCTTCACCATCTCAGCCGCACTCGCGCTTGTGATCTGGGGCCCCGTGGGTGCGATTGCGGGCGCAGACGCTGATTCCGGGCCGCCGATCGAGGGGCAAGTCCAGAATTACGAGCCGTTGGACCCGCCGCTGGCCGTCCCCGATGTGACCGTTCTGACCCGGAAAGACGGGCCGATCACGCTCGACCGGTTCAAGGGTAAGTTCGTGGTCCTGAACTTCTGGGCGACCTGGTGCGGGCCATGTATTCGTGAGCTGCCCTCGCTGGAACGGCTCAATACCGAGCTTGGCGGCGAGAACGCACAGGTGGTGCTGATCAGCCAGGATCGCGGCGGATTCAAGCAGACCGATAGGTTTCTGAAAAAACTCAAGGTCGATTTCCCCGACAATTTCATCGACGAGCGGCTGAAATTCTCCCGTGCGATCGGCGTGGTGTCGCTGCCGACGACAATCTTCATCGGGCCTGACGGCATGGAAGTGGGCCGGCTGGTCGGCACGGCCGAATGGGATTCACCCGAGGCCCTCGAACTGATCAACTGGTATGTCGAGAAGGCCGACGCCAGCTAGGCGGGACTGACAGCTTGAAAGAAAAAGGGCGCCGCGAGATCCGCGGGCGCCCTTTTTTGTTCCGTGATGTCGGGGGACTACCGCGTCGGCACCGGTTCGTCGCCCGAATAGTCGTAGAAGCCGCGGCCGGTCTTGCGACCCAGCCAACCCGCCTCGACATACTTCACCAGCAGCGGGCAGGGGCGGTACTTCGAATCCGCCAGCCCTTCATAGAGCACCTGCATGACCGCCAGGCAGGTGTCGAGGCCGATGAAGTCGGCCAGCTCGAACGGGCCCATCGGGTGGTTGGCGCCGAGCTTCATGGACTTGTCGATCGAGTCCACGTTTCCGACGCCCTCATACAGGGTGTAGACCGCCTCGTTGATCATCGGCAGCAGGATGCGGTTGACGATGAAGGCCGGGAAATCTTCCGACACGGTGCCGGTCTTGCCGAGCTTCTTCGTCAGCTCCTGGACCTGCGTGAAGGTGTGATCGTCGGTCGCCAGGCCGCGGATCAGCTCGACCAGCTTCATCATCGGCACCGGGTTCATGAAATGCATGCCCATGAATTTTTCCGGCCGGTCGGTGGCCGTCGCCAGACGCGTGATCGAAATCGACGACGTGTTCGACGCAATCAGCGCGCTGTCCTTCAGGTGCTGGCACAGCGATTCGAAGATCTTGACCTTCGTGGCTTCGTCCTCGGTCGCGGCCTCGATCACCAGATCACAATCCCCCAGGGCGTCGAGCCCCGTGGCGGTGTCGATGCGCGCCAGTGCCGCGGCCTTGTCCTCTTCCGCAATCAGGGTGCGCTTGACCTGCCGGTCCATGTTGCCGTCGATCCGGCCGAGGGATTTTTCGAGTGCGGCCGCGTCGATGTCGACGATGACCACGTCATGCTCCGCCAGCGCGCAGACATGGGCGATACCGCTGCCCATCTGGCCGGCGCCAATGACGCCTATCTTGTTCAGCATTTTGATTTGTCCTGGATGGTTCGTGTTGCCGGTCGTCCGTGTCAGCCCTGCTTCTCAAGCTCGGCGTCGAGCTCGGGCAGTGCCTTGAACAGGTCGGCGACCAGACCATAGTCGGCGACCTGGAAGATCGGCGCTTCCTCGTCCTTGTTGATCGCAACGATCACTTTTGAATCCTTCATGCCGGCGAGATGCTGGATCGCACCGGAAATCCCGATCGCGATGTACAGTTCCGGCGCCACGACCTTGCCGGTCTGGCCGACTTGCCAGTCATTCGGCACGAAGCCCGCATCGACCGCGGCGCGCGAGGCACCCATCGCGGCCCCGAGCTTGTCGGCGATCGGCTCGATCAGGGCGTAGTTTTCGCCCGAGGCCATGCCGCGGCCACCCGATATGACGACCCGTGCGGCGGTCAGCTCGGGCCGGTCGCCGCCGGATTCTGCGCGGCTGACGAAGCGGGACAGGCCCGAATCCGCTGTAGGATCGACGGCCTCAACGGCGGCACTGCCGCCGGTCGCCGGCGTGGTGTCGAAGGTGGTGATGCGCACGGTGATGATCTTGGTCGCGTCGGCGGATTTGACCGTGGCCAGCGCGTTGCCGGCATAGATCGGCCGGACGAAGGTGTCGGCATCGACGACGGCGCTGATCTCGGAGATCTGCTGCAGATCCAGCGTGGCCGCGACCCGGGGCATGAAGTTCTTGCCCGAGGTCGTGGCCGGCGCGAGCACGTGGGAATAATCCCCGGCCAGGCCGGTGACCAGGTTCGCGAGATTCTCCGCCAGCCCGTGTTCGAGCCCGGCATCGTCGGCGACGAGGATCTTGGCGACGCCCTCGACGGCCGCAGCGGCCTCACCGACAGCGGCGCAGCCGGACCCGGCGACCAGAATGGTGACATCCCCCGCACCCGCGTCCGAGAGCTGGCGCGCGGCCGTGACCGTGTTGAGGGTCGCGGGCTTGAGGATTGCGTTGTCATGTTCGGCAATGACAAGAATAGCCATCAGATGACCCTCGCTTCGTTTTTCAGTTTGTCGACGAGTTCGGCGACACTCTCGACCATCACGCCGGCCTCGCGCTTGGGCGGTTCATCGACCTTGAGTGTCTCGAGGCGCGGCGTCACGTCGACACCGAGATCTTCGGGCGTCAGCTCGTCGATCGGCTTTTTCTTCGCCTTCATGATGTTCGGCAGGGAGGCGTAGCGCGGCTCGTTGAGGCGCAAATCGGTGGTGACGATCGCCGGCAGGTTGATGTTGATGGTCTCGAGGCCACCGTCGATCTCGCGGATCACCTTGGCGGTGCCGTCACCGAGCTCGATCTCGGAGGCGAAGGTCGCCTGGGGCCAGCCTAGAAGGGCGGCAAGCATCTGCCCGGTCTGGTTGGAATCATCGTCGATCGCCTGTTTGCCGAGGATCACCAGCTCGGGGGATTCGCGCTCGACCAGCGCCTTGAGCAGCTTGGCGACGGCCAGGGGCTCGAGATCGGTGTCGCTGGCCACGTGGATGCCCCGGTCGGCACCCATCGCGAGTGCGGTCCGGATCGTCTCCTGGCACTGGGCGACGCCGAGGGACACGGCGATGACCTCCTCGACCTTACCCGCCTCTTTCAGGCGCACGGCCTCCTCGACGGCGATTTCATCGAACGGATTCATCGACATTTTGACGTTGGACGTCTCGACGCCGGTGCCGTCGGATTTGACGCGCACTTTGACGTTGTAGTCGATCACCCGCTTGACCGGGATCAGCATTTTCATGGGTTTATCCCCTCGCGGCCATGGTCTTGGCGGTGTTGGAAAGATGCGTGAAAGCCCCGTCCGCCATGGCGTTTGGTTGTTTATCGCACTGCAACATGCCGAACCGCCGGAATGGAGTCAATTGACGGCTACAGGTTGCTCATTGTGTGAGCATTCTGGCCGTGAGCGCAGCGGGCGCCGGGTCAGGTCCGGGTCTGGCCGGGCTCCCACAGAATATCGGCCTTGCCGCCGTCGTTGAGCTGCCGGGCCAGCACGAACAGATGATCCGACAGGCGGTTTGCATACTGTAGGGCTTGAGCGTTGACGGTCTCGTTGGTCGCGAGCTCGGTCATCAGCCGCTCGGCGCGGCGCACGACCGTGCGGGCCACATGCAGATGCGCGGCGGCGGGGGTGCCGCCGGGCAGGATGAAGGAGGTGAGAGGGGCGAGGCCCTCGTTGATTGCGTCGATCTCCGCCTCGAGGCGCGTGACCTGCTCGGCAACGATACGCAGTGCGCCCTCGGACTTAGCGGCCGCGCGGGCGTCGCCCTCCGGCGTGCAGAGATCGGCCCCGAGATCGAACAGATCGTTCTGGATGCGCCGAAGCATCGCGTCGGCCGCCGGGTCGTCGCCGGTGTGCAGCCGGGCGAGCCCGATCACGCCGTTGGCCTCGTCCACCGTGCCGTAGGCGGCGACCCGCAGATCGTGCTTGGCGACCCGGTCGCCGGAGCCCAGTGACGTATCGCCACTGTCACCGCCCCGGGTATAGATTTTCGTCAGTTGGACCATGGTCAGCTGCCTTTGCTCGCCACGAAGACGAACAGCAGGAACAGCACGACCGCAAACGCCTGAAGTGCGACGCGTGCGCGCATCAGCTTGTTGCCGTATTTGGCGTTGAATTCGCCGCCGCGCGCCATGGCGATGAGGCCGATGATCAGGACCAGCAAGACGCCGGCCAGCGCGATGGCGAGGAGAATGGAAAGCGTTTTCATGGCCGCGATCATATCGAGCCGATCGTCGTCTGACGAGGGCCCTGGACGTGTGAAGCAACGCGATCATTGACCCTGCGGGCGCGGATTTGTAGGTTCCGCGCCATGTACGAACTGCGGACCATTCTAATTGACGGCCCGGCGCACGCCCGACTAACGGGGCGGCGGCCGGGAGCGCATGCCTATGCCACGTCAATTCAAATGAGGTCCGTTTACAATGTCGTTACAAAATTACCCGCATAATCAATCCCAAGAGCAATCCAACGCCGTTCACTGTTTCTCGGTCCGGGCTGTCGCCGATCCGGGCATGATGCCGCGGTTGATGGAACTTTGGGCAAAGCGCGGCCTGGTGCCTGACCGGTGGCATGGTGTGCGCGAAGAAACGAGCGGGACCTATGTCGATATCGATATCGAATCCGGGGCAGTCGACCACGCCCTCGCCACGCAAATGGCGGCGGCGATGCGCGAAGTATTTGGTGTCGCCCAGGTTCTGCTGTCCGAGAAGCGCCGCGCAATTCGCACTTGAATCTGGCCGGCGCGGTTAATTCAGGATGTCGCTCTACGATCATATCGAGACGTGTAACGTCCATTCCTTTGACGACAAGATGCCGTTTCGGGTGGGTGGCCGTCAGGTCGGCTGGGTCGGGGAGAATGTCGCCTCCCGGATGACCCGCTGGGACCATTATTTCGAGATCACCGACAACAGCGTCGATATCCTCGAAAGCCTGAATGACGTGGAATCGCGATCCAAGGCGCTGGCCGAGGCCGGGGCGGCGCTGGTCGTGCAACAGGCGTTGCCGCGCAACCGCAAGGAACTCTGTTCGGTGACGGAGAAGTTCGGCGGCGAAGGGCTAATGCGCATCGACCGCGCCTGGCTCGAATCTTTCGGCGTGATCTCGTACGGGGTGCATGTGAATGGCTATGTGCAAACCGCTGCTGGCCCCGAGCTCTGGATCGGGGTCCGCTCGAAGAACCGCGGGGTGGCGCCGGGCAAGCTCGACAATATGGTCGCGGGTGGACTGCCGGTTGGCCTGACCCTGGCGGAGAACGTCATCAAGGAGGCTGCCGAAGAAGCCTCGGTGCCGGAGGATGTTGCCAGCACGGCGCGTCCGGCCGGCGTGATCACCTACATGCTCGACACCGAGAGAGGCATGCGACGCGACATGCTGTTTGTCTATGATCTGGAGCTACCGGCGGACTTCACGCCCGTGAACGAGGACGGCGAGGTCAGTGGTTTCGTCAAATGGCCGGCCCAGCAGGCATTGCGGGTGGTTGAGGAAACGGACGAGTTCAAATTCAACGTCAATCTTGTGCTCATCGACTTCGCGATCCGCCACGGGCTTATCGCGCCCGAGCATCCCGACTATGTGCGGTTGATTAAGGGCCTGCGTGCCTGGTCCTGACGTTGGGGGCTTGAATATGGCGCCTGAGTACGGGGCCCCAGTCCTGATTTACAGTTCGTTGGCGCTCGCGGCGCCGCGGGCGATCTGGCGAATCGCCATCGCCCAAATCTCCTCCGGGTCCGTCCCGGCTTCCCGCATCGCCTGCAAGGTAAACGCCCGGTCGCGCTTGGCCAGCCGCTCGCCGTCGCTGTTCGCCAGCAGCGGCGTGTGGTGCCACTCCGGCACGTCGAGATCGAGCAGGGCCTGCAGCAGGCGATGGATATGGGTCGCCGCGAAGAGATCGCTGCCACGGGTCACCAGCGTGACGCCCTGGGCCGCATCGTCGATCGTGACCGCCAGATGATAGCTCGTGGCCACGTCCTTGCGGGCGAGCACCACGTCGCCAAAAATTTCCGGCTCTGCAGTTTGTTCGCCGCGTGACCTGTCGTGCCAGGTGAGAGTGCCCGCACGGGCGATGGCGGCATCCATATCGAGGCGCAGCGCATGGGGTTCGCCGGCCGCGATCCGTGCCGCGCGGGTCGAACCATCGAGGGATTTGCAGATGCCGGGATAGACCGGGCCATCCGGGCCGTCATGGCCCAGATGGGGCGCCGCACCCGACTGGCTGATCTCGGCCGCGATGTCCTTGCGGGTGCAAAAACAGGGATAGAGCAGATCCATCCCGTTCAATGTCTCGAGCGCGGAACCATAGACATCCATCCGCTCCGACTGACGCCAGACCGGCTGTGGCCACTCCAGCCCCAACCAGGCCATATCCTCGATGATCGCGTCCTCGAACTCGGGGCGGCAGCGTCCCGGATCGATGTCCTCGATCCGCAGGATGAACTGCCCGCCGGCCGACGTCGCGAGGCGACCGGCGAACAATGCCGAATAGGCGTGGCCCAGGTGCAGGAGGCCGGTCGGCGACGGGGCGAACCGGGTGATGAGCTTTTCGGCGGGGGTATCGTTACTCACGTTATTCGGGGCTCATGTAACTGGGGTTCATCCGGTGTCCGGGTTGATCTTGGCCGTACAATTGGTTTCAACGATGGGGACATGCGCCCAACGCTGGGTCTACAGGGATGATGATGCGATGAAAACACGCAAACGGCTAGAGGCGGGGCTGGGAGAACTGGCGGCGCTCGATCCCCGCATGGGTGAGCTGTGGGAGCGTGCCGGCACGCCGGGCCCACGCGCCCGACCACCCGGTTTCACGACCCTGTTGCGGGTGATTGTCGGGCAGCAATTGTCGACCCATGCGGCCGCAGCCATCTGGAAGCGGATGGAGGTCGCCGGCATCACCAAAGACCCGGCTGCATTTATCGTCCAGGACGACGAAGACCTGCGGGCCCACGGGCTGAGCCGCCAGAAAGTCGTCTACGGGCGCGGCTTGGCCGAGGCGGTGGTCTCCGGTGGGCTGAAACTCGACGCGCTGCGCAAACAGGATGACGAGACGGCGATTGCGGCGCTGGTCGAGCTCAAGGGAATCGGACGCTAAAGCGCGGAATGCTATCTGCTGTTCGCGTTGGGGCGCACTGACATCATGCCGGCAGACGATCTGGCGCTGGTGGCCTCGGCGGGGACCCATCTGGGCGATGGCACGCGCTGGACGCCGGGCCAGTTGCGCGATGAGGCGGAACGCTGGCGCCCCTGGCGGAGTGCGGCGGCGCGACTTCTTTGGCACGCCTATCACATCGAGGCGATATGATGGTCCGGATTGAAGAACGCACGAATGGCGAGAGGTAGGCGATGAACGAAACATTATTGAGCGGCCCGAGCTTTGGCCCGGCATCCGGCGGCGCGCCGCGCCAGCTGATCGTTTTTTTGCATGGTCGGGGTGCCGACGGGGATGATCTGATTGGGTTGGCGCCGATCTTTGCCAAAGAGTTCCCCGATGCGCTGTTCCTTTCGCCGCACGCGCCCCAATCATGCGATGACGTGCCGTTCGGTCTTCAATGGTTCAGCCGGGTTGACTGGGTGCCGGAGAATATCGCCGCCGGTGTGCGCGGTGCGGCCCCGGCGATCGACGCCTTCCTGGATCATCACCTGGCGGCGCACGGCCTGGACGATAGCAACCTGGCGCTGTTTGGCTTCAGCCAGGGTTGCATGATGGCGTTGCATGTCGGGTTGCGCCGAAGGGCCGCGCCGGCTGCCATCCTTGGTTTTTCGGGGCGGCTCGCGGCCGCCGAGAGCCTCGCCGAGGAAATCACGGCCCGGCCGCCTGTTCTTCTTGTGCATGGCGACGCCGATGTGGTGGTGCCCTATGAATCGCTCGGCGCTGCCGAGCAGGCCCTGAAAGAGCTGGCGGTGCCGGTCGAGGCTGTGACCCGGCCGGGGATGGGTCACAGCCTGGACGATGACGGGGTGCGCCGTGCGATCGCGCTTCTGGGCCAGGTGTTTGCGGCCAGCTGAGTTGGACAATCGCTTGAGTAGGTGGGACAGTCGCGGCACGAGATTTTGTGGTGAATCGGAGTTTGTTGCTTGGCTTTTGATTGCAGTTGTTGTTCGCGCCTACTGATTGCGCCTGCAGATTGTGTACGTGTCTTTGAGTTGACCCACTGAGAGTTTCATCCGGGAGGGGATCGATGGACGTCGCGCTGGAGAGTTGTCCGGCACTCGTGCTCAACGCGGATTTCCGCCCGCTGAGCTACTTCCCGCTGTCCGTCTGGCCCTGGCAGGATGCCGTGAAGGCCACCCTGATGGGCCGCGTCAACACAGTCGCCGAATATGACCGGGTCATCCGGTCCCCCAACCTCGAAATGCCGCTGCCCAGCGTGGTCTCCCTCAAGGAGTATATCCGCCCGGCCGACCGGCCAGCCTTCACCCGATTCAACGTGTTTCTGCGCGACCGGTTCACGTGCCAATATTCCGGCCAGCGGCTGCCCGCGCATGAGCTGACCTTCGATCATGTGATCCCGCGTTCGCGCGGCGGCCGCACGTCCTGGGAGAATGTCGTGACCGCGTCGGGTGCGTACAATCTGGCGAAGGCGAACCGGACGCCGGAAGAGGCCGGGATGCACCTGCTGACCAGGCCGCGCCGGCCGGACACCTGGGAATTGATCGAGAATGGCCGCGCGTTTCCGCCGAACTTCCTGCATGAAAGCTGGGGCGATTATCTCTACTGGGATACCGAACTGGACGAGTAGTCGGCTTCGGATGCGTTCCTAAATTCTGGTCGACAGCCAGATCGCGGCGCGCGAACCCGCCTTGATGAATTCCGACATCACCCGATAGCCCGGCGTCTGCTCCGCATCATGGGCGAGCCCGGTTTCCTTGTGCTCGATCTCGTCGGCGCGGAACTCGTCGATTAAGTCGCGCAGCTCCGCCTCATCCTCACCGAGCTGTTCGGACTGATGGGCGTAATGCTCCTGGATGACATCCTCGACCGCGACCGTGCAGGCCATGGCTGCCTTCTCGCCCATCGCCGCCGTCGCCGCGCCGAGCGCGAATCCCGCCGCGTTCCAGACCGGCGACAGCAAGGTCGGCCGGACGCGCCGTTCGACGATCAGCGCGTCGAACGCCGCGAGATGTTTCTTTTCCTGTTCGGCCATGTGCCGGATGGTGTCGCCGACGGGATGTTTGCCGAGGACCGCGAGCTGGCCCGCGTAGATCCGTGCCGCGCCGAGCTCTCCGGCATGGTCGACCCGTATCATCCGCTCGACCAGGGTCTCACGGTCTGGGTCGCCCGGCAGGCGACCCTCTCCGGTTTGCTTGGCACCTGTTTGCTTCGGGCCGGTTCGTTCGGGACGCCTGGAGTTTGAATCGCTCATGCCGCTTTCCGCCAAAATCCCTGTGCCGCCCACGCGGACGCCGCCGCGAGGAATACGGAGATGATCAGATTATAGCCTGCCATCGAAATTCCGAAGAGGGACCATGCCACGTCGTCGCAACGGACCAGCGGCGTGGCGAAGAGTTTCGCGTTCAGCTCCTCGATGGACATGTTGGGATCGTGCACACCGCCGCCGCAGGTGGAAATCCCCTCCCACCAATGTTGCTCGACCCCGACATGGAACCCGGCGATGCCGGCACCGGCCAGAAACACGAGGCCACTGATCGCGGCAAAGATCGCCAATCCGCCCGGGGCCAGCCGGCGGCCGGCCAGAACGGCCAGGCCCGCGAAGACGATGACGATCCAGTAGGGCCAGCGCTGATACAGACAGAGCGGGCAGGGTTGCAGGCCGCCGAACAGCTGGAAGCTCCACGCGCCGCCCAGCATGGCGACGCTGGCCGCCAGGGTGAGCGCCGGCCATACGGCGGCGCGCCGGGCGAGTGTGGTGTGAATGTCGGTGGGTGCCATGAGCGGGATATGGGCTGCGGTTGCTAGAAGACGAACTTGATCAGCACGAACCCGCCGATCAGCAGGATGATGAAGGCGAGCGCCACCCAGCCCAGATAGCGTTCGACGAAGGCGCGGATCGGCGGCCCGAAATACCAGATCAGGCCGGCGACCAGGAAGAAGCGCAGGCCCCGCGCCGCAGCCGAGGTGATGCCGAAGACGACCGGGTCGAGCTGGGTCACGCCGCTGGCGATGGTCACCACCTTATAGGGGAATGGGGTCACGCCGAAGGTGAAGACGATCCAGGCGCCGAATTCGTTGTATTTCTCGGTGAAGCTCGCGAAGGCGTGCTCCATGCCATAGAAGGCGATGACCGGTTCACCGACGGACTCAAACAAAGTCAGGCCGATGAGATACCCGAAATATCCCCCGAGTACGGAGGCGACGGTGCAGATGGCAGCCAGCCGCCAGGCCTGGTTGCGTGCCGCCAGGATCATCGGGATCAGCAGAATATCGGGCGGGATCGGGAAAAAAGAGCTCTCGACGAACGCGACCGCAGCCAACGCCCAGACGGCGTGGCGTGACGCGCCGAGGCGCATGGTCCAGTCATAGAGGCCTTGCAGCATGCCATCCGTCTCCCGGTCGCCAGGGTATTTGCACTGGCTTCGAGCGGCCTCGTAACAGTACGCCGTGCGCCTGTCTATGCCGGTTGGCAGGAGCGTCAACGTCGATCAGCGGCGCTTGATTTGGCGCAGATAGACGACCGTGCCGTCGGCACGTACATCGGCCACCCACAATCCGGTGTGGGTATAGGTCGCGTCATGGACCGGGCCGCCGATCACCTTGGGGGAAGCGCCCGGCGTGTCACCGACGCCCGCGAAATCATAATCGGGGCCAGTTGCAAGCGCGCGCGGTGCATTCGGCCAGATCGTCAGGATCCCCAGAAACACAGCCCAGACAGCAATCAGCCCGGCTGCTTTGCGGCGGTAATTCAGCATCATCTGTCTCACCTATCTTCTCCTCGTGTTTTGCGTCTGGACCATAGGTAGGGGGTCATGCGACGGACGGAAGTGACGCCGGTCACAGGGTGGCGCTTTGCCTTCCCTGTTCGGGGTGGTTGACCTGTTGCGGTCCGGGGACTTATGGAAAGGGCACGGTGCCCCTGTGGCGGAATTGGTAGACGCGGCAGACTCAAAATCTGTTTCTCGCAAGGGAGTGGGAGTTCAAGTCTCCCCGGGGGCACCACCTGAATCAGATCGCCTGGGGAGGACGATATGCCGGTCATCGTACGGGAAGATGAAACCACCGCCATTGCGCAGGATGGGTGCGAGGTCACTAGGTTGTTGACCGCCGACGTCATTGGCAATGACCAGATCGAGCTGGATCATGTCGCGGTTTCGGGGGGCAGTACGCTTTCGGTCGCGCTGGACGCAAACATGATCGGCTGGCTGCAGGTGCTCGAGGGTGCCGGCTCCCTCGACGACAACGCGCTCGACACGAAACACATCACCTATCTGCCGTTTGGTTTTACCGGCGCGTTCCGGGCGGGAGACGCGGACACGCGCATCCTGTTTGCGCGGGTGCCTGATGCCGCACGGTTTGACGAGAACATCGCCGACATGCCGGGTGAGCTGGTCCATGTGGACTGGACCCGCGAGCCGGTGCTGCAGTCCGAGCATGACGCGCGCAAGCGGATCTATATGGCCACGCCGGGGCTGGCGAACACCAAGGCCTTCAAGGGCGAGATGATTTCCTATCCCCCGGGCACGGCGGCGCCCGAGCATCACCATGTGGGCGCGGAGCATTTCCAGTATGTGGTGGCCGGCGAGGGCACCGCCATGCTGGACGGCACGGCGCACCGGCTGTGCGCGGGCGACGTGCTCTACAACTACCAGCACGAGCCCCACGCCTTCATCAACGAGACCGACAGTGATTTCGTGTTCGTCGAATTCTTCGTGCCAGGCCCGTGCGAGACCGTGTGGTCGCCGGGTGCCAATCTGTGTGCGTGGCTGCCGACCGGGGTCGACAGCGACGGGCGCAAACCCGCCCGCGAGATCGGCTATCACGTGCACGGCCAGGACGGCGGCATTTAGCCGGAACCACCGGTTGTTACTCAACAAGCCGCCGGTTGCGATTCCACAATAAGAAAATTACTGTGTGGGCCTGAGATGAGGGCGCGCCAAGAACGCCCCGTACAGATGCGATGTGGGACGGGGAGTCCGATGCAGTTAGAGAATAGTTTTACGGTGCCTGCGCCGCCGGACGTCGCGTGGGCCGTCCTGCTGGATGTGCCGCGGATCGCGCCGTGCATGCCGGGTGCGGAGCTGACGGAGACCGTCGGCGAGCGGACCTACAAGGGTAATGCCAAGCTGCGGGTCGGGCCGGTGTCGCTGACGTTTTCGGGCGAAGCGGAAATCACCGAGATCGACGAGGCGAACCGCACAGCCACCGTGCAGGCCAAGGGCAATGACACGAAGGGCCGTGGTGCCGCGGAAGCGCGCGTGGTGTTCAAGCTGGTTGCCGACGGCGATGCCAGCCGGGTGGACATCACCAGCGACATCGACCTGACGGGAACGATTGCCCAGTACGGCCGCGCCTCGGGGCTGATCGACGCGATCGCCGGACAGATCATTTCCGACTTTGCGAAGAACCTCGAGGCCGAGATCGGATTGGCCGGCGACGCTGTCGCCGACGCTGAAACGCCCGATCGTCCGACAGCGGCGCCTGCGCAAGCGGCACCCGCAACTGTCACGCCGGCCGACAACAGCATCTCGGGCATCAGCCTGTTTTTTCGCGCCCTGTGGTCGATGATCCGCGGCGTATTCGGCGGTAAGGCATAACGACATGCACAACGATTTGAACACTTATCTGGAGGCGACCCGATGAAACCGGCGCCATTCACCTATCACGACCCGACCACGGCAGATGAGGCCGTGGCCCTGCTCGCCACCCATGAAGACGCCAAGATATTGGCCGGCGGCCAGTCCCTCATGCCGATGCTGAACATGCGCTTCGTCGTGCCCGACCATGTGGTCGATCTGAACCGGATCGATGGCATCGCCGGCGTTCGCGACACGGGCGACAGCATCGAGATCGGCGCGATGACCCGCCAGCGCGACTTGATGCGCGACGGTGTGATCGCCGCCAAGGCGCCGATCATTCCCGCGGCGCTGCACTGGGTCGGGCATTTCCAGACCCGGAATCGGGGGACCATCGGCGGCAGCCTGTGTCATCTCGATCCCGCCGCCGAGCTGCCGTGCCTGATGGCCTTGTATGACGCCGAACTAACGGTCCAGGGACCGGATGGGGCGCGCAAGGTGTCGTTCGCCGAATGGCCGCTCGCCTACATGCTGCCGTCCATCGGTCCCGATGAACTCTTGACCAGCGTGTCCGTTCCCCATTGGGGTGGTAATACCGGCCATGGCTTCGTCGAATTTTCCCGCCGGCATGGCGACTTTGCGATCGTTGCTGCGGGCGCCCTGCTGACGGTTGAAGGTGGGAAGATCACCCGCGCGGCGATCTCGATCGGCGGCGCGGATGTGCGTCCGATCCGACTGACCGACGCCGAGACGGCGCTGGTTGGTGCCGCACCCGACGCCGCTGAGAACAAGGGGGCCTTCAAGGCCGCGGCGGAGATTGCACGCGGCATCGAGGCCATGTCCGACGCCTATGTGTCGTCCGCCTACCGCCAGCGTCTGGCCGCAACCCTCGTCGAGCGAGCCTTATCCGCCGCCGCCAAAAACCTTAACGGGAGTGCCTGATCATGGCCGATACCCGCGATATCGAGTTGACAGTGAACGGCGAAAGCCACGCTGCGAATGTTGAAACCCGCACCAGCCTTGGTGATTTCCTGCGCCATGGCCTGGGTCTGACCGGCACGCATATGGGCTGTGAACACGGCGTATGTGGTGCCTGCACGGTGATGGTCGATGGCGAAGCGGTGCGCTCCTGCCTGATGCTGGCCGTTCAGGCCAACGGGCAAGAGGTCACCACCGTTGAAGGGTTGGCCGAAGATGATGGCACCCTGAACGCGTTGCAGGCGGCCTTCTGGAAACATCATGGTCTGCAGTGCGGCTTTTGTACTCCGGGAATGCTGACCTCGTTGACAGCCTTCCTGCGGGACAATCCCGATCCGAGCGAACGGGACGTCCGCGAAGCCATCTCGGGAAATATCTGCCGGTGCACCGGCTATCAGGGCATCGTCGATGCGGCACTGGATGCCGCCAAGACCATGCAGAAGGGGAGCTAGAACCATGGCTGTTCGTTACCTGGGCGCAGAAGTCCAACGCATGGAAGATCCCCGGCTGCTGACCGGTCACGGTCGGTATGTTGATGACATCACTATGGAAGGCATGCTCCACGCGGCCTTTCTGCGTGCGCCGATGGCCCATGCGAAGATTCGTTCGATTGACGCATCCCGCGCGACGGCGCTGCCGGGGGTGCATCGTGTGATCGCCCATGCCGACCTGGGTGCGAAATACAGCCACAGGATGAATCAGCTTTATCCGGCACCGGTGATTGAGCAGGACAAGACCCAGTATCCGCTGGCGAAGGATGAAGTCTGTTATGTGGGCGAGGCCGTGGCCGTTGTGGTGGCGGATAGCCGCGCCATTGCCGAGGATGCGCTCGCGCTCATTGACGTGGATTACGAGGCACTTCCGGCCGTTGTGAACATTCGCACGGCGCTTGATGACGATGCACCGCTGGCCCATGCCGATACAACATCGAACCTGATGGGCAAGATGCGTTCGAGCTTTGGTGACATCGAGGATTCATTTGCGAAAGCCGATCACGTGTTTTCAGCTGCTTTCATGCAACATCGTGGTGGTTGCCATTCCATGGAGACGCGCGGTGTCATCGCCCGGGACGATCCCTGGGGTGATGGGCTGACCCTCTGGACGTCGGCTCAATCGCCCTATCTTATCCGTCGCGCTCTGGCCACCTGGTTGGATGAATCCGAAGAGCGTGTTCGCGTTATCGCGCCGGATGTCGGCGGCGGTTTCGGCCCGAAGGCCGGATTTTATCCCGAAGAAGTCGCGATATCTCTGGCGGCGCGACTAATGAAGTGTCCGGTCAAGTGGATTGAGGATCGCAGGGAGCATTTTGTCTCCACGACGACCCAGCGTGATCAGCATTGGGACCTGGAGGTCGCCTGCACGGCCGAAGGGAAAATTCTCGGACTGCGCGGGAAGGTGACCCATGAAAATGGTGCCTACGTTCCCTACGGCATTCTGTTGCCAAACAGCTCCCTCACGCCCCTGCCGGGTGCCTATTCCATTCCGGCCATCGACGTGAGTGTGGATATCGTATTCACCAACACGGTTCCGAATTCGCCGGTGCGTGGTGCGGGTCGTCCGTGCGGGATTTATGCCGTTGAACGCATGGTTCAAGTGGTCTCGCGCGAGTTGGGCATCGATCCGGCCGAAGTGCGCCGTCGGAATTATGTTCGCTCGGACCAGATGCCATATGAAACCGGCGCCAAGCTTCGCGGTGGCGCCCCGTGCATCTACGACAGCGGTGACTACGAGGCCCTGCTCGAAAAGGCACTGGAACTTTCTGACTACAGCAGTTTCAAGGAACGGCAGGCCGCTGCCCGTGCCGAGGGCCGCTATCTGGGCATTGGGGTTTCCTCATGTATCGAGGATACCGGCATGGGTCCTTATGAGGGCACGACCGTTCGGGTCGAGTCTTCGGGCAAGGTTGCCGTTCGCACCGGTGCCGCGAGTCAGGGTCAGGGACATCACACGATGATCGCAATGATCGTCGCGGGAAATCTTGGTGTGAAGCCGGAAGATATTCTGTTTGAGTCTGCGGACACCGCGAAGTTCTCCCATGGCATTGGCACAATCGGTAGTCGCGTGGCGGCAAATGTTGGTCCGTCAGCCCACGACGCCGCGTTCCAGGTTCGCGAAAAGGCTTTGAAGCTGGCCGCCGAAGTTCTGGAGGCCTCGGAAGCCGATCTGGATATCGAGGACGGTGTGGTCCGTGTGAACGGGGCGCCCGATCTGTCCATATCGTTAGGGGAATTGGCCGTTCAGCTGACGCCGATGTCTGCGATGCGGGTCCCGACGGGCTTTGATCCGGTGCTTGAAGCCACCTCCTTTGATGGCTCCAGTGGGTCTCCGATTGCCTGTGGCTCGAATGTGGCTGAAGTCGAGGTCGACCCGGGCACCGGCGAAGTGAAGGTGCTGCGCTATTCGGTCGCCCATGACTGCGGTGTGATGATCAACCCGATGGTCGTGCGCGGTCAGATCGTTGGTGGTGTGGTTCATGGGATCGGCAACGCGTTGTTCGAACGCATGATCTATGACGATCAAGGTCAGCCGTTGACGATGAACTACGGTGAGTACCTGCTGCCGTTGGCCAGTGAGATGCCGCGGGTGGATATCACCCATATGGAAACACCGTCACCCCTCAACTCTCTTGGTGTGAAAGGTGCGGGCGAGGGCGGCACCATCCCCGCGGCCGCCGCAATCGTGGCGGCGATCGAGAATGCGCTCACGGATTTTGGCGTGGTGATCGACTACTACCCGGTCGACCCGCAGATGCTGACTGAGCTGATCGACGCCGGCGCGGCGCAAGCCGCCGAATAAAGGCTGCGGCGCAAGCCGCCGAATAAAGGCTGCGGCGCAAGCCGCCGAGTGGGCTCTAGCTCTCGTCGTCGTCGAGATTCTCGACCAGCGCGCGCACCGCGTCGCCGATCGGATTGCCGTGCTGGTCGTCATCCTTGTCCCGGAAGGCGGCCGCATGCTCGAAATATCCGGAGATCGCGTCATAGACATGCCGGTGGTGCCGCATGGTGCGGGCCAGGGCGGCGTCGGCGCGAAACTGGTCGGCGATGGCACGCACCGTGGCCGTGTCCAGGCCCTGTGCCTTGTCGAGAAATTGCTGCAGGTCACGCACCGCGCGGTCGACCGCATCCTCATTGTCCTGTTTCGGCATTCCGGCCTCCGTGTTGCACGTGCCCAGGAATAGGCGTTGGGCCTAGCGCGTCTCGATCTTGCCGTTGCCCGACAGCATGATGGCGATGGGCCGGGTCGGTCCAAAGTAGGAGCAGACGATCATCACGATCATGGTCAGCGGGACCGACAGGAACATGCCGGCCAGCCCCCAGATGCTGCCCCACACGGCGAGCGAGATGAGCACCACCAGCGGCGAGATGTTCAGCGACGTGCCCATCAGGCGCGGCTCGACCAAATTGCCGATCACGAACTGCGTGGCACCGCCGGCGAGCAGCACCGTCAACACCGGGCCGACCGTTGCGAACTGCACGACCGCAAGCAGGGTCGGCAGCAGGATACCCAGCAGCGAGCCGATGGTCGGGATGTAGTTGAGCAGAAAGATGATGAAGCCCCAGAAGCCGGCAAAATCGACCCCCACGACAAGCAGTATCACATAGGTGATGCCGCCCGTGACGGCGCTCATCAGCGTCTTGATGGCTACATAGGTCTGGATCTGCGTCTGCATGCGATGCAGCAGATCCCGGACGTCCTGGCGGTGTTCGGAATCGGGGAACAGGGCGGAGAACTTGCTCTCGAAGCAGCCCTGTTCGATCAGCAGGAATACGACGTAGACGAGCACGATGCCGAAGGAGCCGGCGATGCCCGCAGCCGTCGAAGCGAAAGAAGTGATCAGGGCTCGGATGTTGATCTCGTCGATCACATGGGCGATGTCGGGCGGCTGTTTGAAGCCCGCCAGGCGCGAGGCCTGGGCGACGAGATTCTCGAAGTTGGCCTGGTAGGCCGGCGCGGCGGCGGCGACGTCGGCGAGGTTGTCGCTGATCAGTTCGGCGACCAGCGCGATTGCCACCGCCACGATGATGACGGCACCCGTCAAAGCCAGCCAGTTCGGCAGCCGCCAGCCGCCCAGCGGGATGCGATGCAGGAAGCGTGCGAGCGCATTGAGCAGGTACCAGATGACGATGGCGACCGCGATCGGGATCAGCAGGTCGCGTCCCTCGACCAGGAAGAAGATCGTCACTGCCGCGATCAGCACCGCGCCTGCGAAGGCACCGATGCGCGCTGGAGCCGTTTCGTTCATGTCCGTTTGTCCCGCGTTTGTCCCGATTTTATTATGCGCATTTAGCACATTTGGCGGCGATTTGGCCCGCCGGATGGCCCGGTGGCGTTTACGCCGGCGACCCCACAGCGTTGACGCCGGTGATCCTATGATGGTTTGCTCCAGCCCAAGCAAACGGCCCGGTCGCAGCCTTGCAGCGGGTCAATAATAATTTACCTGATGATTTATGGGGGAGAGAGCACGTGTCCGACGGACTTGAGAATGCACGCCTGTCGCGTGTAGAGCGCGAAGATTGCCCGGCAGAATTCCTGGAAGCCTATGACGAGGTGATCCGCTCGCGCGGGCGCACCAGCATGCCGAACGTGTTCGCCCTGCTGGCCAACAGCCCCGGCGCCCTGGCGGCGGTCACCCCGGTTGGTGCCCATGTGCGCTACGGCACCAAGTTCGACGACGCGCTGCGCGAATACGTCATCCTGACGGTCGCCCAGGAGCTGCGCTGTTCGTATGAGTGGGGCCATCACTGGGAGTTCGCGCTGAAGGTCAACGCGCCCGAGGAGATGCTGAAGAAGGTCGGCACGCCAGCCATCGAGTCCGAACCCGGCATGGTCGGCCTGGCGACAAAATACGCCCGGCTGGTGACCCGAAACGAAGAGGTCGCCGACGACATGGTCGCGGCCCTGAAGGACGCGCTGGGCAATGACGGCTTCGTCGATCTGACGATCATGATTGGCTACTACGGCATGCTTGCGCGCTTCATCAACACGATGCGCCTGCAGCTCGAGGAGGGCAGCACAGCACCGCCGTTCAACGTCTAAACCGGGTCCGCGCTGCCGCGGACTTCGGAATGCGAGGGAGGAATCGCCATGGTGAAGGTTGTCGTTCAGATGTACCCGATGCTCCGTGCGGACAGTCCGCAGGAGCGCAAGGAATTGCGCCCGATCGGCCGCAATCGGGAGCGTTACCAGGAGGCCATGGATGGCATGCCGGACCTGATCCGGGCCATGGATGATCTTGGGGTCTGGGGTGTTTCTTCCATCGAGCATCACTTCCATTCCGAAGGCTATGAGGTCGGGCCGAGCATCGGCATCAACACGGGCTACTGGGCCGGCCTTTCG
The DNA here is from genome assembly GCA_018667335.1 of Rhodospirillaceae bacterium. GTDB lineage: Bacteria > Pseudomonadota > Alphaproteobacteria > UBA6615 > UBA6615 > UBA8079. Next base: position 19,232 of record JABIVD010000015.1, read on the forward strand.
AAACGGCTGAACATCGGCAGCCTTGGCTATGTGATGAGCGTGGATGATCCGATCCGGGTGGCCGAAGAGACGGCGACTCTGGATCACATGACCAAGGGCCGTTGCTTCGTCGGCTTCGCGCGCGGCTACCAGTCCCGCTGGACGAATGTGCTGGGCCAGAAGATAGGCTCGGTTGCGACCCTGTCGGACAAGAGCGCGGCGGACGAGCTCAACCGCAAGATCTTCGAGGAGCAAGTCGACATCGTCATGAAGGCCTGGACCGAGGACGCGTTCGACTACAAGAGCGACCTCTGGGAGTACCCCTACCCCCATGATGAGGGCCTCGAGGGTTGGTTCATGGGCGACGTCACCCGCCAGATGGGCGCGCCCGGCGAAATGGACGAGGACGGCAAGCTGCGGAAGATCTCTGTGGTGCCTGCGCCCTATACGCGACCCCATCCGAAGGTGTTTATCGCCTCGAATGCCTCGATCGAGACTGTCGAGTATGCCGGTGCGCGCGGGTTTATCCCGACGTATTTCTCGAGCATCGATCGGTGTGCCGATTATGGTCCGCGCTACACCGAAGTGGCAAACCAGAACGGCTTCAACATCGCCCACGGCCAGAACCAGTCGATCGTGCGTTGGCCCCATGTGGGCGAGAGCCATGACGACGGCGCCCAGAAGATGCTCGATTGGTCCGGCGATATCTTCCAGAATTTCTACGGCCCGTTGTTTCCCGACTGGACCAGCAAGGCGGAGGGCGCGGACGACAAGCGCCTGATCGAGTTGATGTCCCAGACCGGCCTGTTCCAGCATGGCACGGTCTCGGAGGTGCGTGATTCCTACATTGCACAGTGGAAGCAGCTGCCGGCCGAATACATCACGCTGATTTATCACTACGCCCAGTGTCCGAAGGACGACATGATCGACCAGATGCGGATTTTCATGCAGGAGATCAAGCCGGCCCTCGACGAGCTCGCCGATTTCCCGGATGCCGAAGCTGCGGAATAGGCACGCAACAGTTTAAATTTGTGCGGGCGGCACCGTTTGGTGTCGCCCGTGTTTTTACAGGATCAATTTTTACCCATGCTGAACTCGAAATTTGCCCCAAATGGAATGGTGGTGGCGCCCCATCATCTGGCCGCCGAAGCCGGTCTGTCCGTCCTCCGCGAGGGCGGAAACGCGCTGGAGGCGATGATCGCCGCGGCGGCGGCCATCGCCGTCGTCTATCCGCATATGAACTCGATCGGCGGGGACGGGTTCTGGCTGATCTCGCCCGCGAATGGCGATCCGGTCGCCATTGATGCGTGCGGTGCCGCGGGATCCGGCGCGACGATCGCGCGTTACACCGAAGAGGGGCTCGACGCGGTGCCGTCACGCGGGCCGCTCGCGGCGGTGACCGTCGCGGGAACCGTATCCGGTTGGGGCGCGGCACAGGACATCTCGAAGACGATGGGGGGCAAGCTGCCGCTGTCCCGTTTGCTGAGCGACGCGATCGGCTATGCCCGCGACGGAATGGCCGTGACCGAGGGCCAGGTGCGGAATACGACGGAGAAGCTGCCCGAGATGGGGGCGGCGACGGGTTTCACCGATGTCTACACGCCCGGCGGCGCGGTGCCGTCGCGCGGCGATTTATTTCGCCAGCCGCGGCTGGCAGCGACCCTCCAGCGTATTGCGGAGGCCGGGACGGAAGATTTCTATCGCGGCGACTTGGCTCAGGCGATCGCCGCCGACCTCGCAGCGGTTGGCAGTCCGGTTCACGCGGAAGACCTGGCGGCGCACCGAGCCGTAACCAAGCCGCCTTTGTCGCTGCGGCTCGGCGACACCACGCTGTACAACATGCCGCCGCCGACCCAGGGGCTGGCCTCGCTGCTGATCCTCGGGGCCTTCGATCAGCTCGATTGCGCCGACGCCGACGGGTTTGAGTTCGTCCACCTGCTGGTCGAGGCGAGCAAGCAGGCGTTCGCCATCCGGGACCGGCACATCACCGATCCCGCTCATATGGACCCGCCGCCGGAGACCTTTCTGACGGCGGATGTGATTGCCGGACTTGCCCGCGCAATCGACCCGGCGCGCGCCGGCGATTGGCGGCGCGGCGGCACCGACAGTGACACGGTCTGGCTGGGTGCGATGGACCAGTATGGCAATGCCGTGAGCTTCATCCAGAGCATCTACTGGGAGTTCGGCTCCGGCGTGGTGTTGCCGGAGACGGGCATCACCTGGCAGAACCGCGGCGCGAGTTTCGCGCTGGATCCCGACGCGCTCAACCCGTTGCAGCCCGGTCGCAAGCCGTTCCACACGCTCAATCCGGCGCTCGCGCGCTTCGACGACGGGCGGGTGATGTCCTACGGCACCATGGGCGGCGAGGGGCAGCCCCAGACCCAGGCGGCGGTGTTCTCGCGCCACATACGGTTTGGCATGCCGGTCCAGGCCGCGATCACGGCGCCGCGCTGGCTGCTCGGCCGCACCTGGGGCAGCGACAGCACCAATCTCAAGATTGAATCCCGCTTCCCCGAGGCGGTGATCGAAGCGCTTCGCACTGCCGGACATGATGTCGAGGTCATCGATGCGTTCAGCGACCTGGTGGGCCATGCGGGCGCGCTGGTGCGGCGGCCTGACGGCATTATCGAGGCCGGCGCCGATCCGCGCAGCGACGGCGCCGCCGCCGGGTACTGACGTGGCGCCAAGTGCAGGCGAGGCGGACTCTCCGTTCCGGCCGGAACATTTCGAACGGCAGGATGAGGCCGACGACGCGGCGTTCTATGCGCCGGAGCGCATGGTCCAGCATCTCGACGAGACCGGCCGTGCAGCGCTGACGGGGTTTTACCGGGAGCAACTGCCCGCCGGCGGCAGGGTCCTTGACCTGATGTCGAGTTGGGTCTCCCATCTGCCCGAGGACATCGACTTTGCCACGGTCGCCGGACTGGGCATGAACCGGGCGGAACTCGACGCCAACCCGCGCCTCTCGGAAACACATGTGCAGAATCTCAACGTTGATCCGCAGCTGCCATTCTCGGATGGCGCGTTCGACGCTTGCGTGATCGCGCTGTCGGTGCAGTATCTCACCCGGCCACTTGAGGTGTTCGCGGAGATCGCACGGGTGCTTGCTCCGGGCGGACTGTGCGCTGTCTCGTTTTCCAACCGTTGTTTTCCGACCAAGGCCGTCGCGATCTGGCAGTCGCTGGGTGACAGCGATCATGCCGGCCTCGTGGGCGCCTATTTCCGGCACACTGGCGGGTTCGATGAACCGGTGGGGCTTGATGCTTCGCCATCCGGCGTGTCGGGGGACCCGTTGTTCATCGTGACCGCGACGCGGACCGTGGTTTCATCGTGACTGCGATGCAGAACGAGAGTTTATCCAGAGGGAGAATTCGTTGAAATGACAGAGCAAACATCGAGTGACGGCATGGACGGTCGGCTCAAGGAGCTGACCATCGATGATATGGAGGCCGCGCAGCGTGCCACCGCCCAACGCATGATCGCCAGCAAGACCGGGCGTATAATCGGACCGATGAACGCATGGCTGCGCTGTCCGCCGCTTGCGGAGCGTGCGTTCGCGCTGGGTGACTATGCCCGGCACGGCTCGACCCATGAGAAGCGCATCTCGGAGCTCGTCATCGTGATGATTGCGCGGCATTGGTCGGCGCAGGTCGAATGGTGTGTGCACAAGGTCGAGGCGCTCGAGGCGGGCGTCGATGCGGCAGTCATCGATGCCATCGAGGCCCGCACGCGTCCCGTATTTGCCCGGGCCGACGAGGAGCTGGTCTATGACCTGTTCACCGAACTGTTCGACACGAAACAGGTCAGCGACGGGGTCTATGATCGCGCCATGGAGATCTTTGGCGAATCGAAGCTGGTCGAACTGATCGGCATCTTCGGCCACTACAATCACGTGGCTGTCGTGCTGAATACGTTCCGTGTGCCGGTGCCGCCAGGCTGGGCCGAGCCGCTGAAGGACTAACCGCCCTGCCGGTTCTTGCCGTTGAAGGCGCGCATCAGGAAGGCGCCGACGTCCCGATTGGAGCGGTCGCGGATGGCGTCGTCGCGGCCGATCAGGTAGCCGTCGGCGTCGGAGCAGACGCCCAGGATCACCTTGCGCAGGAACGGCCCGGACATGGGCAAGAGGGTGAAGGTGTCACGCACGACGCCCTTAGCGTTCACGTTGAGTTCGCATTCGGCGAGGTTGCGGCCGATGGTGCGGGGGCCGGCGAAGCTGCCGTCCCACTGGTGGTATGCGCCCTCGTAGAGAACGAAGTCGGCATCCGCGCCGCCCGCGCGCAGATCCTCGACGATTTCGCCGCAGCGTTCGGGGTCGACGATGCCGTCCTCCGATCCGGCGAGCAGCAACACCGGGGCGCCGGTCGCGCGGGTGTCGTCGAACCGCGCGATGCACGGGCCGTAGAAGGAGACATGGGCGGCGAACCGCTTGCCATCGGGGCTCAGGGCCTCGGCGGTCTGGGCGAAGGCCCCGAGCATGGTGGACATGCCGCCATAGGAGAAGCCCATCAACGCGACCCGGTCGCCGTCGACCTGGGGCAGCGCATCCAGGAAACGAAGTCCCGAATACGCGTCGGCCAACGCCATGGTTTCGGTGATCTCGAGCAACCGCTGCAGGAAGCCTGTCGCCTTGTCGCGGCGCGCGCCAAACGCGTCGATCACGAGCGCGGCCACACCCATTTCGGCGAACTGGGCGCCATAGGTGAGTTCGCGCGAACCCAATACGCCGGCCGCGCCATGCAGCAGAACCACGGCGGGAACCGGGGCGTCTGCGTTGGCATTGTCGGGCAGGAACAGGGCGGCGCGCGCGTCCGTCGGCGGGTCGAGGGTCTCGCCCTTGCCGACCTCCCAGAGAGTGAAGGGGCTGTGGCTCGGATAGGTCACGAGCGCGCCACGCCGACCATTCAGAGTCTCACGATCGGGCCAGGTCGTCAGGTCGACCGGGTCCGCCGCCGCTGGTCCGGTCAGAGGTATGGCCAGCGCGAAGAAGGTCGGGACCAGAACACCCCAAAAGCTATGTAGAAAGCGCATGACAGTTGCTGCTCAGTGCCCGCGAAGTTTGTCGAAGCTCTTGGTATAAAGGCTTCGTGGAGCGCGTCCAGACGCGGGCGCTTCAAGATTTCGGGAGATGTAGACCATGGGGCTCGAGCTCTATCATTCAGACCATTCCACGTGCAGTCAGAAGGTACGGATCTGCCTGGCCGAAAAGGGGCTCGATTGGGAGAGCCATGTTCTCCACTTCGCCTCGGGCGACCACCTGACGCCGGAATATCTGAAGCTCAACCCGAACGGCGTGGTGCCGACGCTCATTCACGATGGTGAGCCGGTAATCGAATCCTCGGTGATCGTGGAGTATCTCGACGAAATCCATCCCGAGCCATCCCTGTCGCCGGCCGATGCGCTGGGCCGGGCGCGGTTGCGCATATGGATGCGCTACATGGAAGAAGTGCCGACCCCGGCCGTGCGGGTGCCTTCATTCAACAAGGTCTTCCGGCCCCTGCGGTACGAGAATGCCTCCCAAGAAGATTTCCAGGTGCGGATCGAGAAGATGCCGCTCCGCAAGGCCTTCTACCGGCGCATGGGCCAGGTGGACGGGTTCAGTTCTGACGAGGTCGACAATGCGATCGCGCAGATCCGCCAGACCTGCGAGCGCGTCGACGCCGCGATCCGGGACCATGGCAGGCCCTGGATACTGGGCGCACAATATTCGCTGATCGACGTGACGTTGACCCCGCTGATCCAGCGGATGGCCGATCTGGGATATGGGCCGATCTGGGAGGACGATCTGCCGGAGATGACGGCCTGGTTTGCGCGCATCAAGGCGCGGCCCTCCTTCGACACGACCTTCTATGCCAACACAAATGTGAGCGAGAAATACCCGCAGTTCTTTACCGACGGAGAGTCAGCATGAAGATCGAGATGTATCAGGCGCCGCAGTCGACGTGCAGCCAGAAGGTGCGAATCACGCTGGCCGAGAAGGGCCTGCCGGAAATGAACAAGGACTGGATCGAGCACGATATCGATCTTGGCAAGTTCGAACAGCTGGAGCCGGACTATCTGAAGATCAATCCGAACGGCGTGGTCCCGACCTTCGTGCATGACGGGACGATCCTGATCGAATCTTCCGCCATTCTCGAATATCTCGAGGAGATCATTCCCGACCCTGCACTGGCGCCGGGTGATGCGGTCGGTCGGGCCCGGATGCGTGCCTGGATGCGCTATATCGACGAGGTGCCCACGGTGGCCGTGCGGGTGCCGACATTCGCGAACATGTTGGCGCCCATGCGGTTCGCCAAGGCAAGCAATGACGAGTTCGCCGCCCACGCGGACCGACTGCCCCTGCGCAAGCAATTCTACCAGCGCATGTCCCAGACGGGATTCGGTAAGGAAGAGCTCGGATATGCCGAGTTCCAGATTCGCCAGACCTGCGAGCGGATTGATGCGGCCATGATCGAACATGGCGGCCCGTGGATCATGGGCACCCAGTACACGATGGTGGACGCGCAGGTGACGCCGCTGATCGATCGGATGGATGACCTTGGCTACGCCTTCCTGTGGGAAGACGATCTGCCGGAAATGACCGCATGGTTCGCACGCATCCGCGAACGGCCGTCATTCGCGGCCGCGTTCTATCCCGGGGCACGCATTTCGGCCCGCTACCCGGAATACTACCGGCCTGCCCTGGAGCTGAAGGCTGAGCGCGGCTACTAGGCCCCTGCCCGCCATCCTCCGACGTCATGCGCGGACTTGATCCGCGCATCTCACTGACACTGAGACGAGATGCCCGGGTCGAGCCCGGGCATGACGATTGGGTTGGGACAATCGCGCGCTAGATCGTGGGGAAGGGCCCGACACGATCCTCATAGGCCTGGGTCGCCGGGTGCTCGATCATTGGCGTGACGTCGACACTCATCCACGGATGCAGCGGCAGCGACGAGATGTCGGCGTGGAACGCCTCCAGGCTGTCGGCCTCCCAGATCGAGAAGTTCGCCCGCTCGCCGACGATCCGCCAGACCTTGCGCATCTTGCCGGCCTGGATCAGTTCGATCGCCCGGTCGGCCTCGGCCTCGCCGAGCGCCTTGACCTGCGCCGGGTCCATTTCGCCCGGCAGTTCCACCTTGATACGCACCATGAACAGCATGCGATGTCTCCCTGTTTTTATGTGATTTGGGCGTGACCTGAGGCCTAGCCCTAGAAATAGACTCCAAGCATCCGACCCCAGAGGTATTGCAAGGGCAGGATGACCAATAGGCCGATCACGAAGTAGACCGACAGCAGCCGAAAGGCCTCGCGCATGGGCACGCCGCCCACCGCCATGGCCATCGCGACGGGCGGGGCCTCGTGCGGGAAGGGGTAAATCATCCAGCTCGGCACCTGGACCAGCAGGACCGATTGCAGTGGCCAGCCGGTGGCCTGCGCAATCGCATCGGAGAACGATGTCACGATCGGTGGTGCGGCGGGAAAGGTCGTGACCAGCCCGACGGCAGCGCTGATCGCGAAGATCTCGTAGAAGGTGACGATGCCGCCGTCTCTGGTGAGTGGAATGTTGGCGAGCAACAACTCGCCCATGGCGCCGCCGAGGCCGGAATGGTTGGCGATGGCGCCGACCCCGATGACGCCGGCCACGAACAGCCAGGCGCCATAGTTGACCTCCGTCGTCATGACCGAGGCGGGGAGTATGCCGATCCCCGGTGTAACGCAGAGCAGCGCGGCGGCGAGCGCGACCCAGGCCGGGGAGATGCCGTGGAGGGAGTCCGTCATCCAGAGTGCGAGTGCAACAAGCATGATGCCCATCAACCGCCGCTCGGCGCCGCTCCATCCGGCCTGTATCTTGGCCTTGCTCATGGGCTGGGGCTTCGCACCGAACAGGATGGTGATCAACACGATGACGATCAGCGCGCCCAGAAAGCCGACGACGGGGAAGTTCAGGAAGGTGTAGCCGAAATAGGTGAAACCAATCCCGAAGATGCCTTCCGAGGCGCCGACGAACGCCATGTTCACGACATTCGACGGGAGAATACCGAAGGCCGGGATCGTCGTACCCCAGCCCGCGGCCAGGACCAGGCCATGGCGGGCGCGGGTGTTCTCGGCGAATCCAAGCTCCGTTGCCAGCGCGACGGCCAACGGCGCCATCATCACGGCGCGCCCGGATGCGGACGGCATAATGAAACTGAGCGCCATACCGGCGATGGCCAGTCCGCCTGCCATGGTCAGGTAGCGGGCCGGCAGGTGGATCATCAACGCCTGCACCATGCGTGCGGCCAGGCCGGACTTGTGTACCGCGATCGAGATGACGAATCCGCCGAAGACCAACCAGATGGCGCTGGAGTGAAATCCGGAGAACGTGACATTCGGCGGTGCGATTCCAAACACCACCGTGAACAGGAACATCAGCAAGGCGGTGATGTGCGGCGGGATGGCGCCCGTGGACCAGAAGGCGATGGCGAACAAGACCACCCCGGCCGCCGGCAAAACCCCCGGCGTTTCGGTCCATAACGGCGCCGCGAGCAGGACCGCCGCGACAAGGGTCGACAGCAATCCGAATATCTGGGCGGCATTGAGCCGCGTGTGCATCGGTAAGCTCATTTCGATCCGTTTGTCTGGCCTGCGACGGTGGTCAACAATTTGGCAGAGTTGCATTTTAGCAATCCGCGCGCGGATGCGCGAGAGAGCCGGTACTGTTGCATGGCATGGCTGCATCTCACCTGATGCAGTCTCGACTTTTTGGATGATTGTGAAAAATTCTCGTAAAGTGTAGCGGTGAGAAGCACGTCGCCTGATCGTATATGAGAGCTCATGGTCAATAAGATTTCCAGCGAACCCGTTCAATACCGCAAAGACGGTACTGTTGCGGTCATCACCATCAACAATCCGCCCGTGAACGCGCTGGCGAAGCATGTGCGTATGGCGATCGCCGATTATCTCGAGGCGGCGGCCAATGATCATTTGACCCTTGCTGTGGTGATTTGCGGCAACGGGCGCAATCTGTGCGGTGGCGCCGACATACGCGAATTCAATACGCCGGACCGTCAGGTTCGCCCCATGACCCGCGACCTGATGAACCTGATCGAGGCGATGCACATACCCGTTGTGGCGGCGATCCACGGCCCCACTCTGGGCGGCGGGCTGGAGCTCGCGCTCGGCTGTCACTACCGGGTGGCCCATCGGGATGCGCGGCTCGGTCTGCCCGAGGTTTTGCGCGGTGTCGTTCCCGGTGCCGGCGGCACCCAGCGCCTGCCACGCCTCGTCGGGTTTCGGACGGCGGTCGAGATGATCACCAGCGGCACGCCGGTGGACGGGGCCAAGGCGTTGGAGATCGGCCTGGTGGACCAGGTGACCGAGGACGACGATGTCTGTGCCGAGGCGATCCGCTATGCCGAGGATCTGATCGCCGGCGCTGTCGGTCTACGCGTGGTCAGCGAGATGACGATCGACATGGACGCGGACACGGGTGCTGCGGTGGTTGCGGAAATGCGGGCAAAACTCGAGAAATCCGCACGCGGCATGGAGGCGCCGTTCCGGTGCCTCGAGAGTGTCGCCAACACTCTGACCATGTCGTTTGCCGACGGATGGGCGCGCGAGGCGGAGATTAGCGCGGAGGCGGTGGCGTCCGTCGAGTCCCGTTCGCTCGTGCATGCATTTTTCGCCGAGCGGCAGGTCTCGAAAATTCCCGACATTCCCGCCGACACGCCCCGACGTTCGATTGAACGCACTGCGATCGTCGGCGCCGGCACCATGGGCGGCGGGATCGCCATGTCCTTCGCAAATGCCGGCATGCCGGTCACGCTGATCGATTCGGGGAAATCCGCCCTCGACCGGGGGATCGCACGGATCAGGGACAATTATGCCGCGACCCGTGATCGGGGCCGCCTGAGTGCCGAAGACATGGACGCGCGGATGGGGCTCATCACTGGCGCGGTCGGGATCGCCGCGGTGGCGGATGCCGATTTGATCATTGAGGCCGTCTTTGAGGAGATGGACATCAAGCAATCGATCTTTCGCGAATTGGACGGGCTGGCGCGCGACGGGGCGATCCTGGCGACCAACACATCGACCCTCGACGTGGACGCGATCGCAGCCGTGACCGGGCGGCCCGGGGACGTGCTGGGCCTGCATTTCTTCAGCCCGGCGAATGTGATGACCCTGCTGGAGATCGTGCGCGCCGAGAAGACAGAGAAGGACGTGATCGCCACCGTGCTGGACCTGGCGGGCCGGATCGGCAAGACCGGTGTGGTCGTGGGGGTGAGCGATGGCTTCGTGGGCAACCGCATGCTGGCGCCGTATTTCCGACAGTGCGACTTCCTGGTGGAAGAGGGCGCGCTGCCCCAGGACGTGGACCGGGTGATCGAGGAATTCGGGTTCCGGATGGGGCCGTTCCGGGTTTCGGACATGGCGGGGCTGGATATCAGCTGGGCGATCGAGAAGCGCCGGGCCGAGACGCGGCCCGCAGACGAACGGTTTTCGCCCCTGCTGGAACGGATTTGCGAGAAGGGCCGATTCGGGCAGAAAACCGGGGCGGGCTGGTATCGCTACGAGGGGCGTGCTGCGGTACCCGATCCTGAGGTCGAGGTGTTGATTGCCGCGCGTTCGGACGAAATGGGACTCACGCGGCGGGACATCTCCGATGACGAAATCCGGCAGCGCTGTATTTATCAGTTGATAAATGAGGGCGCGAAGATCCTCGAGGAAGGCCTGGCGATCCGCGCATCGGACATCGACGTCGTCTGGCTGAATGGTTACGGGTTCCCGCGGCGGCGCGGCGGCCCGATGTTCTACGCCGACATGGTCGGCCTGCCCGAGATCGTCGCGACCATGGACCGTTACCACGGCGAATGGGGCGACAAGTGGGAGCCGGCCGCACTCCTGCGCGAGCTGGCGGATGCCGGTTCAAGTTTCAAGGATTGGGATGCGGGCCGGACGGCCTGACTTCCAAAACGATACCGTCTAGACCGGGACCGTGGCCCCGCCATCGACCACCAGGGTCTGGCCGGTCATCCAGGTCGCTGCATCGGATGCCAGGTACACAGCCGCACCCGCGATGTCCTCGGGCTCGCCGAGACGACGCAGCGGCGTGGCCGCGACCCTGGGGTCGGCGAACTCGGGATCTTCCCACAGCGCGCGGGCGAAATCGGTTTTCACCAGCCCCGGCGCGATCGCGTTGACCCGGATGTTGTCGGGCCCGAGCTCGACGGCGAGATTGCGCGCGAGCTGCATGTCGGCGGCCTTGGAGATGTTGTAGGCACCGATCACGTCGCTGCCGCGCAGGCCGCCGATCGACGACACCAGCACAATCGCGCCGCCTTCCTTCGCACGCATGTCCGGTACCGCCATCTGGGCGAGCCAGAGCTGGGACTGGATGTTGGTCTGCATGATCTTGGAGAAGACCTCGTCGGGGATGTCCATCGCCGGGCCGTAGTAGGGATTGATGGCCGCGTTGCAGACGAGGATGTCGGCAGGCCCCCAATGGTCCCGGGAGGCGTCTACCAGCGCCTGGAGCTCTTCCTTGCGGCCGACATTGCAGGGCACCCCCAGCACCTGATGGCCGGCATCTGTGAGCGCCGTGGCGGTTTGGGTGACCCGGTCGATATCGCGGCTCGACACGGTGACTTTCGCGCCCGCCTCGGCCAGTGCAGCGGCGATGGCGCGGCCGATACCCTTGGTTGAGCCGGTGACGATGGCGACCTTGCCCGAAAGGTCGAACGGCGTGCTCATGGCGATTTCCCTATTCACATCATTTGCCGGTGTCTGATTTACAAGTATCCTAGGCGAAGACACGGCGTTCGGCACCAACCCGGACGACAAGGTTGTACCCAGGGGGAACACATGGAATTCGAATTGACACCGCGCTGCCAGGAGATGCGGGCAGAGCTCATCTCGTTCATGGATGAGTTCGTCTATCCGAACGAGGAAACGTTCGATGAGCAGCTCGACACTCAGGGGACCCGCTGGCAGACGCCGCAGATCGTCGACGATCTGAAGGCGGAGGCGAAGAAGCGCGGGCTGTGGAATTTGTTTCTGCCCGACGATCACCACGGTGCGGGGCTCACCAATGTCGAGTATGCGCCGCTGTGCGAGATCATGGGCCGTGTCGACTGGGCGCCTGAGGTGTTCAACTGCAACGCACCCGACACCGGCAACATGGAGGTGCTGCACATGTACGGCACCCCCGCGCAGCAGGAGGAATGGCTGACGCCGCTGCTGAACGGCGAGATTCGCTCCGCCTTCGCCATGACCGAACCCGACGTGGCTTCGTCGGATGCGACCAACATCGAATGCTCGATCACCCGGGACGGTGACGAGTATGTGGTCAACGGTCGCAAATGGTGGACCTCCAACGCCGGCAATCCCCGCTGCAAGATCATGATCGTGATGGGCAAGACCGACCCGACGGCGGCCCGTCACGAGCAGCAGTCACAGATTCTGGTGCCGACCGAAACGCCGGGGGTCACGATCGAACGTATGCTCAACGTGATGGGCTATGACGACGCACCCCACGGGCATGCCGAGGTGAGCTTCGACAATGTGCGCGTGCCCACGGAGAACCTGGTGCTGGGCGAGGGCCGCGGCTTCGAGGTCGCCCAGGGCCGGCTCGGGCCGGGGCGCATTCATCACTGCATGCGGGTGATCGGCGTGGCCGAGCGCGCGCTGGAAGCCATGTGCAAGCGTGCCGCCGAGCGCGAGACCTGGGGCAAGCTGCTGGCCGAACGCGGCATCACCGAGGAGCGCATCGCCCAGTCGCGGATCGAGATCGAGATGTGCCGGCTGCTGGTGATGAAGGCGGCCTGGATGATGGACACGGTCGGCAACAAGGAAGCCCGCCAGGAGATCGCCATGATCAAGGTGGCCGCGCCGAACATGGCGCTGGGTGTGATCGACCGGGCGCTGCAGCTGCATGGCGGCGGCGGCATGAGCGACGATTTCCCGCTGGCGGCGATGTATGCCCGCACCCGTGCGATGCGGCTGTTCGACGGGCCCGACGAGGTGCATCGGCGCCAGATTGCGCGGCTCGAGCTGCGCCGCCAGATCGACGATTGGCCGCGCAACCGCGGGGTGGCCTAGCCGCCATGTCATGGCGGCTGCTCAAGGTGGTTGTGGTCCTTCCGGGCACGGTGCTGGTCCTCGTGCCCGCCATCATACTCTGGGCAGTCGCGGATACCGGTGCGGCCGCGGAATTTCGCGGGCCTGTCGATCCGGGATTCTGGATCGGTGCTGCGGTCGGCCTTGTCGGCATCGCCTTCGCGGTCTGGACTGTGCGTTTGTTCGTCGGTCCCGGAGAAGGAACGCCGGCGCCGTGGGATCCGCCGCAGAAACTGGTCGTGCGCGGCCCCTACCGGCATGTTCGTAATCCGATGATTGCCAGCGTGTACATGATGCTGTTCGCGGAATCACTGATCTTGAATGCGTGGCCTCTGGCGGTCTGGCTCATCGTCTTTTTTGCCGTCAACGCGCTCTATATTCCCCGCTCCGAGGAGCCGGGACTGGCGGCGCGTTTCGGCGAGGACTACCGCCAATACAAGGCGAACGTGCCGCGCTGGATTCCCAATCCGCTTCCCTGGAACCCCGACGACGAAGGAGAATCGTCATGATCGCAGTGATTTTCGAAGTCTGGCCGGCCGAGGGGCGGCTCGAGGATTATCTCGGAATTGCCCACGATCTGGCGACCGAACTCGAGAAGATCGACGGGTTCATCTCGGTCGAGCGGTTCGAGAGCATCTACAACCCGGGCAAGTATCTGGCGCTGTCATTCTTCCGCGACGAAGAGGAGGTCAAAGCCTGGCGCAGCCACGCGGAGCACCGGATCGCTCAGGCGAAGGGGCGCGGCGGTGTCTTCGAGAATTATCGCCTGCGGGTCGCCGAGGTGCTGCGCGACTACGGGCCCGAGGCACGCGAAGAGGCGCCCGCTGACGCAACGGGCAAGAAGTAGGGCGGTTTTGCGCCAGGTTGGGCGCTGCTCTAGGCTGGCATCAGGAATTTAGGGGAGCGAGTTATGAGTCTGGATCTGGTGCTGCGCAATGCGCGGGTCGTCGGGGGTGCAGCCGATGCGCCACTGCAGGATATTGGCATTTCCGAGGGCCGCATTGCGGCGATAGAGGCTGGGTTGCCCGACGGGGGCGAAAGCCTCGACGTCGATGGTGGTCTGGTGTCCGGCGGGCTGATCGAGACCCACATCCATCTCGACAAGTCGCGCCTCCTCGACCGCTCCGAACCCGCCCCGGACCGGGGCGTGGATCACATGCGACGGGTCTCGGCGGTGAAGCCGGGCTTTACGGTCGAAGACGTCTACAAGCGCGCCGCTGCGTCGCTGGAGACCGCGATCGCCCATGGCTGCACCCATATGCGCACCCATGTGGAGGTCGATCCCAATGTGGGCCTGAAGAGCGTTGATGCGCTCGAGCAGCTGGCCAGGGATTATGCCTGGGCCATCGACCTGCAGCTCTGCGTGTTTTTGCAAGAAGGCTGGACCGGGGTGCCCGAGGGCGATGCCAATCTGGTCGCGACGCTCGACCGTGGTGCGACGGCGATCGGCGGCGCACCGAGCTACGACAGCGACGGCCCGGGACAGATCAACCGGATCTTCGAGCTGGCCAAGGAATATGACGTGGACGTGGACATCCATCTGGATGTTGGCCCCAATCATGATCATCTCGACATCTATCAGGTCTGTGAGTTGGCCGACAAACTCGGCTGGGGCGGGCGTGTGGCCGTCGGGCACGGCTCGAAATACTCGTCCATGTCGCCGGACGAGCTGGGTGATTTGGGCAAGTTGATGTCAGACAGTGGTGTGACCCTGACCGTGCTGCCGGCGACGGATCTGTTCACCGTCGGGCGGCACCAGGACCACAGCGTGATGCGCGGGGTGGCCGACGGCAACGCGCTGGCGGCTCACGGCGTTAATTGCTGCCTGTCGACCAACAACATCCTCAACCCATTCACACCCTTCGGTGACGGCTCGCTGATGCGGATCGCGAACATGTACGCCAACGTCGCCCAGCGCGGCACGCGCGAGGAGCTGACCGAATGTTTCGCGATGATGACCGACCGGCCGGCGAAGTTCCTCGGCCGCGAGGACTACGGCGTTGCGGTCGGCAATGCGGCGGATCTGGTGGTCTGGGACGCGACGACGGCGGATGAGGCGGTGGCGATCAACGCCGAAGCGCGCTTCGGCTTCAAGTCGGGCCGGCGGACCTTTACCCGCACGGCCGTCGACCTGCATCGGCCCTAGCAGCGCGCGTTAGTCGCGTTCGCTAATAGCCAATCGCCGCGCCGTCCGAGCGCGGGTCGGAGCCACCCATGTAGAGGCCCGAGTTCGGCTCGACGACGATGCCGTGGGCGTGGCCCGCACGGTTGTTCCAGTCCGCCCAGCGATTGAGCTTGTGGCCACGTGCCGCCAGCCCTTCGAAGGTGGCCTCCGGCATGCGCCCCTCGAGATGCAGCATGTCGCGGGCCTCGCCCAGGGAGATGCGCCCCGACAGGAAGCGCGGCGCCTCGATCGCATCCTGGATGTTGAGGCCGAAATCGATCATGTCCGTCAGCAGCTGCAGCTGGATCTGTGGTTGCCCGTCCGCACCCTGGGTGCCGAGCAGGGACCAGAGATCATCGCCACGCTTGGAGATCGAGGCCATCAGCGTGTGCAACGGGATCTTGCCCGGCTCCAGCCGGTTGGGATGAGCCGGGTCGAGGGAGAAGTAGCTCGCCCGGTTCTGCAGCATGATGCCGGTCCGCCCGGCAACTACGCCCGAACCAAAGGCCGCGAACAGGCTCTGGATCAGGGACACCGCGTTGCCGTCGCTGTCGATCGCCGCCATGTAGACCGTGTCGCCCGCGAGGCTGCCGTGCGACGGCACTTTGTCCCAGGGCAGGGCGGTTTGCATGTCGATGAGCGCGCGCCGTTCGTCGGCATAGGCCCTGGAAATCAGCTGCTCGATGGGCACGTCCACGAAATCGGGATCGGCGAGCAGAAAATCGCGGTCGTGGAAGGCGATCTGCTTGGCCTGGACCAGCAGGTGGATATGGTCGGGGCTGAGGAACTCCATCTTGTGGAGGTCGAGCGGCTCGATGAGATTGAGCATCTCCAGCACCGTGAATCCCTGGGTCGGCGGCGGGGTGTTGTAGACGGTGACGCCGCGATATTCGCTGGCGATGGGCTCGCCCCATTGCGCGGCCTGGTTGGGGAAATCCTCGACCGTGAAGACCCCGCCCTGCTCGGCGGCGAAGCGCGCCATCTCGGCGGCGGTCTCACCCTCATAGAAGCCGGCCCAGCCGGCCTCGGCGAAGCGTTCGAGACTGCGCGCGAGGTCGGGATTGACCAGCTTCGATCCGGCCGGCGGGGGTGTCCCATCGGGCAGGAAGATCCGCGCGGAATGTTCCTGACCCACGAGATCATCATGGCGTTCGACGATATGCCCCGCGAGCCGTTCGGTGACGGGGAACCCGTCACGGGCATAGCCGATGGCAGATTCGAGGATGCGCGGCAGGGGCAGACGCCCATAGGCGTCATGGGCCTCCGCCCAGCTCGCCAGCGCGCCGGGGACGGTCAGCGTCGCGGGCACAATCCCGCGGAAGGGGAGATCGGTCAGTCCGCGCTCGGACATCGCGGCCAGCGTGCCGCCAGCCGCCGCGCGGCCGCCGCCGTTGAGATATCTGACCTTGCCGGTCTTCGCGTCATGGATCAGCCAGAAGGCGTCACCGCCGATGCTGGTCATGTGGGGGTACAGCACGGCCAGCGCGGCGCTGGTGGCCATGGCCGCATCCACGGCGGAACCGCCCGCGCGCAGGACGTCGACCCCGGCGGCCGAGGCGAGCGAATGGGGTGAGGTGACGAGCCCGTTGGGCGCCAGGGTGACCGGCCGTCCGGTTTGCGTGTCCATGTTTTCGTAACGCCGTTTGTGAGAACGCGACCTGTGAGGAAGGGATGGAAGACGGTATCATGGCCGAAACCGCTTCTCCCACCCCATGTCGGAAACCTGAATCATGAACGAACCGCGCAATCTCTCCATCGCCAACCTTTCCATCGATGGCGACCGCCTGTGGCAGAGCATCATGGACGTCGCCAAGATCGGCCCGACGGACAAGGGCGGTAGCCGGCGGCTGGCGCTGACGGATCTCGACCGCGAGGCGCGGGACCTGTTCATTTCCTGGTGTGAGACCGCGGGTTGCAGCGTGACTGTCGACCAGATGGGCAACATCTTTGCCCGCCGCGCCGGGCGGGACGATTCCCTGCCGCCGGTGGTGACCGGCAGCCATCTGGACACGCAGCCCACGGGTGGGCGCTTCGACGGCGTGTATGGCGTCCTGGCGGGGCTGGAAGTCATCCGCAGTCTCAATGATCTGGATTACGTAACCGATCACCCGATCGAGGTGGTGGTCTGGACCAACGAGGAAGGCAGCCGCTTTGCGCCGGCGATGATATCGTCGGGTGTGTTCGGCGGCCAGTTCTCACTGGAACACGGTCTGTCCCGCGCAGATACGGATGGGCTGACCATCGGTCAGGAACTCGAACGGATCGGCTATGCGGGCGAGCTTCCCGTGGGCGGCCGCGATCTGCACGCCTATGTGGAGGCCCATATCGAGCAGGGCCCCATTCTGGAAGACGAGGAGATCACCATCGGTGTGGTCACCGGCGCCCAGGGCCAGCGCTGGTACGAGATCACGCTGACGGGCCAGGAATCTCATGCCGGCACCACACCCATGGAGCGCCGGAAAGACGCGCTGGTCGGCGCGGCGCGCATTGTCGATCTGGTCCACCGGATTGGGATGGACAACGCGCCCGATGCCCGCTCGACGGTGGGCATGATCGAATCCTATCCCAACTCGCGGAACGTCATCCCGGGACAGGTCTTCATGACGGCCGAGTTTCGCCATCCCGATGACGACATCCTGCGAGACATGGACGCGAAGCTCCGGGTGGGTCTGAAAGAAATCGTCGATGAGGTCGGGTTGGAGAGCGCGTTTGAGGAAATCTTCTATATCGCGCCGATCGTCTTCGACGAACGCTGCGTGGCCGCGGTGCGCAATGCCGCCGAGAGCCGTGATTTATCCGCCCGTGAGATCATCTCGGGCGCCGGGCATGACGCGTGCAATGTGGCGGCGGTCGCACCGACCTCGATGATCTTCATCCCCTGTGTTGACGGCATCAGCCACAACGAGGTCGAGGATGCGAAGCCCGAATGGGTGAGCGCCGGCGGTCAGGTGTTGCTGGGTGCGATGCTGGAGCTGGCGGGCGGCGGCTGACCGGCGTCGGACGCTTGCGTCGCGTGAATCAACGGATTGGCGAGAAGATCGCTTCTGGCTAGACTCCCGGCCAACAATAAAACGGGGGGCCAGGATGAAAATTTCCGAAAGCTATGCGCAAGCATGGGGCGATTGGCGCTGGGAGGTGCCGGAGCGATTTAACATGGGCGTGTCGGTGTGCGACGCGCAGAACCCCAACGCGACCGCGCTGATCGTGCCGCAGCCTGATGGCCGCCAACGCGATTACAGCTTCGGGGACCTGAAACAGCTGTCGAGCCGCCTCGCCAACCTGATGGTTGGCCATGGGCTCGCATTTGGCGACCGGGTCGCGGTCCTGCTGCCCCAGATGCCCGAGACGCTGGTCGCCCATATCGCCGCCTATCGCGCTGGTTTCGTGGCCATGCCGCTGGCCCAGTTGTTCGGCCCGGACGCGCTTGAATACCGGCTGTCCGACAGCGGTGCGCGGGCGATCGTCACCGACCGAGCTGGTTGCGCGAAGCTCGCCGAGATTCGCGATTCACTCCCCAACCTGCAGCTCGTCCTCTCCGTTGACGGTCCCGCCGATGACGGGGCGGGCGGTGCGCTCGATTTTCATGCAGAACTCGAACGGGCCAAGGACAGTTTCACCCCGGTGGATACGGCCAATGGCGACCCGGCTTTGCTGATCTATACCTCGGGTACGACAGGCGACCCCAAGGGCGCGTTGCTGCCCCACCGCACGATGATCGGGCATGTCCCCGGCGTCGATTTTATTTTCGATTTTCTGCCGCAGCCGGGCGACGTCATGTGGACGAACGCCGACTGGGCGTGGGTCGGTGCGCTGATGGATTCGGCGATGCCGGCGCTCTATCACGGCATTCCCCAGGTGGTGAACCCGCCGGGCAAGTTCGACCCCGAGGCCGCGTTCGACCTCATGGCACGCTACGGTGTGCGCTGCGCGTTCATCCCGCCGACTGCGCTGAAGGTGATGCGCCAGATCGAAAACCCCCGCGATCGTTGGGACTACAATCTGCGCTCCATGTTCTCGGGCGGGGAGGCGCTCGGCACGCCGCTGATAGAGTGGGGCCGCGAGCAGCTCGGCGTGACGATAAACGAGGCCTATGGCCAGACCGAATGCAACGTCATCGTCGGCGGCTGCGCGCAGATCATGACGCCACCAGACGGCTCGATGGGCCGCGCCTCGCCTGGCCACACGCTGAGGATTCTCGACGAGGACGGAAACGTCCAGGCGCCGGGCGATCTTGGTACGATCTGCGTCAAGGCGCCCGACCCCGTGATGTTCCTCGAATATTGGAACAACCCCCAGGCGACCGAAGACAAGTTCATCACCGACGAAAATGGCGATCGCTGGATGGACACGGGTGACAAGGCGATCATGGACGATGAGGACTGGATATTCTTCGTCGGCCGGGCCGACGACGTGATCAACTCCGCCGGCTACCGGATCGGCCCGTCCGAGGTGGAAAACTCGCTGATGACCCATCCTGCCGTCGCCTCCTCGGCGGTGATCGGCGTGCCCGACGAGGCGCGCGGCGAACTGGTCAAGGCATTCATCATCCTGAAGGACGGCGAGACCCCGTCCGACGCGCTGGCCGCCGAGATCCAGGAACATGTGAAGCGCCGGCTGGCGGCCCATGAGTTCCCGCGCGCCGTCGAGTTCGTCACCGAGGTGCCGATGACGACGACGGGCAAGATCCAGCGCAGGGTCCTGCGTGAGCGCGAGGCGGCGAAGGCGTCCTGACGGGCGGCAACGCACCGGAGAAACGCAATGGCGAAGTTTTCTCATCCCGATGTGTTCCTCGACCTTGTCGGCGAGGAGCTCGGCCTTAGTGACTGGGTGCCTGTCGACCAGACGATGATCGACGCGTTCGCAGACGCGACGAACGACCATCAATGGGTGCATGTGGACCCGGTGCGCGCGGCGCGCGAACTGCCGACGGGGACGACCATCGCCCATGGCTTCCTCGTCCTGTCACTGCTGGCGCCCCTGAGCTACGAGATCTTCGATGTCGATCATGTCGCCCATGAGCTCAACTACGGGCTCAACAAGGTACGGTTCACGGCCATGGTGCCTGCCGGGTCGCGGGTGCGCCTGCGCCAGGTGCTGGCCAGTGCGGAGAAGCGTGACGATGGGGGGGTATCCCTCGTCCTCGATGCTACGATCGAGCTGGAGGGCAGCGAGCGGCCGGCAGCCGTCGTGCAGAATCTGCGGTTGATTTACCCGGAAGAGCCCGCCATTTGAGCGGCTGTCAGCCCTTTTGTCCCTCGACCAGGCCCCAGGCCCTGAGTGAAAGCTGGCGGGTCAGGTCCCGGCGCAGCAGCGCCTCGGGTGACGAGGCGTTGCCCTGCAGCCCGCGGAAATACACGCCCTGAATGATCGCCGCGAGGCGGAACAGGGACAGCACCAGATAGAAATTCCAGTTCTCGATTTCGTCACGACCGGTGTGGCGGCAATAGGCGGCGACATAGTCCGTCTCGCTCGGGATGCCCGGCGTCGTCGGATCGAGCCCGCGCATGTCGCCGAAGGATTCCTCGGGCCAATGATACGGCAGGCAGTTGTAGGCCAGGTCCGACAGGGGGTGACCCAGCGTCGAGAGTTCCCAGTCGAGGACGGCGATCACGCGTGGCTCGTCATGGGCGATGACCAGGTTTTCCAGCCGGAAGTCCCCGTGGACGATGGTGGTCTCGCTGTCGTCGGGCATGTTCTCCGGCAGCCATGCCATGAGATGGTCCATCTCCGGCAGCTCGTCGGTCTTGGATGCCTCATACTGTTTCGACCAGCGGGCGACCTGCCGGCCCATGTAGCCGCCCACGCGACCGTAATCGCCGAGGCCGACAGTATCGAAGTCCACCTGATGCAGCGCTGCGAGGGTCTCTATCATCGAGGCCGAGATCGCCGCGCGCTCGTCGGGCGATAAATCCGGCAGGGACGGGTCGTGGAACACCCGCCCGTCGGCATGGTCCATCAGGAAGAACTCGGTGCCGACGATCGAAGTGTCTTCACACAGGGCCAATGTGCGCACGACCGGCACCGGCGTGTCGGCCAGGGCGGACGTGATCCGATGCTCCCGGTCCACCGCGTGGGCCGACGGCAGCAATTCGCCCGGGGGCTTCTTGCGCAGGACGTAACGCCGGTTGTTCGCGTCGGTCAGCAGGAAGGTGGGGTTGGACATGCCACCCTGGAACTGGGCGAGCTCGATGGGGCCTTCGAAATCGTCGATGTTGGCGGTCATCCAGGCGACCAGCGCCGTGTCGTCGAACCGGTGCTGATCCAGTACGGGTACGACCTGATCGGTGCGCGAGAAAGTGCGGTCGGCGGGGCTCATGGCGCGGTCTTGCTCACTCTCACGAGCCGATTGGCTCTGGAAACAGCAGTCGGACCGTCTGGGTGACCACGGCGGGACGCTCGCTGCCCTCCAGTTCGATGATGCCGTCGAGAATCAGATGCACGCTGCCGTCGGGGCGTTTCTCCGCGCTCGCGAGGGACTGGCGCAGGCGGACCCGCGAGTTCACCGGAACCATGGCTGTGAAGCGCACCTTGTTGAGGCCGTAGTTGATCGTGTGGGCGAGATTGTCGACCTGGAAAAACGGATAACTCAGCCCGGGGATCAGGGACAGCACCAGGAAACCGTGCGCGATCGTCGTGCCCGTCGGCATCTCCTTTGCGGCGCGCTCGGGGTCGACATGCAGCCACTGGTGGTCGTTCGTGACCTCGGCGAATGCATCGATCTGCGCCTGGTCGATCTTGACCCAGTCGCTGACGCCGAGTTCCTGGCCAACCTTGTCGAGGAATTCATCGGGGTGTCCGTAGTGAGACAATGTTCTTGCTCCGTTTGACCGCTTGGTTTGACCATATGCGCGGGCCTGCGCATCATGTCCGCCACTGCCGAATATACTAGAACCACAACACAGAATTAGCACAGACGTGCGCGGGAATCAGGGGGCGGATATGAGTGACGTTGTTGGCTATGAGATCGCGGGGCGGGTCGCCGTCCTGACCATCGACAATCCGCCGGTCAATGCGTTGGGCCATGCCGTGCGCGAGGGAATTGTCGCCGGGATGGAACGCGCGGCAGCGGACGGGAATGCCGACGCGATCGTGCTGATCGGCGCAGGCCGGACCTTCCCGGCAGGCGCCGACATCCGTGAATTCGACCAGCCCTCGCGCGAGCCCCATCTGATGGCCGTGATCGACCGACTCGATGGGATCGAGAAGCCCATCGTCGCCGCGATCCATGGGACGGCGCTGGGTGGCGGGCTGGAGCTCACCCTGGGCTGTCATTTCCGTGTTGCGTCGCCGAGCGCCCGCGTGGGCACGCCTGAGGTCAATCTGGGCATCTTCCCCGGCGCCGCCGGAACCCAGCGGCTGCCGCGCGTGGCCGGGCTCGATCACGCGCTCGAACTTATCGTGATGGGGCGGCCGATCGGTGCCGCTACAGCGCTCGAGTACGGCATCGTGGACGAGATCATCGAGGGTGATCTGCGCGCTGGGGCCATCGCGTTTGCCGAGAAAATTCTGGCAGCCGGTACGCCGCGCCGAATCTCAAGCGAGCCGCGTGACGGGATCGGCGCGCCCCAGGAACACGCCGCGACAATCGAGAAGTATCGTGATCTGGCGAATAGCCGCTTTCGCGGCCAGGATTCGCCTCATCAGGCGATCGAGAGCGTCATCGACGGGCTGCGTATGCCCTATGAAGACGCCGTTATGGCGGACCGGGTGCGGTTCGAGGCC
Organism: Rhodospirillaceae bacterium; assembly: GCA_018667335.1. GTDB lineage: Bacteria > Pseudomonadota > Alphaproteobacteria > UBA6615 > UBA6615 > UBA8079. Next base: position 42,171 of record JABIVD010000015.1, read on the forward strand.
TGCAAGAACAGCGGCCAGTCGGCGGCGCTACGCTACGCGTTCTTCGCCGAGCGCGAGGCGGCGAAAATCCCCGACATCGGCAAGGACATCGCACCACGGGAGATCAACACGGCCGGGGTGATCGGTGCGGGCACCATGGGGCGCGGCATCGCCATCAGCCTGGCGGATTCGGGCCTGCCCGTGACCATCGTCGAGACGGGCCGGGAAGCCCTCGACGCCGCCATGGCCGAGATTGTGAAGCTCTACGAGGCGATGGTGGCGCGGGGTCGTATTGATGAGGCGACGAAGGCTGAGCGGCTTGGGCGGATCACCGGCGCGGTGGACTACAGTGCCTTATCGCACGCGGACCTCGTGATCGAGGTCGCGTTCGAGGATATGGACGTGAAGAAGCAGATCTTCGGCGCTCTCGAGAAGGTTGCCAAGCCTGGCGCGGTCCTCGCCACCAACACGTCCTACATGGATATCGACGCCATCGCGGCCACCACATCGCGGCCCGAGGACATCATCGGGCTGCATTACTTCGCGCCCGCCAATGTGATGCGGATGCTCGAGGTGGTGCGGCCCGCGAACTGCGCGCCTGACGCGATTGCCACGGGCATGGCGCTGGCCAAGCGCACCGGCAAGGTCGGCGTGCTGGCGGGTGTGTGCCACGGCTTCGTCGCGAACCGGTCGCGCCTGCCGCTGGTGCGCGAAGCCACGTTCCTGGTCGAGGAGGGCGCGTCGCCGGCGCAGGTGGACAAGGTTTTGACCGATCTGGGCATGCCCATGGGGCCGCTCGCGGTGAGCGACCTGTCCGGGCTCGATGTGAGCTGGCGGATGCGCCAGTCGCTCGCCGACGAACGCGACCCCGTGGCGCGCTACATGCATCTGGCTGATCGGATGTGCGAACTCGGCCGGTTCGGCATCAAGGCCGGGCAGGGTTGGTATGGCTATGAAGACGGCGGCCGACGGCCCCAGCTGGACCCGGAGGTCGAGGTGGTCGCGGCGGCCGTGGCGAAGTTACAGGGAATTACGCGGCGGGACATCTCCGACGACGAGATCGGCGCGCGTTGCCTGTATGCGGCGATCAACGAGGGGGCCAAGATTCTCGACGAGGGCATCGCCGCGCGCGCCTCGGATATCGATGTCATGTGGCTTTATGGGTTTGCGTTCCCGCGCTGGCGCGGCGGCATCATGTTCATGGCCGACGAGATCGGGCTCGGGAAGATTCTCGACCAGATCAAGGCATTCGAGGGCATCCACGGCAAGCTGTGGACACCGTCGCCGCTGCTGGAGCGGCTGGTGGCCGAGGGTGGCAGTTTCACCCGCTAACTTTCATCAGGCTCCCATTCGGGGGCGGTCATCCGGCGCTTGCCGTCCTCGGTCTTCGCGATGCCCGGCTCGTCCAGGTTCTTCCGGTCCCAGAGCTGGCAGGTGACAGGCACATGCTTCTGGTCGAGCGCCTCGCAATAGTTGGTGTATTCACACACCCGCACCGCATCGCCATGGCCTGAGCGTACCTTCCGAAACCAGTCCGGGTCGGCGAGGCTCTGGCGCGCGAAGCCGATGATGTCAGCCTGGTCGGCCTGCAGGATGTCCTCGGCCTGGCGGAAGCCGTGGATGCCACCCGTGAGGACCACCGGCGTGTCGCAGCCTGCTTCGCGCACCGCCGCGCGAATGGCTGCGACGGGAGCGACATTGCGGCCGAAGGGCCCGCGCGCATCGGAGATGAACTGCGGCATACATTCGTAGCCGCTGGGGCCGGTATAGGGGTAGGCCGCCTGGCCGACCGCGGGGCGCTTGGCATCCTCGAACTTGCCGCCGCGCGAGAGCGACAGAACGTTGAACCCGGCCCGGGCAAATTCCGCCCCGAAATGCGCCGCGTCCTCGACCGTGTTGCCGCCGTCGATGCAGTCTTCGGCCAGGAAGCGCGTGCCGACCACGAAATCCGCGCCTACGGCGGCGCGCACGGCGGCGTAGACCTCGAGCGGCAGGCGCGCGCGGTTCTCCCGGCTGCCGCCGTAACCATCCACGCGGCTGTTCAGCGCCGAGAGGAATGAGGCCATGGTGTAGGCGTGGGCGTAGTGGAGCTCGACCCCGTCGAAGCCGGCCTCGCGGGCGCGCAGGGCGGCGTCGGCGAACAGATCCGGCAGGACGGCGGGGAGTTCGGCGATCTGGGGCAGGCCAGTGTCCGTGACCCGCTCGCGGTAACCCTGGTGCAGGGCCTCAAGCTCGCGTGAGGTCAGTGTGTCGGCGAGTTCATCCTCGGGCAGTTCCGCCAGACGCGCGCGGATTGTCTCTTCAGGCCAGTCAGCGGCGCCGAGCGCGTCGCGATGTTGCTGATTGATTTCGAGGAAGCGCTCGAAATATTTCGCCGGGTCGGGCCGCCGCCGGACGGCGAGAAAATCAATCAGCTGAATGAACAGCCTGGTGTGGCCGTCGCTCTCCCGGCGGACGGTCTCGACCAGATCCGTGAGGCCGGGGATGAAGCGATCGTCGCCGATGCGCAGCAGCGGGCCCGAGGGAATGTCGCGGATGCCGGTCGCTTCGACGACGATGGCGCCGGGCCGACCGCGGGCAAACCGGCCATACCAGTCCAGGACATTGTCGGTGACTTCGCCGTCGCCGGTGGCGCGCCACGGAACCATGGCGGGCACCCAGGTGCTGGATTCGAGCTCGATGGGGCCGATATTCACCGGCTGGAATAGCCGCGCGCTGGCGGCTTCGTCGGCGCTTGGCCAGATGCCCGGGTCGGGCTCCCATCGGATGCGTTCGGGCGGCCGCCACATGGTCAGTGTCCTTCCATGTCGCTGTCGGCCTTCAAGGACGTCTTGAGCTCGGCCAGGTTGCGATACAGCGCCTCGAGGTTCTTTCGGTCGACACCGTCGAACAGCCCGGTGATCCAGCTCGCATGGGCTTGCGACATCTTCGCGAATGCTCGCCGTCCATTAGGGGTGAGCTCGATGATCTGGGCACGCCGGTCGTCAGGGTCCGCACGCCGGACGACCAGTTTCTCGCCGACCAGTCGGTCGATCAGCGCAGTAACGTTGCCGTTGGTGACCATCAGGCGGCGTGACAACTCACCCATGGTGAGCCCCCGGTCAGTCGGGTCAGCCCGGTCGAGCTGGGCCAGAAGGTCAAAGCGGGCGATCGTGATGTCGAACGCCGTGCGCAGCTTCGCCCGGACCTCGCCCTCGATCATGTTGGCGCAGGTCAGGAGGCGCAGCCATGTCCGCAGGTCGAGCTGGTCGTCCGTGGTCAGGCCGGTCTCGAAGTCGCCGCGCGGCGTGCCTTCGGGCATTACGTCTCCTCGCCGGTGATTTCGATTGTCTGACCCGTCACGCTGGTCGCGGCGGGACCGCACAGGGCGACGACCATGTCCGCGACCTCTTCGGGCCGGATCAGTTGGCCATGGGCGTTTGTGGCGGCCAGTTCATCGCGGGCCTCGGCCTCCGTGCGGCCGGTCTTCGCGGCGATGTTGCGGATGCTCTCCTGCAGCATGTCGGTGTCGGTGAAGCCGGGGCAGACCGCGTTGACGTTGATGCCCTTGTCCGCAACTTCGAGCGCAAGCGCCCGGGTCAGGCCGACCACGCCGTGCTTGGCGGCGCAATAGGCGGCCACGTAGGGAAAGCCCGCAAGGCCCGCGGTCGACGCAACGTTGACGATCCGCCCGTAGCCGGCCTCCAGCATCGCGGGCAGGACCGCGTGGGTGCAGGCGTAGACGCTGGTCAGGTTCAGGGCCAGCGTGGCGTCCCAGTTGTCGCGGTCCAGGCCTGTGAAGGGAGCGCTCTCGGTGCCGCCTGCATTGTTGATCAGGATGTCCGGCGGACCCAGCTCGGTGATCAGCCCGGCGAATGCCAAGTCCACGGCATCGCCGTCCGTGACGTCCAGCGTGCGGGCGTGGATAGCCACATCGGATTGGAGGCGGATATCGACGGCGGTCGCCTTGAGGGTCCGCTCGGTCCGTCCCAGCAGGACGATGTCTGCGCCGCGCGCCGCCAGGGCCATCGAGACGGCCCGACCGATCCCGCGCCCGCCGCCGGTGACGATCGCCAGTTTTCCGCTTAGAGGGGCCGGTGTGGTCATCGCGAACTTGTGCTCCGTGCCGTAATTATTTTAAGATTAAAATATATAGGGCTGAAATAACAAGCGCGATGATCGAGATTCTACAACCCGAGAACTGGGTAAAACCCCGCGGCTACGCCAATGGCATGGCGGCGACAGGTCGCCTGGTGTTCGTCGGCGGCCAGATCGGCTGGAACCCGGAAACGGGGAACTTCGAGACGGATGACTTCGCCGCGCAGGTGGGCCAGGCGCTGGAAAATATCCGCGCCGTGCTGGCGGAGGCGGGCGGTTTGCCTGAACACATCACCCGGCTGACCTGGTTCGTCACCGACAAGCGAGCCTATCTGGAAAACCCGAAGGGCGTGGGCGGCTTCTACCGCGCTGTTATGGGGCTTCATTTCCCCGCGATGTCGGTGGTCGAGGTGTCGGCTCTGGTCGAGGAACGGGCGCGGGTCGAGATCGAGGCGACGGCCGTCCTGCCGTAATTACCCCGCTCCCCCGAAAGGTTGACGCGTTCGGTGCTTTCCATCGGTCGGGCGATATGGTCCCATAGGGAAAATATCTAGGGAGGAGTTGAAAATGCTCAAGAAATTACTGGGAACGGCTGCTGTCGCGACGCTTTTGGCGTCGCCTGCCGCGGCTGATATCAAGATTGGTTTCGTGACCACCCTAACGACACCTGTGGCGGTGATCGGCAAGGACATGCGCGACGCCGTCGAGCTGGCGATGGAACATATCGGCGGCAAGATGAGCGGCGAGGACGTCGAGATCGTCTACGCCGATGATGAGTTCAACTCGCAGAAGGGTAAGCAGGCCACCGAACGCCTCGTGCTGCGCGACGATGTGGACATCGTTGCCGGCTATATCTGGTCGAACGTGCTGCTCGCCTCCGCGCCGGTGGTGCTCAACGCCAACAAGATCCTGATCAGCGCCAATGCCGGCCCGTCGCCGCTGGCCGGTGCCCAGTGCAATGCGAACTTCTTCAACATCGCCTGGCAGAATGACCAGACCCCGATGGCGCTGGGCGAGCTGCTCAACCAGCAGGGCGTTAAATCGCTCTACCTGGTCGCACCGAACTACGCCGCCGGCCAGAACATGGTCGCCGGGGTGGAGCGCACCTTCAAGGGCAAGGTCGTCGGCAAGGACATGACTGTCTGGCCGTCCCAGCGGGACTGGTCGGCCGAGCTCTCCAAGGTCAAGGCGGCCAAGCCGGACGGCGTCTTCACCTTCTATCCGGGACCGGCCGGACCGGCCTTCATCAAGCAGTATCAGCAGGCCGGGCTCGAGGGCGATGTGCCGCTCTATTCGGTCTACACGCTGGATTCGATCAGCCTGCCGCTTTTCCAGAAGGCGGGCATGGAGACGGTGCTGGGCACCAAGATGACTCAGTTCTGGGCGCCTGATCTAGATAACGCGGCGAACAAGAAGTTCGTCGGGGACTTCCGCAAGAAGTATGGCCGTTACCCGTCCTTCTATGCCGCACAGAGCTATGACTCGATCATGTACATCAAGTCTGCGGTCGAGGCCGTGAGCGGCGACATCGGCAACATCGACGGCATGCGCGCCGCGCTGGAGAAGGCGGACTTCGATTCGATCCGTGGCGACTTCACGATGGGCAACAATCATTTCCCCATCCAGAACTTCTACGAGCGCACGGTCGTCAAGGATGCCGACGGCAACTGGACGACGGCGGTGGGCCGCGCGGTTCTGACCAATCATCAGGACCCGTATGCCAGCCAGTGCAAGATGTAGGCACGCGTTCATATGAATTTGTAGGCGGGGATGCGCAGGCATCCCCGCTTGCATATCTACTACTGATTTCCACGCCACCGGATGACCGCTAGAGCGCGATGGACTACGTCCTCCTAATCGAACAGTTCCTGAACGGGTTTCAGCTCGGGATCATCCTGTTTCTGATGGCCGCCGGGTTGACCCTGGTGTTCGGCATCATGGATCTGGTGAACCTGGCCCACGGGTCGATGTTCATGATCGGCGCGTTCGTCGGCGGCACCATCGCGGCGGTGACGGGCTCCTTCGTCATCGGCGTGGTCCTGATGATCCCGGCGATGCTGTTGATCGGCATGGCGGTCGAGATGACAACCCTGCGGACGTTGTATCCGCGCGATCATCTCGATCATGTGCTGGCCACCTTCGGCCTGATTTTGTTTTTCAACGCGGCGACGCGCCTGATCTGGGGCCCGGAGGGGCTGGTCGTGCCATTGCCGGACTTCCTCGAGGGCTCCGTGGCGCTGGGCATCGGCATCACCTATCCGGTCTACCGGATCATGATCATCGTCGTCGGGCTGCTGGTGGCGCTGGGGCTCTATGTGCTGGTCGCCAAGACCCGGATTGGCATGCTGATCCGGGCCGGCGCGTCGAACCGCACCATGGCCGGCGCGTTGGGGGTGAACATCCCGATGCTGTTCTCGGTCGTCTTCGGTATCGGCGCGGTGCTGGCCGGGCTCGCCGGGTTGATCATCACGCCAATCACCGCGGCCCAGATCGGCATGGGCGAAGATGTGCTGATCCTGGCCTTCGTGGTGATCGTGATCGGCGGCATCGGCTCGATCCGCGGCGCCTTCATCGCCTCCATCGTCACCGGCGTGATCGACACGATGGGGCGCTCCTTCCTCGACGTGTTCCTGTTGCTGTTCCTACCGGAAAATGCAGCGGAATCCGCCGGGCCGGCCCTGTCGTCGATGATGATCTACATCCTGATGGCCGCGATCCTGTTCTTCCGGCCCCAGGGGCTGTTCCCCCCCAAGGGTGCCCAATGATGTGTGCGCAATGAAGGACGTCATCGACCTGAAGAGCCCGGCGAACATCCTGACCATCATCGTGGTCGGCCTGTGCGCGGTCGTGCCATTTCTGGCACCGGCGCTGGGCGAGCCGTTTTATGTGATCGTCTTCGCGCGGATCATGGTCTGGGCGATCGCGGCCGTGAGCCTCAACCTGATCATGGGCTATGGCGGCATGATCAGCTTCGGCCACGCGGTCTATCTGGGGATCGGGGCCTACGCGATCGGCATTCTCGCCTTCCACGGCGTGACCAGCGCGTGGATCCAGTGGCCTGTGGCGATCGGGGCCTGCGCGGTGATCTCGCTGATCTTCGGTGCGATCAGCCTGCGCACCCGCGGCGTCTATTTCATCATGATTACTCTGGCGCTGGCCCAGATGCTGTTCTTCCTGAGCGTGAGTGCGGAGCGCTACGGCAGCGACGACGGGCTGAACATCCTCGCGCGCAGCGACTTCGGGGTGAGCTTCTTCTCTCTCGAAGACAACATGACCATGTACTACACGATCTTCGCATTCCTGCTGGCGAGCGTGTTTGTCAGCTGGAAACTGGTCCATTCGCGCTTCGGCGTGGTGATGCGGGCGGCGAAATCCAACGAGACGCGGGTCCAGGCCGTCGGTGTCTCGACCTATCGCTATCGGCTGACGGCGTTTGTCATCGCCGGGGTGATGTGCGGCATCGCCGGGCTGTTGCAGGCCAATCTGGAACGCTTCGTGTCACCGGATATGATGAACTGGCCGCGCTCTGGCGAGCTGATCTTCATGGTGGTGTTGGGCGGCATGTCGACCCTGTTCGGGCCGGTCACGGGCGCGTTTGTCTTCCTGATGCTGTCGGAGATCCTGTCCACCTGGACGATCCACTGGCACATCATCTTCGGGCCGTTCCTGGTGCTGATTGTGCTGTTCGCGCGCGGCGGCATCGCCGGCCTCCTGACCCCGCGAGCGTCGCGTGAATAGCCCGGCCCCGAATATCAGCCTCGAGGCGCGTTCCTTGCGAAAGAGCTTCGGCGGCCTGACGGCGACCGACAACCTCTCGCTTGAGGCGACCCGCGGCGAGATCCACGCGGTGATCGGTCCCAACGGTGCGGGCAAGACCACGCTGGTGCATCTCCTGTCGGGGCTGCTGAAGCCGGACGCCGGCGAAATCATGTTCGAGGGACGAGACATCACCCGCCTGTCCGCACCCGCGCGGGTCAATCAGGGCCTGGCGCGGTCGTTCCAGATCACCAGCATATTCCGGGAGTTCACGGTGCTGGAGAATGTCATGCTGTCGGTCCAGGCCGGGCAGGGGCACAGCTTCCGCTTCTGGCGCCCGGCCGCGAAGGACGAGAGCCTGCGCGCGCCCGCGCGCGAACTGCTCGAAAGGGTCGGGCTGGGCGGCCGGATGGACGTGAAGGCCGGCAACCTCGCCCATGGCGAGCAACGCCAGCTGGAGATCGCGATATCCCTGGCGACCGGGCCGTCCTTCCTGCTGCTCGACGAGCCCATGGCCGGGATGGGCCTCGAAGAAAGCCAGGTGATGATCGACTTCCTGAAGGCGCTCAAGGGCGACTACACGATGCTGCTGATCGAGCATGACATGGACGCGGTGTTCGCGCTCGCCGACCGGATCACCGTGCTGGTCTATGGCCGGGCGATCGCGACGGGCACGCCCGATGAAATCCGCAATGACGCCTCGGTCCGCGCCGCCTATCTGGGCGACGAAGCAAGTGGAGGGACGGTCTGATGCTCGAGGTGCGCGGCATCGAGAGCTCCTATGGCGACAGCCAGGTGCTGTTCGGCATGGACTTCACGGTTGGCACCGGCGAGGTCGCGACCCTGATGGGGCGCAACGGCATGGGCAAAACCACGACCGTGCGATCGATCATGGGGATCATGCAGCCCCATGGCGGCGAGATCCTCTTCGAGGGCACGCGGATCGACGGGCTGGCCTCCTACAAGGTTGCCCAGGCGGGCATCGGGCTGGTGCCCGAGGGGCGGCAGATATTCCCGAATTTGTCCGTTCGCGAGAATCTGATCGCCACCGCGCGCAAGCGGCGCGGCGAGGGCGAGACCTGGACCTTCGACAAGGTGATCGACCTGTTTCCCGGTCTCGCACCCCGGCTGGAGAGCGCAGGAAACCAACTCTCGGGCGGTGAACAGCAGATGCTGGCGGTCGGCCGGGCGCTGATGACCAATCCGCAACTGCTGGTGCTGGACGAGGCCACGGAGGGCCTGGCGCCGCTGATCCGGACGGAGATCTGGTCCTGCCTCGCCGACCTCAAGACCGCGCGCCAGTCGATCCTGATCATCGACAAGAATGTGGCGGCGCTGACCAAGATCGCCGACCGGCATCACATCGTCGAGAAGGGCCGGGTGGTCTGGAATGGCACGTCCGAACAGCTCCGCGCCGACGCGGATTTGCAGGCGCGGTATCTGGGGGTCTGAGGTCATAATCTCAGTTTTTCAAGTATCGAAGCTATGCAGAACCAACAAGGTTTGAATTGAACCTGGTTCGGGGCTCACTATATGTTTTCATTATGTTGTAATTTTACTGGGGTTATTGAACCTAATTCGGGTTCGAATAGAAATTCGAGAATGAGGAGGAAATTCCTTGACCGAACGATGGGTGGGGCTCGTGATCTCTGGCGAGAAAGTGACTGTGGCGGATGCAGAAGTTCCTGATGACGGACCTCTGATCTTGCAGGCGGATTTGACTTGGAAACTTCAGACTGGAAGTAAGCCTGCCGCTTATTATGCGTTAAGCCAGTTGTGCTCGAACTATTTACGAGAGAATGGCATTGAAAAAGTAGTGATAAAAGCCAGTGCGACCAGTCAAAGCGGGGTGAGGTTGGGACATTTTCATAGCGCTGAACTGAGGGGGGTTATTCAGTCGGCGGCAGCTTCTGTATGTGAAGTGAAAGTGATTCCGAAAGCCGCGGTCAGCAAAAATTTTGGCGACCGAAAGGTGGATGAGTACATCAAAGATACTGGGTTTTGGGGCCAGGAGTTCAATGGCAAACCGCTGCGTTCCGGGAGTAGAGAAGCTGCGATGTTGCTTCTTGCCGAGCGAAAGCAAGCATGACTGCTTTTGTTTCAGAAATTGTCGTCGGCAAAAAAATTGGTAGTGGCCACTTTGGAGATGTTCACTTGGCCACAGACCCGGTCCATGGAGAAGTCGCCGTAAAGATTATTTCTCAAGAACCAACAGAATCTGATGGCGTATGGGGCCATAGGAAGGCTGGGTTTCTTGCCGAGGCCCAGAACCTTGCGTCGGCGGCACATGACAATATCGTTCCGGTCCATCACTTGGTGGAAAGTGTCGATGGGAAGAGTATTCAGTATTGCATGAAGTTTTGCTCGGGCGGCTCTCTTCATAGTCGCTATGAAGTGGGGCCACTTCCGCTAAGTGCGGTTCGCAAAGCAGGTGCGGAAGTCTTGCTCGGGCTTGATGCTCTGCATGCGAGAGGAATGATTCACCGTGATATCAAGCCGGGTAACATTCTCATTGATGAAAACGGTGTTGCGAGGATCGGGGATTTTGGTCTTGTTACAGACGACTTGATTTTCGGCTACGCCGATAGGGCGGGATATAGCGATCACCTTGCCTACGAAGTCTGGGCAGACGGTGTTACCAGTGTTCGATCAGATGTTTGGGCATTTGGTATGACTTTGTATCGCCTTTTGCATGGTCACTCTTGGTACAGCGAATCGGAACTACCTCGTTTGTCGATCCATGAAGGCGGATTTCGGGATCATCTTCTATGGTTGCCTCATGTTCCTCGGCGTTGGCGAAGAGCGATCCGCTCTATGATGGTCGATGACCCTCACAAACGCCTTCAATCTGTCGGACAGGTACAACAGGTGATAGCTGGCTTGCCCATTGCTCCGGACTGGAGCTGTGAAGTGGCCGGGTCTTATGTCCGTTGGCGGCGAGAAAATGGCAAAAGAATCGTCAAGGTCGAATGGAATAGAATCTCGGCCAGACGTCATGAATGGAAGGCATGGAGCGAACCAGCCGTCGCTGGTGCTGGAAATAACAGAAAACTGGGAGCGTCAGACGGGGTTGTCGGAGCACGACAAGCGATAGGGGACCTAGAAAGATTTTTTCTTTCCTGATCCGTTACTTGTGAACCGGAAAGATATACCGATTTACTCGATCTTTTCGCTCTACGGGCCGAGTTCCTAATACCTTGATGGCTTCAGCCCGACGTTCATTTCTACAAGAGAAACAATACGCTTGAGAAGCGACCGAGTTTACCTGCGGTTTCCAACGTTCACCGCAGTGCCTGCATGCTGGCAGCGAAAGTAAGTTTGATCTAGTTCTTCCCGCCATGAGCGTTTCTCCCAAAACGGAACATACAGGGAACATAGATTCACGTCAAATGTCGTGCGGCGCGCCATTCATTGGGCAGTTCGTGTTCAAGACATCTACCCCCGCAGCTTGAACCGCTGAATCTTGCCCGTCGCCGTCTTCGGCAGCTCGTCCACGAAATGCACCCAGCGGGGATATTTGTAGCGGGCGAGCTCTTCCTGGCAGAAGGTCTTGAGCGCCTCTGCCAGTTCGTCGGAGGCGTCGTCGCTATTCTTCAAGATGATGAAGGCCTCGGGCTTGATCAGCTCCTCGTCGTCCGGGCGGCCGATCACTGCGGCTTCGAGCACTGCGTCGTGGGACACCAGCCGCGCCTCGATCTCGACGGGTGAGACCCAGATGCCGCCGACCTTGAGCATGTCGTCGCTGCGCCCGCAGCAGGTGAAGTAGCCGTCGTCGTCCTGAAAATAGGAATCGCCGGTGCGGATCCACCCGTCGGTGATGGCGGCGGCCGTGCGTTCGGGCTGGTTCCAGTAGCGCGAGGTGACCGACCCGCCGCGGATCAACAAATTGCCAATCTCGCCGGTCGCAACGGCTTGGTCGTTATCATCGACGATCCGCGCCTCGTAGCCGGGTACCAGCTTGCCGCTGGTGCCGGGTTTTGCATCGTCGGGGCGGTTGCCGATGAAGATGTGCAGAATTTCGGTGGTGCCGATCCCGTCCAGGATGGTGAGCCCGGTATGTTCGCGCCAGCGCGCGAACAGGCTGGCCGGCAGGGGCTCGCCCGCAGACACGCACACCCGCAGGCTCGAGAAATCCGCGCCCTTGCTCTCCAGTGCATGGAGCTGGGCGGCAAACAAGGTCGGCACGGCATAGTAGTGAGTGGGGCGGTAGCGTTCGATGTGGTCGGCCATGATGTCGGGAGTCGGCCGACCGGCGAATAGCACCGACTGGCCGCCCGTCCAGAGCGGCAGGGTCATCGCGTTGCCGAGCCCGTAGGCGAAGAACAGCTTCGCGGCAGAAAAATGAATGTCGTCGGCCGTGATGCCGAGGGTCTCGACCCCGTAATACTGACTGGTCACCACCATGTCCCGGTGGGCGTGGACCGCGCCCTTGGGGGTGCCGGTGGAGCCAGACGTGTAGAGCCAGAAGCAATCGTCTTCGGCGGTGGCGGGTGCTGCCTCGAGGTCGGGCTCGGCCGATGCCATGCGAGCAGCGAAGCTGCCATCCTCTCCCTCTGTCGGGAAATGATGCGCGGGATCGGCACCGGCCAGCGCCGGTCCCATCTCGGCGGCGTATTCCGGCGACCAGATGGAACACGCGGCACCGGAATCCTCGATGATGAACTGCAGGTCCTTGGCGCGTAGCAGCGTGTTCACGGGTACGGGCACGAAGCCGGCCTTGATGGCACCCCAGAAGGCGAAGAAGAAGGCCGGGCAATCCTTGATTGCCAGGATCACCCGGTCGCCGGGTGCGAGACCCAGGTCCATGAGCGCGTTACCCGCGCGATTCACCGCCGTGGCGAGCTGGGCGTAGGTCGTGTCGCCGTCATCGTCCCGGATGGCGATCTTGTCGCCGCGGCCCTCGTCGAGATGTCGGTCGATGAAGGGGACGGCCACGTTGAAGCGGTCCGCGAATGCGAGCTTCGCGGGGCTGTTGGACGTATCGACGATAACGGTGTTTGCGGTCATGACATGGGCGATCAGTGGAACAGCACGTACTCGTAATCGATGGGACGGCCATGGATGCCGCGCTTGGGCGGCGCGATCCAGCCGGCCATCTTGCCGGGTTCGGTGACCGGCACCATCAGGGAGTTCACATAGGCCTTGTCTTCGTCGGTCGGCAGCCAGGCCGCCCGGCGCTTCGCCCATTCTTCGGCCGAGATCAGCTCACCCTCGGGCGTCGCCTCGATGCCCGAATAGATGCCGATCGTGCGGTTGAACTTCTCGTCGGGCAGGGTGAGCGTTACGTCGATGTCGTGGGCCGCGATCATCTTGTTGAAGCGGTTGAGCCCGCGCTGGCTGTCGGCCGTGTAGTCCTGGCGCAGCTTGAGGTTCATGGCCGTGAGCGTCGAGATGGTCTCGCTGTCGATTCCGTCTTCCGTGACCTTCGGGATATCCATCTGTTCGCCGTCGAGCTTGTGGTCGTCGTCGATCTTCGTCTCCTGGTAGCGGCCCTTGAGCCCCATGGAGAAGTAGTTGGCGGCGTTGGTCGAGCGCTCGGAGCCGAACAGATCGAGGCAGATCGAGTAGTGGAAGTTGATCCACTTCTGGACTGTCTCGAGGTTGATGCCGCCGAAGGGCCGGACATCGGTCGTGTCGTGCTGGCGCATCAGCTCGCAGGTCCGCTGCAGGATGCGCATCACGCCGGTCTCGCCCACAAACATGTGGTGGGCCTCCTCGGTCAGCATGAAGCGGCAGGTCCGCGACAGCGGGTCGAAGCCGGATTCGGCCAGGGCGGCGAGCTGGAACTTGCCGTCGCGGTCCTGGAAATAGGTGAACATGAAGAACGATAGCCAGTCGTTGGTCTGTTCGTTGAAGGCCTTGAGGATGCGCGGTCGGTCCGGGTCACCGGCATGGCGTTCGAGCATCTCGTCGGCCTCCTCGCGGCCGTCGCGTCCGAAATAGGCGTGCAGCAGATAGACCATCGCCCAGAGATGGCGGCCTTCCTCGACATTCACCTGATAGAGATTGCGCAGGTCATAGAGAGACGGCGCGGTGCGGCCCAGCTCGCGCTGCTGCTCGACCGAGGCGGGCTCGGTGTCCCCCTGGGTGACGATCAGGCGGCGCAGCTCGGAGCGGTACTCACCGGGGATCTCGTTCCAGACCGGTTCGCCCTTGTGGGCGCCGAAGCTGATCTTCCGGTCGGGGCCGGGTTCGGCGAGAAAAATACCCCAGCGATAATCGGGCATCTTCACATGGTCGAAATGGGCCCAGCCGTCCGTGTCCACGCTGACCGCCGTGCGCAGATAGACCTCGATGTCGTTGGAATTGACAGGTCCCATGTCCTTCCACCACTGGATATAGGCCGGTTGCCAGCGCTCGAGCGCGCGCAACAAACGCCGGTCGTCGCCCAGATTGACGTTGTTGGGGATGGATTCGTTGTAGTCGGCTTTCATGATCTCAGACCCGCCTGCGGTCGAATTCGGGTTGTTTTCCGGTGCCAAACAGCTCCAGCGCGCCGCCGTCTCCTACGGCGTTGGGACGCTGGAATATCCAGTTCTGCCACGCGCTCAGCCGCGCGAAAATTTTGCTCTCGATGGTCTCGGGACCGGGGAAGCGGAGGCTCGCCTCCATGCCCGTGAGCGCGTCAGGCGAGAAGGCGGCCCGGGCCTCGATGGCGAGGCGCACCTCGTCCTCCCAGTCGATGTCGTCGGGCGCGAAGGTGACCAGGCCGTGTTCCTCGGCGTCGGCCGCGTCCAGGTCGTTGCCGGCCTCGGCTTCGACCGCTGCCAGGGCGTCGTCGTCGCCATAAAAGCGCGACTGCAACCGGGTCAGCCCCGTGCACATATCGAGCGGCCCGAAGTTCATGGCGGTCGCGCGGATCGTTGCGGGCGGGTTGTTGCTGCCCGCATCCTCGAAGTTCCCATCCAGCATGTAGGACCGGTCGGCGGCGAGCGCGAGCTCCAGCAGGGTGCCGGTGAAGCAGGAACCGGGCTCGATCAGCGCCAACAGCGAACGCGCGGACACGTCGATGCGCTTGAGCGTGCGGCGCAGGTACAGCGTGATCTCGCGCACCAGCCAGTTGTCGCCGTGTTCCAGCAGCGTCGCGTCATGGGCCGCGACAAGCTCTCCGTCGCCCTCGGTGCGGAATACCCAGGTGCCGATCTCGGTCTCGTTGAAGCGCAGATGCAGGATCGCGTCGTCGAGCTCCCGGGCGACGGCCAGGGGCCAGAAGTCCACGCCGAGTGCGTGGATGCCCGCAAGATCGGCGGGCGGCGCGTCGGCGGGCGCGCGCACTGTGAAGGTGGCGGTTCGCGCGTCCCGGTCGAGGGTGATCGTCAGGTTGGGATAAGCGAGTTCCGTGTCGGAAATCTCGCGCGTGAGCGGCGTGAGTTCGATCCCCTGGCCGTCGGCCGGGCGGTCTGAAGTCTCGACCCGCGCCGCGGTCCGCGTGCCGACGGTCTCGTCGAGCTTGGAGCGCGGCACCAGCGCGTCCACCAGCTTCCACTCGAGCGCGCGCTTTCCGCGCAGGCCCTCACCGGTGGTGCAGAAGAAATCCGCCCTGTCGCGACGCACATGGCGCTTGTCGACAACCCGTGTCAGCCCACCGGTGCCCGGCAGCACCGCCAGCAGGGGCACTTCGGGCAGGGAGACGGCGCTCGATCCGTCGTCGATCAGCAGGATCTCGTCGCAGGCCAGCGCCAGCTCATAACCCCCGCCCGCGGCCGTGCCGTTGATCATGCAGATGTAGGCCTGGCCCGAGTTTGCACTCGCATCTTCGATGGCGTTGCGGGTCTCGTTGGTGAACTTGCAGAAGTTCACCTTGTGGTCGTGGCTCGAGCCCTTGAGCATGGGGATGTTGGCGCCGGCGCAAAACACGCGCTCCATGGCCGAGGTGACGACCACCGCTGCGACTTCGGGATGCTCGAAGCGCAGGCGCTGGATCGCGTCATACAGCTCGATATCGACGCCAAGATCATAGGAGTTGAGCTTGAGCTCATAGCCCGGCGCGAGGCCGCCGGCCTCGTCCACGTCGAGGGTCAGGGTGGCGACCCGCCCGTCGATGGAAAGCTGCCAGTGTCGGTAGCGTTCCGGGTGTGTTTCAAAGGCGATCATGGGATCGCAATGTCCTCCTGTTTGACGCTAGAACAGTAGTCCAAGCCCATCACTTTGTGGACCTGATAGTTGGAAACTCCAACGAATTGGGGAGACCCCCGCGAGACTTAAGGAACGATATCCATGGCATCTGCCGCAACCCCGGACATGCAGCATCTGACCGCCGCCGGACGGCGTCTGGAGTATTACTGGACGGCCCCGCATGACGGCGACAGCCCGGCGCTGGTGTTCCTGCATGAGGGTCTTGGGTCGGCCGGGTTGTGGCGGGATTTCCCGGCGCAGCTCACCGCGGAGACGGGCCTGCCGGCGCTGGTCTATTCCCGCTACGGCTATGGCGGCTCGGATGTGCTGGCGGGCCCGCGCAATGTCGACTACATGCATGTCGAGGCGCAGGAGGCGCTACCTGTCATCCGCGACGCCCTTGATCTCGATGATGTGATCCTCGTAGGTCACAGCGACGGGGCGTCGATCGCGCTTATTCATGCCGCGCAGCATCCCGTCCGTGGCCTGATCCTCGAGGCGCCGCATCTGTTCGTCGAGGACGAGAGCATCGCCGGGATCGAGGATGCGAAGGCCGCGTACGAGACCACTGATCTGTCCGATCGCATCGCGCGCCGCCACACCGACGGCGAGGCGACGTTCCGGGGCTGGAACGACATCTGGCTCAGCCCCGCGTTTCGGGACTGGAACATCGAGGAATATCTGCCGGCGATCACCTGCCCGACCCTGGTGATACAGGGCGTCGACGACGAGTACGGCACCGAGGCCCAGCCCGCGACCATCGGCCGGGAGTCATCGGGTCCCGTGGATGCGGTGATGGTGCCCGACTGCGGACACGCGCCTCACCGCGACGCGACCGAGGGTGTGCTGGACGTCATGGCCGATTTCGCCAATGCACTCACGGATGAAACGTCAGACGAAGAAGATGCTGAGGAAGTTTGAGGTCGTCTTTTTTGACCGCCTGTGGATGACCGCCTCTGTTCAGTGAAGGTCCTGGAATGATACCAATATCCCATGGCTGAAACATACGATCTGATCATCAAGGGTGGCGACGTCTGGACCACCGGCGGGCTGGCTCAAACCGATGTCGCGGTGCGCGATGGGAAAATCGCCCATGTCGGCGATTTGGACGGCGACGCCGCCGACAGCGTTGTCGATGCGACGGGGCTGACCGTCCTGCCCGGCATGATCGACAGCCAGGTGCATTTCCGCGAGCCCGGCAACGAGCAGAAGGAAGACTTGGAATCCGGCACGAGGTCGGCAGCACTCGGCGGCATCACGGCCGTCTTCGAGATGCCCAATACAGCACCTCTGACGACGAGCGCGGAGGCCCTGGCCGACAAGATCGACCGCGCCAGGGGCCGCGCCTGGACCGACCACGCCTTCTTCATGGGGGCTGCCGCCGACAATGCCGATCAGCTGGCCGAACTCGAACGGGTGCCCGGCTGCTGCGGCGTGAAGATGTTCATGGGCAGCTCGACCGGCGATCTGCTGGTGCCTGACGACGAGACGGTGCGCCGGGTCCTTTCGAACGGCACACGCCGGATGTCGGTCCATTCGGAAGACGAGTACCGGCTGAATGAACGCAAGGGTGAGCGCGTCGAAGGTGACCCGTCATCCCATCCAGTCTGGCGCGACGAGGAAACCGCGATCCGCTCGACCAAACGCTTGCTGGCAATCGCCCGCGAGACGGGCAGGCGGGTGCACGTACTCCACATCACCACCGCCGAAGAGGTGGAAATCCTGTCGCAATACAAGGACGTGGCGACCTGCGAAGTCACGCCCCAGCATCTGACCCTGGCCGCGCCCGACTGCTATGACCGCCTCGGCACCTACGCGCAGATGAATCCGCCGATCCGCGGTGAGGCCCATCGGGCCGGCCTGTGGCGCGGCATCGAACAGGGCATCTTCGACGTGATCGGTTCGGACCATGCACCCCACACCAAAGAGGAAAAGGCGCAGCCCTATCCCGCCAGCCCCTCGGGCATGCCCGGCGCCCAGACGACGGTGGCGGTGATGCTCGACCATGTGGCGAACGGCCGGCTTTCCCTGGCACGGCTCGTCGATCTCTTGTGCTCCGGGCCGCAGCGGATCTTCAACATCGCCGGCAAGGGGCGCATCGCCCAGGGCTATGATGCGGACTTCACGCTGGTCGACCTGAAGGCCAAGCGCGAAATTACGGCCGACTGGCTCGCCTACAAGTGCGGCTGGTCACCCTATGAGGGGATGAACATCACCGGCTGGCCAATGGGCACGATCATCCGCGGCAATGTGGTGATGCGTGACGGCGAACTCGCCGACGATCCTGTCGGCGAACCGGTGCGCTTCATGGAGACGCTGGGCTAGGTTCGTTTCGTCGTATTCGAGGACGATCAGTCGAATAGCGCGACGGCCCGGGTCCAGCCCGCGGTGCCGCCGCGTATCTTCGTCGGGAAGCACGCCACCACGAAGCCCTTGTCCGGCAAGGCCTCTAGATTCTGCAGTTTTTCAATTTGGCAGTACGGTTCCTCGATGCCGGCGTAGTGGCCTTCCCAGATGATCGACGGGTCTTTCGTCTCGGCCCAGCGTTTCGCCGTGTGGCTGAAGGGGGCATCCCAGGTCCAGGCGTCGGTGCCGCACACGCGCACGCCGCGTGAGGTGAGGTAGAGCGTCGCTTCACGGCCCATGCCGCAGCCGCTGTCGACATAATGGTCGCCGCCGTAGGCCGCGGCCGCAGACGTGTTCACCAGGACGATGTCGAAGGGCTGCAGGTCGTGACCGATACGGCTCAGTTCCGCCGCCACGTCCTCCGGGGTGACCAGGTAGCCGTCGTCGAAGTGGCGGAAGTCGAACTTCACGCCGGGGCGCATGAACCAGTCGAGCGGCATCTCGTCGATCCCCGGCATCGGATCGCCGTTCTTGTCGACGGGGTGATAGTGCTTCGGCGCATCCACATGGGTGCCGTTATGGGTCGCCAGTGTGATGGTTTCGTAGGACGAGGCAACGCCGCCCGGCAGGTCGTCGGTGTCGAGGCCGGGATAGAGCTTGCGCCAGCGATCGAGATTGTCGCCGTGTTCCATCATCTCGATCTTCGGGCGCATGGCCGGCGGATCGACGACGATCTCGTCGTCCAGCGCCATAGAGATGTCTATGAATTTCGTGGGGAGTTGCATGTGTTGCCTCTCGCTTCGAGCGTCGCGTGCGGATCACGTCCGCGCATGATGAATAGAGATTGGCAATCCGCCAACCCGCCAACTCGCGTCATGCCCGGGTTTGATCCGGGCATCTGGTCTCGGTCTTCGGGAGATACGCGGATCACGTCCGCGTATGACACTGCTTTTTACAGTTTCGTCGGGTTCGGCGCGTCGCCGTAGACCTCGACCGGGTCGAAGACCTTTTCCGTTTCCTCGAAATTCAGCGCCACCGGCGCGTCGTCTGCGGCGCCGACCGGCACCGAGCGGAAGAAACAGGAGCGGTAGCCCACATGGCAGCTGGCACCACCCTGCACGTCGACCCGCAGCCAGACCGCGTCCTGATCATCGTCGATGCGGATTTCCTGCACCTTTTGGACCAGCCCCGAGGTGGCGCCCTTGTGCCAGAGCACCTGGCGTGAACGGGACCAGTAGTGAGCCTCACCCGTCTCGATGGTCTTCGTCAGCGCCTCGGCGTTCATATAGCCGTGCATCAGCACCTCGCCGCTGTCCGCGTCGGTTGTAACGACGGGCATGAGGCCGTCGGCATCGAACTTGGGGGCGAGCTCATGGCCTTCCTCGACCTGCTCGATGGTCTGGCGCTGGGCAAACATGGGGTTCTCTGACATCGGACCACTTTCAATAGGGGGCGCGCACGTTGCGGCGCCCGGTTTCGCGCGTGTTATAACGGTTCGCGCCCGCAAAATGTCAAGCGGGCGGTTCGCAGAACGGAACGATGATGAGCGATACGGCACCCGAAAAACCACCTGAAACTCAGGAGTTGATCCCGGTTTCCCTGCTGACGGGGTTTCTGGGCAGCGGTAAGACGACGGTCCTCAACCATGTGCTGCACGATCCGCGCATGGACAAGGCCGCGGTCATCGTCAACGAATTCGGCGAGGTCGGGCTCGATCATGAGCTGATGGTCGCGGGCGCCGAGGACATGGTGCTGCTCAATAGTGGCTGCCTGTGCTGCACCGTGCGCGGCGACCTCGTGAACACGCTGCGCGACATGATGATGCTGCGCCTGCGCGAGGACGTGCCGTCCTTCGACCGGGTGCTGATCGAGACCACCGGCCTGGCCGACCCGGCGCCGATCCTGCACACGCTGATGTCTGATCAGTTGGTGACCAATTATTTCCGGCTCGACGGGGTGATCACCACGGTCGATGCCGCGAACGGTGCCGACACGCTGGATAAGCAATTCGAATCCGTGAAACAGGTGGCGGTTGCCGACCGTCTTCTCGTGACCAAGACCGATATTGCGGATGCCGCGACCCGGGACGCGCTGGAGGCGCGGCTCACCGCAGCCAACCCCGGCGCGCCGCGGATCACGGTGCTGGACGGGGACGTGGACCCGGCGATGCTGTTCAACGCGGGTCTGTATGACCCGCAGACCAAGACCCCGGACGTGGAACGCTGGCTGCGCGACGAGGCCTATGCGGATGGACCGGAAGACGGTCATGAGCACGGCCATGGCGCTGACCATTCACACGACGTGAACCGCCATGACGATCACATCAGCTCTTTCTGCGTGACCTACGACAAGCCGCTGCGCCTGGACGCACTGGAGCAATGGTTCGACACCATCATGATGCTCAAGGGCCCGGACCTGCTGCGCATCAAGGGGATCGTCAATGTGGCGGAGATGGACCGGCCGGTGGTCATTCACGGGGTCCAGCATGTGTTCCACCCGCCCGCCGTGCTCGACGCCTGGCCGTCGGACGACCGGCGCACCCGGATCGTTTTCATCACCCGGGACGTGGAGCGGAAGACGATCGAGGACACGCTGACCTGGTTCTCGGATGAAAAACTCCAGGACCATAAGAACCCCGGCGCCGGCCTGATCCGCGAGTAGCTCGTTTTACCTACCTCGCAACCGCGCGTGATTTGCGCGATACTGGCAGCCTATTCGGTAAGCGTTATTCCCAGAAAAAAAAGTGAGAGTTTCATGTCCGATACCGTTCTGGTCGAGCGCCGCGACGACATCGCCATTGTGTCCCTGCATCGCACGGAAAAGCGCAACGCGCTGCGCCAGGAAGACTGGATCTCCGTCGGCGATACGATCGGGGCGCTGGGCGAAGATGACGATGTGCGCTGCATCGTGCTGCGCGGCGCGGGCGAGGACGCCTTCTGCGCCGGCGCGGACATCACCAATTTCGAGGCCGAGCGCTCCGACCGCCGCAAGGTGAAGGCCTATGAGGCCGCCACCGACCATGCATTTCTTGGGGTGCGCAACTCGCGCCATCCGGTGATCGCGATGATCCACGGGTTTTGCATCGGCGGCGGCTTCGAGCTGGCGCTTGCGGCCGATCTGCGCATCTCGGGTGAGTCCGGGCGCTTCGGCGTCCCGGCGAAGAACATCGGCCTCTTCCTCGGCTATCAGCTGGTCCAGTACCTGGTCGATGCCGGGGGACGGGCGGTCGCCGCCGAGATCCTGCTTGAGGGCCGCGCGATCACGGCCGAAGAAGCGCTGGCGAAGAACCTTCTGACCCGGGTCGTGCCCGACGCCGAACTTGAGGACGACGTGATGCAGGCCGCGCGCCGGATCGCAGACGGGGCGCCCCTGTCGCACCGCTATCACCGGGCGGCCCTGGAGCGGCTGGCAGACCCGCGCCCGATGAGCCGGGCTGAGCTCGAGGCCCAGTTCGATTATGCGGACAGCGAGGACTACATGGCCGGCTACAACGCGTTCAAGAACCGCGAAAAACCAAAGTTCCGCGGCCGTTAGATGGCCGCACTCGCAGAACAACCATCCGAAAACAACCCGACGGAACGCCCCCCGACGGCACGGCTGTTCGCGCTGATCTTCCTGCCGTTCGCGCTCGGCTATTTCTTCTCCTATCTCTACCGCACCGTGAACGCGGTGATCGGCCCCGACCTGGCGCTGGAGATGTCTCTGTCGCCGGGCCAGCTGGGCCTGCTGACCAGCGCCTATTTCATCGCCTTCGCGTCGGCCCAGATTCCCGTGGGCATCTATCTCGACAGCCACGGACCGCGCCGCGTTGTGACCGGCCTGTTGCTGGTCGCGGCGATCGGCGCGTTCCTGTTCTCGATCGGCGAGGGGCTGTGGAGCCTCCTGATCGGCCGCGCGCTGATCGGGCTCGGCGTGGCGGCCTGTCTGATGGGCGCCTTCAAGGCCATGAGCGAGTGGTTCCCTGGCGACAAGCTGCCTCTGATGAACGGGCTCGTTGTCGCCTTCGGCGGGCTGGGCGCGATGGTCGCAACCGCACCGACGGAGGCGTTGGTGTCGGCGGTCGGTTGGCGCTATGGCTTCGTCGCTCTGGCGCTGGCCACCTTTGCGGTCGCCGTGACGATCTGGTTCGTCGCCCCCGAGCGCACCCGCGCGGGCTCGTCAGAGCCCATGGCGGCGCGCATTCGCGGCATGTTTTCGGTCTATCGCAGCGGCGTATTCTGGCGGATTGCCCCTCTTGCGGCCCTGTCCCAGGGTGGCTTCCTCGCCATCCAGACCCTGTGGGCCGGACCCTGGCTGCGGGATATCGCGGGGCTGGATTCCCGGACCGTCAGCTTCACCCTGCTGGCCGGGGCGGGCGGCTTCGTCATCGGCAATCTGGTGATCGGGTTCGTGGCCGGGCGACTGGCGCGAAGGAACATCCCGCCGCTGGTGACGGCGGCAGTGGGCATGGGGTTGTTCATCCTGGTGCAGTTTCTGGTGCTGTTGGAGTGGACGTCTGCGCCGGGCCTGCTCTGGTTCGTGTTCGGCGCCACGGGAACGGCGGGTGTCGTGGTCTTCTCGGTCCTCGCGCGCGTGTTTCCGCCGGAGCTGGCCGGGCGGGCCAGCACGGCGCAGAATCTGCTGATCTTCGCGGCGGCCTTCGCGCTGCAATGGGGCATGGGTGAGGTCATCAACATCTGGCCCGTCGCCGCCGACGGCGCATATTCGGTCATGGGCTATCGCGCCGCATTCGGGATTGCGTTGGCGTTGCAGGTCGCGGCCTTCGCCTGGATGCTCGTCTATCGCCCGCGCGCGGTTGCGCGATAGGGCACGCGCAATAGCGCAAGAAGCGGGTGGCGCGATGCGCCGTGACCGAACAAGCTGAGCCCCAATTCGGACTCCGGGGATGTTCGTATGGCTGGACTGAAAGCACGTCTACTCGCACTCGATGCGGGCGCAATGAAGGCTGCGCTCGACGCGCAGGGATATGCCTGTGTCCCGGCGCTCCTGGGTGCGAAGGATTGCGCCGCTCTGACCAATTGCTATGACGGGGAAACCGGATTTCGCAACCATGTGATCATGTCCCGTCACGGGTTCGGCGAGGGCGAGTACAAGTATTTCGACGATCCGCTGCCAGCGCTGGTGCAGACCCTGCGCGATGGCCTCTACGCACCGTTGGCCGAGATCGCCAATCGCTGGAACGAAGCGCTGGGCGTGGATGAACGCTTCTCGCCTGTTCATGGCGACTATCTGGATCATTGCCACGCTGCAGGACAGAGCCGACCGACGCCACTCCTGCTGCGCTATGGGCCCGGAGACCACAACCGGCTGCACCAGGATCTCTACGGCGCGGAGGTCTTTCCGCTGCAGGCGACGATTTTGCTGTCCGATCCAGAGTGTGATTTCACGGGCGGTGAATTCGTCCTGACCGAGCAGCGCCCGCGCCAGCAATCTCGGGTCGAGGTGGTGCCTCTGAAGCGCGGTGATACGGTGATCTTTCCGGTGCGTCATCGGCCCGTGCAGGGCGCGCGCGGGTTCTATCGGGCGAACATGCGCCACGGGGTGAGCCGGCTGCATGCCGGTTCACGCACCACGCTGGGCGTCATCTTTCACGATGCGGCGTGACGCGGGGCGGGTCTAGTTGTCGTCGCCGCCCGATATGACCGGCAAGGCGGCTTGATCACGCCGGAAGGGCTGTGCGACCTGGCCCACGAAGCTCTCCGGCATCGGACCGTCGATCCCGATGTCCGCTGGCGGGCGCCGGTTCGGGCAGTAGAACGTCTTCAGAAGGATATCGTACAGCATCAGGTTCTCACCGTAGTTGCTGTTGCCCTCAGCAGGATTGCGAGAGTGATGCCAGCGATGGACGGCCGGGGTGTTGAACACATAGTTCAGCGGCCCGAACCGCATCTCGATATTGCAGTGGGTCAGCATGCCGATGAAGGCAGTGGTCGAGTTCACCCAGACGAAGACTTCCGATGGTGCGCCGGCGAGGAACAGAAGCGGCTGGCTGAGCAGGATGCTCGCCACCGTATCGACGACGTGGAACCGGCCGGTGTTAAAAAACCAGAGGCGCGGCGCGCTGTGATGTACGGCATGGAAGCGCCACAGCAGCGACCATTCATGGGCCACCCGGTGGGCGATATACATGCCGGCTTCGGCGATCACCATGCCGAGGATGATCTGGAATGCCAGCGGCCACTCGCTGGGCCAGTATCCGCCGCCCTTGCTCGCCACCGCCTCGGCCACGCCGATCGTCACGCCAACCACGACCAGCACCTGGGCGAAGCCCTTGCTCACGAGGGTGTGGGCGAGATCCGGGCCCATCTGACCGTCATTCGTGAGCCAGTGGCGTTCATGGGGCAGCAGGCGCTCCAGCGTGAACAGAGTCAGCGCGAGGGCGATGTAGATGATGTTGAAATAGATCGCGGAATGGTCGGCAGCGAAACCCAGCCATGTGCCATAGAGGCAGGCCGCCAAAATTCCCGGCCAGAGCAGGAATGTCAGCGCGTAGCCGATGATTCCCCGCTGTTCGCCGTCGCCCGTGATGGCGTCGGCACCCCCTTCGAAAACGATACTCAACTGGAACCTCCGCAAAGATTGCGGGCATCTGTAGCACCCTCAATTCCGGTGCCTCCCCACCGGTTCTTTATGTCACAAAACCGTGACAGTTTGGCAACCGATGCCTCGATGTTTGGTGCAGTGATTAGTCAGCGGGCCGGACGATCACCGTGCCCATCTTGGCGCCGGATTCGACGTATTCATGTGCCTCCGCGCATTGCATCAGCGGAAAGGTCCCCGCGACAGTGTGCAGCCCGTTCCCGTCTGCCAGCCATGTCACGATGTCGGTGCGTGCGGCATCGATAGCCGCGCGTGGCACGCTGTGCAGGACCATGAACCGCAGACGCGCGTTCCTGAGCGCCATGCGCAGCATCAAATTTTCGGGGTCGCCGGTGGAGGCGTAGACCGAGACAGTGCCGCCCGATTTGAGAGCTTTGGCCGTCAGGCCGAGATTGGCCGCGAGGTCGACTTCGACGATCCGGTCCACACCTTCGCCACCCGTCAGGTCGAAAATCTGCTGGGCCGGGTCGTCGTCCCGGTAGTTGACGGTGTGATGGGCGCCGCCGGCGACCGCATGGGCGGCCTTCGCGTCCGAGCTGACCGTCGCGATGACCGTCGCGCCGCCCCAGCGTGCCCACTGGATCGCGTAGTGGCCGACCGCGCCGGCGCCGCCGGTTACGAGGACGGTCTTGCCCGTGACCGGGCCGTCGGAGAACACATTGTGGTGGCCGGTCATGCAGGGAATGCCCAGGCATGCGCCCTCGTCGAAGCCGAGCGTATCGGGCAGGGGGGCGACCAACCAGGCATCGAGCGTGATGTATTCCGCTGCGGTGCCGAACGCGCGGCCCTGACGCTGGCCGTTGAACAACCAGACCCGTTGTCCCACTTCGATATCGGAAACCTCATCGCCGGCCGCATCGATGATCCCCGCACCGTCGCTGTTGGGGATGATGCGGGGGTAATCCATGCCGTAGGTGCCGAGCCCCCGGCGCTTCACGTCGGCCGGGTTCACGCCCGAGGCGTGGAGCTTTACCCGGACTTCACCCGGCCCGGGCTCCGGAGAGTCCATTTCGCCCTGCTGCAGGACCTCGCGGGCGGGGCCGAGCCCCTCATACCAAATGGCTTTCATGGCGTTCCTGTCGGCTTGTTTCGTTGCGGGTCAGTGTGCACCAGGATGGCCTGTCTGCACTAGCGGATGAGGTCTCGTCCCCATCGCGCTAAACTGCCGGACCCGGAACTCAATCACCGCGATGCCCATGCCCGATTTTGAACTCCATCCCCAGCTCGCCGCCGACACGGTTTCGGTTGCCACTTGGCCCCTGTGCGAGGTGCTGCTGCTCACCGACGCCAACTATCCCTGGCTGGTGCTGGTGCCCGTGCGGCCCGGTTTGCGGGATTTCCACGAGCTCTCACCCGACGACATGGTGACGGCGGGGCAGGAGATCAGCCGGGCGAGTGAGGCGCTGGTGGAGTTGTTCGCGCCTGACAAGATCAACGTCGCGGCGCTCGGCAACATGGTGCCCCAGTTACACATCCACGTCGTGGCGCGCTTCACCGACGATGCGGCCTGGCCGAACCCAATCTGGGGTGTGGCGCCGCCATTGGCTTATGCCCCTGACGCGTTGGATGCGCGGCTCGCGGATTTGCGTCGGGTATTCGGGTGATGCGTGCCTAACGACCTTCCGGCAGCGCTGTCGGACTGGTTCGCCGCGCGCAACTGGGCGCCACACCCCCATCAGTTCGAGATGCTGGACGCCGCGGCTGAGGGCCGCTCGGCGCTTCTGATCGCGCCTACGGGGGGCGGCAAGACACTCGCGGGGTTTCTGCCCAGCCTGGCAGAACTGATCGAAGCCGATCCGGCTCCGGAAGGCCTGCACACGCTTTATATCTCGCCGCTGAAGGCGTTGGCGGTGGACATTCACCGCAACCTCGAGATTCACATCGCGGATATGAAACTACCGATCCGCGCCGAGACCCGCACCGGCGATACACCGCAATCGAAGCGGCAGCGCCAGCGGCGCACGCCGCCTCAGATGTTGATGACCACGCCGGAGAGCCTGGCGCTGCTGCTGTCCTATGAGGACGCGCCGGAGATCTTCGGGCAGCTGCGCTGCGTGATCGTGGATGAGTTGCATGCGCTCGAGGACAACAAGCGTGGTGATCTGTTGTCGCTCGGCCTGTCTCGCCTGACCGGCCTCGCACCCGATGCGCGCCGCGTGGGCCTGAGCGCCACGGTGGCCGAGCCGGACCGGCTGCGGCGCTGGCTTTCCCCCACGCGCGACGCTGGCGACGTGTCGTTGGTCTTGGGCGAAAGCGGGGCAGAGCCGCGCATCGACGTGCTGGAGACCGCCGTCGAGATGCCCTGGTCGGGCCATATGGGCACCCACGCCATCCCCGAGGTGTATGAGCTGTTGCGTGACGGGGGCACCACAATCGTGTTCGTGAACACCCGCGCCCAGGCCGAAATCATCTTCCAGGAACTCTGGCGGTTGAACGAGGACGGGCTGCGGATCGCGCTGCATCACGGCAGCCTCGCACCGGAGCAGCGCCGCAAAGTGGAAGCTGCGATGGCGCGCGGGGATCTCGACGCGGTCGTGGCGACGTCTTCGCTCGATCTGGGGGTGGACTGGGCCGCTGTCGATCTGGTGATCCAGGTGGGTGCGCCGAAAGGCTCCACGCGGCTCCTCCAGCGGGTCGGGCGTTCGAACCACCGGCTGGACAGCCCGAGCCGCGCCGTTCTTGTGCCGGCCAATCGTTTTGAGGTGCTCGAATGCCGCGCGGCGATCGACGCGGTGCGCGCCCACACGCTGGATGGCATTCCCGCCCGCCCGGGCGGGCTCGATGTGCTGGGCCAGCACATTCTGGGCACGGCCCGTGCCGGACCGGTCGATCGCGAAGCGTTGTTCGAGGAAGTGCGGACGGCGGGCCCGTATATCGAGCTGTCTCGCGAGGATTTCGACGATGTGTTCAATTTCGTCGCCACCGGTGGCTACGCGCTGGGCGGATACGAGAAATTTCAGCGCTTGTTCCGGACCTCGAACGGAACATACGAGATCACCAGCCCGGCGGCGGTGCGCGACTACCGGATGAATGTGGGCACGATCGTCGAGGCGCCGACACTCAAGGTGCGGATGGGCCGTGGGCGGGTGCTGGGCGAGGTCGAGGAGAATTTCGTCAACTACATGACCGCCGGCGACACCTTCGTGTTTGCCGGACGGTTGCTCGAATTCGTTGAGGTGCGCGAGACCAGCGTGATCACGCGCCCGGGCAAGGGCGATGCTCCAGCAGTGCCCGCCTATGTGGGCGGCCGGTTTCCGCTGTCGACCCATCTTGCCGACCGGGTGAGAACCATCCTGTCGGACCCGAAGACCTGGGCCGATCTGCCCGCGCAGGTCTCGAACTGGCTCGACGTACAGCGCTGGCGTTCGGTTCTGCCGTCACGCGACGGGCTGTTGATCGAGACGTTTCCCCGCGCAAACAAGCATTACCTCGTCGCCTACAGCTTCGAGGGACGCAATGCCCACCAGACCCTGGGCATGCTTTTGACGCGGCGCATGGAGCGGGCCGGGCTGGGTCCGCTGGGCTTCGTCGCGACGGATTATGTGATCGGCGTGTGGAGCACAAAATCCTGCGAGGCTGCCGACCTCGATGCGCTGTTCGACGAGGACATGCTGGGCGACGATCTCGAAGCGTGGATGGCGGAATCCTCGATGCTCAAGCGCACCTTTCGGAACATCGCGGTGATCGCTGGGCTGATCCAGCGGCGTCACCCGGGGGAAGAAAAATCCCGGCGCCAGGTCACGTTCAATTCGGACCTGATCTACGACGTCCTGCGTTCCCACGAGCCCAACCACATTCTGCTGCGCGCGACCCGTGCGGATGCGGGCGCAGGCCTGACCGATGTGCGCCGCCTGTCGGATATGCTGGCGCGCGTGCGCGGCCGCATCACCCACCGTCATCTCGACCGGGTCTCGCCGCTGGCCGTGCCCATCCTGCTGGAGATCGGCCGCGAGAGCGTCTATGGCGCCGCGATCGATGAGCTGCTCGGCGAGCAGGCCGAGGACCTTATCTCCGAGGCCATGGACAATGTGGGCACCAAGGAGCTGGGCTTCGACGCCGCCTAGGTGGCGGGAAGTGTTGGCGGCCAGACTATTTCAGCTCGACACAGGTTCCGTCAGACGTATCGAAGGTCGCCCGGGCAAACACGCCCTGCGTGGCGCGCTCCTTGGCGAAGATCATCACGATGTTGGGTTCCATCCTAACGTTCTCGAGGCCCCGCTCGAAGTTGTCTTGGAGCGTCTGGACGGTCGGGTCGTTCAGTGTCGCAGTGCAGGCCAC
Source organism: Rhodospirillaceae bacterium (assembly GCA_018667335.1). Taxonomy (GTDB): domain Bacteria; phylum Pseudomonadota; class Alphaproteobacteria; order UBA6615; family UBA6615; genus UBA8079. The sequence continues at coordinate 71,322 of JABIVD010000015.1, forward strand.
AGCCATATTGAAGTCGGCGACTTTGACGTTCGATCCTCGCGACGATTCGAAAAGGATAGTACGGCGGAAGGTTTCGCCGTTTTGCTGGACGTTGCCGTTCGCCAGATGCCAGCCTTTAAGTCTTCCAGGATAGGTGGGCAAAAGACTCTGATCACCGCCTCCGACCTGGCACTTGCCTTGGGCGACGGAAATGGGTGCGGGGGCTGCGCTGATTGGCCGACCGTTCGGGGCGAGAATGTTGATGTCGACGCGGAATATTCGTTTGTCGCTGATTGTGGCGTTCGGGGCACCCGGACGCGCGCGGACGATTTCCTTGCAGAACGCCTCGAACATCTGCGGCGCGGTCAGGCCGCGGTCCAGTGGGGCCGCGACTTCAATCGTCGTTGCGACGAGCCATTCAGACTCGATCTCGGACCAGACGATGTTACTGGCTCGCCACGTGCCATCGAGCGTGACGAAGTAATGTTCAGCATCGGCGTGAGCCGTCGGCGTGTGGAGCGCGGCGACCACGAAGATGAAGGCCGCGTACCACCCTGATTGTGGCCGAATCATATTCCAACGCATGCTTTACTGCCCTCGCAAATGGATGTCGTGTTTGCGTATTCACTCTAGCATGCTCGTCGTGAATAGCTGTCCGCAACACTCTCTTTAGTGATCCGAATACCAATGCCGCCAGTGACACGGAGTACACGGGCGACCGCCGACATAGAACTCGGCGGCCAGCCAATCGTCCTCGACCATTCCGGTGCGGCATGGTTGCCGGACGGGGGCGACCTGCTGGTGGCCGATCTGCATTTTGAGAAGGGGTCCGCATTTGCTGCCCGGGGGCAGGGGCTGCTGCCGCCCTATGACACGGTCGAGACCCTGCGTCGGCTGGAGCGGGTTTGCGCGCGGGTGAAGCCGAAGCGTGTGATCTGCCTGGGCGACACCCTTCACGATGTGGCCGGAGAGGCGCGTATGGCCGAGGGAGACCGGCAGCGCCTGTCGCGGTTGGTCGCGGCACATGACTGGGTCTGGATCGCGGGCAACCATGACCCCGAACCGCCCGCGGCGATGGGCGGTGAGGTCATGCATGAACTGAAAATCGGTGACCTTGTGCTGCGCCATGACGTTGCGGAGGCCGACGCGGCCGCTGCGATCCCGGTTGGCGAGATATGTGGCCACTATCACCCCAAGGCGGCGGTGCGGGTGCGTGGGCGGCGTATTTCGGGGCGCTGCTTCGCGACCGACGGGCGTCGCCTCATCATGCCGGCGTTCGGCGCCTATACCGGGGGGCTGAATGCCCGCGAACCGGCGATCGACGATCTCCTGTCGCCCCGGTTCCATGTGTATATGATCGGCCGCGCCGGGTTGTTCGCCTTCCGCCGCGACCAGCTACTGTCCGATCCTAAGCGGGCGGTGTGACGTTGTAAGTTTGCCATCTGAGTACCTCTGGCAGAGTCTTCAGTTTGTTACCGCACCGTCACATGGCTTTCGCCCGGTCTGGGTAAGCAGGGGCCGAACCTATTTGATACCCTGTGATCCCGGAGCGGACCTGATGGCCAACGAACACACTGAATTTGCGACACGTGCCGACGCCTTTGAGGCGTCAGAGGACGTGCCCGCCAACTCCTCGCCCGCCAATACCTTCGGGAACGTGGTGCAAGCGCGGTATCTGGGCCGAAGAAGCTTGCTCAAAGGCATGACTGCCGTCGCGGCGATCACGACCGTTGCGACACCGATGAGCATGCTGATTTCACGGGCAGCACACGCCGCGGCAAGGCCTTTTACATTTGATGAAATAGAACATGGCATCGACGAGACCCACCATGTGGCACCGGGTTACAGCGCCGATGTCCTGATCCGCTGGGGCGATCCGGTGCTGGCGGGCGCGGTGAAATTCGATCCGGCCGGCCAGAGCGCCGCCGCCCAGGTAAGCCAGTTCGGCTACAACAATGACTTCGTCGGCTACGCCGCGCTGCCGTTTGGATCACAGAACCCCGAGCGTGCCCTGCTCTGCGTCAATCACGAATACACCAATGAAGAGGTGATGTTCCCGGGCATCGCCCGGCAGGACATGATCGGCTTCCGGGACATGACCCGGGCGCTGGTGGACATCGAGATCGCGGCCCATGGCGGGTCGATCGTGCAGGTTGAGAAGGTCGACGACAAATGGCGGGTGAGCGAAGACCGCACCCTTAACCGGCGGATCACGGCGAACACGCCGATGCGCCTGTCGGGCCCCGCGGCGGGGCATGCTCGCATGAAGACCCGTGCGGACCGGACGGGTACCAGCGTGCGCGGCACGTTCAACAATTGCGCCGGTGGGATGACGCCGTGGGGCACCTATCTGATGGCCGAGGAAAACTTCAACGGCTATTTCTGGGGAAAGTTGTCCCAGAATCATCCCGAGGCCCGCAACTACAAGCGCTATGGCCTGCCGGGCAAATGGTACGCCTGGGGCAAGTATTACGACCGCTTCGATGTGGCAAAGGAGCCGAATGAGGCCAATCGGTTCGGCTGGGTTGTCGAGGTCGATCCCTATGACCCCAATTCGACTCCGGTGAAGCGGACGGCGATGGGGCGCTTCAAACATGAGGGCGCGGAGACGATCATCAACAAGGACGGTCGTCTGGTCGTCTATCAGGGCGACGATCAGCGCTTCGACTATCTCTACAAATTCGTCACCGCCGGCCGCTACGACCCGAACAACCGGGCGGCAAACCGCGACTTGCTCGACAGCGGCACATTGTTTGTCGCGCGGTTCGATGCGGATGGCAGCCTGACCTGGCTGCCACTGGTCTTCGGTGCCGGTCCGCTGACATCGGCGAACGGCTTTGGCAGCCAGGCCGATGTCCTGATCGAGACCCGACGCGCGGCCGATCTTCTCGAGGCGACCCCGATGGACCGGCCTGAAGACGTCAACCCGAACCCGTTGACGGACAAGGTCTATGTCATGCTGACCAACAATTCGAAGCGGAAGGTCGGCGACGAGAATGCGGCCAACCCGCGCGGGCCGAACACTTTCGGGCATATCGTTGAGTTGAGCCCGCCCGACGGAGACCACGGCGCGCTGACGTTCGGTTGGGATATCCTGGTGCTGGCGGGTGATCCCGAGAAGCCGGGGGCGGGCGCGAAATGGGGCCCGGAGACATCCCGGAACGGCTGGTTCGGATCCCCCGACAATTGTGCGATCGACGGGCAGGGTCGGTTGTGGGTCTCCACGGACCAGGGCTCAAAATGGCCGAAGACCGGCACAGCTGACGGCCTTTGGGCGATGGAGACCGAGGGTGCAGCGCGAGGCAGCGGCCGGATGTTCTTTCGTGTTCCCGTGGGTGCGGAGATGTGCGGCCCGCAATTCGCGCCCGACGACAAGACGCTGTTCGTGGCGGTACAGCATGTAGCTGTAGACGGTGCCAAGGCCTGGCCGCCGTTCGGCCGGGACTCGTCCTATGTGGATCCCGCGACCCGGTGGCCGGATTTCGATCCGAATATGCCGCCGCGGCCATCGGTCGTGGCGATCACCAAGGATGATGGTGGCGAGATCGGGAGTTAATTTCGGAAACCAGGACTTCGCGTGCTGTGGACCTGGGCGGTGCCACGCAGTTCGTGGACGAACCACAGGATCATTGTGAACAGCAGCACCGCACCCGCCTGATGGGTGGCCGCAGCGTATACGGGCACCACCAGCAACAGCGTTGTGATGCCGAGAGCAACCTGAAGGGCCGCCATCGCCATCAGCACATTTGCGACCATGCGTGCCCGCGGGGTGAGGGCCAGCCAGCGGCTGCGCCACCACAAGGCCGCAACGGCGATCAGGCTGACGATGGCCAGCACCCGGTGATGAAACTGGATCGTTCCGTGGTCCTCGAACGGGGCGGCGGGGTGATCGAAATAGCCCGGCGGCAGGATCGATCCATCCATCAACGGGAAGCTGTTGAAGATGAGGCCCGCGTCGGTGCCGGCGACGAACGCGCCGGACAGAATCGTCAATGCGATTAGTCCCGACGCCAGAAGGGCCAGGTACCGGACCTGCACACCCAGCCGGTCGGCGATTGTGACCGGGCTTGCGAAGATCAGTGAAAGCCCCGTCCAAACGAGGGCGGCGTAGATCAGGAAGGCGAGGGACAGATGTGCGGCCAGCCGGTACTGGCTGACCTCGGGGATGTCGACAAGCCCGCTGCGCACCATGTACCAGCCGAGCGCGCCCTGCGCCCCGCCGAGCAGGAACAGCAGGACCAGGCGTGGCACCAGGGACTTTCGAACCCGGCCCCGGATCAGGAACCAGACGAAGGGAAGAAAGAACACCAGCCCGATCAGCCGTCCCCAGAGGCGGTGCACATACTCCCACCAGAAGATGGCGCGGAACTCGGCCAGGGTCATGCCGGCGTTGACTTCTAGATACTGCGGTGTCGCCCGGTACAGGTCGTACAGCCGCTCCCAGGCGGCATCGGACAGCGGCGGCAGGAAGCCCATCACGGGCCGCCATTCCACGATCGAAAGCCCCGAGCCGGTCAGCCGCGTGATCCCGCCGATCACCACCATGGCCAGCACCATGCCGGCGCAGACCATCAGCCACAGACCTATCGCGCGGTCATTGACGCGCTGCCGGGGGGCGGTGAATTCGCCGGTGGTGGTTGCGGTGGTGGTCATGATCTCGCGTCAGCTGCCCAACGAACGTAGGGCAATCTGATGCGTCACGGAGGTGGGGGCAAGCCGCCGCGCCCATCGGTCGCAGGATCGCGACCGATGGGCGGGACAGGGTTTGGGCCTGGCGTACCTGGTTCGGGGCTACTCGACAGTCCAGGTCTGGCCGCGCCGCAGCAGAGAGTTGAGATCCGCCTTGTCGGCGTCTTTGGTTGCTTGCGCGATCTGGGCATGCACCGAGGCTTCGTAAGTCGGCGCAGGTTCAGCGTAGAGAACGCCGAGTGCCACCGGATAGTCTGGCGGATCCATTTGGGCCAGCATCGTTGCCAGGCCACGATTCGTCTCGTCGTGCACCGCAATGTCATCGACGGTGATGCCGTTTTCGCCGAGCGTCACCACTTCGAGGCGCATTTCGTCCTTGTTCAGGATCAGGCCTTTCGACTTGTCCGTGCCGAACAGCAGGGGCTCGCCATGCTCGACGTGAATCTGCATTTCGTCCTGCACGCTCTTCTCGGTGAAGTGCTTGAAGACGCCGTCATTGTAGACAATGCAGTTCTGGAAGATTTCGACGAAGGACGCGCCCTTGTGTTTGTAGGCGCGCTTGAGGACTTCCGGCAAATGCTTCTGCAGGATGTCTGACGAGCGGGCGATGAATGTGCCGCCGACGCCGAGCGCGAACTGTGCAGCCGAGACCGGGTTGTCGATCGATCCGAGCGGGGTCGACGGGGACTTGGTGCCGATCTTGGACGTGGGCGAGTACTGGCCCTTGGTGAGGCCGTAGATCTGGTTGTTGAAGAGCAGGATCTGCAAATCAACGTTGCGGCGGATCACGTGCATCGTGTGATTGCCGCCGATCGACAGCATGTCACCATCGCCGCCGACGACCCAGACGTCGAGTTCGGGATTGGCGAGCTTCACACCCGATGCCACTGCTGGCGAGCGGCCGTGGATCGTGTGGAAACCGTAGGTCTCCATGTAATAGGGGAAGCGCGCTGCGCAGCCGATGCCGGACACGAAGACCGTGTTCTTGGGGTCGGCCTCCAGCTGGGCCAGCGTGTTCTGGACACCCTTGAGGATGGCGTAGTCGCCACAGCCAGGGCACCAGCGAACCTCCTGGTCGGTCGCGAAATCGCGGGCCGTCAGTTTTTCCGGGGGGCTTTGGACGTTCATTCTACTTCTCCAGCCGGGCGCGGATTGCGTCTTCGAGTTCGCCGATGAGGAACGGCTTGCCGTTGACTTTGTTGTGCCCTTCAGCGGGCAACAGGAATTGGTCACGCAACAGGGTGCGCAACTGACCGGTGTTCATCTCGGGCACCAGAATCTGGTCGAAGGTGCCGAGAAGTTCTCCGAGGTTGCGCGGCAGCGGCCAGATGTAGCGCAGGTGAATCTGAGCCACGTCCAGTCCCTCGTCGCGCATGTTGTTGACGGCCCGGTTGATTGGCCCGTAGGTCGACCCCCAGCCGACGACCGCCAGCTTGGCTCCGGCCTCGCCGACTTCGATCGTCTGTTCCGGGATGTCGTTGGCGATGCCAAGAACCTTGGCCGCGCGCACGTCGGTCATCTTCTGATGGTTTTCCGGGTCGTAGGAAATATGACCGCTGTCATAGGAGCGCTCGATGCCGCCGATCCGATGCATCAGGTCCGGCGTGCCCGGCTTGACCCATGGGCGCGCGAGAGTCTCTCCGTCGCGCATGAAGGGTTGGAAGTTCTCGGGATCGGTGCGGAACTCGACGTCGAAACGTTCAGCGTCCGCGGCATCCGGAATGAGCCAGGGCTCGGACGCGTTGGTGATGTAGCCGTCAGTCAGGACCATCACCGGGGTCATGTACTTCGTGGCGATGCGGACGGCCTCGATGGCCACCTCGTAGCCATCGGACGGCGTCGAGACCGAAATCACAGGCATCGGTGCGTCGCCGTTGCGGCCATACACGGCTTGATAGAGGTCCGACTGTTCGGTCTTCGTCGGCAGGCCGGTCGACGGGCCCGCACGCTGCGAGTTGATCACGACCAGGGGCAGCTCGGTGGCGATGGCCAGGCCAATCGCCTCCATCTTCAGCGCGATGCCCGGGCCGGAGCTCGAGGTGATGCCGAGCGCGCCGGCATAGGATGCGCCGATGGCGGCGGCGGCGGCGGCAATCTCGTCTTCCGCCTGGAAGGTCACAACGCCGAATTCTTTCATCCGCGCCAACTGGTGCAGCAGGGCGGAGGCCGGCGTGATCGGATAAGAGCAGAAGGCGATTTTCAAGTCGGCGAGCAGGGAGCCCGCAAGCAGCCCGAGCGAAACCGATTCTCCACCGGTGATCGTCCGGTACAGGCCCGGTTCGATCGTCGCGGATTCGACTTCGTACGTGCCGAGTTCGGCTGGCATTTCGGCTGTCTCGCCAAACGCATGGCCCGCATTGAGCGCCGCGATGTTGGCTTTGGCGATGTCGGGTTGTTTGGCGAATTTGGTTTCAAGCCAATCGATCGAGGCCTGCCGCTTGCGTCCATACATCCAGTAAACGACGCCCAGCGCCCACATGTTCTTGGACCGCAGCGCTTCCTTGTTCGACAGCCCGAATTCCTTCACGGCCTCGACCGTGAGGCGGGACATGTCGATCTTGACCAGGCGGTAGCCTTCGAGGCTGTCATTTTCGAGCGGGTTTTCCTCGTAGCCGGCTTTGGTCAGGTTGCGGGCGGTGAACGCGCCGGAATCGGCGATCACAATGCCGTTGGGCTTCACGTCCGCGAGGTTGGTCACGAGGGCGGCGGGGTTCATCACCACCAGCACGTCGAGCAGATCGCCCGAGGTCATGATCTTGCGCGCACCAAAATTGATCTGGAATGCCGAGACGCCGAAGGTCGTGCCGGCAGGCGCGCGAATTTCAGCGGGGAAATCGGGGAACGTGGCCAAGTCATTGCCGGCGATCGCCGCCGTCATGGTGAAGTGGCTACCGGTCAGCTGCATGCCGTCGCCGGAGTCTCCTGCAAATCGTACGACCGCGGATTCAACTTCCTGGCGGCCTTCATCCGACCGCTCGGCGGTCGCTACTTCAGACATCGGGTATTTCCTTCCCGTAAATACGGTTTTGAATTCAGATTAATGTACGGATGCACGCAACCATTGTTGCGCGGCGCTACATTCATCCGCCTGCATGTTCGTTTCAAGCATAAACTGGCCTATTGCGAGCCCAACTAAGGTGTTTTGTCGGTCAGTCAAGAGCGGCGATCATCTCGTCGATGGTGACGAACTTGCGCCGCGGCGCGCCGGGCTTCGCTGCGGCCACTTCGGCGGCGTCGATCGACTGCCAATCCTGATAGGTCAGGCAACGCACGGACCGCTCGGCCAGCAATGCCTCCAGCGCCTCGCGCCCGGGCTTCGTCCCGTCCGCGACATCTTCAAAAATCTGGGTTGCAGCGATGTCTCCGTCGGGCTTGTTGGTGCCGATCACGCCGGTCGGACCGCGCTTGATCCAGCCCACGGCATAGACACCGTCGCCGACCCGGCCCTCGTCATGCTCGACCACGCCATTGTCGACATCGAACGGGACACCGGGGAACGGATCGGAGAAATAGCCGATCGCCGGGATCACCAGCCCGCATTCGATCTCGAAGAATTCGCCCGTGCCGACCGAACGTCCGTCTTCGACGCGGGTGTGCTCCATGCGGATGCCCTCGACCTTGTCGCCGCCGAGGATTTCAATCGGTTTCGCGTAGAAGGTGAAATGCACGCGTTTTGATTTGTCCGCAGGATCGACGTCGGGGAATTCTTTCATCGTCGCGAGATTGCGGTCCTTGAGGCGTTTGTCGCGGTCGGACCAGTCACCCTCGACCGCGTCGGGAAGCTGCGCGGCATCGATCACCGGCAGGCAGTCGTCGAGCTTGCCCATTTCGCGCAGTTCGACATTCGTGAACTTGGCCTCGATGGGGCCGCGTCGGCCGACCATGTAGACATCGGTGATGGGCGAAGCCTCGACGGCATCGGCCGCATGATCGGCGATGTCGGTCTCGGTCATTTCCTCCGGTGTCTTCACCAGGACCCGGGCGACATCGACCGCGACATTGCCCTGACCGATGACGACAACCGTGCCGGTGTTCAGGTCGGGCTGCAGATCCGTGAAGTCGGGATGCCCATTGTACCAGCCCACGAAGTCGGCCGAGCCGAAGACGCCCGCCTTGTCCTCGCCCGGGATTCCGAGCTTGCGGTCACGCGGGGCGCCGACGGAAAGAACGATTGCGTCGTACATCTCCTGAAGCTCCGCGATGGTCACATCGCGGCCGACCTCGACATTGCCGTAGTAGCCGACCCCATCCTTCAGAGCGGTCTTCTCATAGACGCGCGCGACCTTCTTGGTCGTTTGATGATCGGGGGCGACACCTCCACGGATTAATCCGAATGGTGTCGGCAAACGTTCGATGATATCGACGCGGACGTCCTTCTCACCCTTGAGCAAGGCGTCGACTGTGTAAAAGCCGCTCGGCCCGGCGCCGATAACGGCAACATTAATTGTCATGATTCCTCCCTAGAACTCGGCAGGACTATATCCAAACCGATTGGCGTCTGCCATCCCATCTGAATGGTATCTGTGTGCTCGATTCGGCGGCATCGATCGATTGGCGCTGGACCTTTATCTCAAGGTGAGTATATGGTGCGTTCCTGTGGGTCGAAACCCACCGAATCCAGGGGAACGGAAGGGCGCGATCAACGCGCCGGAACATGTCACCGATTGCACAGGAGATTGCGACCATGCTGCGCATGCGTTTTCGCACCTATTTGACTACTGCCGTTGCGGCACTGCTGACCGTCTTTTCGGCGTCGATCGTCAATGCTCAACAGGATCCAATCCGGATCGGCGAGATCAACAGCTACACCGGCCCGTTGGCATCCTTCACGGTGCCTTATCGGAACGGCTGGCAGCTCGCCGTCGAGGAGATCAACGCCAAGGGTGGGGTTCTCGGTCGCAAACTTGAGGTGATTTCGCGCGACGACGGCGCCAAGCCCGCCGACGCGGTGAAGTTCGCCGAAGAGCTGGTTCGCCGTGAAAAGGTCGATTTGATCGCCGGCACGTTCTTGTCGAATATCGGTCTCGCCGTCGCGGACTTTGCCCAGCGCAACAAGGTGCTGTTCGTGGCCGCCGAGCCGCTGACGGACGCCATCGTCTGGGCCAAGGGCAACGACTATACGTTCCGCCTGCGCCCCTCCACCTACATGCAGGCCGCGATGCTGGCCGAGGAAGCAGCCAAGCTGCCGGCCAAGCGCTGGGCGACGGTCGCGCCGAACTATGACTATGGTCAGTCGGCGGTGAAGGCGTTCCAGGACGTGCTGAAAGGCCTGCGTCCTGATGTCGAATTCGTCGAACAGCAATGGCCGGCCCTGTTCAAGCTCGATGCCGGCGCCACAGTGCAGGCGTTGGCGCTGGCCAAGCCCGACGCGATCTTCAACGTCACCTTCTCGGTCGATCTCGCGAAATTCGTGCGCGAGGGCCAGCTGCGCGGTCTGTTCAAGGACAGGCAGGTCGTCAGTGTGTTGACGGGTGAACCGGAATATCTCGACCCGCTCAAGGGCGAGGCGCCGGAGGGCTGGATCGTCACCGGCTATCCCTGGCAGGGGATCGAAAGTGCGGCGCACACGGCCTTCCTCGATGCCTACAGCAAGCGATTCGATGATTACCCGCGCGCGGGCTCGATCGTCGGCTACAACACCATCCTGACGATTGCCGCGATGCTGGAGAAAGCCGGTTCCACCGACACGCAGGCGATGGTCGCGGCGATGAAGAATCTCGAACTCGACACGCCGTTTGGCCCGATCACCTATCGCGCGATCGACCATCAATCGACGATGGGCGCCTATGTGGGGCGTACGGCAAAGGTTGACGGGAAGGGTGTCATGGTGGATTTCCGTTATGCGAATGGTGCCGACTATCTGCCGGACGACGCGACCGTCAGGAAGCTTCGGCCCGGCAAGTAGCGCCGCGGAGATTGGCCGGCGCCGCCGGGTGATGCCACGGCGCCGGAGGATGTGTTGAGCTTTATTGTCGTCCAGGCGATCACGGGACTGGCGAGTGCTGCGTCCCTGTTCCTGATTGCGGTCGGCCTGTCGATCGTCTTTGGCGTGACGCGGGTGGTGAACTTCGCCCATGGCTCGCTGTATATGCTCGGCGCCTATCTCGCCTTCAGCTTCGTTGCTGCGTTCGGCGATAGCTTCTTCGGATACTTGGCGGCGATGCTGCTCGCCGCGATCGTGGTGGGCGGCGTTGGCGCGGTCATGGAAACCAGTTTGCTGCGGCGGATCTACCGCGCACCGGAACTGTTCCAGCTGCTCGCGACCTTCGGCGTGGTGCTGGTCATCCAGGATTTGACCCGGTTGATCTGGGGCGCGGACGATCGCTTTGCGCCGCGCATGCCTGGCCTCGACGGATCGATCAATATCCTTGGGCATGCGGTGCCCCAATATGATTTGTTCCTGATCTCGGTCGCGTTCGTCGTCCTTGGCGGCTTGTGGCTGTTGTTCCGCCATACGCGGTTCGGTGTGCTGGTGCGCGCGGCGACCGAGGATAGGGAGATGGTTGCCGCGCTTGGCGTCGATCAGCGCTGGCTGTTTACCGGCGCGTTCATTCTGGGGGCGACTCTCGCGGGGCTGGGGGGTGCGCTGCAGATTCCGCGGCAGGCGGTGGGCCTGTCGATGGATCTGAACATCATTGTCGATGCCTTCGTGGTGGTGGTGGTCGGCGGCATGGGCTCAATCATAGGCGCCTTCGTCGCGGCCGTGCTGATCAGTGAGCTTCTCGCCTTCGGGGTGGTCATCTTTCCCCAGATCACGCTTGTTCTGATCTTCCTGGTGATGGCGGTCACCCTGGTGCTCAAGCCCAGTGGGCTGTTCGGGCGGCCCGAGTTCACGACCGCCGAAGATCGGCGCAACCCGGATCCGCCGTTGCGCGCCGGGCAGGGGCTCAGCCGTATCTTCTGGTGGAGCCTGCTTGTGATTGGGCTGGCTGCGCCGCTGGCCGTCGGCGACTTCGCGGTTATCGTGCTGACGGAAATAGCGATCCTGGCGCTGTTTGCCGCCAGCCTGCATTTTCTGTTGTGGGGCGGCGGGCTGATCACCTTCGGGCATGCCGCATATTTTGGGCTCGGCGCCTACGGCTCGGGCCTGGCGGTGTTCCATCTATCGATGGGTATGGCCCCGGCACTTTTAATGGCTCCCCTGGCGGGCGCGGCGGGCGCGCTTCTGTTCGGCTGGTTCTGCGTGCGCCTGTCGGGCATCTACATGGCCATGCTGACGCTCGCCTTTGCCCAGATTGCCTGGTCGGCGACGTTTCAGTGGGTCAATTTCACCGGCGGGGACAACGGTATCCTGGGCATCTGGCCGAGCGCCTGGGCGTCCGATCCTGTCGTCTTCTACTATCTGGCCTTCGGCGTTTGTGCGGCGGTCATCTGGGGCCTGCGGCACGCCATCTTCAGCCCGTTCGGATACACGCTGCGCGCCACGCGTGATTCGTCTCTACGGTCCGCCGCGATCGGGGTGGACGTGACCCGGCACCGCTGGCTCGCCTTCACGCTGGCCGGGGCCGCAGCAGGTGTTGCGGGCGGTTTCTTCGCTTTTGCCAAGGGCAGCGTATTTCCCGATGTCCTGTTCGTCTCCACCTCGGTCGACGGGCTGGTGATGGTGTTGCTCGGCGGCATGCAATCACTGGCGGGGCCGATCCTCGGCGCGATTGTGTTCACCGAGATCGAGACGGAACTGACGCGGCTAACGGACCTCTGGCAGCTGTTCCTGGGTCTTCTGATTATCGGCCTGGTCGTGGTGCTGCCGCACGGCCTGGCGGGCCTCTCTGCGCTTATTCGACGGAGGTCCTCATGAGCGTTTCTGGAAATGTTCTGGCTGTCGAAACTCTGGCAAAGGCCTTCGGCGGCGTGCAGGCCGTGGGCGGTGTGTCGTTTCACGTTGATTCAGGAGAGCGTGTCGCCCTGATCGGGCCGAACGGGGCGGGTAAGACGACCCTCTTCAACTGCGTCAACGGTCAGCTGCGACCCGATGCGGGCACCGTCCGGATTGGCGGACACAACGTCACGGGGCATCCGCCGCACCGGATCTGGCGCCATGGAGTGGGCCGCACCTTCCAGATCACTGCGACCTTCACGAGCATGACGGTCCTGGAGAATGTGCAACTGGCGCTTGCGTCGGCCGACGGCGCGGCGACCGGCCTCGGCCGCCGCCTGGGCAAGCGGTATCTCGAACAGGCCGGCGAGCTGGTCGAACTGGTCGGCCTCACAGCTCGCGGGGACGACGCGACGGTGGAACTCCCTTATGGCGATCTCAAGCGGCTGGAGCTTGCGGTGGCCATGACCAACCAACCGTCGCTGTTGCTGATGGACGAACCCACGGCCGGCATGGCGGCGGATGCGCGCGGGAGCATGATGGACCTGGTGGACCTGATGGTCGCCGAGCGGGGCGTGGCGGTGCTGTTCACCGAGCATGACATGGATGTGGTTTTTGGCCATGCGGATCGGGTGATTGTCCTCGATCGGGGAATGGTGATCGCCGAGGGCACGCCGGATGAGATACGCGCAGACGAAAATGTGCAGGCGGTCTACCTCGGCAGCTTTGATGGCGACGAGGCGGCAGTATGATCGCTCCGGCGCTGCGTCTGACAGGGATCGAAGCCTTCTACGGCACCGCGCAGGCGCTTTTCGGGGTCGACCTCGAGGTGCCGGCAGGGGCAGTGACGGTGCTCCTCGGCCGCAATGGCGCGGGGAAATCGACCACGCTCAAGGCGGCCATGGGGCTGGTGGATGTGCGCGCCGGGCGCGTGTTTGTCGGGACACGCGATGTGACCGGCGCGCCGGCATATAAGGTCGCGCGCACGGGGCTTGGGTATGTGCCGGAGACGCGGCGGGTCTTTGGCGGTTTGAGCGTCGAGGAAAATCTGGTGGTGGGCGAGCGTGTCGGAGTGGCCGGAACGGTCGCTTGGACGCGCGAACGCCTATTCGATCTGTTCCCGCCGCTCGCCGGGATGCGTGAGCGGCTGGCCGGTCAGCTGTCGGGCGGGGAACAGCAGATGCTGACCATCGCGCGCACCCTGATGGGCAATCCGCAGATCATTTTGCTGGATGAGCCGTCCGAGGGTCTGGCGCCCGTGATCGTGCAGCAGATCGCGGCGACGATACGGACGCTCGCGGCGGAGGGGCTGACGGTTCTGCTATCGGAGCAGAATGTGCGCTTCGCCATGCATGTGGCCAGCCGGGCCGCAGTCATCGAGCGCGGGCGCATCCTCGTTGAGGGCCCGATCGCGGATATCGCAGCCGACGAGGGCGTGCGCGAAGCCTATCTGACGCCCTGAAAGCGCGGCCCCGGCGCCGGTCTGTCGCGTGTATTGCCATGCGTCGCGCACGAACATTGCCCAAGCGGGCGGCAAAAAAAGTTCGATTCCCCCGTTCCCCGCGGGTTGACAGGGGGCAGCCGGATCACTACCTGTCTGGCACTCACGCGGGTTGAGTGCTAGTAATTCGGCGAGACCGCGAATTTATTCATATATTACAGGAGGATAAGGGGATGAGCTTTCGCCCTTTGCATGACCGAGTTGTGGTACGGCGCGTCGGTTCCGACGAGAAGACGTCGGGCGGCATCATTATTCCGGATACGGCCCAGGAAAAACCTTCGGAAGGCCAAGTCGTCTCCGTGGGCCCCGGTGGCCGCACCGAAGACGGTAAGGCTATCGACATGGATGTGAAGGCCGGTGATCTGGTCCTGTTCGGCAAGTGGTCGGGCACGGAAGTTTCGATCGACGGCGAGGACCTCCTCATCATGAAGGAGTCCGACATCATGGGTGTCATCGAGGTCACGAAGAAATCCAAGAAGACCGCTAAATAAATTCCGAATAAGGAGAGTTTCAAATGGCTGCGAAAGAAGTCAAATTTTCGACATCGGCGCGCGACGCGCTGCTGAAGGGTGTTGATACACTCGCCGATGCCGTCAAGGTTACGCTGGGCCCGAAGGGTCGCAACGTCATCATCGACCGTTCGTTCGGTTCACCCCGCATCACCAAAGATGGTGTTTCGGTCGCCAAGGAAATCGAGCTTGAGGACAAGTTCGAGAACATGGGCGCCCAGATGGTCAAGGAAGTCGCTTCCAAGACCAATGACATCGCCGGTGACGGCACCACCACCGCGACGGTTCTCGCTCAGTCGATCGTCCGTGAAGGTTCCAAGGCTGTTGCGGCCGGCATGAACCCGATGGATCTCAAGCGCGGCATCGACCTGGCGGTCGCGGCTGTCGTGACCGACATCGAAAAGCGTGCCAAGAAGATCCGTAACTCCGATGAGGTTGCGCAGGTTGGCCGGATTTCCGCCAACGGCGACACCGAAGTCGGCGATTACATCGCGGACGCGATGCAGCGGGTCGGCAATGAAGGCGTCATCACGGTCGAGGAGGCCAAGAGCCTCACCACCGAGCTGGAAGTCGTCGAGGGCATGCAGTTCGACCGTGGTTATCTCTCGCCGTATTTCATTACCAACGCCGAGAAGATGACCTGCGATCTCGAGAGCCCCTACATTCTGCTCCATGAGAAGAAGCTTTCGAGCCTCCAGACCATGCTGCCGGTGCTCGAAGCCGTGGTGCAGTCGGGCAAGCCCCTGCTGATCATTGCCGAGGACATTGAAGGCGAAGCGCTGGCGACCCTCGTCGTCAACAAGCTGCGTGGCGGCCTGAAGATCTCTGCCGTTAAGGCACCGGGCTTCGGTGATCGTCGCAAGGCGATGCTCGAGGATCTGGCGATCCTGACCAATGGTCAGGTCATCTCCGAGGATCTCGGCATCAAGCTCGAGAATGTCACGCTCGACATGCTCGGCACCGCCAAGCGGGTCTCGATCACCAAGGAAGAGACCACGCTCGTCGACGGCGCCGGCAAGAAGTCCGACATCGAAGGCCGGGTCAACCAGATCCGCGCCCAGATCGAGGAGACCTCATCGGACTACGACCGTGAGAAGCTGCAGGAACGTCTGGCGAAGCTCGCCGGCGGTGTTGCGGTCATCCGTGTCGGCGGTGCGACCGAGATCGAAGTGAAAGAGAAGAAGGATCGCGTCGAAGATGCGATGCACGCCACGCGTGCGGCTGTCGAAGAAGGCATTGTTGCCGGCGGCGGTGTCGCACTTCTCTATGCGACCAAGGTTCTCGATAAGCTCGAGGGTGAGAATGAAGACCAGCAGGTCGGCATCAACATCATCCGCAAGGCCATCACGGGCCCGGTTCGTCAGATTGCCGAGAATGCAGGCTTCGACGGTGCGGTTGTCTCCGGCAAGCTTCTCGAGCAGAAGGACACCGATTTCGGGTTCGATGCGCAGAGCGGCACCTACACCAACATGGTGAAGGCCGGCATCATCGACCCGACCAAGGTGGTGCGCGCTGCACTGCAGGACGCCGGATCGATCGCTGGTCTGCTGATCACGACCGAAGCAATGGTCGCCGACAAGCCGGAAGCGGGTGGCGCAGCCGGCGGCCCGCCGATGCCTGATATGGGCGGCATGGGCGGTATGGGCGGCATGATGTAAGCCAGTCCCAACCGGACAAGTTAAAGAGGGCTGCACCGGCGACGGTGCAGCCCTTTTTCTTTGTAGGTGCCCGGATTCAAGTTCGGGCATGAGGAGATGGGCTCAGTCTTCTTCGACCGCCCGGATGATGCCGGCCTGGTCCAGATCGGCCCAGCCGCGGTCCATCATCTTCTGCCAGAGTTCGAGATTGGTGTTGAGAGACACCAGGTCGATGCCGACCTGTTCGGCCAGCTCAAGCGCTTGGAGGATGTCCTTGTGGTGCACGGACGCGCGGCCATGGGGCTCGAAGGCGCGTTCGACCATGCGCCCGCCATGCAGGTCGAGGACCCGGGATTCGGCAAAGCCGCCGAGCAATGCCTGGCGTACCTTGGCGGGGTCCACGCCGGCCCGCTCGGCCAGAGTCAGCCCCTCGGCGACGGCGGCCAGGGTCATGCCGACGATCGCCTGGTTCGCAGTCTTGGTGACCTGACCGGCGCCCACATCGCCGATATGGGTGATGTTTTGGCCGAGGACTTCGAACACCGGTATCACCCGGGGCAAAACATCTTCGTCGGCACCGATCATGATGGTGAGGTTGCCGGCCTCCGCACCCACGGTGCCGCCAGAAACGGGTGCGTCGACATAATGGGCGCCCAGTGCCCGGGCTTCCTCGCCCCAACCGCGGGTCTCGCGCACCTTGGTGGTGCCCATGTCGATGACAATCTTGCCGGCAGACAAGCCCGCGAACACGCCGTCGTCGCCATGCAGGACCTTATCCACCGACGGCGTGTCGGTGACCATGATGACGGTGATATCGCTCGCCGCAGCCACTTCGCGCGGGGTGGCGGCGGTGTTTATGCCCAGTGCCGCCAGTTCGTCGGCCGGTCCCGGGCTGCGGCTGGTCACGGTGACCGACGCACCTGCCCCAAACAGATTGCGCGCCATCGGCTTGCCCATCAGGCCGAGGCCGATGAAACCGATCTTCGTGCCCGTCAGGTCTGCCACGTTGCGCTCCGTGCCTGTCGTTAGACGGTGGCGTAACGCGCGCGCGCGGCCCGCTCGATGGCGGCGGCAGTCAGGCGTTCGATGTTCAGAGAATGGCGCAGCATTTCGAGCAATCGCAGTTCTTCCTGGCTGGCCTTCTCGTCGGCCGTCGCGATGTCGCAGGCCAGGACGTAGGCGGTGTCACGCAGACGCTCGGGGAGCGCGTCGCGAATTTGTCCGAGGGCATCGTCCAGCCCGTCCTCCTGGGAGAGCAGATCGGCGCAGTCGCGCGCGATGTCGGTGAGTTGCTCGGTGTCGAAACCGGAGAAAACCGGGAGCTGGCTGACCATTTCACCGATCCGACCGATCTCGGAGTCGGTCATGTCGCTGTCGGCGGCGGAGACCATGACCATGGTGTAGACGAGGGCGGTCTGGGGTTCGATCATTTCGAATGCTTCCTTACTGGTGCGTGGGCTCGTTAAAGCGGCCGGGAGGGGTGGCGTCAAGCCGTCTTCGTTGCGTTCGCCCAAAGTCCGTATCGACAGGTCTTCGGACCCCCAATAGGTTGGTCCTATGTCTGCCGTAATCAATGTCGCCGTTCCGGTTTTTGCGATCATGCTCGCGGGGTATCTCGCCGGGCGGTTTCGCATCCTCGGGGAGTCGAGCTCGGAGGCGCTGAATGCCTTCGTCTATTGGTTTGCCCTGCCGCCTGTGTTGTTCCTGTCGATGGCCAGTGTTTCGGTCAGCGAGATCTTCAACTGGCCGTTCATTTGGACCTTGTTGTCAGGCATGGCGCTCGTCGCGATCCCGTCCCTTGTCCTCGCCCGCCTCGTTTTTCGCAACAGCCTGGGCGGGGTCACTCTGCATGGCCTGACCGGGATTTTTGCCAACACCGGCTACATGGGCATTCCTCTTTTTCTGGCTGCATTTGGTCCGGAGGGCGCGTTGCCGGCTGTGATCGCCACTGCAGTCAACAATGCGGTGTTGCTTGGCCTGACGATCCTGCTGATCGAAATGGACGGCGGCCGCGGGCCGTCACCGATGCGGCTGTTTGCCAATGCGGCGGTCGCCGTTGTGCGGGGACCGCTGTTCCTGGCGCCGCTGGCCGGCATCTTGTGGTCATGGTCGGGGCTCGGCCTGCCCGAGCCGGCCTCGAATTTCTTCGCATTGATGGGCGCGGCTGCCGCGCCCTGTGCATTGTTCGCGATGGGCCTGTTCATGGTCGGCAAGCCGATCACCAGCGGCGCGTCCGAAGTCGGCTGGATGGTGCTCGTGAAGCTATTGGCCCAGCCGCTTGTCACTTGGTGGCTGGCGGTCGAAGTATTCAACCTCGACTTCGAAATGACGCGCGGTGTCGTCCTGATCGCCGCATTGCCAACGGGTGCCTTGGCGTTCGTCGTTGCCCAGAAGTACGGTATCTTTGTCCAACGCTGCTCGGCGGCGATCCTGGTCTCGACAATTCTGTCGGTTGTGACCGTAAGCGCGCTGCTGGCCTGGTTCGGCACAGGCTAACGCGCCAAAAATTCTTCCGTCGCCTCGATGGCATCGACGAGCCCGACCCGTTCGGGCACGACCTCCTCGGGAAAGGCTCCGAACAGCCGGGTGGGGGTTGCGGCATCGAGGATCACGAACACGCCCTTGTCGCCCTTGCGGCGGATCAGCCGGCCGTAGGCCTGGGCCAGGCGCAACCGCGCGAGAAGATCGTCATGGTTGCGGCCGCCGAATGCCTCGCGCCGGGCGCGGTGCAGGATCGTCGGGCGTGGCCAGGGAATCCGGTCGAAGGCGAGCATGCGCAGCGAGCGCCCCGGCACGTCGACCCCGTCGCGCACCGCGTCTGTCCCCAACAGGCAGGCGTCGGTCTCGGCGCGGAATATATCGATCAAGGTGGCCACGTTCAGGGAATCCACATGCTGGGCATAGAGCGGCAGGCCCGCGGCGTCGAGCGCGTCGGCCATTCGTGCATGGACCTGGCGCAAGCGGGCGATCGACGTGAACAGGCCGAGCCCGCCGCCACCCGATGCGACGAACAATTCGCGCATTGCTGCTGCCATCTGGTCCGCGTCGTTGCGGCGCACGTCGGTGACCACGAACACGCGGGTCTGGGCGGCGTAGTCGAATGGTGATGCGACCCGGGCATGCACCGCAGGTGCGGGGAAGTGTGACGCGCCCGTGCGTGCGTCGGCGCTCGCCCAGTCGGTGTCTGAATCCCCCGTGCGGTCGGTGAGCGTGGCCGAGGTAAAGACCATGCCATGGGCGATGGGCGCCATGGCCTCGGCAAACGGCATGGTCGGGTCAACCCAGTGGCGGTACAGACCGGCGTCGAGTTCGCGCCCGTCGATTCGCTCGACCTCGATCCAGTCCACGAAAGCTTTTGACGCGGGCTCGTCGATCGCATCCAGCATGTCGATCCAGGCGCCGATCAGCATTTCCGCGCGCCGTTGCAGGGCGCGGGCGACCGCCTCGATCCGGACCCGTGTGGCGCTGTCGAGTTCGTCCGCGTCCGCGTCGAGCCGATGGATCAAACGCGCGCAGAGCTTGCGCAACGGCGTGGCGAGGGCGACCAGATGCTCGCGCAGTGCTGCCGCCGCATCCGGCATGCCGTCAGACGGTGGGCGCACTTCGGTTTCGAGAGAATAGGGGCCGTCGCCGGACTTGGCGCGCGCGAAAACCTGCTCGCGCACCTCGGCCAGGAAGGACTCCGCCGGGCCCTCGGTCATCGCGCCTGACAAACGATTGAGCCAGCCGGGTGCGGGGAGGATCTGGGCGGCGTCCAGCGCGGCCGCGAGCGCATCGGCGGCAGCGGTATCGTCGGCCGCGATCAGATCCTCGGCACGCTCGCGCAGGCCACGTGACCGCCCGCCGGGCCGCCGCCGCCCGCTACCTTCATTGCCGAGTAGCCAGCGCCGCAACTCGGCCATCTCGCGGCCGCTCAGATGCGCGGCGAAGGCGGAATCCGCGGCGTCGAAAATATGGTGGCCCTCGTCGAACACATAGCGCGAGGGAACGTTGGCGTCGTCGCCGCCGCCGAGCGCGGCCTGAATCATCACCAGTGCGTGGTTGGCGACGACCAGCCGCGCCTTGCGCGCCTTGCGCACACTGTGCTCGACGAAGCAGCGGTTGTAGTGGCTGCAGGCCGAATAGATGCACTCGCCGCGCCGATCGGAGAGGCCCAGGGTCGCCGGCACTCCAACAAGATCGACCAGCCAGGCCGGGAAGTCGCCGCCCAGATCGCCATCACGCGTGGCCTGGACCCAGCGCGCGGTCAGCGCCACGCCGAGTGCATTGCGGCGCTGGAGGGTGGTGAAGCGCCCGGCCGCGTCTTCG
This sequence comes from Rhodospirillaceae bacterium, assembly GCA_018667335.1. Taxonomy (GTDB): domain Bacteria; phylum Pseudomonadota; class Alphaproteobacteria; order UBA6615; family UBA6615; genus UBA8079. The sequence goes on from JABIVD010000015.1 coordinate 91,761, forward strand.
AGGTTCAGCAGGCACAGATAATTCTCCCGCCCCTTACGGATCACCACGTGACGTGCCTTTTCGTCCGGGTCGGGATAGAGGCGGCTCAGTTCCTGGTCGATCTGCTGCTGCAGATTTCGGGTGTAGGTGCTGATCCAGACCGGGCCGGCGTTCTTCTCCGACCAGATGCTGGCCGGCGCGATGTAGCCGAGCGTCTTGCCTGTGCCGGTGCCCGCCTCGGCGAGGACGATGTTGGGGCTGTCCGCTGCGGGCCGGGGTGCGAAGGCCGCCGCCGTCGCCGCCGCATAATCGCGTTGACCCTCTCGGCTCTCGGCATCGCCACCGAGCAGCAATGCCAGCCGGTTCCGTGCCTCTTCTTCGGAGACAGGCTCGTTGCCGGGCGGCGGTTCGGGTGCGGTCTCGCCCCATTCGGGCACTTCACGCCAGACGGCGAGCGCGCTGGTGACGCGGGCGTCGCTGTTATCGGGCCAGCCCGTCGTGTCCAGCGCCGCCAGTACGAAGGGTGCCCACAGCCAGCCGGCGCGCTGCAGCGCGCGCGCAATGCCGGCGGCGTCCTCATACCCCTGGCGGTCGTCGGCCAGGTCGGTGAGCAACCGGTCGGCGACGGCGATCAGCGCATCGGCATCTTCCGGTTCCGTGATGCCAAGCGTGCGCGCGAGACCCTGGATGGTGGGCAGTGTGAACTCCGCCGGGCGCACGAATGCAAACAACTCGAGCACGTCATACCCGTCGATATGATCGCTTCCGAGGCGGCGCGCGGTGGCTGGCCCGTGGCACAGCACGGGTGGTTGCGCGCGTGCGCGGCGGACGGCCTCGTCGGCGCCCAGCGCGTCGCGCGAACCGTTGGCGTCGCGCCAGGTCGCGAAGCTGCGCGCGGCAACCAGTGCGGGCAGATCAACGGCGCGGACGTCATGTGGAGGGAAGGGTGGTTCACTCATCGGAGGAGACTACCGGGGACGCCCCGAATCCCTAAAGCTTTGTGCGTAAACGGAGCGTATTTGGTGAAAATCGCATTCGATACCGCGTGACCCGACCGGTTGAATGCACCACACCTGTCAGGCAATTCGCGCCCGTATTGGGATGCGAGTCCGATTGTCCCAGGAAGGGACGAGGATGGAGCAAGGATGATGGATCTCAGTTCCATGAGTCAGGTATCGACGTTGGTCGCGGTACCGGCGCGTACCCCATCGCCCAGCCCGGCTGCCGATGCGCCGGCGCCCGCGTCCGACACGGTGAAGGACGGCTCGGGCAATCAGAATCCCGGCTCGAATCCTGGCGAACCGGTCGGTCAGGTGGAGGTTTCACAACCCGCGGAGCCTGCGCCGGCACCATGGGTGGACCGCACACCGACCGAACCGTTGGTGGATCGTTCGTTCCCGTTGTCCGACCGCGTGGCACGACTCGATTTCAAGGTTTGAAGCCGTGTTGGCTTGAAGCGGGCCTGTTGACCTGATTCCGGACCGAGCCTAGGTTCCGCCGCACCAAACTTGGCGGGCGAATACGGGCATATGGCAAACGAACAAGACATGCTGCTGGCGGCGAAGGCGTGGCCTTTCAAGGAGGCGCGGACGATCCTCGATCGCCTGGGCGGGCCCGATGCCGCGCAGACGCCGGAGAAGGGCTACGTGTTGTTCGAGACGGGCTACGGCCCCTCGGGCCTGCCCCATATCGGCACCTTCGGCGAGGTGGCGCGGACCACGATGGTGCGCCATGCGTTTACCCAAATGTCCGACATTCCGACGCGCCTGATCGCCTTTTCCGACGACATGGACGGGCTGCGCAAGGTGCCCACGAACCTGCCCGAGCAGGAGATGCTCAACAGTCATCTCGGCAAGCCGTTGACGACGGTGCCCGATCCGTTCGGCACCCATGACAGCTTCGCCGCCCACAACAATGCGCGCCTGCAGGCGTTCCTCGACACGTTCGGCTTCGACTATGAGTTCTACAGCTCGACGGAGTGCTATCGTGCGGGCCTGTTCGACGACACGTTGCGCCAGATGTTGTCCCACTACGACGCGATCATGGGCGTGATCCTGCCGACACTGGGCGCGGAGCGGCAGGCGACCTACAGCCCCTTTCTGCCGGTCTGTCCACGCACGGGCGTGGTGTTGCAGGTGCCCATGGAGGCGACCGATCCGGAGGCGGGCACAGTCTCCTACAAGGATCCCGAGACCGGGGACATGGTCACAACGGCGGTCACGGGCGGGCATTGCAAGTTGCAGTGGAAGGCCGACTGGGCGATGCGCTGGGCCGCGCTGTCGGTCGATTACGAGATGTCGGGCAAGGATCTGATCGATTCCGTGAATCTGTCCGGGAAGATTTGCCGGATCCTCGGCGCCAAACCGCCCGCAGGGCTGACCTATGAGTTGTTTCTCGACGAGAACGGCGAGAAGATTTCAAAGTCACGCGGCAACGGGCTGACGATCGACGAATGGCTCACCTATGGGCCGCCGGAGAGCCTGTCCCACTACATGTTCGGCAAGCCGAAGTCCGCCAAACGGCTGCATTTCGATGTCATACCGAAATCCGTCGATGAATATCTGACCCATGTCGCAAAGTATCCGGATCTGGGCCCCGACAAGCAGCTGGAGAGTTCCGTATGGCACCTCCATGGCGGCGACGTGCCGGCTGCGGGCGCCGACCTGTCCTTCGGTGTCCTGCTGAACCTGGCCGGGGCCTGCAACTCGGAAGACCCGGAGGTCCTGTGGGGTTTTGTCGGGCGCTATGCCGATGGCGCCACGCCCGAGAACAGCCCGTTCCTCGACCGGCTTGTCGGACACGCCATCGCCTACTATCGCGACTTCGTCAAACCCTCGAAGCAGTATCGGGCACCGGACGACAAGGAACGTGCTGCGCTCGCCGATCTGGCGGATCGGTTTGCCGCGATGCCCGCGGATGCGAACGCCGAGTCGCTGCAGAACGAGGTCTATGCCGTCGGCAAGGACCATGAGTTCGAGCCCCTGCGCGACTGGTTTCGGGCGCTGTATGAAGTTCTGTTCGGCCAAAGTCAGGGGCCGCGCTTCGGCTCATTTGCGGCGCTCTATGGCCGGGATGCGACGGTCGATCTGTTGCGCCGCGCGCTCGCCGGCGAGGATCTCAGCGCCGCCTAGCGTGTTTTAGTCGTTGCTGTGGGCGAAGTCCCAGTAGAGCTCGCGTGCACGGCGATAGACCGGCCCGGGCTGCTGGCGACGATCTTCATATTGGATCACCGGCTGGACCTTGCCGTAGTTCCCGGAATTGAATATCTCGTCGGCCTCCAGCAGCTCCCCGGCCTCAATAGTGCGCTCCTCGACCTGGATGCCATCGTCTTGCATCAGTTGAATCAGCCGCTGGCGGGTGATGCCGTTCAGAAATGAGCCGTTTGGTATCGGCGTGATCGCCACACCGTCCCTGACGATCCAGATATTGGCCGTCGCGAATTCTGCGACGTGGCCCAGCGCGTCACACATGACCGGGTTGTCGAATCCGCGTTCGCGCGCATCGATGATCGCACGCGACGAGTTGGGATAGTGGCACGACGCCTTGGCGTCGGTCGGGGCGAGCTCCGGCCCGGGTCGCCGAAACGGGCTGAGGCAGCAGGAAAACCCGTCACCCGTCGGCATCGGCGCCTCGAACACCGTGAGCACGAACCGGGTGCTGTCGGGATCCGGCGCGAGCAGGCCGATGCCCGCATCGGCATAGAGCATGGGCCGCACGTAGAGTTCGGCCCCGTCGCCGAACCGTGCGACACCGTCGAGCGCAACCTGGTGAATGTCGTCCGCCGACAGGGGTGCGTTCATATGCAGTGCGGCGGCGGAATTGACGACCCGCTGGCAGTGCCGGTCCAGGTCGGGTGTGACGCCCTCGAAGGCACGCGCGCCGTCGAAGGCGATCGAGCCCAACCAGATGGCGTGGGACGTGGCACCGATCACGGGCACGTTGCCGTCGTGCCAGTCGCCGTCGATATAGGTGATTGCGGTCAAGGGCCGCTCCGGATTGTGAGTTTGGGGTCCGAGGATAGCGTCAACAGTTGGGCCGTTGCGAGCGCTGTCTGTGCGCCAATGGCACCGGGCCTTTACGCGGGCGAGCCGTGAACGCATATTCCGCATATGGCGATACTCAAGATAGCCCGCATGGGGCACCCGATCCTCCGCGCCCGCGCGGCCGACGTTCCCGACCCGACCGCGCCCGAGGTGGCGCGCCTGGTGGATGCGATGGTTGAGACGATGGAAGACGCGGACGGGACCGGCCTGGCCGCCCCCCAGGTGCACATGTCCTGGCGGATCGTGGTCTACAAGGTCGAAGGCGACCGGGTGGCCGATGAAGATGAAGGTGAGGATGGGAGTCATGACGACGGTGAGGACACTGGCGTCCCCCTGACGGTCTTGGTCAACCCGGTGATCACGCCGATCGGCGAGGAGACCAACTTGGGGTTCGAGGCCTGCCTATCGGTCCCGGGCATGGCCGGGCCGGTGCGCCGGTTCAATCAGGTGCATGTGACCTATCAGACGCTCGCGGGCGAAGACGTCGCCTTTGACGCCGAGGGGTTCCATGCGCGGGTGATTCAGCATGAATGCGATCATCTCGACGGCATTCTGTATCCCAGCCGGATCGAGGACATGTCCCAGTTCGGCTTTGTCGAGGAACTGAGCCGCGGCCAGGGCGAGGCGGATGAGACGGACGATGACGCGACGGATGAAACCGATGACGACTGACGTGCCACATCCGGACGACACGCAGCTGCAGGATACGCGGCGCGCGATACTCGCGGCCGTTCTACCGCATGTGCCCTTTGACGGATGGTCCGAGAAATCCCTGCGGCAGGCCGCGGCGGATACCGATCTCGACCCGGCAGTCGTGAAGCTCGCATTTTCCGGCGGGCCGGCCGACGTGATCGCCTTCTGGAGCGAAGCGGCCGACGGGGCTATGACCGCGGCCTTTGCCGATCAGAACGGCGACGAGATGCGGTTTCGCGAGCGGATCACGTTTCTGGTGCGGGCCCGGATCGGTGCTGTTGCGGGCCATCGCGAGGCTGTACGTCGCGCGCTCACCTATTTGGCGCAACCGCAGCATGGCGGCACGGGTTTGCGCTGTCTTTATCGGAGCGTGGACGAGATGTGGTGCGCGGCCGGTGACCGGGCCACGGACTTTAATTTCTACACCAAGCGGCTGACACTGGCCGGGGTCTATTCCTCGACATTGTTGTTCTGGCTGGACGATACATCCGACGACAGCGCGGAGACCTGGGCGTTCCTCGATCGGCGCATCGCCGGTGTGATGCGTGTCCCCGCGCGCCGGGAAAAACTCCGCCGGGCCGGACGATATCTGCCGAACCCGCGACGTTTCGCGCGGCTCGTGTCGGAACGGTTGCGCGAGGGTGGCGTGGGGTGATTTGTTGTCAGTAGGTCACGGGTTTGATTGTTGTGGCTAGCATCATCTTTTCAATGTTCTAGTGGCCATCGAGTTTTTCGACCTGACAATTTGGAAGCACTCAGGTGAGTTTATCTCTCGCCTCAGGGGGCCCTTTAAAATCTGGAATTATGAGAGCATTTTTACCACGATGTCCGCTTTCGACCACAAATTGGCCATCACAGATATCTCAGCTGACTTCCGATGATGACCCAGAACGGACTCTGAGCAGAAGAAAAAGGCTCTTCAGCAAATTTAGTAACGAGAATATCGATTAGGCTGGCGGCTGCATAGGTGCGCCGCATTCCGTCTCGGAAAGCGACTCTATCTTCAAAGCTCAGCAGTCTCTTAATGCCTCTTTATCACCAGATGTCAGCGACAGTCGGGAAGCCTGACGCGATATTTCGTTCTTTTTCAACGTGCAAATCAGACTTACACGGTCCAGTGCGGGACCGTCACGACGCAATCGCGCGTTCAATTCCCCGAAATCTGCAAACAGCGTCATTGATGCGAATCGATCCTGCTGGTAGCGGAGAAGAGCGATGTCTGCAACCAGTGCGTCGAAGAAAGGTTTACTCGAGAGGTCGCTCTGGAGCTGCTGATTTACCTTCCCGTCAGCTAAATTTGGCAGCTTATTTTGCGCTCTTAAGAACGCGGATTTAAGATATTTTCGAGCGCCGACTTCGTATTTTTCCTTGATCTCCTCTGCTGTCATCGGGTGAGTAGTGTCGTCGCGAATCGGATTCGCCCCAAATTTGAGTACTTTCGGCTCTGGCTGTGTATCGGGCCAGAGGGTTTCTATGGGCGACGCAACGAAAGCGTTTTGCACTAGTTTTTGTACTAGTTCTTGGTCTGGTTCCTGAGAAAATCGGTCCTTCAAATAAGCTTTGAGTCGCTCCTCGAAAGCTTTGTCGAGAGTCTTTGGCGCATCTTCCTTGCGCGCTTTGTATGCTTCGATGATTGCCCAGTAGATTGGGGCCAAGAGCTGATCGGTTCTCGCAACACTTACATCCTGAAGGTCCCTATCAACGAGTATCCGCTCGCAAGCTGCAACAGTTAATGGCTGCAACCAAACATCATCAAACTTGAAGTTATTATAAAGTTCGCGGTTGCCATCAGGAGAACCGGGATCACTCTTTTTCTTAACGTCGTTTGACTGGTAAAATTGCTGTGCTAGCCCGCTGAGCACAAAGCCTTCGGCAACCTCTTTAGCGCCGTCGCGGTCAGCATCTACGCTTCCTGGTTCATTGCCGCGGGCAATTTCCCTTTCATGCGTTTCCGTCGCTTTCAAAGCATTTTTAATCGAAGATGCAAGTGCGTCCCGGATACCGTCTGAGAACATTACTTGCGCGAGCGCAATCAAAAGCCACGCCTTGTCGTCGATCTGATTGAGTCGATCCTCGATTACAAAAATACCTTTCTCCAGTCGCCTAGAGGCGAGACGCGCCACTCGGTATCGCACGATGGTAGCGATCAGATCTTCTAGGAGCAGCACGTCGTACTCATGCAAAATATCTTCCAGCGGCAAACCATTTCTCAGGCCATGGAGAATGTCGGTCGCCTTTTCGACGGCCACTTGCAGAGGTGCCCAGACCGACGACTCCAGCGTTGTAATGAAATCACCGAGATCGTTGAGTTGTGCTTGAAGCTCTATGAATGTACTGAGCGTCTTGTTCGTTTTATCGGGCAGATTCCTAGCTCGATTATTAAGGATACCCCTTGCCACGCCCGCCAGTTCGTCAAGGGCGGCTCCCAGTTTTCCGTGATCCGTGTGAGACTTCTCAGTCAAACGCTCGATGCGATTGACGAAGTCAGTGAATTCCGGTTGGAACTCAGCAAGCGAAACTCTCAGAGCAGCGATGTCCGATCGAATATCGGCAGCGGCAGTGACGATGGAGGGACCATAGCGTTTATACGTGACAACACCTGTATCAACCTGGACGAAAGCGCGCTGCAGTTTCTTGGCGATGTCGCGCACGGAATTGCGGATGGTTCTTGCTTCCTCGGAAAGCTTCTTAGCGTCATCGCGAATCAATACAAATGAGTCTTTCGGCAGCCCATCAAAGATTGCATCGATTTTTGCCAACGCTTCGGTGATATCCTCCTTCTCTCTCTCGCTTAGTCCTTCCAACACAGGGGCGTCGAGTTCCGTTTCGGCCAACTTGACCAAAAATACGTATGCCGCCCGCAGCCGTTCCTCAAAGTCCGCCGCGAAAGCGGAGACAGACAGTGATTGATCATCGAACGTCCCGTCATCCGGAAACCCGATCCGATTAGCAATTAAGCTCGACACGGTCTTTTTGTGCAAAACCTGTTGTGCCTCGAGAGTAAGTTGATCCGCTATGCACACCTCGAATGCACTTTGGTCGGCCTCCATGTTTTTCTTCATGCCGCTAATTACATGGCCGCAGCCTCCCAGCAGAGGCACGATCAACAGGGCCGTTACAAATTGTCTCAACATCCCGATATTCCCCCATGGCGTCGAGTTTATTTTGCCTTATCTTAAGCAGTATAACCACTGGCTTGTTCAATCATAGGTATTGGGGCCTTTGGTAGAGCAGCTACGTAGCTTTGCCGCTTCGGCATATGGCTAAAACTCGCCGTGCCGTGAGCTATTGGGGCATGCCTGCTATCTGTTTGAAACCGGTCATGCCCACCCCGGAAATGGCACATTCCATTCCAAACGCAACGTACTGTGCTTTTATTGGCCAATTAGCCTAGTTGTGTGAATTCTAATATGGGATAGAATTCTTCATCTAACTTCATGCCCGGTCGGGGCTTCCGATGCTTTATCAAGTTCACATGACCTTGAACCTGCCGGCTGAAGCTTTCCCGGTTTGAAGTTCATGCCTGTTTGCGGAAGGTGTGGTTCGAGTGTCCACATGTGAGGTGGGATCACTTAGTCCGGCATATTAGCCGCCGAACGGCGCGCCCAACCGGGTGACGTGGCCCATCTTGCGGCCCGCGCGGGTCTCGCTCTTCCCGCACAGGTGCAAGCGTGCCCGGGGATCCTCGATCTCGCGCCGCCATGTCTCCACATCGTCGCCGATGAGGTTCTTCATCACCGCGTCGCAGCGCCGACAAGCTGACATCCGGGTGTTCGTACGCGAGCGCGTTCCTGTTACCGGGCCGCCTGCAGCCGCATCACCGGCCGGTCATCGATCGCCATGTGTACCGCCGCTGAAACGAAACCGAGAGCGATCGCGATCCACCAGACGGCTTCGTAGGAGCCGGTCGCGTCGAACATGCGCCCGCCGAGCCAGACGCCGAGGAACGCGCCGACCTGGTGGCTGAGGAAGACGATGCCGAACAAGGTCGCCATATAGCGGGTGCCGAAGATCTGCGCGACGAGGCCGCTCGTGAGCGGCACCGTCCCGAGCCAGAGAAAGCCGATGGCCGCCGCGAAGATCATCACGCTGGCAATGCTGGGGGGCGTGATAACGAAAGCAAAGATTACCAGAGCGCGCATCGTGTACAGGCCGGACAGCAGGTGCTTCTTGCGGTAGCGGCCACCGAGCCAGCCGAACCCCCACGAGCCAATGCCGTTGCACACGGCGATGACGACCAGCGCGGTCGCCGCCAGCTTTGGCGTGAAGGCCAGGTCGCCGAGATAGGCCGGCAGGTGGACGGCAATGAAACGGACGTGGAAACCGCAGACGAAAAACCCGACAATCAGCAAAATATAACCGGAATTGCTGCGCGCCTCGACAAGCGCTTCACCGAGCTTCTGCGCCGATGGTGTTTCCACGCCTGCGCTGGTCATCCGCCGGATGACCAGCGCCAGCGGCACGATGAGGCTGACGATACAGGCGACCGCTATGAGCGCAACGGGCCACCCAAAGGCGGAGATCATCTGCTGGCTGAAGGGCACGATGAGAAACTGGCCGAGCGTGCCGCAGGCCGTCACGGTGCCGAGCCATACGCTGCGCTTTTCGGCGCTGACATTGCGGCTGACGATCGACAGAACCAGCGGCATGCCGGTCGCGGCGGCGGCGATACCGATCACGAATCCCGCGTTCACGAACATCGCCAACGGTGAGACCGCTTGCGACATCAACACCAAGCCGACGACGTACAGCAGGCCGCCTGTCGCCAGCACGCGGGGGGAGCCCCATTTATCCGCGACGGCTGCCACGAAGGGAGTCGTCAGGCCAATGATGAGAGCCTGGCCGGCGAGCGCCAGCGACAGAATCTCGCGCCCCCACCCCTGTTCAGCACTGATCGGCAACATGTACAGGCCGAAGGTCTGCTGGATGCCGGCGGAAATGACGATGACAGCCAGAGCACTGGCAAGAACGATCCAGGTCTGGCGACCCCTCGCGCCGCCGCTGTCAGGCATTGCGGCGTCCTCGTTTGCAGGTGACCGCGCCCAGCCGCGTCACGTGGCCCATCTTGCGGCCGGGGCGGGTCTCGGCCTTGCCGTAGAGGTGCAGGCGCGCGGTCGGGTCCGCGATGATCTCCCGCCAGGTCTCCACATCGTCGCCGATGAGGTTCTTCATCACCGCGTCGCAGCGCCGGGTGGGGTCGCCCAGGGGCAGGCCACAGATTGCCCGGACCAACTGTTCGTACTGGCTGGTGCGGCCGGCATCGATGCTCCAGTGGCCGGAATTGTGGGGCCGCGGGGCGACCTCGTTGACGAGCACGTCTCCCTGCGCGGTGACGAACATTTCAACCGCAAGCAGGCCCACGACACCGAGGCCCTCGCAGAGCCTGATCGCGACATCGCGGGCCATCTGAGATGTGGCGTCGGGAATCGGGGCCGGCACGATGGTTTCATCGAGGATGTGGTTGCGGTGACGGTTTTCGACCGGCACAAACGCGGCCGTTTCCCCGTTTGGCGCGCGGGCGACGATAACGGAAATCTCGCAGGCGAAATCGACAAAGCCTTCCAGAATGCCGCCGTCGGTGTCCGGTCCGGCACCACTGGCGGCCCAAGCCTCTGTGGGATCGGTTGCGGCATCGATCCCGACCTGTCCCTTGCCGTCATAGCCGAAGCGGACGGTCTTGAGCACGGCCGGCGTCCCGATCTCTGCGATCGCACCGACCAGAGCGGCGGCGTCGCCGACGGCGCGGAACGGTGCGGTCGCGATACCCAGTTCGTTGGCGAATGTCTTTTCGCGCAGGCGATTCTGAGCCACGGCCTGGACCGACGGCGCCGGATGTACCGGCACGCGTGCCGCGATCCGTTCCAGCGTCTCGATCGGCACATTCTCGAATTCGAGGGTCGCGACATCAATGCGTGCGGCGAATGAGTCCAAAGCGTCCGCATCGTCGAAACGACCGAGTGTCGTGACGGTGGCGACCTGCGCTGCGGGTTCGTCGGGGTTTTGGCAGAAGATGTGGCAGCGATAACCGAGGTTGGCCGCCGCGAGTGCGGTCATGCGGCCGAGCTGGCCGCCGCCGAGAATACCGATCGTGGCGCCAGGTAGAATCGGGCTGCCGGATTCATTTCGGGACATGGGGTCAGGAATCGCTGGTCGGGGCGTCCGCCACCGCGTCGGTCTGGTTTGCGCGCCATGTGTCCAGCGCAGTCGCAACATTGGCATCTGCGAGGGCGACGACAGACGCCGCCAGCAAGGCGGCGTTGACCGCGCCGGCACGGCCGATCGCCACTGTCCCAACCGGGATGCCGGCTGGCATCTGCACGATCGACAAGAGACTGTCCATGCCCGACAGGGCTTTGCTCTCCACAGGCACGCCGAAGACGGGAAGGCTGGTCATTGCCGCGGTCATGCCGGGCAGATGGGCGGCCCCTCCGGCACCGGCGATAATCACCTTCAATCCGCGATCGCGCGCCTGTTTGGCGTAGGCGGACATGCGGTCCGGCGTGCGATGGGCGGAGACGATCTTGACTTCATGCGCGACCCCGAGTGTCTCGAGGGTTTCGGCGGCGTGGCGCATGGTTTCCCAGTCGGACTGGCTTCCCATGATAATTCCGACAACCGGCGCATCGGCCATGTGTATCTCCGTGGAGTGAACTGGGGGGCTTCTGGCCCGGAAAAGCGGGGATTATAGGAGCGCGAACCGGTGTGGCAAGCTCGGCGGTGACCATTTGGCCGGTTTCGAGATAATACGCAAAGATTTGTTAACCACTTTCGGAATAGTGTTTAGCAGCGTATTTTTGTGGCATTCCAGTTGTTTGCCAGTATTTGGTATTACCCCGGTGGGGTTTGGATGAAGATCGAACGCACGCAGACCGGCCGCACAAACGCGGCAAAACCGGTTCGCGCCCCTGAGCAGGCGGCGCAGGCCGCGCAGGCCTATGGCGTCGCGGGCGCCGAACACGCGGATGCGCCGCGGCCGGCGGGCGACGTTGCGACGATCGCCGGACTGACCGAAGCGGACCTCACGCCGAAGGTGCGCCAGGCCCTCGACCTGCTGATGACCGAAGTCCAGCGGATGCGCGAGGAGCTCAGCCAGGCGCGGCACCGTATCAACTATCTCGAGAAGCTGGCGGACGAAGACACATTGGTGCCGGTGGCGAACCGCCGCGCGTTTGTACGCGAGATGAGCCGCATGGTGGCGTATGCCGAGCGTTACGGGTCTGGCTCGAGCGTTCTCTACTTCGATATCAACGGGTTTAAGGAAATCAACGATCAGCATGGTCATGCCGCCGGCGATGCCGCCTTGCGGCAGATCGCCGAACTCCTGGCCGAGAATGTTCGTGAATCCGATATCGTCGGTCGCCTCGGCGGCGATGAGTTCGGCGTGATCCTGGCTCAGGCAACGGCCGAGGTCGCGGCGGAGAAGGCGTCGTCCCTGGCGGCATTGATCGCCACCACGCCGTTGGATTGGGAAGGCACCGCGATCACATTGTCGGTGTCCTATGGCGTGTATTCGTTCTCCGGAACCGAGGACGCCGGCGAGGCGCTGCAGCGCGCCGATCAGGCGATGTACGCGCAGAAGCAAAACCGCGCCCCCTAAGGCTTGGGCGGCGATTGATCGCCGCTCAGGCGATGATGTCGGGCAGCAGCTCGCTTTCGATGTTCTGAATTTCATCCTTCAGACCGAGCTTTCGCTTTTTCAGCCGCTGGACCTGCAGCTGGTCGAACGGCTGTTCGTCCGTGATGCGCGCAATAACATCATCGAGATCACGATGTTCGGTTAGCAGTTCGCTCAGCCGATGCCGCAGAGATTCCTGATCCGAAGTGATGTCGTCCGACAATTTAGGCGTCCGGTCTTGGGGCTGGCGAGGTGTCCGAAGCGCAGTATAGCAGCGCTTGGCCCGGTGGTGCTGCATCATCACTTTCCAAGCTGCGGTGAATCAGCCTAGCATTCAGGTGTCAGTTTTCTGACGTTTTAGCTTCGAGACTTAGCTTTTAGACAGGGAGATATGTCACGTGCCGATGGAAGCCAGGATTGAGAATCTCAAGCGCAAGCATGCCAATCTTGATCAGGAAATCGGAGGTGAGGCGCAGCGTCCCATTCCCGATCAGGCCTCGATTTCCGAGTTGAAGAAAGAAAAACTCAAACTGAAAGATGCCATCACGAGCCTGGAGGAAGCCTGACCCGGTTCCGGTCTCGATGGGATGATTAGAAATGAAAAGGCGGCTCGAGAGAGCCGCCTTTGTTGTTCGTGGCTCAGGCCGCGGCTTACGCGGTCGCACTCGCGAGTTCGTTTGCCTGATCGCGCAGCTTGAACTTCTGAATTTTGCCGGTCGACGTCTTGGGCAACGGTCCGAACACCACATATCGCGGGCATTTGAAGCCGGCGAGATTGTCCCGGCAATGCTGGAGAATGTCTTCTTCCGTTGCCTCGACGCCGGGCTTTAGTTCGATGAACGCGCAGGGCGTTTCACCCCATTTCTCGTCGGGCCGGGCGACAACCCCCACGGCCGCGACCGCCGCGTGCCTGTAGAGGGCATCCTCGACTTCGATGGATGAGATGTTCTCTCCGCCGGAGATGATGATGTCTTTCGAGCGGTCCTTGAGTTCGACGTAGCCGTCGGGATGCCACACCCCGAGGTCGCCCGTGTGGAACCAGCCGCCGGCAAAGGCCTCGTCGGTAGCCTTCGGGTTCTTCAGATAGCCCTTCATCGTCACGTTGCCACGGGTGAACACCTCGCCCATGGTCTCGCCATCCTGCGGGACCGGGACCATGGTCTCCGCATCGGCGACCATCATGTCTTCCAGAACCTCATAGGGCACGCCCTGGCGTGACTGCAATCGGGCCCGCTCGTCGAGCGGCAGTGCATCCCATTCGTCCTGCCAGGCGCAGATGATGGCCGGGCCGTAAATCTCGGTCAGGCCATAGACGTGGGTGACGTTGATGCCTTCCTCGGACATCGCCGCGAGCACGGACGCCGGAGGTGGAGCCGCAGCGGTCATGAATTCGACCTGCTGTTCGAATGGGCGGCGATCTGCCTCCGTCGCATTGACGATCATCTGCATGACGATCGGTGCGCCGCACAGATGGGTGATGCCCTTGGTCGCGATCGCCTCATAGATGTTCGCGGCGTCCACGTTGCGCAGGCACACATTGGTGCCGGCCACGGCGACGACGCCCCAGGTGAAGCACCAGCCGTTGCAGTGGAACATCGGCAAGGTCCACAGATAGACAGGGCCGCCGGTCGCTCCCCAGGTGAAGACGTTGCCGATCGCGTTGAGATAGGCGCCACGGTGATGGAACACCACGCCCTTGGGATTGCCCGTGGTGCCGGAGGTGTAGTTGAGCGCGACGGCGTCCCACTCATCGGCGGGCAGGGACCATTCGAATTCGGCATCGCCCGTCGCGATGAATGCCTCATAGTCCATCTCGCCCAGCTTCTCGCCACCGGGACCTTCCGGATCATCAATGTCGATCACGATCGGGTCGACCTTGGCCAGAGTGAGCGCTTCCTTGATGACCGGTGCGAACTCGGTGTCGGTCAACAGCACCTTCGCTTCACCATGATCGAGGATGAAGGCGATGGCCTTGGCGTCGAGGCGATAGTTCAGTGCATTGATCACGCCGCCGGTCATGGGCACGCCGAAATGGGATTCGAGCATTGGAGGTGTATTGGGCGACATGATGGCCACGCAATCGCCGACGCCTATGCCGCGCTGGCTGAGTGCGGAGGCGAGCCGTCGGCAGCGCGCATAGAATTCCGCATAGGTGAAGCTCGTGTCGCCATGCACCACTGCCGCCCGGCTCGGGTACACCTTTGCCGTGCGACGTATGAAGCTGAGCGGCGACAGCGATGTAAAGTTCGCTGCGTTCTTATCCAGGTCGGTTTCGAAATGATTGGCCATGCTTTCCTCCCGGCGTCCGTTGACCGGCGCTAATTCTTGAACCTAATTCTTGAACCCTAATTCTTGAACAGGGCGTCGGCGTCGCCACGCAATGATTCCCGGCTCGCTATTTCGGCCTCGGCGCGCACGATCTCCTGCTTTGCATGCTCGATATAGGCTTTCAGTTCCTCAATCGATAGAGAATCGATCTTGATTTCGCCGATGTTCGTCCGGTGACCCTGAAATGTCGGTTCCAAATCGTCTTCCGAGCTCATGTTCCTCTCCCCGCCAATACCTACTGTTTGCTTTGTGGCTTGTCGTTGTGCATCAAGTTTGACGCGACTAGATTGCGCCCGCAACCATCACAATGATTGAGACCCGAAGCGGAGGCTGACCATGGTGTTGCCGGAAAACATGCGTGCGATTGAAATCTCCGAGCCCGGTGCACCCGAGGTTCTGAAGCCGACCGAGCGCCCAACGCCGGTGCCGGGTGACGGCGAGGTGCTGATTCGCGTCGCGGCGGCGGGGGTGAACCGACCCGACGTGGCCCAGCGCAAGGGGCTCTATCCCGCCCCGCCGGGAGCATCGGACCTGCCGGGTCTGGAAGTGTCGGGAGAAATCGTCGCGACCGGGTCCGGTGTGAATAGCTGGGCGGTTGGCGACCGTGTCTGCGCGCTGGTCTCCGGCGGCGGCTATGCGGAATATGTGGCCGTCCCCGGATCGCAGACCCTGCCGGTGCCCGAAGGCCTCGACATGGTCCAGGCCGCCGGCGTGCCCGAGACATTTTTCACCGTCTGGACGAATGTTTTCGATCGTGCCCGGTTCGTTGCCGGCGAGAGCTTTCTGGTGCATGGGGGTTCCAGCGGCATCGGCACGACGGCGATCCAGCTGTGCAAGGCGTTCGGCGCCGAAGCGATTTACACAACCGTCGGCAGCGCGGAGAAGGCGGCTTTCTGCGAGAAACTTGGCGCGACGAAGGCCATTAATTACAAAACTGAGGCCTTTGAAGAAGAGATCGCGACGCTCACCGGTGGCCATAAGGGCGGGAAGGGGGTCGATGTGATCCTCGACATGGTGGGTGGCGACTACACGCCGCGGAACATCGCCTCTCTGCGGCCAGACGGGCGGATTGTTCAGATCGCCTTGATGGGCGGTGCCAAGGTGGAGATCAATCTCGCGAAAATAATGATGAACAGACTGACTCTGACCGGTTCAACCCTGCGGCCGCAATCGGTGGCAGTGAAGGCCGACATCGCGACGTCACTGCGCGAGAAGGTCTGGCCGAAGTTTGCGGCGGGCGAACTCGCACCGGTGATCCACGCGACATTTCCGCTCGATGCCGCGCCCGCGGCCCATGAATTGATGGAAACGAGCACCCATATCGGCAAGATCATCCTCGAAATGTCATAGACCCATTGGGCGGTGTGCTTTGCTTTTCGGTGGAGCGCCGCATATATAGTGGCGCAACCCCCTCAGGGATGACGAATTGGGCCGTATCGGCCGCGCGCGGCGCGGGCGACCGGCGAAAGGAGAATTCATGGCACCTCCGTTGATGCCGAAGGCCACGGCGGTTTGGCTCGTGGAAAATACATCGCTGTCGTTCGCGCAGATCGCAGACTTCACCGGTATGCACCAGCTCGAGATTCAAGGCATTGCCGACGGTGAAGTCGGGGTCGGAATGCGTGGACTCGATCCCATGACGAATGGTCAGCTCGAATGGTCTGAGATCGAACGCTGTCAGGCCGATCCGGCGGCGCGCTTGGCACTTCAGGAATCGGACAATCCGGCGCCGGTCAAACGAACCAAGGGGCCGCGCTACGTTCCTGTGTCGAAGCGTCAGGACAAGCCCGACGGTATTGCTTATCTGGTTCGTTACTATCCGGAGCTTAGCGACGCTCAGATCGGCAAGCTGATTGGGACCACCAAGCCTACGATCACCGCCATTCGGGACCGGACCCACTGGAACTCTTCACAGATCCAGCCCCGTGACCCGGTAACAATCGGGCTGTGCCGTCAGGTCGACCTTGATGAGGCGATCGAGAAGGGCCGCAAGGCAGGGCGCCAGCCGGCTGCTGACGATCGTCGCCCGATCAGCGCGGATTTGATCCCTGAAGAAGAGCCGACGCAGAGCCGAATACCCGACTGGATGGCCGATGTGCGTATCGGCGGGAACAATCAGGGTGACAACTAAGTCTCTGTGATTTCAACGATTATGTGAAAACGGGGTCCGATTTCGGGCCCCGTTTTCATATCCGTTGCACGCGTTAACCAAATTTTAGACTTTGCCTGCGATATTGAGGGTGATGGCTCCTCCCATAGACCATCATTGGATCTTACCTAGATCCTCTTTTTTGCCTCCCTGTTTGACTTCTAGCCGCTTCGGAACCCCCTTCCGAGGCGGTTTTCTTTTGCCGATAAGGCCTATGCCGGTTCAAGCCCGTGTCTGGTTGGGATAAGTTTCGCGACGAATTCCCATCGCTGCCGGACAAGCCCCATGATCGATCCCAAGCATCTGAAGTTCGCGACCCTCAGCCTGCATGCGGGACAGCATCCCGACCCGGTGACCGGCGCCCGCGCGGCGCCGATATATCAATCGACCTCTTATGTGTTCCCGGATGTCGAGTATGCGGCGAGCCTTTTCAACCTGGAGCGCGCCGGGCACATCTACTCGCGGATATCCAACCCCACGGTTGCGGTGTTCGAGGAACGCATGGCAGCACTGGAAGGTGGTGTCGGTGCGATCGCGACGGCAAGTGGCCAGGCGGCCATGAGCCTCGCCGTGATGACCCTGATGGGGGCGGGCGGGCATATCGTCGCCTCGCGGAACATCTACGGCGGCACCCACAATCTGTTTGTACACACGCTGCCGCGTTTCGGGATCACGACGACGTTCGTCGACCCGCGTGACCCGGTCGCATTCAAGGCCGCCATTCGCGACGAAACGCGGGTGGTCTTCGCCGAGACGATCGGCAATCCGGGCCTCGAAGTTCTCGATATCTCAACGGTGGCAGAGGTGGCCCATGCCGCCGGCCTGCCGCTGCTGGTCGACGCCACGTTCTCGACCCCGGCGCTGCTCCACCCGTTCGAGCATGGCGCAGACCTGATCATGCACTCGGCCACCAAATGGATCGGCGGACACGGGGTCGCGATTGGCGGCGTGTTGATCGACGGCGGCACTTTCGACTGGGAAGCCTCGGGTAAATTCCCGGGCATGACCGAGCCCTATGCCGGATATCACGGTCTCGATTTTGCCGAGGAATTCGGCCCGGCCGCCTTCATCATGCGCGCGCGCGCCGAGGGCTTGCGTGACTTCGGCGCCTGCATGGCACCGCAGACGGCCTTCTATCTCCTCCAGGGGCTCGAAACCCTGCCGATACGCATGGCGCGGCATGTGGCCAACGCGCAGACCGTCGCAGAATTCCTCGAAGGTGCCGGCGAGGTCGCGTGGGTCACCTATCCTGGGCTGGAGAGCCATTCTGACCACGCGCTCGCGCAGAAACTTCTTCCGGACGGGGCGGGCGCCGTCGTTACCTTCGGCGTCAAATCCGGGACCGAGGGTCCGCGGCGCGCGGGCGCCAAGTTTATCGAGGCGCTGGAGCTGTTTTCACATCTGGCGAATGTGGGTGACGCGAAGTCGCTGGTGATCCATCCGGCCAGCACGACCCATCAACAAATGGGGCCTGAGGATCTGGCGGCCGCGGGCGTGGGCGAGGAAATGGTCCGGCTCGCAGTCGGGCTCGAGGACCCGGGCGATATTGTTGCGGATCTGAAGCAGGCGCTGCGCGCCTCGCAGAAATAGGAGCGCCGCTATGGAGATGAATGTCGACGGCCAGATTGTCTTCGTGCACACGGGTGGTCGCCCGTTCGATCCCGATCGGCCGACCCTCGTGCTTGTTCATGGCGGAGGGAATGATCACAGCGCCTGGGGTCTGCAGACGCGATATTTCGCCCATCACGGCTACAACGTGCTGGTACCCGATCTGCCGGGTCATGGGCGCTCAGGCGGTACGACACCGACCGCGATCGATGCGTTCGCCGAATGGCTGTGGCGTTTCGTTGATGCCGCAGGCGTCGAGGCAGTTCATCTTGCCGGACATTCGATGGGATCACTCATCGCACTGGCCGCCGCCGCTCAGGCACCCGCACGCACATCGTCACTGATCCTTATCGGCCCGTCGGATCATATGCAGGTCCATCCCGACCTTCTGACCACGGCGGCGGCCAATGATCCGGTGGCGTGGGAGATGATCACGGACTGGGGCTTCGGCAAGCAGGCCCACAAGGGTGGGCACCAGGCGCCGGGACTATGGCTGAGGGGCGGCGGACGTGCGCTCCTGGCATCGTGCCCTACGGACGTGCTCGGCAGCGATCTGGCGGCGTGCAACGACTGGACCGGCGCTCTGGATGCGGCGGCGAATATCACCTGCCCGACTTTGTTTCTGATGGGCACGGGCGATCGCATGACGCCCGTCGGCGCCTCCAAGGGACTACGTGCGGCGATTCCCGATGCGCGAAGCGAAATTCTGCCCGATACGGGTCACATGGTCATGGTCGAGCGGCCAAACGAGACGATCGATATTATTTCAGGTTTTTTGGGTGACATTCGATGAGCGACAAGCAGACGGAACGCGATGAACAGCGCGGCAACTACCCGCATTTTCTGCAGATTCCGACCCGATGGATGGACAATGACGTCTACGGTCACGTCAACAACGTGACCTACTATTCCTACTTCGATACGGCGGTGAACGAGTTCCTGATGCGCTTCACCGGGCTCGATTATCGCAAGAGCGAGCCGGTGGGCATGGTCGTCGAAACCGGCTGTCGTTTTCACAGCGAGATCGCGTTTCCCGATGTCCTTGATGTGGGTGTACGGGTACGTCGTCTGGGGAACTCATCGGTCACCTACGAGATCGCGATCTTCAAGGATGGCGCCGAGACGCCCTCGGCGACCGGCCATTTCGTGCATGTCTATGTGCGGCCAGGCGAGATGAAGCCGATCCCCGTGCCCGATCAGGTCCGCGCGGGGCTGGCGACGCTTCTGGTCGACGCCTAAGGCGTCTCCGGATTTTCGGTTTAGCGCCCGAACATGGGCATGCCCTCAAGCGCGGCGATGCGGGGCGTGTAGCTGTCGGGGTCATACATGTTTGCGACATCGACCCGGCGCTTTCCCCGGGTCGAAATGTCGGCCGGTGCCGTGGTGTAGTGGCCGTCCTGTACCGCCATCATTAAACCGGTCCGGCCTTCTTCGATGCAGCGCACGGCCATGGTCGCATAGTTGCGTGGCACCAGCTGATCCACCGCATCGGGTGCGCCGGCGCGCAGGAGGTAAGCCAGCGACTGGACCATCACGCCAACTCCGGTTGCCTGCTTCAGATGTTCACCCACGGCGTATCCTATGCCGCCGAGTTTGCGGTGGCCGTAGGCGTCCGGGTCGCCGGATTCGAACACATCCTGCCCCGAGACCTGTGCGCCTTCCGAGACCACGGCCACGGCATAGTTTGAGGGGTTGGCACGCCGGTCGTCGGTCAAAAGCTCTGTTACCCGGTTCAGGTCGAACGGCACTTCGGCTATCAGCGTCCGGTCGGCGCCGGCCAGATAGCCGGCCATCAAGGCCGTCTGCCCGCAGTTGCGCCCGAACAGCTCCACCACCAGGAAACGTTCATGGCTGCCGACGGGCGTGCGCAGCCGGTCGATCAGTTCCACCGAGCGCGTAACGCAGGTCGAATAGCCGATACAATACTCGGTGCCGTACACGTCATTGTCCATCGTCTTGGGGATGCAGATGGTCGGCATGCCCTCGCCATGGATGCGTGCGGCATAGGACAGCGTGTCGTCGCCGCCGATGGCGACCAGGACGTCGATCTCGAGCGATTCAAATACCGATAGAACATGGTCTGTGCAGTCCACGTTGGCGGTCCTGGAATTTTCCGCAGTCTGCAGAAATGCCGGCAGATCGTCCGGGCGCATCTTCGAGGGCTGGGTCCGTGACGTGTGCAGGATCGTGCCACCGGAACGGTCGATGGCGTGAACATCCGTGACCGACAATGGCATGATAAACGCCTCGGAGCCCTTCGGGTCGGCGGGGTTGTAGTTGAGGGGCCCCGCCCAGCCACGGCGGAATCCGGTCACGCGCCAGCCACGTTGCGCGGCTTCGTTGACGACGGTCTTGATGGCGGGGTTCAGTCCCGGAACATCGCCGCCGCCGGTGAGAATCCCCAGATGCATTCCGTAACTCCTGTGGAACGGGTTTCAACGTCATCCAGGCCACGGTCTCGTCGGTCGCCTCGATCACGTTCGCAATGGGATGCGGTGACGAACAGGATGCGCCGTACCGGACCTATTGGCCACACCGTCAGCTGCCGTTGGGCGACCTGACGAGAGACTTCCCGGTCAGTCGAGGCCGAACTTGTAGGCTTCGCGTGCGGCTTCGGTGCGGTTGGAGACATTAAGTTTCCGGAACACGCTGGTCACATGGGTCTTGATCGTCGCTTCCTGCAATTCCAGATCGCGTGCGATCTCCTTGTTCGCCTTGCCGCGGGCCATAAGGCTGAGGACGGTTGCTTCCCGTTCCGAGAGTCCCGGCGCGTTCTGGTTTTCCGACGACGGCCCGCGCAACACCGCATTTGCGGGACCCGAACATTCGGGTGTCAGGAGGACCGAAGGCACATAACGTTCTCCGGACAGGACCAGACGCAGCGCGTTGGTCAGGGAGCGACCGCCCATCGTTTTCGGGAAGTAACCGGCCGCTCCGTGATCGAGCGCTCCCATGATGTCGGCCCGGTCAATCGAGCCGGAAAGAATGACCACTGGGGTTTCGGGATAAGTAGCGTGCAGCCTGTCGAGTCCCTCGAGGCGGTTCATGCCCGGCATATTGAGATCGAGAATGACCAAATCGATGCCGTCGTCAGTGGTCAGGATGCTGGCCGCCTCGTCGAACGTTTCGGCCTCGATGATCTGTGTGTTTGGCTCGACGACCTGAATGTAATTCTTGAGACCATCGCGAACCATTGCGTGATCATCGGCAAGCAATATCCGC
Source organism: Rhodospirillaceae bacterium (assembly GCA_018667335.1). Taxonomy (GTDB): domain Bacteria; phylum Pseudomonadota; class Alphaproteobacteria; order UBA6615; family UBA6615; genus UBA8079. The sequence continues at coordinate 113,398 of JABIVD010000015.1, forward strand.
AACTCATGACTTTCTGGAAGATGCTCCCGGTAGATGCTCTGGACCGAGGTTTCGCGTTCCGTGGTGTTCAACATTGTTAGCAACCGTGATGTTTGAGGTTCGACTTATGGAGGATCGAACAAAGTGTGACGGCTGCGCTGTGATGACAGTCACAGGCAGGCCGGATTCCGTGGGTCGTGGCCCGCCGCGCCATGCCGGATAAGCCCGAATACAATGGTGTCATGAATTTCCTCCCCAGGAAAAGTTCATATAAGCCAGATACATAGCCAGATACGTAGCCAGAAAATTAACAATTGGGCCCAGATGGTTAACAAAAAGTTAACGCTGTCGGTACCTGTGTGTGCAGGTGCGAAATAATGCTGACCCACATCATCCGAATGGCATGTGCCTGCGACAAACGGATGAGTGTATATCCTCCGATGGTATAAATAAAAAGAAGACGAGAAATTAATAAAGACTAATAAAGAACTAAAGAATACCGATGCGGGAGCGCAATTATCGCCATCTGTTCGTAGCCTTTTCTCCATTAACAGGAGATGGGCAGAGACATGGGCGGCGTTTGGGCATTATTTCGGGGTCTGTTTGGTGCCTTTAACGCCGGTAGGGCTGCTTTTACTGTCCTGGTTGTTTTGTTTTTCTCGGTTGTTGTGGCGAGCGATTCTCTTGCGGCCGGTACTGCCACCAGCCGCACGGCCTTCGATGGCAAGATCGCGTCGATCAAGGCGGTCCACTTATCCCGAGCCGCCCCCCCGAAAAAATTGAACGCCGTGATTGCCAGGCACACCGCCCAGGTTGCCGCGGGCGGCGGAGAACTTCGGGGGGTATCGAAACCTGGCGTCGTTGCTGCCGATTGGCAGAAGCTGATCACGCGCCTGAAAGGACTGTCGCGCCGTGAACGCGTGCTGGAGGTCGAACGTTACTTCGCGACGTTCCGCTATGTGACCGACAGGAAGGGCTGGCGGAAGAACGACTACTGGGCCAGCCCGTTAGAGTTCATAGCGCGGCGCCAGGGTGACTGCGAAGACTACGCGATCGCCCGTTACCTGGCGCTTCGCGCGGCGGGCTTCGATGACAAGGATCTGAACCTGATCGGCGTCACTGATCGGCGCTCACGGCAGTTCCATATGGTCCTCGCGGTGAATGTCGATGGCGAGATTTTGGTGCTCGACAACCAGTCCAAGCGCCCCGCCGCGACCCTTGACCTCAAACGCTATGAGCCCGCCTACGCGATCAATCAGAACAACCGCTGGCTCACCAAACGGACCGGCTGAAGCGGCCCGCTGGATAGATAACAAGGAGCAGGATGATGATGACAGCTGAGAGTGAACCCGTGGCTATCGACGCGCCCCTCGCGGCGCCCAACCTGGCTGGCCGATCGATCCTTGTGGTCGACGACGATCCGATACAGCGGGTGTTGCTGGTGCACGCCTTCTGGGATGTCGATGCAACCCTCTACCAGGCCGGGGACGGGAAGGAGGCGCTTTCGCTGATCACCTCTCAGCACCCGGACCTCGTCATTATGGATGCCCGGATGCCGAAACTGAGCGGCCCCGAAGTGCTCGCCGCGTTGGTTCGCGCGGATCACCCAACGAAGCTGGTCCTGACGAGCGGCAACACATCGGAATTCGGATCGATGGTGGCGAACCTGGAGAACGTGGTGGCTGTCATCGAGAAACCGGTTCATCTGGCGCATTTGCGCAGGGTCGTGTTTCAGGCCCTCGACGGTGACGCATGGCGTTGACGGGCGGGCGTGGCCTCAGTGAACCGGGATCACCGGTCGCCGCCGCGCAGCGATGAAAGAGGCGTTCTCCCCACAGGCGCTTAACCTCAGGGGTACTAGCCCCAGAGGCGCTCGGACGCGAGCTCGGCACCGCGGACCAGGGACTTGAACTTCTCGACGGCGATCTCCGGGTCCACTTTGCCGATGCCTGCGAAGGTCGCGAAGCCGCAGTCGGCCCCAGCCATGACCCGCTCACGGCCCACCACATTGGCGTAGTTGCAGATCCTGTCGGCGACGACACCGGGATGCTCGATGTAGTTGGTCACGCTGTCGATCACGCCCGGGATGATAATCTTGTCGTCGGGCAGCTTCTTGTCCTCGAACACTCGCCATTCATGGGCGTGGCGCGGATTGGAAGATTCGACCAGCATTCCTTGCGGCTTCGCCTTCATGATCACGTCGAAGATTGCCTCGAACGGGATATCGAGATGGTGGGGGCCTTCGTAGTTGCCCCAGCAGATATGCATGCGCACCCGGTCGGCCGGGATGTTCGCGAGCGCGGCGTTGAGGGCCTCGATCTGCATCTCGGCATGTTTCAGGAAGTCCGCGTCGGACAGCTCGCGATACTCGGTGTGGCGGCCCATGGCGAGATCTGGGCAGTCGATCTGCAGCACGAAGCCGGCATTCGCGATCGCTTCATACTCCTCGCGCATAACGCTCGACAGCGCTTCCAGATATGCGTCGTCGCTGGGATAGAACTCATTATGCTGGAACACGGTGATGACGCCGGGCGAGGCCGCGTTCATGAAAAATTCGGTCGCATCGCTGCCATTTGTGGCGGCCGCCAGGTTTTCCAAATCCTTGCGCATGGGCTCGCGGTCGCGGATGACGACCTCGCTGGTGCAGCAGGGCCGGTTCAGCCGCCGCGTCTCGGCCATGCGGGAGAGCATCTTGCGGTAACCGGGGAAACCCGAGAGGTCGTCGAAACGCACCGACGGGCTGTCACCAGAGAATCCATCCAGGCGCTGCTGGATGTAGGTGGCGTAGCCGGTCTTGCTCATCTCGCCGTCATTGATGACGTCGAGGCCCCATTCGCGCTGGGCGCCAACGATATCGGCCACGGCGCGTGTCACCGTCGCGTCGAACACATCCGGGTCGTACGCCTCGCCGAACTCCACCTTGTAGAGGAGGTCTTCCAGGTCCTGGGGGCGGGGCAGGCTACCCACATGGGTCGTCAGGATACGATCTTTACTGTGTTGCACGGGAGCCTCCGAAGGATGTCTGTGTCGGTTCTGATGTGATCGAGTTCGGATGTTTATACACTGGCGGAAAGCAAAAGGGCCCGCCGTTTCCGGCGAGCCCTCGTTGGAGTTTGTGATGGCGTGAACTGCCGAGGCGGGGTTACGCCGCCTTACGATCGTGGTCGAGCGTGTGCGGCTCTGTGCCGGCGGCGATTTCGATCTTCCGCGGCTTCAGTTCCTCGGGCACCTCGCGCTTCAGGTCGATGACCAACAGGCCGTTGACGAGATCCGCCTTGGTGACGTTCACATGGTCGGCGAGATCGAACCGGCGCTCGAACGCGCGCGTGGCGATGCCACGATGAAGATAGGTATCCTCACCATCGGTCTTGCCCTGCTCGCCCTTCAAGACCAACGAGTTGTTGGTCTGCGTGATGTCGATATCGCCCGCGCCGAAGCCCGCGACCGCCATAGTCACGCGATACGCGTCATCGTCGAGTTTTTCGATGTTGTAGGGCGGATAGGACGGGGCTTCGCTGTTGAAGGCCGTATCGAGCATTTGTCCCACCCGGTCGAAACCGACGGATGAACGGAACAATGGGGTCAAATCAAGATTGTAGGTACGCATTCACTTGTCCTCCTTTGAGAGCAACTGTGACATCGGCATTCCCGCAATTGGCCGGGAGGTGCCGGGTTGACGCGGTCTGGAACCCGAATTCGGCATTCCCCGCGATAATCTTGATATGGGTAGGGATATTTTTCGATTCAAGGGCAGGGAATCGTCTGCTTCTGATGCCGGAATCAAAACGGGCGCTGCAACTGCAACGCCCGGAATACACTCGATTGTCTTGGGATTAGGTTCAGCCGTTTTCGGGTTCGGCTCCGCCGAGGCCAAAACCTTCGTAGCGCTTGTTGAACTTCGCGACCTGACCGCCGGTATCGATGAGACGATGCTGGCCGGTCCACGCCGGGTGGGTCTTGGGGTCGATGTCCAGACGCAGCGTGTCGCCCGGCTCGCCATAGGTCGAGCGGGTCGTGAATTCGCTGCCGTCGGTCATGACGACGGTGATCTCGTGATACTGGGGATGAATGTCTTTTTTCATCTCATGCTCTCTCGGCTTGGAAGGCGGTGGTTATAGCCAAGCCTGCGCACGACCGCAAGGGTTGGTGCACATGGTTTCGATGCGCACGAATGCGTTTCTTGGCGGGGTTTGCCGAGCCTGCTAAACCCTGTTCCCAAGATGGCATTGAAACCCCGATCACGCGGCGGCTCTGAAGAGACCGAGACCCAGCCGCCCAAGCGCAGTCTGCGCGAGCTCCGCAGGCTCGGTGGCTACCTGCGTCCCTACCGCCTGGCGGTACTCGGCGCCTTCCTTGCGCTCACAATCGCGGCCGGCACGGTGCTGGTGATCGGCCAGGGGCTACGCCGTCTGGTCGATGACGGGTTTGCGGCAGGCAACACCGGATTGCTGGATGATGCGCTGGTCGGGTTGCTTGTGGTGGTCGTGGTTCTCGCCGGCGCGACCTACTCACGGTTCTTCCTCGTGTCGTGGATCGGCGAGCGGGTGATGGCTGATCTGCGTAAGGCGGTTTTTCAGCACACACTGCGGCTCGACCCGGCCTTCTACGAGACCATGCGGATCGGCGAAGTGATGTCGCGCCTGACCGCCGACACCACGTTGATCCAGGCCGTCGTCGGGACCTCTGCCTCGATGGCGCTGCGCAATGTGCTTCTGGTCACAGGCGGACTCGTAATGCTCGCCATCACCAGCCCGCGGTTGACCCTCTTGGTTCTGGTTGTGGTCCCGCTCGTGCTGGTGCCCATCCTGGTCTTTGGACGCCAGGTGCGCCGGCTCAGCCGAGAGAGCCTCGATCGGCTGGCCGACGTCAGCGCCTATGTTGATGAATCGATCGCCAATATCCGCACTGTTCAAGCCTTCGGTCATGAAAACCTCGACCGGGCGCGTTTCTCCGAACGGGTGGAGGATACGTTTGCGACGTCGGTCCGGCGCATCCGTGCACGCGCGCTCCTGACAGCCATTGTCATTCTGTTGGTCTTCGGGGCGATCGGGACCATTCTCTGGATCGGCGGCCGCGATGTGATCTCCGGACGCCTGAGTGCAGGTGACCTCTCGGCCTTTGTCTTCTATTCCGTGATTGTCGCCACTTCGGTCGGTGCGATTTCCGAAGTGATCGGCGAGTTGCAGCGGGCGGCCGGCGCGACCGAACGCTTGTTCGAGCTGATGGATGTCGTCCCGGCGATCGTCGCGCCCGACAATCCGAAATCCCTGCCTGACCGGGCCAAGGCTCGGGTTGCGCTGGACACCGTGACCTTTCGGTATCCTTCCCGTCCCGAAGATCCGGCCTTGTCTGATTTCTCCCTCGATGTGGCGCCGGGCGAAACGGTGGCACTGGTGGGGCCTTCAGGCGCGGGCAAGACCACGGTCTTCCAGCTTCTGTTGCGCTTCTATGACCCCGACGCGGGACATCTGAGTTTTGACGGCATCGATCTGCGCGAGCTGGCACCCGAGGAGCTGCGCCGCCATGTGGGGCTGGTGCCGCAGGAGCCTGTGATCTTCTCGACGGATGCCTGGGAAAATATCCGCTATGGCCGGCCGGACGCGAGTGATGAAGAAGTACGGGCGGCGGCGGACGCCGCCTCTGCGCTTGCGTTCATCGAGGCCCTGCCAGATGGTTTCGACACATTCCTGGGCGAAAAAGGTGTGCGCCTGTCGGGCGGTCAGCGTCAGCGTGTTGCGATCGCCCGCGCGATCCTGCGCGACCCGGAGCTGCTGTTGCTGGACGAGGCGACCAGCGCGCTCGACGCCGAATCGGAGCGCGCGGTGCAGTCCGCGATGACCGGGTTGATGCAGAACCGCACGACGTTGGTCATCGCCCATCGTCTGGCGACGGTCATCGCCGCGGATCGCATCGCGGTGATCGATCAGGGCCGGATCGTTGCTGAAGGTACTCATCAGGAACTGATCGGCCAGGGTGGGCTCTATGCGCGTCTGGCCAAACTCCAGTTTGACCTTGAGGGCGCGAGCGCCGCTGCGCAGTAAATTCTTCGGATCCGAATACTCAGCGCTGGTCGAGCTTGAACTCGATCCGCCGGTTGCGCCGGTAGGCGATCTCATCCTGCCGGCCATCGATCGGCTGGAACTGGCCAAATCCTGCGGCGACAAGGTTCTCTGGCGGAATACCGGATTGCACCAGGAATTTCACGACTGAGATGGCGCGCGCCGATGCGAGCTCCCAGTTGGACGGGAAGCGCGCCGTGCTGATCGGCCGTTCGTCCGTGTGGCCATCTACCCGCAGGATCCATTCGATGTCGTCGGGGATGTCGGCGGCAATCTGCACAAGAGCTTCCGCAAGTTGCTGGAGTTGCCCTTCGCCTTCCGGGTTCAGGACGGCCTGGCCTGATCCGAACAACACCTCCGACTGAAAGACAAACCGATCTCCCTCGATGCGGATGTCCGTCCGGTCGCCGAGAACTTCGCGCAAGCGCCCGAAAAATTCCGATCGATAGCGGGCCAGCTCCTGCACTTTGGTCGCGAGCGCCTCGTTCAGGCGAGAGCCCAGATTGACGATCTGGACTTCCTGCTCCCTGTTCTTGACCTCGGAGGCTTCGAGTGCGTCGTTGAGCGCGGCGAGCTGGTTGCGCAGGGCGGCGAGTTGCTGGTTGAGCAGGGCGACCTGGTCTTGCGCTTTCTGCGAGATTTCAGTTTGCTCGAGGAACGATGTTTCGGCGGTCTCGGCCCGCTGCGCGATCTCGGTCAGGCGGTTGTTACGGTCCTCGATATCGGCTTCGAGCTGGGCCAGATCGCGGCGTTGTGATTCTATCGTCTCCTGGTCGGCTGTCACTTGCGTGCGCAGGGTAGCAAGCTGCTCGGCATTCTCCTGCCGGGCCGATTCGAGCATGCCCTCGATGAACGTCAGGCGGCTGGTCAGTGAATCACGGTCGGAAATCGAACTCTGGAGCTGGGCTGAAAGCTGAGAAACCGAGAGCCGCAACTCCGTGTTGGCGGAACGCTCAAGATCAAGCATGCGGGCCAGTTCATCCACCTGCCGGTTCAACTTTGACAACGCGTCGTCGCGGCCCGACAGCGCATCCGACAGGAAGAATTGCGCGATCGCGAACACCATGATCAGGAACACCACCACGACCAGCAGCGCGGCGAGAGCATCGACGAAGCCAGGCCAATAGTTGATGGCCGATTGACGTCGTCGCGAGGATGAGCCGGGCACCGGTCTTTCCGCTAGCGGCCGTCGTCTTCGGCAAGCGCGGCGATGGTGCGTGCCAGAAGTCGGATTTCGGAGCGGATTTCCTGGACGATCTGGTTTCGCCCGGTCACCTGATCTTCGAGCATGCGCGAAAGGTAACTGTCGATATTCCGAATATGGTTGCGGGTTGCGTCGTCGAAGTCGTCGCTCTGACGGGGTTCGGCGAGCCGCTGGAGTACAGGCCGAAGCTCAGCCTGATTTTCCGCCAGCCGGACCATCAGCTCCTGCTCCGTCCGCATCTGATCCGTCATCGTGGACAAACGGTCGGTCAGGGTCATGAGGCTCTGGTCGCCATGACTCCGCGATGCTTCAGCCTGCGCCACGGTGCGCTGCAGGTTATCGAGCGAGTCTGCTGTGGTCTCGAGGAGCGCCTGGATATAAGCCGGGACCGACTGATCGCCTTCGCCGCCACCCAGTGGTCCGCCGCTGGAGACGCGCGTGGCGCTGCTCAGCCAGTCCTCCAGGTCATTGTAGAACCGGTTCTGGGCCGCGCCTGCCTGCAAATCGAGAAACCCGAGAAGTAGGGATCCGGCCAGGCCAAACAGGGATGAGCTGAAGGCGGTTCCCATGCCCGACAAGGGCGCTTCCAGCCCGCTTTTCAGGTCGCTGAATATCTGGGTCGAATCGCCGCCACTGACTTGCAGCCCGGCAATGACCGCCGCGACCGAACCTACCGTTTGGAGGAGACCCCAGAATGTGCCGAGAAGACCGAGGAAAATCAGCAGTCCGATCATGTAACGCGAGATGTCGCGCGATTCATCGAGCCGAGCACTGATCCCGTCGAGGATTGAACGCAGGGATGTTGTGTTTAGCCGCAATTGCCCCTGACGATCACCGATCATGGCTGCCATCGGCGCCAGCAGATGTGGCGGGTCGGCAACCGAAACACCCGGCCGCTGGCTGCGGTAGGTCTCGATCCAGCGAACCTCGATGTTGAGCATCAGGACCTGTCGAAACACGAAGAGCATGCCGAACAGCAGGACCAGAATGATGACGCCGTTGATCGCCGGGTTGGCGAGGAACGCCTCGATCAAAGGTTGATGCAGCACGCCCGCCACGGCGACGGCAAGCGCCAGGAAAATACCCATGCGGGTGAGGTAGGTGCGCGGGTTGGTCATGGCTTCTCTGCCCGGTTGCGCATACGGCTAATTAAGTTCGCCAAATATGTTCTCGTCACGACATTGCGTCATGAGACGATATGACATTGCCGTTTCTATGTGACGACTTTAGGGCGAAGGCGATGAGTCTCGCTATCGTCGTATGACGACGGCGTCGACCCGGTCGGCCGGACCACCTTCGGCTTTAACGCCGAGGGCGCGAACATCCATGCGGGTGCTGCGAACGCCTTGATCGATCAGGTGCGAGCGAACCTTGAGGGCGCGCGATAGGGACAGGCGACGGGCATCGGGTGCCGTTTCGTCCGTCCCGGCTGCATAGGCCTGGAGCTGGACGCGAATGCCAGTGTCGCTCTTGAGTTGCGCCGCGAGGGCATCCAATGCGGCCTTTGCCGCATCATTCAGATTTGCTGACCCCGCATCGAAGAGAATACGAGACTCACCCTCTGGTGCAGTTGCGCTGGGCCGGGATGCCGTTTGCGTTGGCGGCGGCGGTGGTGCGTCAGCCGAGGCCGTGGCGGTCGGTGCTGCCGGCGGGGGTGGCGGTGTAACCTGGGGTGCTGCGGGCGCCTGCGGCGCGGGCGGCGTTGCCGCCACGGGTGCCGGCGTCGGTTCTGGCGTAGGCGGATTGGCTGGCGCGGCTGCCGCCGGGGCTGGTTTCGGGGCCTGAACGACCGGTGGTTGCGGTGCTGCGGCGGGCGGAGGTGCCACGGCCGGGGCTGCAGATGCTGTCCGGGTTGTCGGCAGAGATGTACGGCTGCTCGGAGGTCTGAGGGTCAGGCTGCGATTGGTGAGAGGTCCCTCAAGGCGTGATACCGGACGTTGGGCCGGCGGAAATTGTGCGAACCCGCCGCCGGTGTTCGGCGCAAACTGACCCCCCGGACCGGTCGGCAGTCGTCCGCCGCCGCCATCGAGCACGCTGAGGTCAATGATCACACCGCTGGTGCTGCCCAAAAACCGCTGTTGGGCATCGGCTGGTACCGTCATGATCAGCCCGGTCGAAAAGCCTACGACCGATGCGATCAACGTACTGCGGATGGCCTTCAGGGCCGTATTTGGTAGTTGCCGTGTCATATCGCCCAGCCCGTTATTTTCCCACCGAGGCCAAATCGGCCCTATTGCGGTTGCGAACATACCGTAACGCTAGCGAAATCGACAACCGCTTCCGAATCAGGCGTTTAACTGGCCGCCGCGCTGGCTGTCGGTCCCGGATCCGCTTCGCGCAAGCATTTGCGCAGCTTTTCTTGGATCTTGTCGTTGCCGGCGACGACTTCTCCGGTCTTCAACACACTGTCGCGTCCGGAGATGTCGCTGACGAAGCCACCGGCTTCGCGGACAATCAGGATGCCCGCAGCAATATCCCAAATTTTGAGATCGAACTCCCAAAATCCATCGAAGCGGCCGGCTGCCAGATAAGCCAAGTCGAGCGCCGCAGACCCGTAGCGCCGGATACCGGCCACTTCACCGATAACCGCTTTCAGGGTTTCGAGGTAGCGCTCGTGGTCACCATGCCCCAGGAACGGCATGCCCGTGGCGATCAGGCTTTCCGACATATGTTGGCGAGCCGAGACCCGCAGGCGCGTGTCATTGAGATATGCGCCGGTGCCCCGTTCGGCCCAGAAGAGTTCGTCGGTCAGCGGGTTGTAAACAATACCCGCGACGATCTGGCCGCGCTCCTCGAGCGCAATGGAGACCGCGAACTGCGGCAGGCCGTGCAGGAAGTTTGTCGTTCCGTCGAGTGGGTCGACGATCCAGCGGTGAACGCCGTCTCCTTCGGCCTGGGTGCCGCCTTCCTCGCCGAGAAATCCGAATTCAGGGCGTGCGCGCATCAGTTCGTAACGGATGGTCTCCTCGGCGCGTCGATCGGCGGCGGTTACGAAGTCCGCAGCGCCTTTGCGCGAAACCTGGAGTTGCTCAACTTCGCCGAAGTCGCGTGACAGGTCGCGCCCAGCGCGCCGGGCGGCCTTGTCCATGACATTGATAATGGCTGGTCGCATGTCTAGCCGCGTTGGGTGGGGGTGAAAGGGGTCGGATCGAGATGCTGTACCAAATGACTAGTTCCGGGCGCGTTCGACATAAGTGGCGTCCGCCGTGTTGACGACGACTGCGGTACCCGCCTCGATGTGCGGCGGAACCTGAATCCGGACACCGTTTTCGAGCGTTGCGGGCTTGTAGGACGACGTTGCCGTCTGTCCCTTGACCACGGGGTCGGCCTCCGTAATCGTCAGCGTCACGCGCTCGGGAAGTGCGACGCCGAGCGGCTCTTCCTCATATGATTCGATTTGCACGACCATGCCGTCCTGCAGGAAGCGCGTCTGGTCGGGACCGATAATGGCCTCGTCGAGGGTGACCTGCTCATAGTTTTCCTGGTCCATGAACGTATGGGCCGTGCCGTCGCTGAACAGGTATTGATATTCCTTCTGATCGAGCCGCACCCGCTCGACGGTTTCCGCCGACCGAAAGCGTTCGTTCAGCTTGGTCCCGTCGCGAATATCCTTAAGTTCGACCTGCAGAAACGCGCCGCCCTTGCCTGGTTTGACGTGCTGGGTTTTCACCGCGCGCCAGAGGCGGTTCTGGTGTTCGATCACGTTGCCGGGTCGAATTTCGTTGCCATCGATCTTCATGGTCTCGGTCGCCTAATGCATGGCGCCTGCGAAATTGCGCCTGTGGATTGGGTGTGCGGCGCGTCTCTAGCAGGTGCGGCCGACCTTTTCCAGCCCGCGCTAGGCACAGGCCGTGTTGAATGCGCGCACGGCGCCACCCGGGCCTTCGGGGTGCGACCAGACCCCGGCGGACACCGCGAGGAAATCCGCGCCGGCTTCAATCAAGGGTGCGCAATTGTCGACGGTGATACCGCCGATGGCGACGCACGGCACCTCCGTGACATCGGACCACCATGCGAGGATGTCCCGACCAACTCGGCTTTTGGGGGATTTGGTGCCTGTGTCAAAGAATGCACCGAACGCAACATAGTCCGCACCGGCCTCTGCCGCCTCGAGCGCGAGGTGCCGGGAATCATGGCAAGTCACGCCGACAATTGCGTCGTCCCCCAGCAATCGCCGGGCGTCTGCATAGGAGGCATCCTCCTGGCCGACATGGACGCCGTCGCAGCCAAGTTCAGCGGCGAGGTCGGGCCGGTCGTTCAGGATAAACGCGACGTTGTGTTTCTGGGTGATCGGCAGCAATTCACCGACTGCACGGTGGATTTCCGCATCCGGCACGGGTGCTTCGTCGGGCCCCTTGAGGCGCAACTGCAGGCAAGCGACATCGCCGGCCGAGAGCGCGGCGTCCAGCGTTGTGGCAAACGCCGCCAGCTTCTCCGCGGAGAGATCGGGAGGGCTGATCAGGTAGAGGCGGCAACCGAGGTCGCCGCCTCCTGTCCCGTCTGTATCGGGCGCGCTCAGAACTTGCCCTGATAAATCTTGATGACGTTGGCAAGCAGTTCAAGCGCATCCTCGCGGGAGCGCTGGAAACTGTTGCGACCGATGATAGACCCGTTGGCACCGCCATCGCGGAGCTGTCGGATTTCCTCATACACCGCATCTGTTCCCTTGGCCGCGCCGCCGGAGAAGACCACCAGGCGACGTCCGCCGAAGGAGGATTCCATAACGTGCGCGATGCGGGCGCTGAGGGTCGAGATGTCGATCTTCTCGGCGTCGTAGACCTTTTGCGCGTCCTCGCTCTCGATGAAGTCGGTCGGCGGTTTCACCTTGATGATGTTCGCGCCGAGCTGTGCAGCCATATGGGCGGCATATGCGCAGACGTCGATGGCGGTCTCGCCACCCTTGGAGATATCGCCGCCACGTGGATAGGACCAGATCACGACGGCCAGCCCGAGGGATTTGGCTTCGAGGGTGATCTCGCGAATCTCTTCGATCATTTCGAATTGGTATTCGGAGCCCGGGTAAATCGTGAATCCGACCGCCGAGCAGCCGATGCGCAGCGCATCTTCGACCGAGCCCGTGATCGCCTGGTCTTTTGTCACGGCGTGCGAGTTGGCCGAGTTGATCTTCAGGATCAGAGGCACCGAGCCGGCGAAGCTGTCCGCCGCCGCTTCGAGCTGGCCGAGAGGTGCGGCATAGGCGTTGAGGCCGGCATCGATCGCAAGCTGCGGAAAATAGTGTGGATCATAGGCCGGCGGATTGGGCGCGAAGCTGCGGGCGGGTCCATGTTCCCAGCCCTGATCCACCGGCAGGATCACCATCTTGCCGGTGCCGGCAAGTTTGCCTGACATCAGGATGCGGGCAAGGTTCGTTTTCGTACCGGGGTTGTCGCTCTCATACCAGGAGAGAATTTTCCGGACGCGCTGCGTGACTTTCATGTCGCTGTTTCCCGTTGTCGAAGCCGGTCCATTACGCCGCGCAGCCAAGTCACGGGCAGGACTTTGAACACTAGTGAATTAGCCGAGGACGCCCGGTTTTGCAACGCCGTCCGGGGTGTTCGAGAGGTAGAGATAGCAATCACGCTGTGGATTGTTTGAGTCAGCAAGATCGAGTGCGCCGGCGCGATCAATGCGTAAGACACTGGCATCGCACTGGACCGCGATTTGTGCCACGCGCGACCAGATCGGTTCCCCAGCATCCAGCGCGATTGCCTGGACTCCCTCGCGCAAGGCGGCGAGCGCCATGCCGGGTTCATCGCCACAATCGAGGATCCACTCCGCAGCTTGATCCGGGACATTGGCACCGGCCTGTGTAACCAGTTCGCGCCACCATCCGGCACCGGCCGAGCGCACCGCGCCCATCGCGCTGAGGATTGTAATTGGCCGGTTATGCGCCTGTGCGGCGGTCAGGGCGGCGACAGCATGGCTGAATTCATGGACGACGATCGTGGCCGGTGCGCTCTGAGGATTGACTTCGGCCATCCGCCGACGATCTCCGGTGTGTGGGGTGCGCACCTAGAGAAATTGCGCGCCTTAGCTGTCGTTCTTATTGGTATGACGCATTGTCGTTGACGCCAAATGCAATTACAAGAATTGTGCCATCCTGGAACATATAGGGGAATTGAATGGATACGCTGACGTCGATGGAGCTTTTCGTGAAAGCCGTCGAATCCGGCAGCTTCTCGGCAACGGCTCGGTCGATGAACCTGACCCCGTCCGCCGTGAGCAAGCAGATTTCCCGGCTCGAAGACCGGCTCGGGGCCCGGTTGTTCAACCGGACCACCCGCCAGTTGGCGCCGACAGAAGAGGGCCGCGCCTATTATGAGCGCTGCCAGCAGATACTGGCCGATATCCAGGAAGCAGAGGCGGCAGTCACGGAATTGAACACCGAGCCGCGCGGGGCCCTGCGGGTGAATATGCCGGTGGTGTTCGGCCGTCGGCATATCGTCCCGATCCTCGGCGAGTTTCTCGAACGTCACCCTTTTGTATCAATGGAACTGTCGATGTCCGATCAGTTCGTCGACCCGATCGCGGAAGGTGCCGACATGCTTATCCGTGTCGGCGAACTCAAGGATTCAAGCCTGATTGCGCGGAAGCTGGCCGAAGCGCGGCGCGTGGTCGCCGCGACACCCGCCTATTGGGAGAAGAACGGAACGCCCATGAAGCCCGAGGAATTGCGGGCCCACAATTGTCTCACCTATTCCTATCTGTCGAGCGGGAACACTTGGCGCATGACGGATTCCAAGGGCAAGGAACATGTGATCCAGGCGACAGGCAATCTCGCATCGAACAATGGCGAGGCGCTGCTTGAGGCTGCCGTCGAGGGGCTCGGTGTGGTCAATCTGCCGACCTGGATGGTCGGGCCGGATCTGGAATCCGGGCGCCTGACCGAGGTGCTGGACGAATATGCCCAGCCCGAGCCGTCGGTGCATGTCATCTATCCGCCGGGCCGGCATCTGTCGGCCAAGGTGCGCGCGTTCGTCGATTTCCTGGCCGGGCATTTCAAGGAACGCCCGCTTGGCACCGCCACCAAATAGCGGGCCGGATATCCCCGCATAAAAAAGAACGGCCCGGGCAGGGCCCGGGCCGAAGGTAAGATCGTTTCAGGGAGGAACCGATCAGAATGCCGTGCCGACAGCGCGCCGGCGTACCGACTATGTAGGGTGTGCTGACCCGAGGTAAAATGGGCACAAAAAGAAACCCACATGTTCCAAAAAGGAACACATGGGTTCTTGAAATCCGTCCGCCGCCAATTGCGACGGGATAATAATCCGAAATATCAGATGGTTAGACGAGGCGTCCCATCTGGACCGCGGTGTCGCTCATGCGGTTCGAGAAGCCCCATTCATTGTCGTACCAGCTCAGAATGCGGACCATACGGCCGTCCGTGACTTGCGTCTGGGTCAGGTCGAACACCGAACTGGCCGGATCATGGTTGAAGTCCGACGAGACCAGCGGCGCGCTGTTGACCGTGAGGATGCCCTTCATGGGGCCTTTCTCGGCTGCCTTGATCATCGCTGCGTTCACCGCCTCAACGGTCGTGGCCTTCTTGGCCTCGATGACCAGATCGACCATCGAAACGTTTGCGGTCGGCACGCGCACCGCGGTGCCGTCGATCTTGCCCGCCAGTTCCGGTAGCACGAGGCCGACCGCACGGGCAGCACCCGTTGACGTCGGGATGATCGACATCGCGGCCGCGCGGGCCCGGTGCAGATCCTTGTGCATCGTGTCCTGTACCGGCTGGTCGCCGGTATAGGCGTGCACCGTGGTCATGAATCCACGTTTGATGCCGACGGTCTTGTCGAGGATGGCCGCGACCGGCGACAGGCAGTTGGTCGTGCAGGATGCGTTGGAGACGACCGTGTGCGACTTGCGCAACTTCTTGTCATTGACGCCCTGCACAATTGTCAGGTCGGCGTTGGTCGCGGGCGCCGAGATCAGCACCTTCTTCGCGCCGGCCTGGATATGGGCGCCGGCGGATTCTTTGGATGTGAAGATGCCGGTGCATTCCAGGACCACGTCGATGTCCAGATCGCCCCAGGGCAGATCGGCGGGGTTGCGTTCGGCGAACACTTTGACCGAGCGGCCAATGGTCGACTTGGCGCCCAGATTGATCGACGACTTGCCCGCTTTCACGATGCCGGGGAAACGGCCGTGGATGGAATCATACTGCAGCAAATGTGCGTTCACATCGACCGAACCCAGATCGTTAATCGCCACGAAGGTGATGTCCTTGCGACCGGCCTCATACGCCGCCCGCATCACCAGGCGCCCAATTCGCCCGAACCCGTTGATTGCTACCCGAATCGCCATCACCTTCTCCTCGTGTTCAAAATTAGATCGTCTTCTGATCGGCGCGCGTCCACCCGTGGGTCAGGACATCGCCCCCTTAACGCGGGCAGCAACGGCTTCCGCGGTTATTCCAAAATGCGCATAAACCTCAGGCGCCGGCGCGGACGCGCCGAAGCTGCGCATGCCCACCACATCGGCCTCGGCCACGCCATAGCGTGACCATCCGAAGGTGACGCCGGCCTCGACCGCGACGCGGACGCAGTCGTCAGCGCCGAGTGTCTCGGCCTGATAGGCCGCGTCCTGTGCGTCGAACAATTCCCAGCAGGGCATGGACACCACAGCCGTCGGGATCCCGTCGGCCTGCAGCGCGTCGCGCGCCGCCATTGCGATCTCGACTTCCGAGCCGGTCGCCAGGATCGTTGCCGCACGTTCCCCGTCAGACGGTGCAAGAACATAGGCACCACGTGCGCTCAGATTGTCGTCTGTGTGTTCGTTTCGCACGGTCGGAAGCCCTTGGCGGGTCAGCGCCAGAACCGACGGCGTGCCGGTGCTCTGCAGAGCCAGCGCCCAGCACTCGGCGGTCTCGACCGCATCGGCCGGTCGGTAGACGTTGACGTTCGGCATGGCCCGCAGGCTTGCAACATGTTCAATCGGCTGATGGGTGGGGCCGTCCTCGCCCAGGCCGATCGAGTCATGGGTCATGACATAGATCACCCGCAATCCCATTAGCGCCGACAGGCGGATCGAAGGGCGGCAATAATCCGTGAAGGTCAGAAAGGTGCCCGAATAGGGAATGAAGCCGCCGTGCAAGGCCATGCCGTTCATCGCGGCGGCCATGCCGTGTTCGCGCACACCGTAATACATATAACGCCCGTCGAAGGCGCCGGCCTGAACCGGATCCATACAGGCGGTCTTGGTGTTGTTCGAGCCGGTCAGGTCGGCCGATCCGCCGATCATGGTCTCGACCATCGGAGTGATGACCTCGAGCGCTTCCTGGCTCGATTTGCGGGTCGCCCATTTCGGCGCGTCGGCTGAAAGCTGTTTCTTGTAAGCGTTGACGGTCGCGTCGAATTCATCGGGCAACGTCCCCGCGACGGCATTGTCAAAGGCCTGGCGTCGGTCCGCCGGCAGCGCATCATGGCGCTCGGTCCAGGCGGCGCGATCGGCTTGGCCGCGCGCACCGGCTGCACGCCATTCGTCGAGGATATCTGCTGGCACCTCGAACGGTGCGTGGTTCCAGCCAAGCTGCGCGCGGGTGGCGGCAATCTCGTCATCGCCCAGCGGCGCGCCATGGGTTGCCGACGTGCCCTGCTTGTTGGGTGAGCCGTAGCCGATGATCGTGCGGCATGCGATCAGGGACGGTTTGTCGCTGGCCTTCGCCGCCGTGAGGGCGGCATCGATTGCCGCGGGGTCATGCCCGTCAATGCGGGCGACGTCCCAGCCGCTGGCGGCGAACCGACCGAGCTGGTCGTCCGACACCGAAAGGTCGGTGCCGCCGTCGATCGAAATATCATTGTCGTCGAACAACACGATCAGGCGCGAGAGATTGAGGTGGCCAGCCAGCGAGATGGCCTCGTGGCTGATGCCTTCCATCAGGCAACCGTCACCGGCAAACACATAAGTGTGGTGGTCGACGATGTCGTCGCCGTAGCGGGCGTTCATCAGGCGTTCTGCGAGCGCCATGCCGACGGCGTTGCCGATGCCCTGGCCGAGCGGGCCCGTGGTCGTCTCCACACCCGCAGCATGTCCGTATTCGGGGTGCCCCGGGGTGCGGCTGCCGAGCTGCCGGAAATTCTTGATCTCGTCGATTGTCATATCCGGCGAGCCCGTGAGGTACAGCAGCGAATAGAGCAGCATGGATGCGTGCCCGTTCGACAGGACGAAACGGTCGCGATCGGGCCAGTCGGGGTTTGCGGCATCGAATTTGAGATGGCGGGTGTAAAGCACGGTTGCCATGTCGGCCATGCCCATCGGGGCACCGGGGTGACCGGAGTTGGCGGCTTGCACCGCGTCCATCGATAGGGCCCGGATGGCATTTGCCAGTTGCGCGTGGGCGCTGTTGGCGGCTTCGGATGCGACATTGTTCATGTTTTTTAGGCGCCTTCGGACACGGCGAATGATGGGGATTGCGGCAAATGCCGCGCTGGAGCACGCGGCGGCAACATGCCGGTCCCCCCGCGGGCCGTCAACGCCTACTTCTGCGGGTTTTCCACCGCGGATTCACAGGGGTTTCGAGACCCCCCTCCTGTTGACCGTGCGACTCGCGCCCGCGTACGATGCGCACGGTTGGAGACAAGGTCATGTCAAAACTCAATGATGCGAACGAACGCCTCGATGCGGCGCTGGCGCGGCTTGAAGTCGCCGTCACGACGCGTCGTCAGGATGATGGTCAGGCTGCCGGAGCTGCCGATGACAATCGGCGCCTGCAAGGTGAGCTCACGCAATTGCGCGCGGATTTCGTAACGTTGAAGGAGACTTCCGGCACGGTTTCGAGCCGCCTGGACGACGCGATTGGCCGTTTGCGACACATGCTCGCGGAATAGCAGGGATACGAAGTGGCACAGGTCGAAATCAAAATTAACGGGCGGGATTATCGCATAGCGTGCGAGGACGGCCAGGAATCCCATCTTTCGAATCTGGCCAAATACCTCGACGGCAAGGTGAATGAACTCGTCGAGGAAGTCGGCCAGATCGGCGACACCAGCCTGATGGTCATGGCGGGCCTGCTGATCACAGACGAGCTGTCCGATACGCGCGATGAACTCGAAGAGGCGCGCAACGAGACCGCGCGTGAAACCCAGTCGGCGGTCGACACGACCGAAGAGCGCGTCGCCGCTCAGGTCGATGCGTTGTCCGAACGGGTCGAAAAACTCGCCGAACTTCTCGCCACCGAGTAGACCGGCGGCTGACGATTTCGTGCAGCACGGATGCAGGTATGGTTGCGGCCGTAGTTGCAGATGGGGCGGTGCGAGCCTACGTTCATAGATGGACGGTTTGCTGGGTGTCGCGTCAGGCGGCAATTAGTCCCGGAGACCTTACTAATCCACTAGGGAGCTGTCCCTGGCGGGATCGAGGTCCTGTTATTACGGCACCCACCTGCATGTAGCAGGTCTCGGTGGACTTCCCGTTCGTCGACCTTCACTTGGCACCGTCCACTTCCATCCTGCCCTCCACTCCACTTCTATTCTTCTCATTGAAAGGCGAACCCGATCAGCGATTCGACCGGTGATATCGATGCGCGCAAAGCAGATGTGCGCGCTTCGGCGCGTGACGCGCGCGACGCGCTGGCCTCGGGCCTGGGGGCTGCCGCCGCGACCGGGATTGCCGCGCGTTTCATGTCGTCGCCATTGTCGGCACTGGCCGCCGGCACGATTGTCGCCGGTTACATGCCGATGCGCAGCGAGATCGATCCGCGGTTGTTGATGGATCGTCTGGCCGCCGCCGGGTCTGTGCTGTGCCTGCCCGATGTCGTTGCAGAGGGCACGCCGCTCGCGTTTCGCCGCTGGGTACCGGACGATCCACTGGATACCGGGCGCTACGGAATCTCCGTGCCATCGCCGGATGCCGACGAGATGGTGCCTGACCTGGTGCTGGTGCCGATGCTGGCCTTCGATCGTCAGGGGCATCGGCTGGGATATGGCGGCGGTTATTATGATCGAACCATCGCCCGGTTGCGTGAGGTTGGTGATGTGCTCGCGGTCGGGCTTGCCTTTTCAGGTCAAGTCCGCGACGAATTGCCGGTGGAGCCACACGACATGCACCTCGACTGGATTATCACTGAATCTGCGGCGCTGCCCGTTTCGGGCCTGTAGGAAGATACGATGAAGATTTTGTTTTGCGGAGACCTGGTGGGCCGCGCGGGCCGTGATGTGGCACTGGAGTATTTGCCGACCCTGCGCGCCGAGATGGGCCTGGATTTTGTGGTCGTGAATGCCGAAAACGCGGCGCACGGGTTCGGCCTGACACAGAAAATCTGTGAGGAGCTGTTCGAGGCTGGCGCGGATGCGATCACCACGGGCAACCATGTCTGGGACCAGCGCGAGGTCATTTCGTTCATCGACGCCGATCCACGGGTCCTGCGTCCGCTGAACTACACGAGCGGAACACCGGGCCGGGGCGCGTCGGTGATCAAGGCGCGTGACGGGCGCTCGGTGCTGGTCGTTAATGTGATGTGCCGCCTGTTCATGGAATTGCTCGATGACCCGTTTGCGGCTGTGGAGAATGTTTTAAAAAGCCACGCGCTCGGCAAGACGGTCGATGCGGCTCTCTTCGATGTGCATGGCGAAGCGACGTCCGAGAAGATGGCCCTCGGACATGTCTGCGATGGCCGGGCGAGCCTTGTCGTGGGAACGCACACCCATATCCCCACGGCCGACGCGCAGGTGCTGCCGGGCGGCACCGCGTACCAGACGGATGCCGGCATGTGTGGTGACTATGATTCGGTCATCGGCATGCTGAAGGAAACCGCAATCGCCAAGTTCCGGACCAAGATCGTAACCGAGCGCCTGGCGCCGGCGCGTGGACCGGCGAGCCTGTGTGGGGTCTATGTCGAGACTGACGATACGACCGGGCTGGCGGCCCGGGTTGCGCCGCTGGTTTTGGGTGGGCGGTTGCGGCCCGCTTGGCCGGATTTCCTGCCGCCGCGCGGGATGGCCGCCGAATAGCAGTCGGGGAACAGGGCATCGGGGCGGAAAACAGGGCTTCTCGACGCGGGCGACAATCCGGTAAACCGGGACATTGAATATGCAGTGATACGGACGAACGCCATCGAGGCGCGTTGGTCGGCGTATTGGGCTGCTTTTATGAACTAGGTTTTGCAGACATTCGGAGTGCTCGGGCATGGCAGGCCATTCCCAATTTAAGAACATCATGCACCGCAAGGGTGCGCAGGATGCCAAGCGGGCGAAGGCGTTCGCGAAGCTGGCACGCGAGATCGAGGTTGCGGCACGCAGTAGCCCGGACCCGGATCAGAACCCGCGTCTGCGTACCGCGATCGTGGCGGCGCGTGGCGCCAACATGCCGAACGACCGCATCAAGCGCGCCGTCGACAAGGCGACCGGTGGCGGTGACGCCGACAATTACGAAGAGATCCGCTACGAGGGCTACGGCCCGGGCGGGGTCGCGGTGATCGTCGAGGCGCTGACCGATAACCGCAACCGGACGGCGTCGGAAGTCCGGTCTGCGTTCGCGAAGCATGGCGGCAATCTTGGCGAGACCAACAGCGTGGCGTTCATGTTCGATCAGATTGGACAGGTCGTTTACGCGGCCGACGTGGCCAACGCCGATGATATGTTTGAGGCTGCGCTGGAAGCCGGCGCGGCAGATGTGGCCAGCGGCGACAATGGGCATGACATCACCTGCGCACCGGATGATTTCGGCCAGGTGGTCGAGGCCCTTGATGGCCGTTTCGGCGCACCGGAATCGGCCAGCCTGACATGGAAGCCGCAGACTTCGGTCGACCTGAACGCGGATTCGGCGCGCACACTCCTGAAGCTTATCGACACCCTCGATGACAGTGACGATGTGCAGCGGGTCTCCGCCAACTTCGAAGTCAGCGACGATGTCATGGCGGAACTCACGGTCTGATATGCGCGACGGACCGACCGGCACCGGGGATTGAGCATGCGGCTGTTGGGCGTTGATCCGGGTCTGCGTTTCACCGGTTGGGGTGTCGTTGATATGGACGGAAACCGTTTGCGCCATGTCGCCAACGGGGTCGTGAAATCGGGCAGCGGTGAGCTCGCGCAGCGGCTCGTGCGGCTGCATCATGGGCTTCAAGACGTCATCTCCGAACACCAGCCCGACAGTGCGGCGGTCGAGGAAACATTCGTCAACAGAGACGGCCAGGCGACATTGAAGCTGGGTCAGGCGCGCGGCATCGCGCTGTTGGTGCCTGCACTGGCGGGTATCCCGGTGGCCGAGTATGCCGCCAACAGTGTCAAGAAATCAGTGGTTGGCTACGGCCACGCGGACAAAAATCAGATCGGCCACATGATCGGGGTGCTCCTGCCGGGGGCGCTTGTGGAATCCCCTGATGCCGCCGATGCGCTCGCGATTGCCATCTGCCATGCGCATCATATGGGCGCGCAGGCGATTTATGAGGCCGCCCAATGATCGCGCGCCTGAAGGGCATCCTGGATGAGGTTGGCCTCGATTGGATTGTCATCGATGTGGCCGGGGTCGGATACCAGGTGTTCTGCCCGGCGCGGGTGATCACCGCGCTGCCCGCGGTCGGAGAGCCGCTGTCGCTTCACATCGAGACCCATGTGCGCGAGGACCACATCCATCTGTTCGGCTTCGCCAGTGCGCGCGAACGCGAATGCTTCCGGATGCTAACCACCGTCCAGGGGGTGGGCGCCAAGGTTGGCCTCGGAATCCTGGGTACGCTGTCCGTCGATGATCTGACGACCGCGATCGTAGCGGAGGACAAGGCGCTGCTGACGCGGGCCGACGGGGTCGGGCCCCGCCTGGCGGCACGCCTGATGACGGAGTTGAAAGACAAGATCCTGTCGCTGAACGGTGAATTCGCACCGTCTGTCGCCGCGTCCGCCGCGAATGCAGGAGCCGGCGGCCCGACGGATGGCGCCGGGGACACTGTGTCGGCGGACGCCGTCTCGGCGCTGGTCAATCTCGGCTACGGTCGTGCCGAGGCGTTCAGTGCGGTCAATCGTGCGGCCCAGGCGCAGGGTGACGCGTCCGATCTGGATCTGCTCATCCCGGCGGCACTCAAGGAATTGAGCCAGTGAGTGACGGCGCCGAAGCCTCTCCCGCGGACCGGTTGGTTGATCCGGTGGCTCGTGAAGATGACCGGGTCGATACGGCACTGCGCCCGGAGGAACTCGACGGGTTCATCGGCCAGCCTGCCGTGCGTCAGAATTTGGCGGTTTTCATTGCCGCCGCGCGGCAGCGCGGCGAGGCCATTGATCATGTGCTGTTTCACGGACCGCCGGGCCTGGGCAAGACCACCCTGGCGCGGATTGTGTCCCAGGAGCTGGGGGTCGGGTTTCGCGCAACATCGGGCCCGGTCATCACCAAGGCCGGTGACCTGGCGGCGGTTCTGACGAATCTGCAGCCGCGGGACGTGTTGTTTATCGATGAGATTCACCGGCTCAACCCCGCGGTCGAGGAAGTGCTGTATCCGGCGATGGAGGATGGTGAGCTCGACCTGATTATCGGTGAGGGGCCGGCGGCCCGCTCGGTGCGAATCGAGCTGCCGCCATTCACGCTGGTCGGGGCCACCACGCGGCTGGGCCTGCTGACCACGCCGCTGCGCGAGCGGTTTGGCATCAACCTGCGCCTCGAATTTTATTCGCCGGAAGACCTGACGACGATCGTGCGCCGCGGTGCCGCGTTGCTCGAACTCGACATGAGTGAGGACGGCGCCACGGAGGTCGCCCGTCGCGCCCGCGGCACGCCGCGCATCGCCGGGCGTTTGCTGCGTCGGGTGCGTGATTTCGCGCTCGTGGAGGACAGTCTGCCGGTTGACCGCAAGGTGGCCGATCACGCGCTGTCGCGGCTCGACGTCGACGACCGGGGTCTCGACACGATGGACCGACGCTATCTGCGGCACATCGCCGAGGTGCATTTTGGTGGTCCGGTCGGCATCGACACCCTCGCCGCCGCTCTCTCGGAAGAACGCGATACGCTCGAGGATGTCGTTGAGCCCTATCTGATCCAGCAGGGCTTCATCCAGCGCACGCCGCGGGGTCGGATGTTGACGCCCCGCGCCTACGGACATCTGGGGCTGGATGCTCCTACGGGCGCCCAGCAAGACCTTTTATCCGGCCATACGGTCGCCACAAATGACCCACAAAATCCAAACTCGGACGAATCTGGTGCAGACGGATCGTGACGCCATGAGTGCGCATGCGGCGAAGAACGCGAATGTATCCGGATGGTTTGATGGCGTCCGACATGTTTATCCGGTGCGCGTCTATTACGAGGATACGGATGCAGCCGGCATTGTTTATCACGCCAACTACCTCCGATTTGCGGAGCGGGCGCGGACGGAGATGATGAGATGTCTGGGGACCGAACACCGGTCGTTGATGCAGAGCGATGGCGTCGCCTTCGCAGTGCGCAGTGTCGACACGGAATTCTTTCTGCCCGCGCGACTGGACGAGCCGCTGTTGGTCGAAACCCGCGTCGACGCGGTTGGTGGTGCCAGCATGCGACTGACTCAAACTGTCATGCGTCCTGCGGACGCGGCGGATGGAGCAACGGAAATTGGGGAAGTGCTGGTGCAGATGCGGGTCCGGTTGGCCTGCATCGATGCGGGCTTGCGCCCGGCGCGGTTGCCGGGGGCGGTGCGCGCCGCGCTGACAGAACTTCTGAAGAATCAGTGAGCACCGTGCCGGCCTGGGCGCGGTCTCAAACGACAAAACAATAACGAGAGGCTTTTCGTTCGATGGAATCCAATATTGTTGAAACGATCGCGGTGACCGGGGGCGTCGGGATTGCAGATTTTTCGGTCTATGGGCTGTTCCTTAGATCTGACCTCGTCATCAAGTTCGTCATGATTATCCTGTTCGTGGCTTCGTTCTGGTCGTGGACGATCATCGTCGACAAATGGCTCAAGATCCGCCGGCTGTCGTCGGATGCGGCGCGGTTCGAGGAGAATTTCTGGTCCGGCGGTTCGCTGGAAGAGCTCTATGAGCGGCTCGGCAACAAGCCCTCAGATCCGATGGCGGCCGTGTTTGCCGCGGCCATGTCCGAATGGCGACGAAGTTCGTCGCGTGGGCTGGCGGCAACCGATGCGTTGCGGGCCAATCTGCAGGAACGGATCGAGCGGGTAATGGAAGTGTCTGTGACCCGCGAGATGGAACGCATCGAACGCTACATGGTGTTCTTGGCATCGGCCGGAGCGACGGCCCCCTTCATCGGCCTGTTTGGCACCGTGTGGGGCATCATGAACAGTTTTCAGGCGATCGCCGTGGCAAAGGATACCAATCTCGCCGTGGTCGCACCGGGCCTCGCGGAAGCCTTGTTCACCACGGCTATGGGGCTGATCGTCGCGATTCCTTCGGTCGCCGCCTACAACAAATTCAGCACCGACATGGCCCGTTATTCGCTGCGGCTCGAGGGGTTTGCTGCTGAGTTCAGCGCCATCCTGTCGCGTCAGCTCGAGGAGTCGAAGTAGGCCATGGCGCTCAGCTCAGAAAGCATGCGGCTGCGCCGCCGTTTGCGCGGCGGGCCGATGACCGAAATCAACGTCGCGCCGTTCGTCGACGTGATGCTCGTACTGGTCGTCATCTTCATGATCGCGGCGCCGCTGTTGACGGTTGGCGTCCCGGTGGATTTGCCGAAGGCCGCGGTGAATCCCCTCAACGAGGACAAGGAACCGCTGATCATCACTTTGGATGCGGAGGGGCGTGTCTATCTGCAGGAATCGGAAATCGACGAAAACGTCCTCATTCCCCGCCTGGTGGCCGTCTCCGAGGCGAACCCGGATTTGCGTGTCTTCGTGCGAGGTGACCGCGCGATCAATTATGGCCGCGTGATGGAGGTGATGGGGATGGTCTCGGAAGCGGGCTTCGCGAAGGTCGCTTTGATCGCCGAAGTTCCGATCCCGAAAACCCCGGACCAATAGCGGAGCGGTTGGCGATCGATCATGCGGGTGAACTGGGCACATTTCAAAACGGGTGGCGCGCTGTCGGCGGTGGGCCATGTGTCCATCATCGTCGTTGCCCAGTTTGGTTTGCCGTTTCTGTTTACGTCGCCCGAAGTGACCGCAACCATCATCCCGGTCGAGGTTGTAAGCATCGACGATGTGACGCGCCCGCCGGCCGCGGCGACGCCCGAACCGGATCCCGAACCGACCCGAACTGCATCGCCTCAGCCGCCACCGAAACCGCCGCAGCCCGTCCCCGAACCGCCGAAACGAGTGCAGCCCGAGAAGATCGCGGCACTTCCCGAACCGGCGCCGCCGGTGATCAAGCCGGCGCCGCCAAAGGAAAAGGCACCCGAGCCCAAGCCGGAGCCGGCCCCGCCGGTGGCCAAGGTCCAGCCGAAGGCCAAGCCGAAACCGCCGGCGCCATCGCGGAGCTTCGACAATATCCTCAAGGACCTCGCGGCCGACGAAAAACCAGTAAAGACGGTGGAGCGCGCGCGTCAGCCGGAGACGGTACGCGACAAGGGCAAAGAGGCCCCGCAGCAATCGCAGATCGCCGAGCGCGCGACCATTGCCGAGCTCGATTTGTTGCGCCAGCTGATCCGGCGACAGGTCGGACAATGCTGGAACCCGCCGGTCGGTGCACAGAATGCGGAGGATCTTATTGTCACGGTTCTCATTCGGCTCGATCCCCAGGGCGTGGTGCGGGAGGCCACGGTGGTTGATGCGCCGCTGATGGGGCTCGACCGCTATTTTCAGGCGGCCGCCGAAGCCGCACGGCGCGCGGTGCTGAACGCCAAGTGCCAGCCCTTCGAGTTGCCGGCCGACAAATACGAAATCTGGAAAGAAATTCGCTTCAACTTCGACCCAAGCAAAATGCTGAGCTAGCTGATGATGATGACCGCCCCCTCTGTCCGCACGTTCTTCGCGGTCCTCGCCACCCTGATGCTTTCGGCACTGCTGACCCTTCCGGCGCGGGCCGAGCTGACGGTGGATGTCACGCAAGGCAATATCGAGCCGTTGCCGATTGCTGTGCCGAACTTTATTGCGGCGGATGATGTGGCGCGCCGGTTCAGTATCGATATCGCCGACGTCATCTCGAACAATCTCGAGCGTTCGGGGTTGTTCCGGCCCATCGACAAGCAGGCATTCATTTCGCAACCGCAGAGCTTGGGCGTGAATCCCCGCTTTGCCAACTGGAAGCCGCTGAACGCCCAGGCGCTCGTGGTTGGCGAGGTCAATATCGAGCCGAATGGCGCTCTGCGGGCCTCGTTTCGGCTCTGGGATGTGTTTGCGGAAAACCAGATGACCGGGCTGAGCCTGACCACCACCCAGGCGAACTGGCGCCGTGTGGCGCATATCATCTCCGACACGATCTATGAGCGGATCACGGGCGAGGCCGGCTACTTCGACACGCGCATCGTCTATATCGCGGAGAACGGTCCGTCCGACCGACGGGTGAAGCGGCTGTCGATCATGGATCAGGACGGCGCCAATCATCGCTTCCTGACCGACGGCAAAAATCTCGTCCTGACACCGCGCTTCTCGCCGACCCAGCAGGAAATCACCTATCTCGCTTATTTCAATGATCAGCCGCGGGTCTATCTGTTCAATATCGATACTGGCGAGCAGGAATTGCTGGGCGACTTTCCGGGCATGACGTTTGCGCCGCGATTCTCTCCCGACGGCAACAACGTGATCATGAGTTTCGCCCAGAGTGGAAACTCCGATATCCATGTTATGGATTTGCGCACCCGGCGCGTGCGTCGGTTGACCGACAATCCGGCGATCGACACTGGACCTTCCTATGCACCGGACGGGCGCAAGATCGTATTTGAATCCGACCGCGGCGGCAGCCAGCAGCTTTACGTCATGAATTCCGACGGCGGCGGGCAGCAACGAATCAGCTTCGGCGATGGCCGCTACGGCACGCCGGTCTGGTCACCGCGCGGCGATCTCATCGCCTTCACCAAGATTTTCCGGGGTACATTTCACATCGGGGTGATGCGGCCCGACGGCAGCGGTGAGCGGCTGTTGACCCGGGGATTCCTGGTCGAGGGGCCGACCTGGGCGCCGAACGGCCGGGTTCTCATGTTCTTTCGCCAGGAAAAGAGCGATGCGCAGGGCCTTGGCGGCACGCCTCGGCTATTTTCCATCGACCTGACGGGTTTCAACGAACGCGAACTGGGGACCCCGGTGGGCGGTTCGGACCCGGCATGGTCTCCGGGGCCTCTCCGCCAATAGTCTCAGAACCGCGAAAGTGACTGAAAATACTTGTCAATTTGCGTGAATATCCCCGCGCATAAGCTTGATTCCCAAAAAACAGCGACGTATAGTTCCGACGTCTGCGGACAGGGTTTCATTTGATCTGTCGGCGGTTGCGCAACAATTCGGCACCGTTCGGTGTGACGCACGATAACAAGTTGTTCCGTTTATCGGAATTCTGCCTTATGCGGCTTGGAATCGTGATTATTCGGCTTAAGGAGCCACCCATGCGATTAAATATTCCCGGCCTGGTGGTAGCGGCCTTCGTACTCGCCGCCTGTTCCTCTACGGGCGACGACAGCGCCAATACTGGCAGCAGCGGCGCATCCAGTTCTGGCGGCGGCAACCAAACGGCCACCGCGCCGACTGGTCCCAAGCCCGGTTCCCAGACTGATCTCGAGATCAATGTTGGCGACCGTGTCTTCTTCGCCTTCGACAAGTCGAATCTGACGGCCGACGCTCGCACTTCAGTTGAGCGCTGGGCGGCCTGGATGAAGACCTATCCCGCCAACAAGGTGGTTATTCAGGGTAACACGGACGAACGCGGCACACGCGAATACAACCTCGCGCTCGGTGAGCGTCGTGCAGATTCGGCACGCGACTATTTGGTCTCCCTCGGCGTTGACCCGAACCGGGTGAAGATCGTCAGCTTCGGCAAAGAACGCCCTGCCGTTCCGGGTTCGAACGAGAGTGCTTGGGCGCAGAACCGCCGTGCGGTCGTGGTGATCAGCACCAACTAGCGTTCGACTATCTATTTCATGACGATGCGCCCCGGGATATCCGGGGCGTTTTCGTTTGCGGGGGCGTTTTCGTTTACCTCTGTGTTTATGTATGAATGAGCGTCATGCCATAGTTTCGCCGAAATGCGTGGCGATTCTGGCATCTCCAATATGAGCCGGCGATCCGATGGATCGCTGAGAATTATCCACCAGTAATCATCAACGGACTGCGTTGTCATGTTGAAGCTATTTCGGATTTTTGTGCCCACCGGCCTGTCGCTGTTCCTCCTGTTGTCGAGTGGGGCTGCGCTGGCCCAGTCGAATGATGTGCGTGGCCTCGCCGATACGGTCTCGCGGCTGGAGCGGCAGTTGCAAGCCTTGGAGCGCAGCGTGTATCGCGGTGCGCCACCGCCTGCGGCGGCATCCGAAACATCGGCACCTGGTGCATCACCTTCGGCTGTTCCATCCGGATCGGCCCTGTCCAACCTTCAGGCCACCACTGACGGTCTCGAAGAGCAGTTGCGTCGTCTCACGGGACAGATCGAGCAGCTCGATTTTCAGGTTCGGCAAGTGAACCAGCGGATGGACCGGCTGGTGTCAGACGTCGATTTCCGACTTCAGGCCCTCGAGCAGGGTTCCGGGGCGACGACGCTCGGGTCGACCCAGCCCATCGCGCCGACCGTGCCGCGTGCGCCCGGTGCGGTAACAGTTGAACCCGCGGGCGGCGCCGGTGCACCCCGGGTGTTCGGCACCCTGACGGAAACGCAGCTGCGGGCCGCCGGGGTGAACACCGCGCCGGTTGATCAACAGACCGCCAGCGCCGGTCCGGCCTCCCAAACGTCCGCTTCGTCGCCAGCCGTGTTGCCGGCGGGAAGCCCCCGTGATCAGTACGACTTCGCCTACAAGTTCCTGCTGCAGCGCGATTTCGAAAGCGCGGAGACGGCACTGGGGGCCTTCGTGACCGCGAATCCTGAAGATTCTCTGGCCGGGAATGCCCAGTACTGGCTGGGCGAGACCTTCTACGTGCGCGGCGACTACCCGACGGCCGCCCGTGCCTTCGCTGAAGGTTTTCAGCGCTATCCCGACAGCGCCAAGGCACCAGACAATCTTTTGAAACTCGGTATGTCCCTGGCACAGCTCGAACAGAACGCGGATGCCTGCATCACCCTGAAGAAGCTACGGATCGAGTATCCCGACGCACCAACCAGCATTGTTCAGCGTGCCGATCGGGAGATCGGCCGGCTGCAGTGCCCCTAAGCGCCCAACCGCCACTTAGGCGTTCGCTGGCATGCGCAGCCGATGATGCCGCCATCGATTCCTGCGGCCCTTCCGTTGCGCCGATCGGTGCAGATGAATTCGCGGCCTGCATGCAGCGCCTGGGACCATTCGAGACCGACCCGCATCTGGCGGTCGGCGTGTCGGGCGGGCGCGACAGCCTGGCGCTGACGTTGCTGGCCGCAGAATGGGCAGCTGCGCGCAATGGCCTCGTGACCGCGGTGACGCTCGACCACGGCTTGCGCGAAACGTCTGCTGCCGAAGCCGGGTTGGTTTCCGAATGGATGGCGCAACACGGTATTCCCCATCATACGCTCGTCTGGCCGGACTCCCCGGGGCTCGGCCAGCCGGGCATGGGCGCCAGTGAGGCCGCCGCAAGAACTGCACGTTATGGGTTGCTTGAGGCGTTCTGCAGGGATCATGAAATTCTCCACCTGCTCGTCGGGCATCATCTTGATGACCAGTTGGAAACTCAGGTGATGCGACGGGCTCGTTCGAGTGGCGCATTCGGCCAGGCCGGAATGCCTGCAGTGCGGGAGTTGGCTCAAGCACGGATCTTGCGACCGTTTCTCGATATCCCGCGCGCGCGCATGACCGCGACCCTGCATGTGCGCGGGCAGAGCTGGATCGAGGATCCGAGCAATCAGGATGCCCAATTTGCACGCGCGCGGATGCGGATGGGCCAATCGACCAGGCCGGTCGTCGCATTGGACAAGGACGCACGCATGGCGCGGTCGAGGATTGCGGCGGAACGTGAGATATCCCGTGTCGCGGCACGGGCCGTTGCGGTACATCCGGCAGGCTTCGCGACACTCAATCCCGCGTTGCTCGCTGCGGCCGATCGTGACGCAGGTGTGCGACTGATCGGCAGTCTGGTGAGGTGCATCGGCGGACGTGTTTATGCCCCGCGGGGAAAGCGGCTGGACCGGCTGGCCGAGAAGATGATCGATGACGGCCTGGACGGCGGCGCAACGCTTGGTGGCTGTACCGTGCAGCCATGCGGCAAGGGTTTGGTGCGGATCGCACGTGAGTTGGCGGCGATTGATGAACCGAGGCATGTCATTGGCGAAGGAGACAGGGTTCAGGCACTGGAATGGGACGGGCGCTTTCACGTCTCGTTTCCGGCGGCCGATGCCCCGGGCATGGCCCTTGATGGGGAAAGCCGGATCGGGGCGGTAGGAAAATTTTTAGCGTCTGGCGTACCGGAGCACCCCGATTCACCGCGTTATGATGCGTTGCCACATACCGTTCGGATGACCTTGCCGGCGATTTGCCGCGCTGGCCAATTTCATGTTTGTGCATTGCCGTTTTCTTCGGATTCGGGTCGGGTTACGGCGAAAGCCCGGTTTGCGCCGAAAATTCCCGCTGCCGGCGCGGTATTCGCAACGGGTTGATTTCGCAACGGGTTGATAATGATCACACTCGTATTATCGCGTTGATTTTCGCATTGCCCTGAGGCGTTTGGAGCACCATGTTAGTGGCGACAAACAATTCACTGTAATCCGCAGCTCTCACAACCGCCGGAAAGTTTTGGCGGCGCTGGTCTGGATGGTCGGTTGATCGGAGAAAGTCTTTGAACAATTTCGGTAGAAACATCGCGCTGTGGGTCATCATTGCCTTGTTGGTCGTGGCGCTGTTCAACCTGTTCCAGAGTTCGGGACGTCAGGGTGCGGAACAGCAACTGGCGTTTTCGGATTTCATCGGCCAGGTAGAGACCGACCAGGTTCTGGATGTCACGATTCAGGGCAACGACATCAAGGGCACGCTGCGCAACGGTACGGCGTTCACGTCCTATGCGCCCGACGACCCAAATCTCGTCTCTACCCTTTCCGAACATGGTGTCCGCATCACGGCCGCACCGAAGGAAGAAGCTAACTTCCTGGTGCGTACGCTGCTGAGCTGGCTGCCGTTTATCGTCATCGTTGGCATCTGGGTGTTCTTCATGCGCCAGATGCAGGGTGGCGGCGGCCGCGGTGCTATGGGCTTTGGTAAATCACGCGCCAAGATGCTGACCGAGAAGACAGGTCGCGTTACCTTCGGGGATGTCGCGGGTGTTGAGGAAGCCAAGCAGGAGGTCGAGGAGGTTGTCGAATTTCTGCGCGATCCCCAGAAGTTCCAGCGGCTCGGCGGGAAAATCCCCAAGGGTGTTCTGCTGGTTGGACCTCCGGGTACGGGCAAGACCCTACTCGCGCGTGCGATTGCGGGTGAGGCGAATGTCCCGTTCTTCACCATTTCCGGTTCCGACTTCGTCGAGATGTTCGTCGGTGTTGGTGCAAGCCGCGTCCGCGATATGTTCGAACAGGGCAAGAAAAATGCGCCCTGCATCATCTTCATCGACGAGCTTGATGCCGTGGGTCGCCATCGTGGCGCCGGACTGGGTGGTGGCAACGACGAGCGCGAACAGACTCTGAACCAGCTTCTCGTCGAGATGGACGGCTTCGAGACCAACGAAGGCGTGATCCTGGTTGCGGCGACGAACCGCCCCGATGTGCTTGATCCGGCTCTGCTGCGTCCCGGCCGCTTCGACAGGCAGGTCACGGTGCCGAACCCCGATATCATCGGCCGTGAAAAAATTCTCAAGGTGCATATGCGCAAGGTGCCGTTGGCACCCGACGTTGATGCCAAGACCATTGCCCGCGGCACGCCAGGTTTCTCGGGTGCCGATCTGGCGAACCTCGTGAACGAGGCGGCATTGATCGCGGCCCGCAAGAGCCGGCGCATGGTGACCATGGCCGAGTTCGAGGACGCCAAGGACAAGGTGCTGATGGGCGCCGAACGCCGCTCCATGGTGATGACCGAGGACGAGAAAAAACTGACCGCCTATCATGAAGCAGGGCATGCGCTGGTCGGCATGCACATGGATGGCTGCGACCCGCTACACAAGGTCACGATCATTCCGCGTGGGCAGGCCCTGGGTGTGACCATGTCGCTGCCCGAACGTGACCGCTACACCTATTCGATCTATGAGCTGAAGGCCAAACTGGCGATGATGTTCGGCGGTCGCGTCGCTGAGGAGATCATCTTCGGCAAGGAGCATGTCACGACCGGTGCCGGCAACGACATCAAGCAAGCGACAAGTCTGGCCCGCCGGATGATCACGGAATACGGGTTCAGCGAGAAGCTCGGCCCGTTGCGTTACGAGGACAACCAGGAAGAGGTCTTCCTCGGGCATTCGGTGTCCCAGCACAAGAACGTTTCCGATGCGACGGCGAAGGTTATCGACGATGAAATTCGGGCGCTGATCGATGCGGCGGAGAAGGATGCGCGGCGCATTTTGACGGAACGGCTCGAGGACCTGCACACGATCTCGAATGGTCTGCTTGAGTATGAGACGCTGTCCGCCGATGACGTCGATGCACTGCTCCGGGGAGACAGCGTAGACCGGCCAGATGATGATGCGGATTCGGCCGACAGCCCGCGCTCGTCCGTCCCGACGAGCGGCACGGCTAGCAAGAAGGATCGGCCGAGCGGCGGCATGGAGCCGGAGCCGCAGCCCCAAGGCTAGTCAGTATCGAGGGTTAGGCCAATTTCCCACGAACCTATTCAGACTCCCATTTCAGGGGCTTTCGCGGCGACGCGGGAGCCCCTGTTGGATTCCCGCACCGCTGCCAGCCGGTTGCGGCTGAGACCCTTTGGCTTGGTCTCGGGAGCCGCGGCGATCGCGGTTTGTCAGTCGGGCGACGGCCTCGCGCTGGCAGGTGGTCCACTCGCGTTTACGCACGGCCTGATCACAGGCGTTGACGCGCCGGGACGCGCGCAGAATGACAAAGAGCTGCTGACGGTTCCCGACATGCTGCGATGGGCGACCCAGGCCGCGCGTGACGGCGATCAGGGGCCAGCAGCGCTGATTGGACGAACCGCACAACCGAGATCGACCTTCGCGAATATGGTGTTGAGCGGCGCGGGCGCGCGGCCACGGATCATGGGTGTCTGCAATGTCACGCCCGACAGCTTTTCCGATGGTGGAGATCACGCCGCGCCAGGCCCGGCGATCGCGTTCGCGCAACAACTCGCTGGTGACGGTGCCGATATTGTCGACGTCGGTGGAGAATCGACGAGGCCCGGCGCCGATCCGGTCGCCGAGCGCGTCGAGATTGAACGGGTTTTACCCGTGATCGAAGAGCTGGTTGCGCATGGATTGCCGGTCTCAATCGATACGCGTCGCGCCGGTGTCATGCGGGCGGCTATCGATGCGGGTGTTGCGCTCATCAATGACGTCAGCGGGCTGTCGGATGACCCTGACGCGCTTGACGTTGTGGCCGCATCGAATGTGCCGGTGGTTCTGATGCACATGCAGGGACAGCCGAACAATATGCAGGACGACCCGTCATACGCAGATGTCGTGCAGGAAGTTTACGATGCGCTGGCGGGACGAATAGATGCCTGCCTGGACGCTGGTGTCGCGCCGGAGCGGGTGGCGATCGACCCGGGATTCGGATTTGGCAAAACCGTGGCGCACAATCTCGAACTTCTAACGCACCTCGCCCAATTCCACGGACTTGGCTGCCCCATCGTGGTTGGTCTGTCGCGTAAGAGTTTCATCGGCGCGCTGACGGGCGAAGAAATCCCCAGTGCACGGACGGCCGGCTCCGTCGCTGCCGCTCTAAAGGCGCTCGACCAAGGCGTGCAGATCGCGCGTGTACATGATGTAGCCGAGACCCGGCAGGCATTCGATGTTTGGAGGGCCATCCTTTGATAGACCATATGACGGGATTGTTAACGGTCGCGGGCAGGGTGCTATAAGTCGGGTCCCCGACACGTCCGGAACATGACGATGGCACGAAAGCTTTTCGGCACAGATGGTATCCGCGGCAAGGCCAATCAGGAGCCGATGACCGCCGAAACGGCATTGCGCGTGGCGATGGCGGCAGGACATCGATTTACCCGCGGCGCCCACCGCCATCTCGTAATCATCGGCAAGGACACACGGCTCAGCAATTACATGCTGGAGCCGGCGATGCAGGCCGGATTTACGGCGATGGGCATGGATGTCGTGTTGGTCGGCCCAATGCCGACCCCGGCGGTTGCCATGCTGACACGGACATTGCGCGCCGATCTCGGGGTCGTGCTGTCCGCTTCGCACAATCCCTATGAAGATAACGGTATCAAGCTTTTCGGTCCGGACGGCTTCAAGCTTTCGGATGCGGTGGAAGAGGAAATCGAGGCGCTGATCGAGAACGGCCTGCTCGACCATCTGGCCGATGCCAGCAGTCTCGGGCGTGCGCGACGTCTCGAGGATGCGCCGGGCCGTTACATCGAATTCGTCAAACACACGTTTCCGCGCGGCCTGCGTCTCGACGGGTTGAAAGTGGTCGTCGATTGCGCGAATGGCGCCGCCTACAAGGTCGCGCCCTCCGTGTTCCATGAACTGGGCGCAGATGTCGTTCCGATGGCGATCGACCCGGACGGCACGAATATCAATCGCGACTGCGGTGCCACGGCAACGGAAGCGCTGCAGCAACAGGTCGTGGCGCATGGCGCGCATCTGGGCGTAGCGCTCGATGGTGACGCCGACCGGGTTATCCTGTGTGATGAGAATGGCCAGGTTGTCGACGGCGACCAGGTAATGGCCGTGATCGCTCGGTCCTGGCAGGCCGCCGGCCGGTTGCAGGGCGGCAAGGTGGTTGCGACCGTGATGTCCAATCTGGGTTTCGAGCGGTATCTGCAGACCATAGACCTGGAGATGGAGCGGGCGAAAGTGGGCGACCGCTATGTCCTCGAACGGATGCGGGCGGGTGGCTACAACCTCGGCGGCGAACAGTCGGGGCACATCATCCTGAGCGACTATTCGACCACCGGCGACGGCTTGATCGCGGCGCTTCAGGTGCTGGCGGCGCAGGTTGAATCCGGGGTGTCGATGAGTGCGCTGACCGATGTTTTCGAATCCTATCCGCAGCTGCTGCGCAACGTACCTGCGAATGGCGCGACAGCGATGGAGCATGCGAGCGTCAAGTCCGCGGTCGCAGCCGGCGAGGCACAACTCGGGGATGACGGGCGCGTACTGATCCGCCCGTCGGGCACTGAACCCGTCATTCGCGTGATGGCAGAAGGCCGTGACCAGCAGGTGGTAACCGCCGTGGTTGATGAAATTGCCGACGCGATCGCCGACATCCCGGCCGCATAGCACGGGGCGGTTGTTCGACATGGACGGACGAGTATTGATAGTCGCCGGGTCGGATTCCGGTGGAGGCGCTGGAATTCAGGCAGACATTAAGTCGGTGACTGCACTCGGCGGGTTTGCGATGACCGCCGTAACCGCCCTGACGGCGCAAAACACCCGGGGTGTGCACGGCATCTTCGGGGTGGAGACGAGCTTCATCGCGCAACAAATCCGTGTGGTGTTGGACGATCTCGGTGCCGACTGCCTGAAGACCGGGATGTTGCACAGCGTCGAGGTTATCGAAACCGTCGTCGAGACCCTTTCTGATATCGGGGGTGATATCCCGCTGGTTGCCGATCCGGTCATGGTCGCCAAGGGTGGTGCGCGGTTGCTGGATGAAGGAGCGAATGCGGCGCTGGTCTCGTTGTTGATTCCCCGGGCCAGTGTGCTCACACCGAATGCTCCCGAAGCCGCCGCCCTGACTGGCGTGGCGGTGGAAAACGAAGACGGCCAACGCCGCGCGGGTGAGAAATTGCTGGAGCTTGGCGCGGCTGCGGTTCTGGTCAAGGGTGGGCATATCGAGGGCCCGGATGTGGTGGACCTGCTCGTCACTCCCACCGAGACACTTCGGTTCGCCGACCCGCGCATCGAAACACGCCACACCCATGGCACTGGCTGTACGCTCGCTTCGGCGATAGCAGCGGGCTTGGCTCAGGGCAAGGAACTGCCCGATGCAGTGGTTCGGGCGCGTATTTATGTGCGACAGGCGATCGCCGCTGCCCCGGGATATGGCCATGGGCACGGTCCGCTCGACCATGGGGTGACCTTTGACCCCCGCCGCCTCGAACCCTGATACGGGTGGCGATCGACACCCATGACCCAATCATCCGGAACACAACCCACTGCTGTCGGGTTTTTCTCGCTGGCCACCGCCGGGGCACTCGTCACCATCCTGGTGTGGGGCGGCACGCCGATCATCACGAAGTTCGGCGCGGTATCGGTCGACGTGTTCTCCCTGGCGCTTCTGCGTACGGTTATGTCGCTTCCGCTTGCGGTTCTGATCATTGCCGTCTTGCGTTGTCCGTTGCCATGGCGCGGCAAGGATAAGTGGCTGCTGCTCGTCGTGGGAATTCCGGGCGTGGTTGGCTTCCCGGTTCTGTTTACCCTGGGCGTCGGCCTGACCACGGCGGGTCACGCCGCGGTCGTGGCGGCGGCAACGCCGGTTTTTGTCGGACTACTGGAGTCCGTCGTCAGCCGCCGGCTTCCAACGCCGCGATGGTGGATCGGTGTGTCGGTTGCGTTTGCCGGCGCCGTCATCCTCATCATGGAGGCCGTGGGTCTCGATACCGCCGGTGCCACCTGGCAGGGCGATCTGTTGGCGGCCGGGGGCGGTTTCTCGGCGGCGGTGAGTTTCGTGGCCGGTGCGCGCCTGACGCCGCGCTATGGCCCGACGGGCGTGACCATGTGGGGCGTCGTTATAGCCGCCATCGTTCAGCTCCCGTTCGTCGTCGCGCGAATGGACGCGGCGGCCTGGGCCGCGGTGGAGCCGATGGGCTGGACGGCGATTATCTATCTCTCGGTCGGGTCGACGATCGTGGCCTACATCACCTGGATCTATGCCCTGTCTCGAGGTGGCATCTCGCGGATGAGTGTCTGGCAATTCGGTTTGCCGATTGTCGGCGTCGCGGGCGCGGCAATATTCCTGGGTGAGCCGTTGACGCCGCTGCTCGTGGCGGCCACGGTCATTATCCTCTTTGGCGTCGGGCTGGTGCAGCGACGCTGATGCTTCGCGAGTGCCGATGTCCGAGACCACCCGTACCCGCCTCTATACGTTCGCGCTGCTCGCGATCCTCATCTATGGCGTGACCCCGGTCTTCACCAAGGTCGGGACGCTGACCGCCGACGGTGTCTCGGTCGGCGCTTTGCGCGCGGTTGTTGCCGCGCCGGTGGCCGCACTGGTGATCGCGATCACCGGATGCCGGATACCCTTGCGCCGGGATGCCGTTTTTCTGGTGCTGGTGTCGGGGCTGGGCGGTCTGGTGCTGTTCCCGGTCTTCTTCAGTTGGGGTGTGCAGTTCACCACGGCGGGGCACGCGGCGGCCGGCACCGCCGCCGGCGCGGTCATGGCCGGTGCGATCATGGCGGTGCTAAACCGCCAGATGCCCGGGTGGCCTTGGTGGATCGGCGTGGCGGTCGGGTCGATGGGGGCGTTGCTGTTGATCTGGGAGGCGCTCGGCCTGTCGGTGGAGGGTGTTAGCTGGCAGGGTGATGCCCTGGTGTTTCTCGGCATGTTCATGGGCGTCGTCGGCTATGTCGCCGGATCGAAACTCACTGCCGAACTCGGGGCCGTCACCGTAACCATGTGGTCGGTCCTCGTGGCCGCCGCGTTCCTGGTTCCCGTGGTCGTCTTTCATTCTGGCGTTGCGACATTGGTGGCGATCGACGTGCCGGGCTGGCTCGCGATCTGTTCGTTGGCATGGGGCACGACCATTCTCGCCTATCTTCTCTGGAATAGGGCGCTTGCGGACGGCGGTGTGACCCGCATCGGGGCGCTGCAGTTGTTGCAGCCCATTATCGGAATAGGGCTGGCACCGGTGATCCTCGGCGAGCCGCTGACTCCCACATTGCTGCTGGCGACCCTGGTTATTCTGGCCGGCGTTGTGTTGGTGCAGCGCGAACCCCGGTAGGCCACTCCCTTTTTGCGCAAGAACCGGGTGGGGTGAACGGGCAGCGGTGCCTAGTTTGCATGTGTGCGAAACGGATCGCATGGACCCGCCAGCCGGGTGTAAGAAGGAGATGCGGAACATGGCCATGATCGACACATTCGAGCCCGAAACCCTCGATGACAGTTTTGACGACGACTACGGGTTTGCCCTGGTGGGTCGTTTGCTGACCTGGCTGAGCGAGAATTATCGCGAGCAGCCGACCCTCGAGCAGATCGCCGCCGAAGCGGGTCTGAGCGCGTTTCACCTACAACGTCTGTTCACCCGCTATGTGGGCGTCAGCCCCAAGAAATACGTCCAGTATCTGACCCTCGAGCACGCCAAGCGGGCATTGGGCGAGTCCCAAAGCGTGCTCGACGTCGCATTCGAGACCGGCCTGTCGGGCGCGGGGCGGCTGCATGACCTGTTCGTGACCCATGAGGCCGTCACGCCGGGGGACTGGAAGCGGCGCGGCGAGGGGTTGGAACTGCGCTATGGCTGGCATGACAGCCCGTTCGGTGAGTGCCTTATCGTGGCCTCGACCCGCGGCGTCTGCGGCCTCGCCTTCAACGGCACCGGCGACCGCGCCGCGGCGTTGGAGGATCTGCGCGGCAGCCTCGACGCCGCCGCATTGGAGGAAGACCCGGATGCGACCCGCGCCTATGCTGCGGCGGCATTTGGCGAGGGCGACGTGCATCTGGTGCTGCGCGGAACGCCCTTCCAGCTCAAAGTCTGGGAGGCGCTGATGCAGATTCCCGAGGGGGCGGTGCTGACCTATTCGGATCTCGCGGCGCGAATCGGTGCGCCCGGCTCTGCGCGTGCCGTCGCCGGCGCTGTGGCGCGGAACCCCGTGTCTTGGCTCATTCCGTGCCACCGGGTCATCCGGAATGGCGGCACGATCAGCGGATACCGCTGGCACCCCGACAAGAAGCGCCTGATTCTGGCCTGGGAGGCCGCGCGAACAGAGGCGGGGGCATCCGAGGCCGGGCGCTGAGGCCACTTTATTCCCGTGATCCGACGGGGTAGGGTCCGCGCCTGAAAATTCGGGAAGGGCCCCATGACGGCGCGATATTGGGAAGATTATTCGGTTGGTGAGGTCTTCGAGACCGAGCCTGTTGCAGTCTCGGAAGAGCAGATCATCGCCTTCGCCGAGAAGTATGATCCGCAGGTGTTTCACACGGATCCTGTGGCGGCCAAGGGCAGCTTCTATGGCGGTTTGATCGCCAGCGGCCATCAGACGATCGGCCTGGCCTTCGCGCAGTTTATTCGGCTCGGCCTCTTCACCGAGAACGCACTCGGCGGGCCGGGGATGGATGAGATCAGCTGGACGGCGCCGGTGCGCCCCGGCGATACCCTCCACACGACGGCCGAGGTGGTCGAGCTTCGGGCGTCCAAGTCGCGCCCGGATCGCGGAATTATCCGCGTCCGGCTCGCAACCCGTGTCGGCGATCAGGACGTGTCGAGCTATATCACGACGACATTCCTGAGCCGGCGACCAGCGGAGGACGCGACATGAGCGGCCTCTATCTGGAAGACTACACTGTCGGTCGGGTTTTCGAGACCGAGCCCGTAAAACTCGACGCGGACGAGATCATCTGGTTCGCCGAGCGGCACGACCCGCAGGATTTTCATACCAACCCGGAGCGCGCGAAGGATTCCGCGTTCGGCGAGCATGTCGCGAGTGGGTTTCAGACGGTCGCAATCGCAACGGGCCAATTCATCCGCACCGGGGCCGTCGATGGCACGGGGCTGGGCGGGCCGGGTATGGATAAAATTCGCTGGACCGCACCTGTGCGTCCCGGCGAAACGCTGCAGACACAGGTTGAAGTGACCAAGGCACGGGCCACGCGCTCCGATCCGGGTCGCGGGGTCGTGACATTGGCGTTTGCGGTCACGACTGAATCTGGCCCGGTTCTGACGTTCGAGGCCACGATTTTCGTGCGTAGCCGCGCGGGCGAGCAGGCATAGAGGCTGGCCGCATGTTAGGCTGAGGGCTGTTTTCGACCTTCAGTGTGCCGGGACAGGATGATCAGTTTTATTGCCGGAATGGATCCGAGCCAGCTCGGAATGTGGCTGACCTTCGCCGTGATTCTCGTGGCGTTGGTCATGTATACGCTCGAGCGGCTGACGTTCGAGCTGACCTCGCTCGGCGTGATCTGCGTCCTGCTGGTGTTTTTCCACTTCGTCCCGGTTGTCGACGCGGGCGGCAACAACATCCTTACCCCGACGCGGTTGCTCGCCGGATTCGCCAATCCGGCGCTGCTGACGGTGATTGCCCTGCTGGTCATGGGCGAGGGTCTGGCGCGGACCGGCGTGCTGGTGGCCGGGGCGCAGATGTTTTTTCGCTATGGACGCGGCCACGCCGCACTGGCGACCGGGCTGGCCTTTGTCGCCGTTCTGGTGGTTAGCGGTTTCATGAACAACACGCCCGTGGTCGTGATCTTCATCCCGATCATGCAGGCGCTTGCCACGCGCCTCGGGCAGTCGCCCTCGCGGCTGATGATGCCCTTGTCCTTCGCCGCCATTCTCGGCGGCATGACGACCCTGATCGGCTCAAGCACGAACCTTCTGGTGTCCGGCATGCTGATCGAGTTGGGCAGTGAGGGTTTCTCGTTCTTTCAGTTCGCGGTGCCTGGTGCTGTGTTGGCGCTGGTGGGGGTCGTCTATGTGATTTTCATTTGCCCGCGGCTGCTGCCCGAGCGCGCGCTGCTGACCAACACCATCGCGGGCGGTGGGCGCCAGTTTATGGCCGAAGTCGCGGTCACCGAAGGTTCCAAATTTCATGGCATGCAGCCGCGCGGCGGGTTCTTCCCGGACCTGAAGGACATGACGGTGCGTTTGATCCTTCACGAGGGGGAGTCTGTCATACCGCCGTTTGACGATAATTTTCGACTTTCCGACGGAGATATCATCGTGGTCGCGGCGACCCGTGCGGCCCTGACGGGGGCGCTGAAGGGCGAGCCGGAACAATTCCATCCCGAACTGGATCAGGACTGGGAACGTTTCGAGGGCGAGGACGGCTCGCAACGTTGGCAGGTGGGCAACCAGGTTCTGGCCGAAGCCATGGTGACGCCAGCCTCGCGCCTGGTCGGGCAAACCCTCAACCAGATCGGGTTCCGTTACCAGTACCACTGCGTGGTGCTGGGTATTCAGCGCCGTTCCCAGATGATCCGAGCACGGGTGACGGATATTCGTCTCGAGCCGGGCGATGTGCTCCTGATGCAGGGGCGCGAGAGCGACGTTGAGGCTTTGCGTGGCAATCAGGATATCCTGCTGGTTGAATGGACTGCCGCCGAGATGCCGGCGGTGCATCACGCGCGTAGCACGCTCGTGATTTTCGCCGCTGTGATCGCTTCCGCGGCGTTCGGGATCGTTCCCATCGAGATTGCAACGTTGGTGGGGGCGGGTGCGATGCTCGCGACGGGTGTGTTGAACATCCGCCAGGCGGCACGCGCGATCGACCGGACAATTGTGATGATGATTGCGGCTGCGTTGGCGCTCGGCAGTGCGTTGCAGGCGACGGGCGGGGCGGAGTTTCTCGCAGGCCTGTTGTTGAGTGCCGTGGGCGACGCGTCCCCGGCTGTGATCCTGTCCGCATTCTTTCTGCTGGTGGCGGTGTTGGCCAACATCATCAGCACAAAGGCGACCGCAGTGCTGTTTACGCCGATAGCCGTCGGGCTGGCCAACGGGCTGGCGCTTCCCATCGAACCGTTTGCCGTTGCGGTCGTTTTCGCCGCGAACTGCTCCTTCGCATCGCCGGTTGGATATCAAACGAACCTGCTTGTGATGGCGCCGGGCAACTACCGATTCATCGATTTTGTCCGGGTGGGATCGCCGCTGCTGATCATCGTCTGGCTGACGTTTAGCCTCGTCGCACCCTGGTACTACGGCCTTATTTGATCTCGGTTTGCCCTGCGACAATGCGGCTATTGACCCGGCGTGAAATACTTCTAGTTTCTGCGGTGGGCCACACCTCCCCAACGAGGTGCGGCGTTCTGTAAGGAGCGCGTTTATGACGCAAACACCGAATAAGCCGGGCATCCGTCCGGCGTCACCCCTCTTTTCCTCTGGCCCCTGCGCCAAGCGACCCGGATGGTCGCTGGATGCGCTGAGCGATGCGAGCATCGGGCGTTCGCATCGCGCGAAGGGACCCAAGGCCAAACTCCAGCGTGTCATCGAGGACAGCCGGTCGATCCTGGGAATTCCCGAGGATTATCGCATTGGCATCGTGCCCGCTTCAGACACAGGCGCGTTCGAGATGGCCATGTGGTCGGTACTCGGCGCCCGGCCGATCGACATTCTCGCCTGGGAGAGTTTTGGGGAAGGTTGGGCCACGGATGTGGTCAAGCAGCTCAAGCTCGACGATGTCCGGGTGCTCGACGCCGAATATGGTGCGCTGCCCGATCTCGGCACCGTCGATTTCGCGCGGGACGTGATCTTCACCTGGAACGGGACGACCTCGGGTGTCCGCGTCCCTGATGGCGACTGGATCTCTGACGATCGTGCGGGCCTGACCCTGTGTGATGCAACGTCTGCGGCGTTTGCCATGGATTTGCCCTGGGACAAGCTCGATATCGTCACCTGGTCCTGGCAGAAGGTCCTCGGCGGTGAGGGACAGCATGGCATGCTGGTGCTTAGCCCGCGTGCGGTCGAGCGGCTCGAAAGCTACGCGCCGGCCTGGCCGATGCCGAAGATTTTCCGCCTGACCAAGGGCGGTAAGCTAAATGAGGATATCTTCAAGGGCAGCACCATCAACACACCCTCGATGCTGTGCGTGGAAGATCATCTCGACGCATTGGATTGGTCGCGCGAAATCGGTGGCATCGACGCCCTGATAGGCCGTTCGAACGCCAACTTCAGCGTGATCGATGCCTGGGTGGCGGGTTCGGACTGGGCGGCATTCCTCGCCGATGATCCGGCGCTGCGCTCGACGACCAGCGTCTGCCTCAAGATAGTCGATTCCTGGTTTGCGACGCTCGATAGTGACGACCAGTCGGCAACAGCGAAGGCAGTTGCGAGCCTGCTCGACAGTGAAGGTGTTGCTTTCGACGTCGGCGCCTATCGTGATGCACCGCCTGGCCTGCGAATATGGGCTGGCGCGACAGTGGAACAGTCGAATCTCGAGGCGTTGATGCCTTGGCTCGACTGGGCTTTCAAGACCATCAAGGCCGAACGCGCCGCTGCCTGATCGGCCCGGCTTAACACACCGAAATAATTTGAACCCCCGCAGAAACGCGGAAGGATGATCCCATGCCGAAAGTACTGATTTCCGACAAAATGAGTGACCGCGCGAAAGAGATTTTCGTCGAACGCGGGGTCGAGGTCGATGTGACGACGGGCCTGTCCGAAGAAGAACTGATCGCCATCATCGGCGACTATGACGGGCTGGCCATCCGTTCGGCCACCAAGGCCACCGCGAAAGTTCTGGAGGCCGCGACCAATCTGAAGGTCATCGGTCGCGCCGGTATCGGGGTCGACAATATCGACCGGGACGCCGCCACGGCGCGCGGGATTGTCGTCATGAACACGCCCTTCGGCAACGCGATCACCACCGCCGAACACGCCATCGCGATGATGATGGCGCTCGCCCGACAGATTCCGGAGGCCAACAAATCCACCCAGGAAGGCAAGTGGGAGAAGTCGCGCTTCATGGGTGTGGAGCTCACGGCCAAGACCCTCGGATTGATCGGCTGCGGCAACATCGGCTCGATCGTCGCCGAGAGGGCGCTGGGCCTGAAGATGAAGGTCGTCGCCTTTGACCCGTATCTCAGCGATGAGCGAGCGCTCGAACTGGGTGTTGAGAAGGTCGAGTTGGATGCGCTTCTGCGGCGCGCGGATTTCATCACCCTGCACACACCACTGACGGATCAGACCCGCGGCATCATCGACGCCGAGGCGCTGACCAAGACAAAACAGGGTGTGCGCATCGTCAACTGCGCGCGTGGCGGCCTCGTCGTCGAGGCGGATCTGAAGGCGGCGCTCGAATCCGGGCATGTCGCCGGTGCCGCGCTCGATGTTTTCGAAGAAGAACCGGCCAAGGACAATCCCCTGTTTGGGACGGAGAACCTCGTCTGCACGCCCCATCTGGGCGCGAGCACAACAGAGGCGCAGGTCAATGTCGCAATCCAGGTCGCCGAGCAGATGGCCGATTATCTGCTGACGGGCGCAGTCGTGAACGCATTGAACATGGCCTCGGTCTCGGCCGAGGATGCGCCGCGACTGATGCCTTATATGAAGCTCGCGGAACTGCTTGGCAGCTTCGCCGGACAGCTGGTCGAATCCAGTCTCAAAAGTGTGACCATCGAATATGAGGGACATGCGGCAGAATTGAACACCAAGCCGCTCAGCGCGGCGGCGCTCAAAGGATTGCTCTCGCCCGTGCTCGACAGTGTGAACATGGTCAATGCGCCCATCATGGCCCAGGAACGCGGGATCGACGTGTCCGAAGTGCGCACGGCGCGCGAGAGCAACTACCAGACACTCGTGCGCCTGACCGTC
The DNA here is from genome assembly GCA_018667335.1 of Rhodospirillaceae bacterium. Lineage (GTDB taxonomy): Bacteria > Pseudomonadota > Alphaproteobacteria > UBA6615 > UBA6615 > UBA8079. Next base: position 158,098 of record JABIVD010000015.1, read on the forward strand.
GTGACTGAGAATCACACCCGCAGCATTGCCGGCACCCTGTTTGGCGGCGACCGGCCGCGGGTGGTGGACGTCAAGGGTGTGCCGATGGAGGCGGAACTCGGCCACCACATGCTCTACGTCAACAACGAGGACAAGCCTGGCCTGATCGGCCTTCTGGGCACGGTGCTCGGCGATGCCGGCCTGAACATCGCCACGTTCCAGCTTGGCCGTACCGCGGCCGGAGATGATGCCATTGCAATGGTCGAGGTTGACCAGGAAGTTCCTGCGGATGTCCTGGCGGCGGTGGCCGCGCTCCCGAACGTCGTGCAGGCAAAGGCGCTGAACTTCTGATGTTGCGCCGGGTCTCCGTATCTTTTGTGGTGGCCCTGGCGGCAATGCTCGGCGGTTCAGGGGTCACATATGCCGCAGATGTCCTTCGGATGTCCGGTCTTGAGAGCGCGGAGACGATTGTTCGGCTGCCCGGCATCGAGGGCGGGATCGGCCAGTCTCCGTCGGCCGTGGGCGCGCGCGGCGCAGATGGTCGGATTCGCGCCATCGTGCTGCAGGACGGGCAACTCGCGTTCTCCGAACCTGTTGTCCGATCGGGGACAGTTGACCCAAGACCCGACGATATTCTTATCGATGGTGAGGTCACCTTTGGCCAAACGGATATCGCCCGAGCCTGGCTGACTGACGCGACGAAGCGCTATGCGCACGGCATTTTGGGTGACGCGGTCGAAGCGGGCGGTCTGGCGATAGAACGCACCGACGGCCGGATCGCGCGCTACAAGCTGGACGCCGGATCCGTGTTCGAGGACCGCCGGGTACGGCTGATCGATCTCGACGGCGACGGGCGTGACGAGGCGATCGTCGTCCAATCCTATCTCGATGCCGGCGCGGCACTGGCCGTGTTTGGCCTCGATGGGGCGAATGTGGCGTTCCTGTCGGAAGTGCCCGCGATTGGCCGTGCGAACCGCTGGCTCAATCCGGTCGGTGCCGCGGATTTCGACGGCGACGGGCGGACCGAGGTGGCCTTTGTCGAGACACCGCATATCGGCGGCTCGCTCCGCCTGTATGAGTTCCGCGACCGGAAACTGCGCGAAGATTATGCCGTGCGTGGGTTCTCCAACCATGCGATCGGCAGCCGGGAACAATCGCAGGCTGCGGTGCATGACTGGACGGGCGATGGTGTGCCCGATATCGCGGTGCCAGATGCACGCCGGAGCGCGATTCGGTTCGTCACCTTTGCCGACGGCAAATTCAGGGAGTTTGACGGGGTTGCCCACAACCAGAAAATAGTCACTGCCCTGCGGCCCGCTATGCTCGACGGCAGCGGGACAGTTTATGCGGTCTACGGCCTGGCGGACGGCACAATTGTGGCGGTGCGACCGAATCCCGGCAGATGATACAAAGGTAGGCCTCGTCGGCTCTGACTTACCATTGCCGACACATCCCAAACCGTTTAAACCCCGCGCGTCATGACTGATTCGAGTGAAAACAGGGCTTTGCTTCCGGCCGGTCTCCACGACCTGCTGCCGCCGCGTGCGGCGCAGGAAGCTGCGACCATATCCGGGATCATGGATGCCTTCCGTGCCTGCGGTTACGAACAGGTCAAACCGCCCCTCGTGGAGTTCGAATCCACGCTCGTGGGCAACGGCACAAACGGCGGCGGAAGTCTCGCCGGACAGATGTTCCGGATGATGGACCCGGTCAGCCAACGCATGATGGCGGTGCGGGCCGACATCACGTTGCAGGTGGCGCGTATTGCCGAGGCCAGGTTGCACGATGAGCCGCGGCCTCTGCGTCTGTCCTATGCCGGACAGATCTTGCGGGTTCGTGGCAACCAGCTTCGCCCCGAGCGGCAATTTGCGCAGGTGGGCCTCGAACTGGTCGGTGCCGAGGATGTCAGCGCCGATGTAGAGGTGGTGGCTTTGGCAGCGGAAGCGCTGGTTGCTGCAGGCGTGCAGCGGCCGACCGTCGACCTCAATTCACCGGCCCTGGTGGCGAATATCCTCGAACAGCTCGATCTCGACGAGGCGACGAGTAACGATCTCCGCGCCGCTCTCGACCGCAAGGATGAGGATGCGACCGGCGAAATATTGCGCAGTAACGGGATCGCGTTTTCCGATGCCGCAAAGGCCTTGTGCGCTTTGATCGAGACTGTCGGGCCTGCGGATGAAGTGATCGCCGAGCTGAAGGAAATTTCATTGTCGGCGGGTGCACGCGCTGAAGTCGAGCGCTTGTCCGAAGTGGTGGCAGGCCTTCACGCCGCACTGCCGAATCTTGGGCTGACTCTTGATCCCGTCGAGTACCGGGGTTTCGAGTATCATACGGGCGTGAGTTTCACCCTGTTTGCCGAAGGTGTGCGGGGCGAACTTGGCCGCGGTGGCCGCTATATCACCGGCGCGGGTGAGGCGGCGACCGGTGTCTCGCTGTACATGGATTCGATCCTGCGTGCATTGCCTGCACCGATACCCGGTGACAGGCTGTTCCTGCCATATGGGACGCCGTTTCAGGATGGTGCGACGTTCCGAGATGCGGGTTGGACGACTGTTGCGGCGATGACGTCGGAAGGCGATGTAGGGGCCGAGGCAATACGATTGGGATGCAGCCATCTTTTGGTTGATGGCGTGCCGGCGAAAGCCGACGGCAGCGATACTTAACGGGTTGGATTGATGGCGAATGTAGCGGTGGTTGGCTCCCAATGGGGCGATGAAGGCAAAGGCAAGATTGTCGACTGGCTGTCGGAACGCGCGGATGTCGTGGTGCGGTTCCAGGGTGGGCACAATGCCGGACATACGCTGGTCATCGACGGCAAGGTCTACAAGCTCAGCCTGCTGCCCTCGGGTGTGGTGCGTCCGGGCAAGATAGGCGTCATCGGAAACGGCGTCGTCGTCGACCCCTGGGCGCTGCTCGGCGAGATCGACGAAATCGTCAAAATGGGTGTCGAGGTCTCCCCGGAGACCCTCATGGTCGCAGACAATGCGAGCCTGATCCTGCCGTTGCATCCCTATCTCGATCAGGCGATCGAGAAAGCACGCGGCGCAGACAAGATCGGCACGACCGGTCGCGGCATCGGCCCCGCCTATGAAGACAAGGTGGGGCGCCGCGCCATTCGGGTGTGTGATCTGGCTGACCGCGAAACGCTCGATGCGCGGGTCGACCATCTGCTGTTCCATCACAACGCTCTGCTGCGTGGGCTGGGTGCGGACGAAGTCGATAAGGCCGAGCTCCTGGCGCGGATCGACGAGATCACGGACCGATTGTTGCCCTATGCTGCGCCCGTCTGGGACTTTCTCGACGATGCGCGCAAAGCCGGGAAACGTATTCTTTTCGAAGGCGCCCAGGGCGCCATGCTCGATGTCGATCATGGCACCTATCCGTTTGTCACGTCCTCGAACACGGTGGCCGGGCAGGCCGCGGCCGGTGCGGGTGTCGCGCCGAGCGCGATTGGTTATGTGCTCGGCATCACCAAGGCCTATACGACACGCGTGGGTAGCGGCCCATTCCCGACCGAGCAGGAGAACGAGGTTGGCGAGCTCCTGGGTGAACGCGGCCATGAGTTCGGCACCGTAACCGGACGACGTCGGCGGTGTGGCTGGTTCGATGCGGTGATGGTGCGCCAGGCGGTACGTGTTGGCGGAATCAGCGGAATTGCGCTGACAAAGCTCGACGTTCTGGACGGTATTGAAGAACTCAAGGTGTGCGTCGGCTACACGATAGACGGGGTTGAAGTGCCCCGGTTCCCCGCGGGTATTCGTGCACAGGCCAGCGTGACGCCGGTCTATGAAACGATGGAAGGCTGGCAGACCAGTACACAGGGCGCGCGCAGCTGGGCCGATTTGCCGGCGACCGCGATCAAGTATGTCCGCCGGATCGAGGAGCTGATTGATGCGCCGGTTGCCCTGCTGTCCACCAGCCCGGAACGGCTGGATACAATCCTTGTTCGAGACCCGTTTGCCGACTAAACGGCGTTAACCTTCTTTTACCTTCATCCTGCCTAAAGTGTTGAATTCGCGGAAAGCCGCTCCGCGAAATGCGACCTATATGGGCGGACGGTATGAGCGACGCAACATTAAGAGTTGAAGAGACGAACGCGCCGGAGGGCAGGCCAGCCCCGCCGCCGGCCGCGTCGTCACAAGAAGAGGTTGTCTTCGCGGGCCGGTACAATATCCAGCCGGGTGTTGTCCTTCCCCATCTCTCCACATCCACAGCGCGCGCCTACCTCACACTTGATGCCGAGGATCCGAAGCGCGAATTGTATGCGCTTGTGCTCAATCACGAAGTTCCGGCCCGCCTGACGGCGATTCTGGCGGCCAAGAATATTGCCCATGACGCGCTGCTGAAGCCCATCCGTTGGGGACGGGTGGACTGGGTTGGCAGTGGCCGTGAGGAGATCGTCATTATCCTGCCGCAACCGCCGGGTCCGCCGCTGCTGCAGAGCATGGAATCGACAACCCAGTACTGGACGGTTCGCGAGATAAAACGCGATTTACTGATGCCGATCATGGATTTGCTGCGGCGCATGGAAGAAGACCGCCTGACTCATCGCAATATCCGACCCACGAATCTCTACCGGCGTGTGAATGATGATTCGGTCATTTCGGGTCAGATTTACAGCGCACCTCCGGGATATGAACAGCCGTCCATGTTCGAGCCTATCGAGCGCGCGATGTGTGCACCCATCTGCCGTGGAATCGGAGATCTGTCCGATGAGTTGTTTGCGCTTGGGGTCACGATCATGGTTCTGGGCCTTGGTTACAATCCGGCTGCCGGGATGGATGAAGAAGAGCTCCTCGAACGTCGGATCGCGAAAGGCAGCTACAGCGCATTGCTGGGTAAAAATAAACTTCATACGGATTTGGCGCCCGTGGTCCGCTCGTTGCTTCGTGATGAGGAACACGAACGCTGGACCCTCGTGGATCTGTCGAACTGGGTGAACAGTGGCCAGGTTAATCCCGCACAACCGATGCCTGTGGCGCGCGCTGATCGGCCGCTGGAGCTCGGTGGTCGTTCGGCCTACACGGCACGTGAACTCGCCCATGCACTGAACGCGAATTGGGATGCGGCCGTGAAACTGAGCGGCGACGATACCATCGAGAAGTGGGTGGATCGCAGTCTCAACGATCGCGATCTGGCCAAGGAAATTTCGGAATGCGGTCTGCTCGGGGCGTCGGGGCCACGGCAGATGACTGACGACATTCGCCTGTCCCGCATCATCACGACACTCGACCCGATCGGGCCGATTCGGTATCGGCGCATCGCCATGATGCCAGACGGGACCGGACCAGCGTCGATCCAGGCGGTGCTTCAAAAGGAATTGTCTGCCGAGTATACGAGCATGATCCTCGGAAAGATGATGAATTTCTGGCACGAAAAGCAACCGCGCCCGAAGACATGGATGCTGCCTGCGTCTGAAATCGTGGAGAAAGCGGCCATCTATTTATCCGATACGGCACCCGGCTTCTCCATCGAGCGCTGCGTCTATGAACTTAATCCTGCGCTGCCGTGCCTGAGCCCGCATCTCAAGGGAAGTGTCGCGCTGCAACCGCGCGAACTCATCGATACCCTGGAACGCCATGCGGAGAGTGGCGAATTGCTGTTTGACCGGCATATCGCCGCGTTTTTTGCTGCGCGTATCACCGGCCGGATTGACCGTGAGTTGCATGACCTGGCCCGCGCCTCGGGTGACGCCGAAAAGAGCGTGGCGCAGCTGCGATTGCTGGCCTTTGTGCAGAGCAAGAACAGCGCCACGCCGGCCAAGCATCTCTACAAGATGTTCCTCGAGAAACTGCAGCCGATCGTGAGCAAGTACCGAAATGTACGCCTGCGCGAGGAGATGCTGAGGGCCGCAGAAAAGGCCGCGTCCAAGGGCAATCTGGACAGTTTGGTGCGAATTCTCGACAACAGTAAGAAACGCCGCTGGGATGAACGTGGTTTCGCGGTGGCCAGCCGCCGCTACGCGGCGCTCGGGGTCGAAATGCAGAAGATGCAGACCGATGAAAAGCGCCTCCAGCGCCAGGCGCAACTGCTCGGCCGGCAAATCGCGGCGAACGTCGCATGCGTCGCCAGCTTGGCGGTGATCGCGGCTCTCGTAATTTCGAAGCTTGGATAGATGTATGGCGCCAGGAAAGAAGAAAACTCCCGCAATCGAGAAGAAGCCTGCGAAGCAGAGCGGCAGCGCTTACATGTTCGTTGTTCTCGGGATGATCTTGCTGGGCCTGATGATTTTCGCTGCACCAGCGCTGCTTCTTTTTGCGGTCGGCTGCATACCGGCGATGGTCGCCTATATCATTGACCGCGAGCCCGGCCGAAACGCGACCCTCACCGTGGGTGCTGCAAATGTCGCGGGCGTGGCGCCCTTCATCTTTGAACTGCTGCTGAGCGGACCGACCATGGATCGTGCGCTGGCGATGCTTTCAGATGTGTTTGTGGTCGTCGTGATGTTCGGGACCGCAGGGGTCGGCTGGCTGCTGGTTCTCGGCATGCCGAAAATCGCCGCTGTCTATATCGATGTCACGAATGAAGCCAAGATCAAGCAGATGCGGCGCGAACAGAAGCGACTGATAGAGGAGTGGGGCGACGAGGTGATGGCGCCGGCCGGCGCCTGAGGCCAGCGTTTCTTGACCGGCGTCTCTTTTCTGAACTATTGCGGCGCGGCGACCTGTTGTTCGATCGCCAGATTCTTCATCGCCTTCTGTAACTTCTCGAACGCCCGAACCTCGATCTGACGCACCCGCTCGCGGCTGATGTTGTACTGCTGGGACAGGTCCTCCAGTGTGACCGGGTCCTCGCGCAACCTTCGCTCATTCAGAATATGGCGTTCGCGTTCGTTGAGGGCTTCCATCGCCTGGTTCAGCAGGCCACGACGTTTCTCCAGCTCATCCTGCTCGACGAGCTCGGTTTCCTGAGAATCGGATTCGTCGACCAGCCAGTCCATCCACTCGCCGTCGCCATCTCCGTCCTTGCGCAGAGGTGCGTTGAGGGACCCGTCTGGCCCCGCGAGGCGCCGGTTCATCGACACGACATCCTTTTCCGCGACGCTCAGCTCCTTGGCGATATGCGCGACCTGTTCCGGCGCCAGATCGCCTTCGTCGAATGCCTTCAACTGGCCCTTCATGCGGCGGAGGTTGAAGAAGAGTTTTTTCTGCGCCGCCGTGGTACCCATTTTGACGAGGCTCCATGAGTGCAGGATGTATTCCTGAATGGCCGCGCGAATCCACCACATCGCATATGTGGACAGGCGGAAGCCGCGGTCGGGGTCGAACTTCTTGACCGCCTGCATCAGCCCGACATTGCCCTCGGAAATGAGCTCTGCCACCGGCAGGCCATAGCCGCGATAACCCATGGCGATCTTGGCAACCAGGCGCAGATGGCTGGTCACCATCATGTGCGCGGAGTCCACGTCGTCATGCTCGACCCAGCGTTTGGCTGCCATGAATTCCTGCTCCGGCTCGAGCATGGGGAATTTGCGGATTTCCTGCAGGTAACGCGACAGGTTGCCGTCAGGGGTAAGCGAAGGAAGTTGCGGTGATGCCATGGATTGTTCTCCCGCCACCCGCGGACGCGAATGGTTAGTGCTGAACGACCGATTGGGCGCAGCCTGTCACACAAATATGGTGATTTCGTGCCGGACTACAATATCTTAGAGAGATTCTAATATTTGCTTAAGATGCGCCATGTCATCGGGCAATTCTGTTTTAAAATCAACATGTTGCCCCGTTGTGGGGTGGACGAACCCCAGGACGCGCGCGTGCAGGGCCTGGCGCGTAAAGTCACCGATCTGGCGTTTAATGTCCCCATCGAGGCCCGAAACCGCGTCGCGGCGCCCCGTTGCGCGCCCGTAGGTTGGGTCGCCGACAAGCGGGTTTCCCTGGTGGCTGAGATGCACCCGGATCTGGTGGGTGCGGCCGGTGGCCAGCCGGCATTCGACCAGTGAGGCCAGCCCGTCGCCATAGACCTTGAGGGTCTTGTAGCGGGTCAGCGCGTGTTTTCCGCCGGTCTCGCGCACGGCCATCTTCTTACGATTCTTGGGATGTCGGCCGATCGCGCCCTCGATCTCGCCGGTGGCCGGCTTGGGCAGGCCCCAGACGATCGCGTGATAGGCGCGGTCCACGGTGCGGGCAGAGAATTGCTCGACGAGGTCGGCATGGGCCACGGCGGTCTTGGCCGCCACCATCACGCCGCTGGTGTCCTTGTCCAGGCGGTGCACGATGCCCGGCCGGCGCACGCCGCCGATGCCCGCCAGGCTGTCGCCGCAATGGGCGATCAGCGCGTTGACCAGGGTCCCGTCCGGATTGCCGGGGGCGGGGTGCACCACCAGCCCGGCGGGCTTGTCGAGCACAATCAGATCGTCGTCCTCGTAGAGGATGTCGAGGGGGATGTCCTGGCCCAGCGGGATCGCGTCAATCGGGGCCGGGATCGTGATCTCGAAACTATCGCCGGCATTCACCTTCGCGGACGGCTGGCTCACGGGTGCACCGTCGCGGCGCACATGGCCGCCTTCGATCAGGGCCTTCAGGCGCGAGCGCGAAAGGTCCGCAAGCGCGCCCGCCAATACCCGATCCAGCCGTTCGCCCGTCTGGTCGGCGCCGACGGTCACATGCATCAGGGTGTCGCCCGTCATGGGATCTTCTGATGGCGTATCGTTGTCTTTTTGTGTCACGGCCCTAGACTGCGCTTCGAAATTCGGAGGGTCCATTGGCCATACATGTTTTACGCACGATCGTCATCGCCCTGGGCGTTCTCATTCTGGCCGTCGTTGGTGCCATCATCTGGACGGCGTTCGATGACGGGGGCGACAGCGGGGCTGCTTCCGGGGGCGACAATACCCAAGCGGCTCCCGACCGGCTATCGCTCGGCCTGCCGTCGCCGGCCTGCACCATCGAGCAGGCGAGCACCGCCGCTGGCCGCCTGACGGTCATCACCGGCGGGCCCGCGAACCTGCCCGAATGTCGCCGGGTGTTCGTGATCCAGCTGTCGAGCGGTCGGATTCAGACCGAAGTCAGCCCGTGAGCAAACCAGCGAACCCGGCGAACTTCGCCCCCGCTAATTTTGCCAGCGACAATGTAGCCGGCGCGCTGCCCGAGGTGATCGCGGCGGTGACCGAGGCCGCGTCGGCGGGCGCGATGCCCTACGGCAATGACCCGTGGACCGCGCGCGTGTCCGCGCGGCTGCGGGACGTCTTCGAATGCGATCTGTGGGCCTTTCCCGTCGCGACGGGCACGGCGGCCAACGCGCTGGCGCTGTCGGCGATCTGCCCGCCCTTCGGCACTGTCTTCTGCCATCCGGCGAGCCACGCCAACACCGATGAATGCGGCGCGCCCGAATTCTACACCGGGGGCGCGAAGCTGACCCTGGTCGACGGCCCGGACGGCAAGATTGATCTGGCGGCGCTCACCACCGCAATCGAAACAGCCCGGCCCCACGGGGTTCACAATATGCCGCCCGCCGCGGTCACCATCACCCAGGAGAGCGAGGCCGGCACCGTCTACGCGGCCGATCATGTGGACGCGATCGCTGACATCGCCAAAAAGAACAAACTGGCGCTCCACATGGACGGCGCGCGCTTCGCCAACGCGCTGGCCGCACTGGATGTGAGCGCGGCGGACGCCACCTGGCGGCGCGGCGTCGATGTGTTGTCCTTTGGGGCCACCAAGGGTGGGGCGATGGCGGCCGAGGCCGTGATCTTCTTCCGCGAGGAACTCGCGTCAGCCTTTGGCGAGCGGCGCAAGCGCGGCGGGCATCTGCTGTCGAAGATGCGGTTCGTCTCGGCACAGCTCGAAGGCTATCTCGGCGACGACGCCTGGCTGCGCGCCGCCCGGGCGGCCAATGCGGGTGCCGCGAGCCTCGCGGCGGGGCTGACCAATATCGACGGCGCGGACATTGTGCGCGTGCCCGAGGCCAACATCGTCTTCGCCAAGCTGCCCCTGCCGGTCCTCGATCTGCTCGAGGCCGACGGCTTCGGCTTCTACCGGGTGGGGAGCGACGGCACGATCCGCCTGGTGGTGCCGTGGAGTGTGACCGACGCGGATGTGGAGGGCTTACTCGGCGCCGTGCGCGGGCATATCGGCCCCGCCGTTTGATGGCGGCCTGACCGCCGACACCCGACACAGCATGGACGCGGGTTGAATTGGCGCGCAGGTTCGGCTATGTCCTCCATCCTGTTTTGAAACGCCACGATGTCCCGTTCGTCTAGTGGCCTAGGACGCTGGCCTCTCACGCCGGAAACAGGGGTTCGACTCCCCTACGGGATACCAATTTCTGAAAACACCCCGGAAACGCTTTGTTTCTGGGGTTTTTAGTGTCTGGCGTC